>JBDRRP010000107.1:0-314303 GCA_043825735.1 Pseudomonadota bacterium | reverse complement strand
GATCGATTGCGATTCATTGGATCCTATTGCCAGAAAACGTTCGAGGCCTTTTTCTATGTAGCCATGGATGTGACCATGAATACTTTGGGCCTCGTGAGAAACAGAAATATCAGCTTCTCAACGAATCCCGAAAGTTGAGTTGTAACGTAAATCCAGAGCCGCGACTGATGACGCATTCAGCGCGCTCGCGCCCAGTTCGGAAAACCTCTCACACACTGGCGGGCCTGGTCAGGAATTATTTTCTCACTCGCGTTCAACGGGCTTTCTTATTGGAATGTATCGAGATCTGTCGGACATTTCCTGTTTACATTGCACGGGACATGGCAAATATTATATGAAACTGTTATTTCAATGGCACTCGCGCGCCTTGTGTTTCAGGCGTTTGAGATGAAACCTGCGGTAAGCAGCCGTGTCCGGGAGATTTTAAGATGAAAAAACAACGCGCTCTTGAATTGCTTGCCCGCAGCAAACCGGAGCTTCAAGCCCGTTTCGGCGTGACCCGGCTGGCGATTTTCGGCTCAACCGCACGAGGTGAAGCAGCCAGCGCCAGTGACATTGACATCCTGGTCGCCTTCGACGGCCCGGCGACCTCCAAGCGTTATTTCGGTGTACAGTTCTACCTGGAAGACCTGCTCGGCTGCCCGGTCGATCTGGTCACCGAAAAGGCCCTTCGCCCGGAACTGCGCCCTTACATCGAACAGGGACGGGTCAATGTCTGATTCTACCCAACGCGAATGACGCTTCTACCTTGACGACATGATCGAATTTGCCCAAAAGGTGCTCTATTACACCGATGGTTTCGATCAAGACAGTTTCGTGACCACCGATCTCACCTATGATGCCACCTTGCGCAATCTGGAACTCATCGGCGAAGCTGCTTCCCATATTCCGGATGAGGTCAGGACGACGCACCCCGAAATTCCCTGGCGCCTAATCATAGCCACCCGCAACCGGTTGATTCATGGCTACCTCGGTATCGATGACGATACCCTGTGGAGCATCATTCAAAATGATGTGCCGGGTCTGTTGCCGCTACTGAAAACTTTCAAAAGCCAGTTGCCGCCATGACACCCTGCAGCCTGACAAATCACTGATCGAACCTCCGCTGTCGAGGCGAAAACGGCTGCCCGAGAATTTTCTGCGCTTTCGCAATTTCCAACTCGTGCAATTGCAGGTTGTCACCTACCTGGCCTTTAAAAATAGGCTGACAGCGCTCGATTTCGAAAAATACCTGAAATCGCATTCTGGCATCGCCTTCGCCAGAAAGCGGCTCTGGTAGACACAACGCCGGCCAATCCCCTCACACGGCAAAATACCGGCCCTGGCGGCTGGTCACCTACCTCGCCTTTTCCGATCACGATCTGGTGGCACAATTTGAAAAATACCTCAAATCCGGATCGGGCCGTGCATTCGCAAACGGCCGACTATGGGGCTGAGCTGCGGGCAGCGCAAATCGTTTTCTTGACATTGCTTAGCCCCTGATTTGGCAGTTAAGTGGTGGACAAACGAGCCTTGATCCTGAAAACGCATCACAGCACTTGCTTTTTCCTTTCCGGTTCTTTATTTTAGAATAACACTGAAAGATAAAATTAAGATAAATCTTAATTTAGGTTCCAGGCCATCCTGATGAAACGAGACCTCCAAGGAAAATATGTGACTATTTCGACGGTGAGCGAGAAGGCGCAGGCCTTCGTGCCCGCACCGCTGCCGCCGCGGCCACCGATCGACTGGACGCCGGCGCTGCGCAGCAAGTTCGACCAGGCGCTGCTGGGACTGGGGCGACTGGACAGTGTCTCGACCCTGTTGCCGGATACGTCGCTGTTTCTCTACATGTACGTTCGCAAGGAGGCGGTGCTCTCCTCCATGATCGAGGGGACGCAGTCGTCGCTTTCGGACCTGCTGATGTTCGAACTGGATCAGCAGCCGGGCGTCCCACTGGATGATGTCCGGGAGGTCAGCAACTATGTCGCAGCGCTCGACCATGGCCTGCGCCTGCTGAAAGAAGGGCTGCCGCTGACCCTTCGGCTGTTTCGGGAGATACACGGCGTGCTTCTGACCAAGGGACGGGGTAGCAACCAGACCCCTGGAGCGTTCCGGCGCAGCCAGAACTGGATCGGCGGCACCCGGCCCGGCAATGCTGCCTTCGTTCCGCCGCCGGCAGAAGCGGTGCTCGAGTGCATGAGCAAGCTCGAACGCTTCCTGCATGACCAGCCCGAGCCGACCCCGGTGCTGCTCAAAGCGGCCTTGGCCCATGTCCAGTTCGAGACGATCCACCCGTTTCTTGACGGCAATGGCCGTTTGGGTCGTCTGCTGGTCACGCTGTTGTTGTGCGAGCAGAAGGTGCTGCGGGAGCCGATGCTCTACCTCAGTCTCTACTTCAAGACGCATCGCCAGTATTACTACGAACTGCTCAACAACGTGCGCATGACCGGTGACTGGGAGGCATGGCTCGATTTTTTCGCCGAGGCGGTCATCGTCACCGCCACCCAGGCGGTGGAAACGGCGCAGCAGCTTCTCGATCTGTCAAATCAGGACCGGGACAAGATCAGCGGCCTTGGCCGTGCGGCGGCATCCACGCTGCGGGTCCACCGAGCACTAATGGAACGTCCCATCGCCACATCGGGCTGGTTGGTGGAAAAAACCGGTATCACCTCGGCTACGGTCAACAAGACGCTCGTACACCTGGTGCAACTCGGCATCGTGAAGGAGCTCACCGCCAGAAGACGCAACCGACTATTTAGCTATGCAGGTTATATCGAAGTCATAAATCGGGGCACGGAACTACCAGACAGATAGGCCAATTCGTTTTCCACGCCCTCCCTAAGCGGGCCTCCTGCCCAGCCCCTCTTAAATCACCACCAAAGCGAAAGAAAACGGGACGTTGTTGACGGAAGACCACTTATTGGCCAGGACACCTCCCCGGTATTGCCTTCTTAAGATTTGGCGTCCCAAATTGGAATCAGGTCCCCGTTGGTAGATTTGTCCCTGTGAAGATCCCCGTTGCTTTGGACAAACCTTCACCGGATATTTTGAGAATTTTTTAATTTTAAATGTATCCCTACTCCATCAAAATGCCCATTTGGGCATTTATGATTATTCATTCGGTTCTATTTCAAGCGAATTTTCGCCTGTATTCCCTGGCAGGCAATGCGTCGAAAATAATAATTTTACATAATAATTTTGTATATATAGGTAATATTCGCCGATTCTTAGAAGTGTCTGAGGATGCTATCGGACATGGCTCAGTAAATTCTTGCAAAATACTCATATGAGTATATACTGCGCCCATAATCCCACGTCTCCCATAAGGAGGGCGCTAATGAAACCCTGCACGATTGCGAACTCGGCCGTTCGTAGCGACATGTCAACCCGCCGGGATTTTCTCAAAACGCAACTCAAAGGGGCTTTCTATCTGGCCGCTGGTGCATCCGGCCTGTGGCTGCCTCGGGGCGTGTTCGCCGGAGCCTATCCCGATATCAGCGTGGTCACCGGCGCTCCGGGGCCCGCAGCGCGGGCTGCCGTTGATGCCCTCGGGGGAATGAAACGGTTCGTCAAGCCTGGGCAGAAGGTGGTCATCAAGCCAAACATGAGTTTTGGCAAAGGACAGGCGCACGCCACCAACACCGATGCCGGAATCGTGCGGGAGTTGGCCGTCATGTGCCTTGAGGCAAGCGCCGGTGCAGTCCGTATTCTGGATCACCCAACGGGTTTTTCCAAATTCTGTATCGAAGACATTCGGCAAGCCTGCGACCCCATCAAGCCCGGAATGGTCGCTGCCATTGAAGATGCCGACCAATTCTCGCCAGTCAGCGTGTCCGATTCATGGATTGGCTTCAATGAGGCGGATGTCATGAAAGAGGTGTTGAGCGCGGATGTCCTGATTGCGGCACCCAAGGCCAAAGAACACGAAACCACCGGTGTCAGTCTTTCCATGAAGGGCATGATGGGGCTGGTCTACGACCGCCAGGCCTTGCATGGGATCGCACGGTTGGACGCTTCCATAGTAAAGCTGGCCACCCGTCTAAAGCCGCAGCTCGTGGTGGTCGATGCTACACGCGTGCTGTCCACCAACGGGCCCCATGGGCCCGGTGACATCATCGCCGAAAACAAGGTCATCGCATCGGCGGACATGGTGGCCGCCGATGCGATGACCGTCAAGTTGTGCACCTGGAATGGGGGGCGCCTTCATCCCGGACAGATCGATCACATCAAGATGGCCCATGAAGCGGGCCTTGGCCGCATGGATGTCGAAAACCTGCAGGTGAAGCAAATTGCAGTGTAACCGAAGAGGGCAGATCAACAGCCGCAGTCTGCCATCTGGCCCCTCTGATTTTGCCCCCCCTCCGAAAGGACACTCCAAAGCATAATTTCGAAAGCTTCAGAGTGTCCGCACGCTGGTTTTTATTTCATATCGTCCTATTTCATCGGCTTTTCCATCATGCCCTCGGATTTCATTGTATCCGTTGTCATGGGCTTTTCCATCGTGCTCTCGGATTTCATCCCATCGTTATTCATTGATTTATTCGACATTCCACAACTTGCCATGCTGAACGTGAAACCCAGCAACGCCAATCCCATCAGGCCGACTCTTAAGTACCTCGATGCTTTCATGATCTGTTCTCCCTTCCATAAATTGTTGTGAGACTGCCATTATTGGAAATCCAATAACCCGACAGTCCGTAATGGAAAGAAGATAGCCATTGAATAAAAAGGAAATTTAAAGAAACTGTAAAGAGTTGATAAAGATTGCGGTGGCATGAAATAAAAAGGATTTTTAGGTTTGGTAAAAGGGCCGGAAGACAGAGGGAAAAAGGGGGTGTTGATTATAAATCACGCGATTATTGGGAATGCCCTTAATATTTAAATTTGGACGATACGAACTTTATATTTTCTGCATACTGCCAAGCCGGCGTCTTTGGACCGATTATAGAACCTATCTCAAAAAAGTCTTTTTGGCCCATATCGGCGTTTAAGCCGCGCATCAAGTCCTCAAAATCCAGCAGTATTCCTGCGGGTTGATGCTTGCCTTCGCCTTGATCTGAACCAAAAATCCGTTTTTTGAGATAGGTCCTAATAAAAAAACTTTGGCTTACTGCTGTGTCGAGCGGTCGATGTCTATTATTTTGACCCCAGCGGTATAATCCTTTGTCGCGTAAGTGGTGATATGCTGCAGTTTGTTGGTGATCTGCCCCATTCTGGCCGAGAAACCGACAATTTTTTCCAGTTTTTCGTACAGCGGGTGGTCCTTGTCCAACCCGAACATGCAGGTCTCCGCGTATCCGAAAATGCCCTGCAGCGGCTGATTCATCTCGTGACACACGGCACCGGCCATTTCGAGAACACCCTGGAGTTTCTCTCTCTGAATGCGCTCTTTTTCCGCCTGCAACCGCCAGGAAATATCGTGAATGGTGAAAATAGCGCGTTTCGAAGGGTTGGATGGATCTGGACAGCTCATTTTGAAATGGCCGGTAAAAGTCTGACCGTCTCTTCGCTGATATGCGGCATCCACCTCGGGCGGGCGACCGGATTTCAGATTTTCCTTGATTTGACGGATCACCCGTTCGTATTCTTCCGCGGAGGTATAGATCGAAGCGATCTTCTGCCCCCTGCATTCATCCTCGCTTCTGAAACCGAACATGGTGCTCATTTCCGTGTTGGCCCACTGAATGACATCGTCTTCCAGTAGCCCGATTCCGACGGGCGATGCCGACAGAATGTTGTTCAGGATCTCGTTGGAATGCCGGAGCGCCTCTTCGGCCAGCTTTCGATCGGTGATGTCTTCAATGATCCCTTCGACGTAAAGGACATGGTCGTCTTCATCCCTGCGGATAGCCGCCGTGCATGCGCCCCAGAACGGGGTGCCGTCTTTTTTTTTCAACCGCAGCTCTTTGCCCTTGGCATACCCCTTACTGAAAACTTCTTCAACAAAGCCGATTCGGTCTTCGTTTTCGGCGTACAGATCGGCTACGGAAGATCGCTTCAGGTCTTCCCATGAGTCAAAGCCGAACAGCGAAATCATCGCCGAATTTGCCCGGATGAAATCGCCGACACCCTTTCCAGTGACCCGGTACACGCCGGCGCGCAGATTTTCAAGGAGCGTGCGATTCTCCTTTTCGCTGTCCCGGAGCGCCCGCTCCGCGTTTTTGCGTTCGGTAATGTCCTCGATGATGCCTTCGATATACTGAACAACGCCCTGGTCATCGGTGCGGATCGAGGCGGTGCACGAAGCCCAGAACGGCGTGCCGTCTTTTTTCCTCAGCCGCAGCTCCTTGCCTCTGGCGTTGCCGGTCTGTCGGACCTCCTCGATAAACCGAACCCTATCCTCCGGATCGATGTACAGGTCGGATATCTTCGCCTGGTTCAATTCATCCATCGATTCGAAGCCGAAGAGGACCATCATGGCGGTATTGGCCTGAAGGAACCGGCCGCCGTCGCCCCCGGTGACCCGGTACACACCGGCGCGCAGATTGTTTACAAAGGTCTGGTATTCCGATTCGCCCGATGTCAGCGCATGAGTCCGTGTTTTTTCTTCCGGCATGAAACCTCCCTGTCCAGTCTGGTCCATATTTTTTTTCAGTGAGTTCTTTTTTCAATTCTTCAGCGACTGGGCGACCGGGTTCGAAATGCGGTTTCAGGATACTCCATAATTGCGAACGGACGCAATCAACAACTGAGATAAGGGGCCCTTCTCAACCGGATTATCTGGCGAACATCGAAATCGATATCGCAATCGATATCGGTATCGGTATCGGCCTTGTAAGACATCGATTTCGATCCCGATTACGATCCTGATTGCGAGAGAATCTTGGGGGTGACCCGGAATATTATTCTGACGATTGCCCTAAGCCCTCCACACTCGCCCAAATAGGGACATCATGATATAGGGCGCTGATACATCGCTGCCGATCCGGTATCGACCAAGGAGCCCGCATGCCGACAAAAAACGCCCGAGGCTTTGTCCTGATTGCTTGCGCCTGTGCCATTTTCTGGCCGGGGGCATTCATTTTCGGTCTTCCGGGGATCCTGCGCCAGCACTGGCAGCAGGCCTTCGGCGCCAGCGGCCGAGAGGTCGGCGGAACGGTCTTTTTTGTACTCACCGGCGCGACCTGCTTTATGTACCTGTGCGGGCGCCTGATGCAAAAGTATGGACCGGGACGACTGACTGCCATCGGGGCCGTGGCGTGCGGCGGCAGCGCCATCTGGCTGAGTTCGGCCGGCAGCATACACGAAGTCAACATATGGGCGTTTTTTGTCGGCGCGTCGTCGGCGTTTGTCTACCTTCCGGGGCTGACGGTGGTCCAGCGCTGGTATCCACACCGGCGGGGCCTGGTCTCGGGTTTTTTCAATATGGTGTTCGGACTGTCGGCAGCGATCATGTCACCGGTATTTTCTATCCTGCTGCTGAAATGGGGCTATGAAACATTGATCCTGGCCGCGGGTTTCGCCGCACTCACCATCGGCCTGGCCGCTGCCGCCCTGATCCGGTTTCCGGAGACAGCGGCGTCGACCCCGTCAGCCGAACCCTCACCACCGCTCTCGGGCCGTACGGTGGAAGACGCGCTGAAAAGCCGCGAGTTCTGGTGCCTGTGGCTCACCTGGGTGCTGGCCGGCGCCGCCGGGGCCAGCATGCTGGTACTGGCCACCGGGTTCGGCCTGGCCCGGGGCCTAACTCTGCCCCAGGCCGTCGTGCTGCTCACGGCCTTCAACGTGACCAACGGCTGCGGACGGTTGATCAGCGGGTACTATTCGGACCGCATCGGGCGAACCCTCACCATGGCCGTGAGCTTTGCCTGCGCGGGCGCGGCCTATCTGCTCATGCCGCATCTGGGCGGGCTGTGGCTGTGGGCCGCGCTGGCGGCGGTCATCGGTTTTGCCTTCGGGACCCTGTTTGCGGTATCCGGCCCCCTGGCCGGCGACTGTTTCGGCATGGCGCACTTCGGGGCCATTTTCGGCCTGGTGTTTACCGCCTACGGCTTCGTGGCCGGCCCCCTGGGCCCCTGGCTCACCGGCCATATTCTGGACGTTACCCAAGGCAACTATACCCTGGTCTTTTCCTACCTGGGCCTGATGTATATCGGGGCGGCCTGGCTCATTCTGCTGGTTCGGCCGTGGCGGGAATGTCGCTTGTAGAACGGCCTCCGGGTTGTAGTTTAAAATCACTGGCCTCTTTATGCACCCGTCCTGCCTCTTCCTCATTTTTACCTTGATCCTGAACGCCAACCTCGCTAATTATAACCGCAAATCCAAGACTGTGATCTTCTATAGCCAAATCACCGCCGAGGCGTCGGTTCAACACAGAAAAGTATTGATGCCGGCTTGACGTCACAAGAAATAGGAAGGAAGCTCAGTTATGGCTTACAGGGACATCTTAAGAAACGGCATCAAAACATTCGCCGATCTGGAGAAATGGCTTGCCGGGCGTCGGGTCAAAGTCGACCCCAGACTCGAGGAGGTCATTGCCAGATACCCCATGCGGGTCAACACCTATTACCTCAACCTTATCGAGAAAATGAACGACGGCATTTGGAAACAGTCCATTCCCAATGTCGACGAGCTCGATCACTACATGGACCTGACGGCGGATCCGCTCGATGAGGAAGGCGACATCCCGCTGGGCGGGCCGAGGACGATCGTCCACCGGTATCCGGATCGGGTGCTGCTGCTCGTATCGAACGAGTGCGCCATGTATTGCCGCTTTTGCACCAGAAAGCGAAAAGTTGGCGACGAACGAAAAAACCCGTCAATCGAGGACATCAAAAAAGGGATCGAATACGTTGCTTCCCACGAAGACATCAGGGACGTATTGATCTCCGGCGGAGACCCGTTTTTAATCAAGGTCAGCCGGCTCGATGAGATCCTGGGGAAACTGAAAGAAATCCGCCACCTCGAAATGATCAGAATCGGGACAAGGGTGCCCTGCGTGTGGCCGCAAAAAATTATTGAAGACAAAGAACTGGTTGAGGTGCTGAGAAAACACACGCCCCAGTCGCTGAAAGAACCGCAGTTTTACATCAACACCCACTTCAATCACCCCAATGAAATCACGGCAGAAAGCTACAAGGCCGTTAAGATTTTAAGGGAGTTGGGCATTCCGCTCGGGAACCAGACCGTCTTGATGAAGGGCGTCAACGATGACACCGATGTCATGAGGGTCCTGATGCACGGCCTGGGTAAGATGGGGATAAAACCATATTATCTGTATTATGCCGATCTCGTTGAGGGCACCGGCCATTTCAGAACAGACGTATACCGCGGCAAAGAAATCTGCAGGGACCTTTGCGGATCCACGACCGGTTTTCTTCGCCCGACCTATGTCGTCGATGCCATGGGCGGCCGGGGAAAAGTGCCATTGGATTTAGGGTTTTCAGATGGCATCAGTGAAGACAAAAAAGGCGGGACATTTACCTCGCCGATCGGGCTAGGAAAAGTCTATGTAAACGATCCCATCGAAAAAATTGAAGGGAAAAAACGCCGGACACGAAGGCCGGTCAAGCGAACGCCTTAATGAAAACGTGGCCATTTATCCTTTGACCCGGCCAATACCTTATACACCACCCTGAACCGCGCCCGGTTCGGCAGCCTTGCGGTTGTTCCAGGGCCTCTGCCAGTGCGGCAAGCGTGGTAACCCACCCTATGGCTCTCGCTATTCTCGCTATCGCCGTTGGTTTGGTGCTCCTGGTGTGGAGCGCGGACCGGTTTGTGGAAGGCGCTGCGGCCACCGCACGCCATTTCGGGATGCCGCCGCTGCTGATCGGAATGGTGATCGTGGGTTTTGGCACTTCCGTACCCGAAATGCTGGTCTCGGCGCTCTCGGCCGCTCAGGGCAACCCGGGCATCGCCCTTGGCAACGCCTACGGCTCGAATATCGCGAACATCGCCCTGATCCTCGGAGTGGCCGCCCTGATCAGTCCCATCGCCGTGCATTCTCAGGTACTTCGCAAGGAACTGCCGATACTCACCGCCGTCACCACCTTGGCCGCCTATCAGCTTTTGGACGGCGAGATCTCCCGCGCCGACGCCCTGGTGCTGCTCGGTGTATTTGGCGCCCTGATGGCCTGGACCATCCGCCAGGGCCTGCGCGGGCAGCCGGACGCCCTGGGAAGAGAAATGGCGATGGAACTGGAGGCACGCACCCTGCCGATCGTCCGGGCGGTCTTCTGGCTCATCATCGGACTGGCCGTGCTGGTCGCCAGCTCCAGGCTCCTGGTCTGGGGGGCGGTCGAGATCGCCCGCGGCTTCGGGGTGAGCGATCTCATCATCGGGCTCACCATAGTGGCCGTTGGCACCTCGCTGCCGGAGCTGGCCTCGTCAATCATCGCCGCCCGCAAAGGAGAGCACGACATTGCCCTGGGCAATATTCTGGGCTCCAATCTTTTCAACACGCTGGCCGTGGTCGGCATCGCCGGGGCGATTCACCCGATGCGCGTGGGGCCGGAAGTTCTCTCCCGGGACGTTCCGGTCATGGCCGCACTCACGGTCTCTCTCTTTGTCATCGGCTACGGTTTCCGGGGGCCCGGGCGCATCAACCGTTTCGAGGGAGCGGCATTGCTGGCATGCTATGTCGGCTACACCGCATATCTGGCGAGCCGCGTTTTAGGCCAATGAGAGGACACCAAAACATCGCCGGCTGTATGGGCTTTCCATCGCGGTAAGCTGAAACCGCGGCCCGAATCCCTCGGGCTGAAATCCTGTAATGAATACTTCCAGAGGGGACTCATGATTCGCAAAGCGCCTGTCGGTGTTGTCTTTTTTTCCATCGCCATGCTGATGCTTTCAGTGGTATCGATTTGCCGTGCCGGTAGCCTCGAGATTTTTCACAACGTGGCGTTGACAGCATCGGATTCAAACGACGGTGACAGTTTTCATGTCATGGCCGGCGGCAGGCACCTGCTGGTGAGGCTCTATTTTGTCGACTGCCCCGAAACATCCGCCCTGGCGACCTCCGATGCCCGGCGGTTGAGCGAGCAGATGCGGTACTTCGGTCTGCCCAGCGTTGTCGAGGCCGTGAGCTTCGGCAAGGCGGCAGCAGCGTTTACCGCCAGGGTGCTCTCGGCGCCGTTTACGCTGTATACGACATTCGCATCGGCGCCCGGGCGCTCATCCATCCCGCGAATTTACGGCTTTATCGAAACCGCCGGCGGTGATGATCTGGCGAGCCTTTTGGTCAAAAATGGACTCGCCCGTCCTTTTGGCGTCCGGCGGGAAACGCCGGAGGGCGTCGCTCATGACGAAATGAGCCAGCGGCTCAAAGACATGGAGGCCTCGGCCATGTTGAAACGGGCCGGCATCTGGGCGCGCAGCGACCCGGATCGCATCGCCGAGTTGAGGGCGGCGCAGCGCGCGGAGGACCGCAAACTGTCGGATATCCAGCAACAGGTGCGCGTTCAAGAAACGCCGCAGAAAAGGATCGACATCAACACCGCCAGCGCGGAGCAGTTGGCCGCTATCAAGGGAATCGGGCCATCGCTTGCGGCAGAAATCATTTCCGGGCGGCCTTACCGATCCGTGGATGCGTTGACAAAGGTCAAGGGCATCGGCCCGGCAACACTGACGGCCCTGAGACCGCTGCTTTACGTGACGCCATAAGAACCGCTTGCATGCCCCCAAGCGCCGTCCGCAGCATATATTACGGGTTGATTTCTGCAGAAAAAGTGGATACGATTTTGCCACAAGTAGCTACTCTGGAGTTGACCGCCATGATTAACGCCGGTGTCAAAGAAATCAAAAACAATCTGAGCCGCTATCTGGCCGCTGTAAAATCCGGTGACGAGGTGATTATCACGGAAAGGGGAAAACCCATTGCCAGAATTATCAGAGAAAAACCCGACGCTAAATCGATACGCGCGGCCCTGTCACCCCTTGTCAAGGAAGGGTTGGTTTCCCTGCCGACCACCCGTCTGAAAAAAAAATCGATTCTTCCGCCCCAGCAACCAGTCAGTGGTACGCCTGTGTCTGATATGGTCATTGAGGACCGGCGATGATTTTGTATCTGGACACCAGCGCCCTGGTCAAAAAGTATTTTAAAGAATCCTTTTCCGAGATGCTCGTCGCTGCATGGAATCAGGCCGATGAAGTGGCGACGTCTGCCGTGGCATACGCCGAAGCTTTAGCGGCCATTTATCGGAAAAAAAGAGCGTCCGGACCCGAGGCCTTGGCGCTGTTTGACAAAGCGATGGTAGATTTTAAAAACGACTGGACGGGGTTCATTCGGGTGGAGGTCAATGACGGTCTGAACGATCTGATCCGATCCGTGCTTGAAAAACACCCGCTAAGGGGGTTTGATGCCATCCACTTGGCGTCCGCCCTCCTTATTCATGAACGATTGCCCAATGATCTCATTTTCGCCTGTTTCGATGAGCGATTGACGCAATCGGCGATGGGAGAAGGTCTACCCCTGCTGCGGGCAAGCATGTAACAGCGGCGGGCATTTTCAGCCTCGGTGCTCCCCTGTCCCCTCCCACCAGGGGAGGGGTATTTATGAATGGACATAAGGCAAAAAATTCTGGTAGCTGTCTCCGGATTTTGTCTTTGTTTTAAGCGTGCTTGGCAGAATAATGTTCCGTTTCATCGCCAAGATCCTCTCGGGGTCGAAATCGATGTTTTCCGAGGCCGATAGCGATACCGATAGCGATTTCGATGTTCACCATGCGTTGTTGTGCAAACGGAACGGTTTTATGACAATGGCTATAATGCATATTTGAACATGGGTATCCAAAACGCAGTGGGTCAATGCAGCAACCACGCCAGCTAAACGGAAGGAGGTACGATGGCCAAGGAAAAAGTGAAAAAAGTGACGGGTGTTCTTGCGGCCGTATTCGCGCACACGGGGCACATCTCCAAAGAAGAGGCGCACGAAATCAGTGGCCTTGACAAAAACGGATTCGAAGAGGTTTACGCCAAGGCGGCCGTCATTGCCGGCAAAATGTCCGGCAGCAAAGGCATGGATAAATTTCTGACGCACTTCGGCGATGCCATCGACGAATTCGTCAAGGACATCGATCCGGGTTTTCTGGCCTGATCCGCTGATTAGCCGAAAACCGCGCCCCCTGTGCGTATCCGCAGGGGGCGTTTTAGTCAGCGCCCTCCCAAAGGAGCCAGTCATGAAACGATCCACCACATTCCGTGCCCTGAAATGCCTGATCATCCTGGCTGCCGCCGCGCTGGCAGGCGGCTGCGCAAGCGCGTACTACGGTGCCATGGAAAAAGTCGGCGTTCACAAACGGGACATTCTCATCGACCGGGTGGAAGGGGCACGGGACGCGCAGACCGAGGCACAGGACCAGTTCAAATCGGCGCTTGAGCAGTTCAGCGCGGTGGTCAACATCGGTGACAGCGATCTGAAAGCGGCCTACGAAAAGCTCAATGCCGAGTTCGAGGACTGCGAGGATGCCGCCAAAACCGTTTCCGATCGCATCGACAAGGTGGCATCGGTGGCAGAGGCACTTTTCGAGGAATGGGAGGACGAGCTTGCACTTTACACCAGTGCCTCGCTGCGGCAATCCAGCCAGCGCAAACTCAACGATACCCGCGCGCGCTACAAGGCCATGCTGGCCAGCATGCGCAAGGCCGAAAAGAGCATGACGCCGGTTCTGAACACATTCCGTGACAACGTGCTCTTTCTCAAGCACAACCTGAACGCTCAGGCCATCGGGTCATTGAAAGCCGAGTTCTCGACGCTGAAAAAAGACATCGACGGCTTGATTCAAAACATGAACGCTTCCATCAAGAGCTCCGAGCAGTTTATCGCCAATATCAAGCAATAAAAAGGGCTGCTCCCACAAAAACGTCAACGGATGACTCCGCGACAATAGATGTCATTGAGGGCGACGGCTATCTCCGGCCGGCCGCCCTTTTTATATATTCGAGGTCGATGAAACCGTAAAAAGTGCCCCGATTGTCATACCGGACCCGATCCGGTATCCAGCAGTGCCGACGGCTGTAAACCGGTATTCGAGAGACCCTGGCTTCGGGATGAATCCAGATACAAGATGTATTTAAAACCTCTGGATCCCGGCCTTCGCCGGGATGACCGGAAAAGGAGAAATGCGACTTCTTACATGACCATCAAAGCTACTCGTGGCGCAGGCTCTCGATGGGATCCAGGCGGGCGGCCTTTCTGGCCGGAAAATAGCCGAAGATCACACCGACGGCGCCCGAAAAAAAGAACGCCTCCAGGACGATGATGGGATTTAAGATAAAGGGGATCTCCAGCATTCGGGCACCGGCGGCCGCACCGCCCAGTCCCAGCGCGATCCCGACCAGCCCGCCCAGGCACGACAAGACGACCGACTCGACCAGAAACTGCTTGAGCACGTCGCCTTCAAGCGCACCGATGGCCAGGCGGATGCCGATCTCGCGGGTCCGCTCGGTCACCGAGACCAGCATGATGTTCATGATGCCGATCCCCCCCACCAGCAGACTCACGGCCGCCACGGCGCTCAAGAGCGCGGTGAGAATCCGGGTGGTGCCGGTGAGGGTGGCCATGATCTCCTTCATGTCCCGGACATTGAAGTCGTCATCCTTGCCCGGAGCGATGCGCCGCCGTTCTCGCATCAGACGCTCGATGGCGGCCTGGACCTTCTCGGTGGGCACCCCATCCCGGGCGGACACGTAAATGATGCCGACGCGCGTATCACCCGCAATGCGGCGCTGGAACATCCGCAGCGGCACCAGCACGAAGTCGTCCTGGTCCTGACCGAAACCGGACTGCCCCTTTTCGTCGAACACCCCGATCACCTGGCAGGTGAGCTGTTTGAGCCGGATTGCCTCACCGACGGCCTTCTGCGCGCCGAAAAGCTCCCTTTTCACCGTAGCGCCGATGATGCAGACTGCCTTGCCGGAGCGCAGCTCGCCTTCGGAAAACCGGCGTCCTGTGGCCAGGTGCCAATCGCGGGCATCGAGGTATGCGTTGGTGCTGCCGGTGACCGTGGTCGCCCAGTTGGTATTGCCGAAAATGGCCTGACTCGACTGACTCGAAGTGGGCGCCACGCTGGAAAGACCGCTGATTTCGCCGGCGATGGCATCGGCATCGTCCGTCTCAAAGCCCTCCGCACTGGAGCGCGAGCCCCCCGGCCCCCGGAATCCCTGCCCGGGACGCACCATGAGCAGATTGCTGCCCAGTTTGGCGATATCGTTGGTGACCTGGGCCGTGGCACCGGCGCCGATGGTCACCATGACGATGACCGCCGCCACGCCGATCACGATGCCGAGAATCGTGAGCGAGGAGCGCAGCACGTTGCGACGGATCTCCCGCAATGCCAGATGGATGCTTTCCCCGATCATGACGCGATTTCTTTCGATAGCGGATCTTCGATAATGCGACCGTCCCTGAAGACGATGCAACGCCGGGCATAGGCCGCCATCTCGGCCTCATGGGTCACCATGACAATCGTGATCCCCCGCTCACGGTTGAAGCGGGTGAGCAGCGCCATGATCTCCCGGCTTCTTTCAGAGTCGAGGTTGCCTGTCGGCTCATCGGCCAGCAGGACTTCGGGCGCGGCCACAATGGCCCGCGCGATGGCCACGCGCTGCTGCTGGCCGCCAGAGAGCTCTCCCGGGGTATGGGATTCCCATCCGGAAAGACCTACGGATGCCAGCGCTTCCCGGCCCATTTCACGCCGCCGGGCCGCCGGCAGGCCGCGGTATATCAGCGGCAGCTCGACATTCTCCAAAGCAGTGGTACGGTTCAGGAGATTGAAACCCTGAAAAACGAAGCCCAGGTGGTGGCGCCGCAACAGGGCGCGCTGGTCCCGGGAGAGCGATCCGACGCTGATTCCCTCGAAACGGAATTCACCCGCCGACGGGGTGTCCATGCATCCCAGAATGTTCATGCAGGTGGATTTGCCCGACCCGCTCGGACCCATGACCGCCACGAATTCTCCAGATGCAATTGAAAGATCGATGCCACGCAGTGCATGCACGGCAGCGGTGCCGGCCCCGTAAACCTTGCTCACGGCCCGCAAGGCGATGAGCGGCGGCAGGCGATCCGTTTCTGGAAATGGCTCGGTTGCGGTCGTCATTTGCCTTGTGTCACCACGTCAACAATCAGCGGCATGCCGGGCTGGAGATCGCCGCCGGTGACCTGCGTGCTGGCGCCGTCGGTCATGCCGGTGAAAATGGCGACAGGCACCGACCGGCCGTCACGAAGCGTCCACACGCGCAGCTGTGTTTTGCCGTTCCCCGCCGTGGCCGGTTTTTTTTCAGTGTTTCGTTGCGGCCGCGGAAAGAGCCTGGTGAGGATGCCGCCACTTCTGCGTTGCCCACCCTGGACGGTGGCCGGTGGCGTAAACCGCAGCGCCGCGTTCGGCACCAACAGGGCGTTTTCGATCTTGCGCACCACGATCTCGGCGGTGGCGGTCATCCCGGGACGCAGCAACAGGTCGCCGTTGTCCACTTTGAGCAGGGTTTCATAAGTGACGACACCGCCGGTGGTCTTCGAGCCGAATCGGACCTGGGTGATCTGCGCCGGGAAGACGCGATCGGCAAAGGCGTCCACGGTAAAGGTGGCCTCCTGCCCGGCTTTGACCTGCCCCACGTCGGCTTCGTCAACGTCGACGTGGAGCGCCATCTGGGAGAGGTCTTCAGCCAGGGTGAAGAGCACCGGGGCCTGAAGCGAAGCGGCCACGGTCTGGCCCGGCTCGACGGCACGCACCAGCACGACCCCGTTGATGGGTGAGCGGATCACGGCTTTTCCCAGATCGGTCTCATTGGCCTCCAGGATGGCCTTGGCCCGGTCGGCTTCCGCAATGGCGGCGGCCTTGTCAGCCTCGGCCCTGGCCAAGGCGGCATCGGCCACGTCGATATCGAGCTGGCTGACGGCCCGCTGCTCACTGAGGACGCTCAGGTTTTTAAGCCGGTCGCGTTTGGCCCGGGTCTCCGCAATGGTGGCCTGCACCTGAAGCACCTTGGCCTTGGCCGCCGCAAGCGCGGCGGTGGACTGAAGCACCTGCGCCTGGAGCTTGGTGGTGTCGAGCCGCGCCAGCACCTGCCCCTGCTTTACCGCGTCATTGTAGTCGACTTCCACGCTCCGAACGATCCCGGACAGTTCACTGCCCACATCCACTTCGTTGATCGGCTGCAGGTTGCCGGTGGCCGTGACGGTGACGGTCAGGCTGCCGGTCGTCGCCGGCAGCGTGACAAACTGGGTGGCCGGGGTCTGCCGGCGGTCCTCCCATTTGAGAATGCCGGCCCCTGCAATCAGCACCAGCAGCACAGCAAAAAACCACCGCCACCGTCGGCGGCGACGGCGGGCTGCAGATTCAAGAGCCAGCGTACGGGTAACGTCGTCGGCCAGATCCGGAGCGCCGTTTTTCAAGGGATCGGTCATGGCGCGCTTGTCTCCCGGTCATTTTCGGCTGCCAGCGGCTGCCAGCCGCCGCCCAGCGCCTTGTACAGACGCACCAGGTTGGCGGTCACCGTCCCCTCACTCACGGCCAGGTTGTCCTGAAAAGCGAGCAGGGACCGCTGGGCGATAAGCACGTTGCTGAAATCGGTGAGCCCGGCTTTGTACTGCGCTTCGGACAGTTGCACGGATTTTCCGGCGGCATCGATGGCCGCGATGAGGGCGTCGCGTCTGAGCTGCTCTTCGGCATAGGCCTTCAGGGCGTTCTCCACCTCCTCGGTGGCTGTAAGAAGCGCCGCCTCGTAGCGGGCAAGCGCCTGCTCCTGGAGAGCGCCCTGGACCTCGATGTTCTGACGAACGGCGCCGGCATCGAAGATGTTCCAGGTCACGCCGGGGGCGATCCGCCAAAACAGGCTGGAAGAATTGAGCCAGGTATCTGCGGACAGCGATTCCAGACCGATGGCCCCGGGCAGCCGGAACCGGGGATAGAGATCGGCCGTGGCCACGCCGATCTGGGCGGTCTGTGCCGCCAGCCGGCGCTCGGCACGGCGAATGTCCGGCCGCCGCCGAAGGGTGTCGGCCGGGATGCCGACGGCCACGCTGATCGGAGGAACAGGAATGCCGTGATCGGGCGTCAGTTCAGCGACTACCGACCCGGGGCGCTCCCCCAGCAGAACCGAGAGTCGGTTCTGGGCCGCGTACAGACCGGTGCGCAGCGTCGGCAGCAGTGCGCGGGTGTTCTCCAGATTGTAGCGGGCCTGCTGCACCCCGAGTTCGTCGCTGAGTCCAGCCTCGAACCGCGACTGGGTGAGATTGAGCGAGGCCTCCTGCGCCGAAATATTGGCCTCGGCCACCCGAAGCCGTGCCTGGTAAGTGCGCACGTCGATATAGTTGCGCGCCACCTCGGCCAGCAGGCTCACCAGGACATCGCTCAGATCGGCGTCACTGGCCTCAAGTCCGGCCTGGGCGGCCTCGACAGTGCGGCGTGTCCCGCCGAAGACATCCAGCTCCCAGCCGGCGTCGAACCCGGCGCTGTAGAGGGTGCTCTCCTTGCCGGAGCCGCTGTTTTCACTGCTGCGCCCCTTGCTGACCGAGCCGGTGGCGTCCACGCTCGGGTAGAAGGCCGCTTCACTGATGCCCCGCCGGGCCCGCGCCTCACGGACCCGCGCCCGGGCCTCCCGAAGGTCCAGATTGCCTTTGACGGCACGCGCCATCAATGCGGAAAGCAACGGATCGTCAAGGGTGCGCCACCAGCCCGCAAGTACCGCCGGGTCTGACGGCTGCGGCGTCAGGCCGTCCTTCAAATCCGTGTGCCAGTGCTCCGGGGCATCGATGGATGGGGGCGTGTAATCCGGACCGACACTGGCGCATCCGGAAACAAGCACCGACAAGAGAATAAGGTTGCCAATCCAAAAAATGCGTCGCATGAAAGTACTTCCCATTTAAAAGTACGCGGTTATCCGGAAAGCTCAAGCCGTTGCTTTTTTCGTGCTCGTGCGCGTGCTCGTAATCGTCACCGGCAACCTTCACCACTTAGGATACATCGCTGGTTTTTATGAGCATTCAATCGATGAACGTCAAATAAAAAACCAAAAAACCGGTTCTCGCGCAAAGACGCAACGGCGCAAAGAAAAGCAAAATTAAAAATGAACTTCGAACATCGAACGTCGAACGCTGAACATCGAATAGAAAACCAAAAAACCGGTTCTCGCGCCAAGAAAGGCGAGAGATATTAACATCGAATGCAAACCGCATCGACAGCATTCGTTACCCTTTCATTCGACGTTCGCCCTCCGCCCTTTCATTCACCATTCGATGTTCGATGTTCGCCCTTCGTCGTTCGCCTTTTCATTCATCATTCGATGTTGGACGTTCGATGTTCGATGTTCTCCCGCCGCCGCTGCCGGCGGGCCAACATGGCCTCCCGCCCGTTCTGCAACACGTAATAGAGCGCCGGGATGAGGAAGATGCCGGCCACCGTTGCTGCCAGCATGCCAAAGAACACCGTAGTGCCCATGGAACGCCGGCTGTTGGCGCCGGCACCTTCTGCGATCACCAGGGGCAGCACGCCTAAAATAAAGGAAAACGCCGTCATGAGCACGGCCCGGTAGCGGATCCGTGCACCGGCCACCGCCGCTTCGAACAGCGGCACCCCGGCGGCGCGCTGGTCTCTGGAGAACTCCACGATGAGAATGGCGTTCTTGCTTGCCAGCCCCACCAGCAGCACCAGGCCGATCTGGGCGTAGATGCTCAGATCCAGGCCGGTCGCCCAGAGCCCCGCCAGCGCGCCCAGGACCGCCACCGAAATGGAAATCATGACGCTCAGCGGAATGGTCCAGCTTTCGTACTGGGCCACCAGGAAAAGGTAGCCGAAAACCAGTGCCAGCAGCAGCAGCACCGGCGCCTGTCCGCCGCTCTGCTGCTCCTGATAGGAGATGGCGGACCATTCGTAGGCATACCCGTCGGGCAGTGTTTTGGCGGCCACTTGCGCCATGGCGTCCATCGCCTCGCCGGTGCTGAACCCCCGGGCGGCCTCGCCGTTGATCTGGGCCGAGGCAAACTGATTGTAGCGCGTGACCAGCTGTGGTGCCAGCACGGTGGACAAACTGGCAAGGCTGCTCATGGGCACCATGTTGCCGTCGTCGCTGCGTACGTAGATGCGCTTGATGTCGTCCACGGAATCGCGGTAGGGCGCATCGGCCTGGACCTTAACCTGAAACACCCTGCTGAACAGATTGAAATCATTGACATACCGGGAACCCAGGTTGGCCTGAAGCGTTGAGAAAACACGGTCGACAGGCACTTTCAAAATTTCCGCCTTCGTTCGGTCCAGGTTCAGGTAGAGCTGCGGCGCATCGGCCGTATAGGTGCTGAATGCGGCCCGCAGAGTCGGGTCCTGGTTGGCCGCGATGACCATTGCGCGGGTCACGGCGGAAAGCTCCTGGGGACTCTGGTCGCCCACGGCCTGGAGCCGGAAATCGAAACCGCCGGTCAGGCCCAGCCCGCGGATGGCCGGCGGGCTGAAGGCAAAAATATTGGCCGATGGCAGGGCTGCCAGTTCCCGCCGGACACGGCCCAGGATGCCCTCGATCTGCAGCTCGGGGGTTTTACGCTTATCCCAGGTGTCGAGCACGACCACACACAGCCCCACATTTTCGGCGGAGCCGCTGATGATGCTGAAACCGCTGACGGCAATCACGTCGGCCACGCCGGGTGTCTTCGTGAGCACTTCCGAGATCTGCCTCATGACGATGTTGGTCCGGACCAGGGCCGAAGCTTCGGGGAGCTGCGCATTGACGAAAAACACGCCCTGATCTTCGCTGGGTAAAAAGCTGACCGGACGCGTGCTGAACAGGTAGTAGCCGGCGGTGAACACCATCACGTAGATGCACAGCGCCACTACGAACCGACGCACCAGCCACCCGGCGATGCCCACGTAAATCCGGCGCGAGGCCGCAAGCACCCGGCTGAACCAGGCCAGGGGCCCGTGCTGAACGGTGACGTGGGGCCTGAGCAGCACGGCGCACAGGGCGGGACTCAGGGTCAGGGCGTTGATGGCCGACAAAATGACCGCCGTGATGATGGTGACCGCGAACTGCCTGTACAGTTGCCCCGTGATCCCCGGTATAAACCCGACCGGCAAAAAAACAGCGATCAGTACCAGGGTGGTTGCGATGATGGGGCCGATGACCTGCCCCATGGCTTTGATGGCCGCCGCCGGGGCGTCAAGCTGCTCTTCCATCATGATCCGTTGGACGTTTTCCACCACCACGATGGCATCGTCGACCACCAGTCCGATGGCGAGAATGAGTGCAAACAGCGTGACCGTGTTGGCGCTGAAGCCCATCGCCAGAAGCACCGCGAAAGAGCCGACAAGGGACACCGGAATGGTCAGACTGGGGATGAGGGTCGCGCGCCAGTCCTGAAGGAAAATGTAAGTAACGCCCACAACGAGGAAAAAGGTGACCAGCAGTGTCAGCACGATCTCATGGATCGCCACCCGCACAAATTTGGTGGTGTCGTAGACGAACCGGTACTCGATGTCCTTTGGAAACCCCTTGGAGAGGCGCGCGACTTCTCGGTTGACCGCCTCGATGGTGTCCAGGGCATTGGCGCTGGCGTTGCTGTAGATGGCCATGTTCACGGCAGGGGCGCCGTTGAGCATGGATCTGGACGCGTAGGACTGGGCCCCGAGTTCCACGCGGGCCACGTCCCGCAGGCGTACGATACCGCCCTGCGCGTTGGCGCGGATGATGATTTCTTCGAAATCGCCAGCCTCTTTGAGACGGCCCTTGGCCCGCAGGGTGTACTGGATCTGCTGGTCGTCTCCCGACGGCGCCGACCCGATACCGCCGGCGGCGGCCTGGATGTTTTGAGCCCGGATGGCGCCGATCACGTCATCAGCCGTCAATTGCAGCGCAGTGAGCCGCTCCGGGTTCATCCAGATCCGCATGCTGTAGTCCTGGGCACCGAAGATATAGGCTTCGCTGACTCCGTTGAGCCGGGTCAATGCGTCCTTGACGTTGATGCTGACGTAGTTACTCAGAAACAGCGCATCCTTGCCGCCACCAGGGACAAAGAAGGAAATCACGCCCAGAAAGTCCGTGGACCGCGTGCGCACCGATATGCCCTGGTCGGTCACCTCTTTGGGCAGTTTTGGCACGGCCTGTTGCACCCGGTTCTGGACGTTCACCTGGGCGATGGCCGGATCGGTTCCCACGGCAAAGGTCACACTCAGTGCATAGCTGCCGTTGTTGGAGCAGGTCGAAGACATGTAGAGCATGTTTTCGACGCCGTTGACTTCCGCTTCCAGCGGCGCGGCCACCGTTGCGGCCACCACTTCCGCGCTGGCACCGGGATACGTGGCGGTCACCCGGATCTCAGGCGGCGTAATCTGCGGGTACTGCGCGATGGGAATGTTGAGCAGGGCCAGTACGCCGGCCAGGGTGATGATGATGGAGATCACCATGGCCAGCCGGGGGCGCTCGATGAAGATGCGTGAGAACATGCCGTTTCCTTATTTCTTGCCGTCGGCGGCGTGGACGACGTCGACTTCCTGGCCGGGCTTAACTTTCTGAATCCCCTGCACGATGATGGTCTCTCCGGGTATCAAACCGGAAGACACCGCCCACCGGGTATCCAGGACCGGCCCGGTGGTGATGCGCCGTTGCTGGACCTTGCCCCCGGCATCCACGACGAACACATAGCGCCCCTCCCGGTCTGCCAGAACCGCGGACTGGGGAACCATCGGCAGTCGCTTTCCTTCCCGGCAGGTAACGAACACGGACACGTACTGGCCGGGCAGCAGAATGCCGTCGGGGTTGTCGAATACCGCTCTGACGGCGATAGTGCCGGTGGCCGCATCGATTTCATTGTCAACGAAGTCCAGACGACCGGCCAGCGGATACATGCCGTCGCCGGCCAGTTGTATCCGCGGCACGAGGCGGCAGTCGACGCTGTCGGCGCCAATTTCCCTTTCAGCCACCCGTGTGGCCACCAGTTCGTTTTCGCTCATGGAATAAACGACCCTGATCGGGTCGGTCTGAACGATCCGGGCCAGAACCCCGGACTCCGGGCCGACCAGGTTGCCCCGAGTATAGGCCGAGCGCCCGATGCGGCCACCGATGGGGGCGGTGATGGTGGTATAGCCCAGGTTCAGTTCGGCCAGTTCCAGGCTGGCCAGATTCTCCTGGAGTTGGGCCTTTGCCTGCTGCTCCGTGCTCACGGCGCTTTCCAGATCCGCCTCCGACACACCGCCGGCATACACGGACTGGAGGCGTTTGAGGTATTGCTGACTTTTGTTGAGGGCAGCGCGGGAAGCGGTCACTTTGGCACCGGCCTCATTGACCTTGGCCTTATAAACGGTCTGCTCGATGCGGTAGAGGGTGTCACCTGCGCTCACGCTGGCGCCTTCCTTGAAGGCCACCGCATCGAGAAACCCCTGCACGCGCGCACGCAAGTCCACCGCCTGGATGGCTTCCACCCGCCCTACGTATTCGGTGGGCGGGTTGACCTCCTCGTCGGTGACCACCTGAACGGTGACCACCGGGCGCCGGGCGCCGCCGGGGCCCGGCGGGGCAGCCGCTCCGGAATTGGTTCCGACCATGACAAAAAAGAGCGCAAAAGCAGATGCCAAACAAGGTTGAGACAATCGAAATCGCATAGAGAACCGCTCCTTACAGACGATTGAAAAGCGCCACCGATCCTTTGCGAAGGACAGAGACACGCCGTTTTTGACTAACCGTTAACCGTCGCTGAGTTCACGCGATGCCATAAAAGGCATTGAAGACAGCGCATATCATGCCCTATTGACTATTTCAAATATTTATTTTAAATTCTCATTTAACTTAATTCGCGCCCTTTCAACCCAGGCAGATTCCCTCTCCTGGCACAGCCCCTGCCGGGTTATTCGCCGCCGTAGTGGCGACGGCGAAAAAAACTTAACAAAGGCAGAAAACCCGCACAATGGCTCAAAGAAAAGACGGCAAAATAACCCGCACCCGGCTATTGGCCGCAGCCTGCGACGTTTTCGGCGAAAAAGGGTTTCGCGACGCCACAGTGGCACAGATCTGCCGACGGGCCGACACCAATGTGGCCGCCGTCAGTTACTACTTCGGCAGCAAGGATGCGCTCTACACCGAGGCCTGGCAGCAGGCATTCGAAAAGGACATCGTCCCCGACTTGCCCGAATCGCCCGACAGTGCCCCGGAAGATCGCCTTCGCCGGAAAATCCACGCCCTGGTCCACAAGTTCTGCTCGCCTGGCGCCAAAGGCGTGTTTATGAAAATGTATCTTATGGAGTTGGCCAACCCGACCGGGTTGATCGATGAAAGCTGGCGCCGGGCCATCGAACCACGGCGCCAATATCTGCTGGCCATGGTCAGGGAGATCGCCGGCCCTGATGTCAGCGATGAAGCGGTGCGGTTTTGTGAACTCAGCATCGTCAACCAGTGCCGGGCGCTGCTCATGCTGCGCACCAGCGACCTGGAGTATCTGATGGAGCAGACCGTATCGCCGGAACTGATCCAGGCCCTGGCCGATCACATCCTCCGATTTTCCCTGGCCGGAATCCGTTCCTGTTCGCATCGTTGATGGTGCCGTAAAAGTCTGAAATCACCACAGAGGACACAGAGAGCGCAGAGATAACTTACTAATTATTCAGTAAATTCTCTGCGGTTCTCTGCGGTCTCTGTGGTTCGAAATCACTTTTTACGGTTTTATCATAATTTAAAAACCAATTGTTTTTCTCCGTGATCTCCGGGACTCCGTGGTGGTCACAATGTCGCCAGGGACGCCGGTCTTTGACGCTAAACTGGAGGATGGCCCCATGGAAATGTCAACGATGCTTGACACCCTCGGCGTTGCCGCCGTCAATGACGGCGCCTCCACTGGGGTGCAGTGGCACACCGCGGCGGACAGCGCGCTGTTGACAAGCACCTCTCCCGTGGATGGTGGGAAAATCGCCGCCGTGCGAAAAGCCTCGGAAGACGACTATGAACAGCTGATGCAAAGGGCCATCGATGCCTTTCACGCCTGGCGCTGCACGCCGGCGCCCAAGCGCGGAGAAATCGTGCGCCAGATCGGCCTGCGGCTTCGCCGATACAAGGAACCATTGGGTCGTCTGGTGAGCACCGAAATGGGAAAATCCATCCAGGAAGGCATGGGCGAGGTTCAGGAGATGATCGACATCGCCGATTTCGCCGTCGGTCTCTCCCGTCAGCTCTACGGTTTTACCATGCCCTCGGAACGCCCCAGCCACCGCATGTATGACCAGTACCATCCCCTGGGCCCGATCGGTGTCATCACCGCGTTCAACTTTCCAGTGGCCGTTTGGTCCTGGAATGCGCTGATCGGCGCCGTCTGCGGCGATGTCATCGTGTGGAAACCGTCCTCGAAGGTGCCTATAACAGCCATCGCGATCCAGCGCATCGTCGGTGAAGTCATCGCCGAAAACGCACTGCCCGAAGGCATCTTCAACCTGATCATCGGCAGCGGCAGCACCATCGGCGACCGGATGCTGTCCGACCCGCGTCTGCCCCTGATTTCCTTTACCGGCTCGACCCGCATCGGCAGACGGATCGCAGCGACCGTGGCCGGTCGACTGGGCCGGACCATACTGGAACTGGGCGGTAACAATGCGATCATTCTCACCGAACACACCGACCTTAAACTGGCCGTGCCGGCGGCGGTTTTCGGCGCGGTCGGCACCGCCGGTCAGCGCTGCACCAGCACCCGCCGGCTCATTATCCACGAATCGATTTTCGAGCTGGTAAAACTGGCACTGACAAAGGCTTACACCAGTCTGCGGATCGGCTCTCCGCTGGATGCATCCAATCACATGGGGCCGCTCATCGACCGTCAGGCCGTGGCACAGTTCACGGCAGCCCTTGACACGATTCGCCAGTGCGGCGGTGAGGTGCTTTGCGGGGGCCGGGTACTCGAAGGCCCGGGCTATGAATCTGGCTGCTACGTCACCCCCGCGCTGGTCGTCGTTGAAAACACCTATCCCATCGTCCAGCAAGAAACTTTCGCGCCAGTTTTGTACTTGATCCGATACAGCGGCGGGGTGGAAAACGCCATCGCCCTACAAAACGATGTCCCTCAGGGGCTCTCTTCGTCCATCTTCACAACGGACCTTCGGCAGGCGGAGATCTTCCTGGGACCTGCCGGATCGGACTGCGGCCTGGCCAACGTCAACATCGGCACTTCCGGCGCCGAGATCGGCGGGGCGTTCGGCGGGGAAAAGGAGACCGGCGGCGGCCGCGAATCCGGTTCGGATGCCTGGAAAGCCTACATGCGGCGCCAGACCAACACCATCAACTACGGCACCACGCTGCCGCTGGCGCAGGGGATCAAATTCGACATCTGAGGAGAGTGGCAGACCGGTCGCCCATTCAACTTTGATGGCCCCGTAAAAAGGCCGAATCTCTCGCAAAGCCGCAGAGATCGCAAAGCTAAAGCTAAACCACTGCATACAGGATGTTGGTCCGCTTCGGTACCGGAAGGTCTCCTGACCGGCCCCTGAAGTACCCCGCCTCTGCCTCTTCGGGTGCAAGGGGCACCACGTCGGCAAAGCCGGCGCTGCGCAGTTTCGCCTCGATCGCATCAGGCGCGAAGCAGCTCACCCAGGGTTCTCCATAACTTGCTGCGCGCCGGGCCACTGACGGCGCATCGCCCGTCAACGCGAAAGTCAGCACGATCTCGCTTTCTTTAGGAAACGCGGCAACAGACCGGAGAGCCGCATCGATGGCGTCTTCCTTCAGATACATTGTTGCGCCCAGCCAGGAAAAAAAGGTCGGCGCGGCCGTCGAGACACGATGCCTTCTTAAGCCATCGCGCAGCGATTCGCGCTCGAAGTCGATGGTGGCGATCGGCCGCATCCACGATGCGCGGCGCGAAGGAAGGCGGAACCCAGCGCCGTGCGGCTTGCCTTATCGTCGGGCATTGTTTGGAGAATCCTTCAAATCGAGGGATGCGGTCTTATGTGGATGAGCTCCAGTTATCTGCGCACCCGCGTTCCTGTCAAGTTTGGATCGAAAATGGTTGCGATCAAAAATTCGGGGGAAGCGACTTGTCAGGGCCGTCCTCCCCCGTTTTCATGACGCTTCAAAATCCATCTTCGCCGCTTGGCGCCTTAAACCGCGCGCGGCTTGACCAATACCGCTTCCAGATTGTCGGTGAGAAAATCCAGATCCGCGTCGGAGATGTTCAGCGGCGGCGAGATGCGGATGGTGTGGCCGTGGCTGTCGTTGACGATAAGGCCCCGATCGAGCAGCTCGCGGCAAAAGACCATGGCATTGGCATGGACCACCTCGATGCCGATGAAAAGACCCCGGCCCCGGACTTCCTGCACCTGCCCGGAGCGGGCGGCGATGGCTTCGATGCGCTTTTTGAGCTTGGCGCCCTGTGAGGCCGAGGATTCGGCCAGACGCTCGGTTTCCATCACGTCCAGTGCGGCGCAGCCGGCCACACAGGCCAGGGGATAGCCCCCGAAGGTCGAGCCGTCCGAGCCGATCTTGAAGGCCAGATCCATGAGCTCGGCACTGGTGACAAAGGCCGACAGGGGAACGAGACCGCCCGACAAGGCCTTTCCCAGGATGAGGCCGTCAGGGACGACCTTTTCGTGCTCAAAGCAGAACCGTTTTCCCGTGCGCCCCAGCCCCACCTGGATTTCATCAAAGAGCAGCAGCAGATCGTGGGCGTCGGCGATATCCCGCAGGCCCTTGAGAAATCCGGTCGGCGGCACCCGCATGCCCCCCTCGCCCTGCATGGGCTCGACAAGGATGCCGCAGGTGTTTTTCGTCACGGCCTTTTCGACCGCATCCATGCTGCCAAAGGGCACCGAAACAAATCCCGGCGTCAGGGGACCGAAGCCTTGCTTGTATTTATCCACCGAGGAAAAGGAGACAACGGTGATCATGCGGCCGTGGAAATTGCTGTCGAAAACAATGATTTCCTGTTTGCCATCGGGTATCCCCTTTTGCTTCCAACCGTAGTAGCGGGCCATCTTGATGGCGGTTTCCACCGACTCCACCCCGCCGTTTTTAGGCAGCACCTTGTTGCCCACTGCCCCGAACCGGGGTGCCATCTGCGGCACGAACTCGGCCAGTCGGGATAGAAACAGGGCCAGGGGATCGGTGTAGACCACGTTGGAAATCACCGACGCGTAGTCGCCTAAAAGGGCACGAACCATGGCGCTGACGATTGTCGGATGATGATGGCCGGGGTTGGCCGCGGAATAGGCCGCAAGGCAGTCCAGATATTTTTTCCCACTCACATCGGTGATCCAGCTCCCCCGGGCCTGGCGGACCACCACGGGCAGCCGCCGGTAATGGTGGGCGCCGAAACGCGCCTCAAGAGCAAGGACATTCTCATCGGATATATTGGAAAATCCGTACACCGGGGAATCGAATCGTTTCAAACTTGTGATGCTCATGAGGACCTCTCAGCCTATATAGTTGCTTACAAGGTAGCAACAATATATGCCTCTGCCGCTTCGATTGTCAAGAAGGCGCTCGGCGCCGCCGCAATTTGCCCCCAGAAACCGCTCGCCGTCATTGGTACTTGAAATCAGGGGGCATGGTGTGCCATGCATGACTATGCAGCCCATCCGGAAATCGAAAGGTCGGGGGATCTCTTTGTGGTTGCCATGCCAGGCATGATTACAAAGTACCCAGGCAGGCACGGGGGCCTGCCCCTACAATAACCGTGATGCCCGACCATGGACCAGACGGTGACACCCCTCGCGCCCTCACTGGACTGTGCCGATACCCACCACCGACTAAAATGTTGCTTTAAATATAGCAACTGAGGACACCTACCATGGACATTGCCGCCCTGCTGCGCGATTTTGCCTTTTCCCAATACGAATCGGCCTGCTATCTGGCGCTGCTCAATCAGCACCCGGCCAACGGCTCCCAGATCAGCAAACTGTCGGGCATCGCGCGCTCCCGCATCTACGACGTGCTTCGCAGCCTTGGGAAAAAGGGCCTCGTTTTCGAGGTGGACAAAGGCCTGTACGTTCCCCTGCCCTTCACCGAGCTCAAAAAACGCCTGCGCAGCCAGTTCGAGTCCAACCTGGCCATCCTGGAAGAACAACTCAGCACCCTGGCGGCTGAAACCAGCACCGAATACCTGTTGACCTTGAAAGGATACGCTGCGGTGATGACCAAAGCCCGGGACATCATCACCGCCGCGCGCCATGAGCTTTATATCCGGATCTTCCCCAACACCTGGGAGCAGCTTTCAAAGGCCCTCGATCAGGCCATGCACCGGGGCGTTGGCGTGCGCTTCATCGCCATGGGGGCCATCCCCCGCGTCACCGACATACAGGTCGTTCACCCCGATGCCGATGGCCTCAGGGAACGCATCGGCGGTGAGTCCATCGACATCATCGCCGATAAAAGTGAAGCCCTGGTCGGGGTTTTTGAAACCGCCGCGCCGGAGCAGTCCCCCATCATCTGGACCCGCAACCGCAGTTTCGTAACCACCAACCGCGACAGTCTGCAGCACGACTTCTACCACTACTTCCTGCACCGAACCTATGAAGAAAAAGCCGCGCTTTCCGACCGGGACAAAAAGATCTACGAATTTATCAAGCACGATGATTAAAAGCGGCTGCGCCGCTTTTAATCATATTGACAGCATCAGCACTTATGTGATTATTCGATTATATATTTGATCAAATTTCAGATTTCCGACAACCCGCTGGAGGCCGATTGCGGGGAATCATCAAACAGGAGTCAGCCCGGTGCCCATTGCGATAAAAAAACAACCGCTTCGCGATCCGGAGGGGCATACCAAAAAAGCCTACATGGGCATTCGAAACATGCTGTTTCACAGCGAAATCGTGCCCGGCCAGAAAATTTCCTACCGGGATCTGTCCGAGCGGCTGGGGATGAGCCAGACTCCGGTGATCCAGGCACTCAAATGGCTTGAATTTCAGCAGTTAGTGCGCCACGAACCCAACCGGGGCTACTACACCGCGCCCATCGACATCCAGGAAGTGGCGGAAATCTACGATCTTCGCGAACTCATCGAACTCGACCTGTTGTCAAAGTCTTTCAAGCAGTTGACGCCCGCCGGCATCCGTCAACTGGCCGCAGCGCTGGACGCGCACCTGAAGGCGGCCAAGGACGTCTACCTGCACGGCCGACTGCTCAAGGACATGGAATTTCACCTCACCCTCGCCGCGCTCTCGACCTGCCGGGTGCAGCAGCAAACCCTGAAAAACCTCTTCGACCTGCTCTACCTCAAATACGGCGGCAACTACCTTTTCTCCACATCCATGGACTCAGCCGACACCGACCACAAAGCGCTCTTTTCCCGCATCCAGGAGGGCGACGCCAAGGGCGCCAGTCAAGTGCTCTCCCAGCACATTCGCCGAGTAAAGACCCATGTGGTCCGGGGCGTTGAAACAATGCTGGCGGCGACCCGCTTCTGACAAAACGGGCACCGGCGTCGGACATTTACGACCGCCGGAACCGCGCTATTGTGATCCCGGGACATTCTGGACCGCAGCGTCGGGACTCAGGGTGAGAATCCAATTGACAGGGGCATTTGGATCATATAGTTGATTTTATATTTGATCAAATAATGGAGACTACCTAATGGGACTCAGCCTGATGGAAGGCAACGAGGCCATCGGCCGCGCGGCTGTTGCCGCGGGGTGCACCTTTTTTGCCGGGTATCCGATCACACCGGCCACCACCATTTACAACACCATGCTCTCGCTGCTGCCGCCGGCGGGCGGGGTCTGTCTCCAAGGCGAAGACGAAATCGCCTCAATCGGTTTCTGCCTGGGCGCGGCCATGGCCGGCATGAAGGTGATGACGGCCACTTCCGGGCCGGGCATCAGCCTTTACAGCGAGCAGATTTCCTTTGCCGTGGGCAGTGAAATCCCCATCGTCATTGTTGATGTCCAGCGATTGGGGCCCTCCACCGGGTCGGCCACCAAGGGCGCCGACGGCGACGTGCAGTTTCTCCGATGGGGCAGCTCCGGCGGACTTCCCGTGGTGGTGCTGGCGCCGGTGGATGTTCGCGACTGTCTTGAACTGACGGTTGAAGCCTTCAACCTGGCCGAGGATTTGCGCTGCCCGGTCTTTATCGCTGCCAACAAGGAAATCTCCATGACCCGGGAGACGGTGGACCTGGACGCCGCGGCATTGCCGGCGCTGCGCCATCGCCGCGCGGCAGAGGCCACCCGGCCTTTCGTCCCCTTCGCCGCCCCGGCCGGCAGCCTCACGCCCGATTTTCTACCCATGATACCCGGCGGCCCGCTGGTGCGGCAGACGTCTTCGACCCACGGTCCCGACGGATACATCACCGCCGATCCGGCGGTCATCGCCGCCACCCAGGAACGACTTCGGGCCAAAGTGGAAGATGCGGTTGACGGGTTTTCATTCCATGCGTTTTATGGCCCGGCCGACGCCAACACCCTGGTGATCGCCTACGGCGTCACTGCCCGCGCCGCCCGGGATGCGGTTACCGCCGCCGGGCAGGAAGGCGTTTCTGTGGCGCTGCTGGTGCTCAAGACCCTCTGGCCGGTCCCCGAAGCACTGATCAGAACGCATACCGCACACTGCCGCCGCATTGTAGTGGTGGAAATGAATCTGGGCCAGTACGTCAACGAGATCCGCCGGGTGTGCACGGACAGGCCCGTCACCTTTTTTGGGCAAATGAACGGCGAGCTCATCTCTCCGGCCCAGATCCAGGAGGTGATCGCCCATGGATAGCCTGCTCAACCCCAGCCGCCCGCCCGTTTTCTGTCCGGGATGCGCTCACGACAAGATCGTCCACGCCCTGGATCAGGCGCTGCAGGAAATGGGACTTGCCGGCGATCAGGTGGCCATCGTCAGTGACATCGGCTGCTCGGGGCTCTTTGACACCTTTTTCAACACACATGCCTTTCATGGCCTTCATGGCCGCGCCCTCACCTACGCCACGGGGCTCAAAATGGCCCGGCCCGAACTCACCGTCATCGTCACCATGGGCGATGGGGGCATGGGCATCGGCGGCGCCCACATCCTGAGCGCCTGTCGCCGCAATCTGGACCTGACCCTGCTGGTTCTGAACAATTTCAACTATGGCATGACCGGTGGCCAGTGCAGCGCCACCACGCCTCAGGAGGCACGGGTCGGCTCCGGTTTCCTCAACCAGTTGGAACCCCCCCTGGACGTCTGCCGGGTGGCCGGCGCCGCCGGCGCCCCATGGCTGGCAAGAGCCTCAACCTATGACAAGCGCTTAGTTGAGACCCTTAAGAGCGCCATCGCTTTCAACGGTTTCTCGGTAATGGATATCTGGGGCATCTGTCCGGGGCGATACACCAAACGAAACAAGCTCAGCATCCAGAGCATCGATGCCGCCCTGGACGCGCTGCCGCCGGCTTCCGATCACGCACAGGGTAACGCCCGCGAAGAATACGGCTGGACTTACCGAAGCGTCGCCGCAAGCCTGCCGGCGGCCGTCGCGCTGGCGCCCATCGCCGCCACCTGCCAAGCGCCCGGAAACGGACGCCAGGAAGTGGTCATGATGGGCAGCGCCGGCCAGCGCATCATCACCGCCGGCGAGATCCTCTGCCTGGCCGGCGCCGCGGCGGGTCTCAACGCCACCCAGAAAAGCGATTATCCCATCACCGTCATGCGCGGCCATTCGGTGAGCGAAATGATTCTGTCGACATCCGAGATCGGCTATACCGGTATTCAGCGGCCCACCGCCGTCGTCGCCCTCGCCCAGGAAGGCGTGGACCGGCGCAAGGGGCTATTTGCAAAACTGAGCACCGAGGCCATGGTCCTGGCAGCCGCGGGCCTCACACTGCCGCCCACGGCCGCCGCGGTCAAGATCATCGACTTCAAGGCTTGGAAAATCAAGGCACCGGACTGGGCCCTGGCCGCACTGGCCCTGATGGCAGCTCACCGCCGGGTGCTGGCACCCGACATGCTGTCTGCAGCCCTTCGGCTGCGCTTTGCCGGAGCGCAGCTGGAAAGCGCGCTGGGCGTCGTCGACGCTACACTGGCCGCCTATGGGGAGGCAACGGCACAGGGGTAAAGCGAAATATTGCATTAGAAATTATTTCGTAGCGCACTTAACACATGATGAATTCGGCGGTGTTTCGAATTCATCATTCGAATTCATCATCATTACAGGAGGAGGACGCGACTTGGATTTCAATCTGCCTAAAGACTTGGAAATGTTGAGAAAGGCCGTACGTGAGTTCGCCAACAAGAAACTCGCCCCCAATGTGGATGAATGGGACGCCGCCCATCACTTCCCCTACAAGGAAGCGATGGTGCCCATGGGCAAGCTCGGGTTTTTCGGAACGGTAATCCCCGAAAAATACGATGGCGAGGAAATGGGATGGCTGGCGGCAATGATCGTCACCGAAGAGATCGCCCGGGTCTCCAGTTCCCTCAGGGTGCAGATCAACATGCAGACCCTGGGCTGCGCCTATACCATCTACCACTACGGCAGCCCGGAACTTGCTGAAAAATATGTATCCAAACTGGTGCGCGCCGAGTACGTGGGCGGATTTGGTATTACCGAATCCGACGCCGGCTCCGACGTCATGGCCATGACCTCCACGGCCGAAGACAAGGGCGATCACTGGCTGCTCAACGGCTCAAAGACCTGGATATCAAATGCCCCGGTGGGAGACGTGGTCATCTACTACGCCTACACCGACAAATCCAAGGGCGCCAAGGGGCTGTCGGCCTTTGTCGTGGAGCTGAAGAACTTCAACGGGGTGAAGACCTCGAAACTGGAGAAAATGGGCTCCCACTCCTCTCCCACCGGCGAAATTTTTCTTGCCGACACCCGGGTACCCAAGGAGAATATCATCGGCGCCCCCGGCGACGGCGCCAAGATCGTTTTCGGCTCCCTGAACCAGACCCGTCTGTCGGCGGCCGCCGGCGCTGTCGGGCTTGCCCAGGCCTGCCTCGACACGGTGGTCAAATACTGCAGCACCCGAAAGCAGTTTGGAAAGCCCATCGGCGAATACCAGATGAACCAGGACATGGTGGCCCAGATGGCCACCGAGATCGAAGCCGCACGTCTTTTGGTTTATAAGGCGGCATGGGTCAAGGACCAGGGCGAGCTCAACAACGGGCTCGACGTGGCCATGGCCAAGTACTTCGCCGGGGAGACGGCAATAAAGAGCGCCAACTACGCCATGCGCATCCTGGGCGCCTACGGCTACTCCACCGAGTACCCGGTGGCGCGCTTTTACCGGGACGCCCCCACCTACACCATGGTGGAAGGCTCCTCCAACATCTGCAAATGGATCATCGCTCTGGACCAGCTCGGCATCCGGAAAGCCAACCGCTGAAGGAAACAAAGCGAGGGTTCAAGGGGCCAAGGGGTCGAGGGGTCAAGGGATAAAGCAACAGCGGGCATCGCCCTACCCTGTGCGGTGTGTTTTTTCAACATGCGTTTTACCGGCCTTTTCCCGGGCCTTGGTGAGGTAATTGATGGGCTCGGCGTAAACGCCGCAGTTTTACCGTAATCAGAAACAGCCATGTTCAATTGGGATTCCGGGGTCCAAATTTATGATTCACAGTGATCATAAAAATAGCAAATCGACCCTTGGGTTTAAAACCCTTGAACCCTTGACCCCTGGAATCCTTGAACCCTTATCGTTTTTTAGGAGTACATCATGAGACCCTATTTTGAATCAATGCCCCGTTTCGGCAATCCCATCGACAATGGCGCCCACAACAGTGCGGCCGAAAGCGCCGCCCAGATCAGGGCCGTCGAAAAACAGATCGCCGAGGCAGTTGTAGCCGTAAAGACCGTTGGGTTTCCCCAGGAAAAAATCAACGCCCGGGGGATGCTCACCATCTGGCAGCGACTGGACTATCTGGTGGACCCGGGCACCTGGTGCCCGCTGCACACCCTCTACAACCCGGAGGGAAATGAAGAGGGGCACACCAACGTCTTTGACGGTCTGGGGAAGATCTCCGGCAAGTGGGCCGTCATCATCGGCTTTGACAACAAAACACTGGCCGGCGCCTGGGTGCCCGGCCAGTCGGAAAACATCCTGCGGGTGACGGATCTCGCCATGCGGCTCAACATCCCCTTGGTCTGGCTGGTCAACTGCAGCGGCGTCAAGCTGCCCGAGCAGGAGAAGTTCTACGCCAACCGACGCGGCAGCGGCACCCCCTTTTTCCGGCACACCGAACTGGAACAGGCCGGCATTCCCATTCTGGCCGCCATTTACGGAACCAATCCGGCCGGCGGCGGCTACCAGGGGATCAGCCCGACGGTGCTCTTCGCCCACAAGGATGCCAACATCGCCGTCGGCGGCGGCGGCATATTGAGCGGCATGTCTCCCAAGGGGCACTTCGATCTGGAAGGTGCCGAGGCGCTGATCGCCAGCGCCAAACAGTTCAAGGCCTCGCCGCCCGGTTCGGTGGCCATTCACCACGACCAGACCGGGTTCTTCCGCTATGTCTACGACACCGAAGAAGCGGTGCTCGCCGGCATCAAGGACTATATGAAGGACATGCCGGCCTATGCCCCCAAATTCTTCCGGGTGGCCGAGCCCAAGTCGCCCGCATTTGCGGCGAAGGATCTGTACGATCTTGTCCCGTTCAATCAGAAACGCGCCTATGATTTCGAAGAGGTTTTGGCCCGCCTGGTGGACGGCAGTGAAGCCATGGAGTTTCGGCCCGGTTACGGCCCTGAAGTCTACACAGGCCTGTGCAAGCTGGACGGGTTTCTGGTGGGGGTGATCGGCAACCGCCAGGGATTCTTAGGGGCGGACTACCCGGAGTACGCCGACTACTTCGGCATCGGCAGCAAACTTTACCGCCAGGGCCTGATCAAGATGAACGAGTTCGTGACCCTTTGCGGCCGCGACCGGCTGCCCATCGTCTGGTTCCAGGACACCTCCGGCATCGACGTGGGCGACATCGCCGAGAAGGCCGAGCTATTGGGCCTCGGCCAGAGCCTCATCTACTCCATCCAGCAGACCGATGTCCCCCAGATGCTGGTACTGCTGCGCAAGGGATCGGCCGCGGCCCACTATGTCATGGGCGGCCCCACGGCCAATCGTCACAATGCCTTCACGCTGGGCACTGCGACCACCGAAATCTACGTGATGCACGGGGAAACGGCGGCAGCGGCCACCTATTCGCGCCGCCTGGTGAAGGAAAAGGCCGCCGGCCGGGATCTGCAGCCCATCGTCGACAAGATGAACGAAATGGCCCAGGCCTATCACGACAATTCGCGCCCCCTGTTTTGTGCCCGCACAGGCATGGTGGACGAGATCGTCAACTACCCGGCGCTGCGCAGCTACCTCACGGCGTTTGCCGGGGCGGCCTACCAGAACCCGAAATCGATCTGCCCCCAGCATCAGATGATCCTGCCGCGAATCATCAAAGGCTGAGGCCGGGAAATCAGTACAACGGCTTCAATTGCTGCAGCAAACTCGGCTCGCCGCCCGCGGTGGGCCGAGTTTTCCGCAATGCCTGCGCGTGCCCCCCACGGCTTCATGCGATTTACCCCTTGCCTCCCCCACCGGCGCTGTGGTTCAATCTCATCTTAGAGGACACCGCCGCCGTCAGGAAGGCGTCACGCCCACAGTGGCAACGCGCGTACGCTCTTGAGCCACCCCCGGACCAGGTCAGAGGCACCGGCACCCATTGAAGGAGCCCCCCATGGGCAGCACGGATCCGACCATCGCTGAACTACAGCAAACGATCGACATTCTCGAGGCGGAAAACCGGCAGCTGAGAGAGTTCAACGAATCCTTCGCCTCGCTCTACGAGGCCATGGTGGAGGGCGTGAGCATCCAGGAGTTGATCACCGATTCGGACGGCGCGCCCGTCGACTACCGGATCATGGACGTCAACCCCGCCTATGAAGAAATGACCGGACTCAAGCGCGACGATACACTGGGGCGGTTGGCTTCATCGATATACGGCACCGGAGACGCACCCTACCTCGGCATCTTCGCCCAGGTTGTCAAATCAGGCCGCCCAAAATCCTTCGAAACCTATTTCCCTCCCATGGAAAAGCATTTTTCGATTTCGGTCATCTCCCCGGCCCCCAATTTTTTCGCCACCATCTTCTTTGATATCACCGCGCGGAAAAAAGCCGAAACAGAGCTGGCCCGGATATTTTCCATGTCGCTGAGCCTCATCTGTATCGCCGACGTCAACACCGCCACCTTTCTCAAGGTCAACCCGGCGTTCACCGATGTGCTGGGCCACCCGGAAGCCGAACTGCTCGGGAAACCGTTTCTGGCGTTCATCCACCCCGACGACATCGACGCCACCGAGGCGGTTATTGAAAACAGCCTCAAAAAAGGCCTCAAGGTCATCAACTTCCAGAACCGCTACCGCTGCAAGGACGGCACCTACCGATGGCTCGACTGGGTGTCCCACCCGGACCCGCAGCAGGGGATCACCTATGCGGCCGCTCATGATGTCACCGAACTGAAGGAGGCCAAGGAAGAGCGCGAACGGCTGCAGGCCCAACTGTCACAGGCCCAGAAAATGGAGGCCGTGGGCACCTTGGCCGGCGGCATCGCCCACGACTTCAACAACCTGCTCATGGGCATCATGGGGCGCACATCTCTGCTGGGCCAGGACCTCGAGGGCGCACCCGATCAACTGGAACACATCCAGGGCATCGACGCTTGCGTCAAGTCGGCCATGAATCTCACCAAACAGCTGCTGGGAATCGCCCGAGGCGGAAAGTACGAAGTCCGGGCCACCGACATCAACCGGCTCATCGAAGATACCCTCGAAATGTTTTCGCGGACCAAAAAGGAGATCAGCACCACCACGGCCTTTACCCCGGATCTGAGCGCCGTCACCGTGGACCGGACCCAGATCAGCCAGGTACTGCTCAATATTTTCGTCAACGCCTGGCAGGCCATGCCGTCCGGCGGCGATCTGCGCATCCACACGGAAAACACCACCCTGGATGAAGAACAGGCCGCCGCTGTCCAGACAGCAGCGGGGCGCTACGTGAGAATCGCCATCACCGACAACGGCATCGGCATCCCTCCGGAGATCCGGCATCGCATCTTCGACCCCTTCTTCACCACCAAGGAAAAGGGTCGCGGCACCGGGCTGGGGCTGGCATCGGCTTACGGCATCATCAAGAACCACGGCGGCCACATCACCGTCACCAGCGAACCCGGGCTGGGGACCACGTTCAATGTCTACCTGCCGGCATCATCGGAGGCGCCTTCCGTGGACAAGGCGGTCGATCCCAACCCCATCGCCGGAACCGGCACCGTTCTTATCGTAGACGACGAGCCGGAAATCCTCGTGATCGGGCAGATGATGCTCGAGCGACTGGGGTACACGGTGCTGACCGCCGCCAGCGGCCAGGAAGCGCTGAAGCGCTATGAGCAGCACCGCGACAGCGTCCAAGTCATCATCCTGGACATGATCATGCCGAAGCTGAGCGGCGGGGAAACCTTCGATGCGCTCAGGGCGATGGACCCCGCCTGCCGGGTCATCCTTTCCAGCGGCTACAGCATCAACGGTCAGGCTTCGAACATCCTCGACAGGGGGTGCAACGGTTTTATCCAAAAGCCCTTCAACCTGACCCAGCTATCGGAAAAGGTGCACGCGGTGCTGTCCGTCGGTTGACACCGCAAACCGCACCTGTTGACGCAAGCTGCCGGATGTGTGAACATTTCTTTCTAAATCAGTGCCGTGAGCTCATTGCAATCACGTTTTCAGGAGATACGATTCCGGTAGAGGTGGACTCATGCCCGCCCCGAAAAGCATCGCCCGCACCTTCCTGCTCAATACCGTCATCGTCATTGCGGTTACCATCGCCGTTCTCGGATATCTGTTCATCGCCAACGAGCGCAACCACCTGAGCGTCATGGCGGCCGAAGACCTGGCGGAATGTACGGCGATGACAAAGGTGGCCTTAAAAAATGAAGTCGCCATTATCATCAGCACTATCGACCACATCCGGCGTGAGCTGCCGGAGGGGGACGCCGCGGCGCGCACCGCGGCCCAGCAGTCGGTGCTCCGGTGGATCAACAGCATTCAATTGGGGAGGAACCAATACGTCGTTGTGAATACCTACGACGGTACCATCCTCGCGCACTTCAAGACCGGCAATATCGGTAAAAACATGTGGGATTTCACCGATGCCAACGGCGTGAAGGCCGTCCAGGAGGTGACCCGCGCGGCCCGGCAGCCGGACGGCGGTTTCGTGCGCTACATCGGATCGATACAACCGGCAACGGGCAGACCGGCTGAGAAGATCACCTTCGCCAAAAGCGTCCCCGACTGGCAGTGGGTGATTGCCACCGGCATCTATCTGGACGACATCCATGCGGCAGTGGCGAAAAAACGCAGTGCTCGCCAGAACGCCTTTACGCCCACCATCCTTCGCAGCCTTGTCGCAATGCTTCTGGCGGTGGTGATTGCCGCAGTGTTCGTCCATCTGACGGTGGGCAAGATCATGGTGAATCTGCACACCTTTACGACCTTCTTCAAAGCCGCCACCGACAGCACCACCCAAATTGATCCGGCCCGGCTTCATTTCAAGGAATTCCAGGAATTGGCGGTCACTGCAAACCTGATGATCACCGAACGGATCCGCGCCCAGGAGGCGTTGCAGCACCATCGGGAGGAACTAGAAAAGGCCGTGGCCGATCGTACGGCCGAACTGCAGAACGAAATCGATCGGCACCGGGTCACGACTGAAGAACTCAGACAACGGGAAGCGACCCTTGCCAGCATTTTCCGTGCTGCGCCCACGGGAATCGGTATGGTGGTCCACCGGGTCATTTCACGCGCCAACGACCGTCTGTGCGAAATGACGGGATATTCGCGGGAAGAAATGATCGGCCAGAATGCACGCATGCTCTATCCCAGCGACGAAGCGTACGAGTATGTCGGCCGGGAGAAGTATCTCCAGATCCGCGCCACCGGCACCGGTACGGTGGAAACCCGCTGGCGGCGAAAAAACGGCGAAGTCATCGACGTGCTGCTGAGTTCGACGCCGCTCGATGCCCGGGATCTCTCGGCGGGCGTTACGTTCACCGCGCTGGACATCACCGCCAGCAAGAACACCCTGAGAGATCTGAAGGAAAACGAGGAACGCTACCGGCAGCTTTTCGAAATGGAAATGGACGCCATCTTCCTCATCGACAGAGACAGCGGCGCGATCATCGAGGTCAATGCCGCCGCGGTCGAACTCTACGGTTACAGCCGGGAAGAGTTGCTCACGATGAAAAACACGGACCTGTCCGCGGAGCCGGAAAAAACCCGGGATGCGACCGTGAGCCCGAAAACCACGATTCCCATCCGCTACCACCGGGCCAAAGACGGCGCTCGGCTACCGGTGGAGATCACCGCAAGGCACTTCACCTGGAAAGGCCGCCCGGTGCATGTTGCGGCCATCCGCGACATCCGTTTTCGCCTGGATGCCGAAGCAGAAAGAGAAAAACTCCAGGCCCAACTGCTTCAGGCCCAGAAAATGGAAGCCATCGGCACCCTGGCCGGCGGCATCGCCCACGATTTCAACAACCTGCTGATGGGGATACTCGGACGCGTATCGCTCATGAAAGCCGATCCCGGCACCCCACTTTCGCTCGGCGAACACCTGGACGGCATCAACACCTGCGTAACAAGCGCCACTGGGCTCACCAAACAGCTTCTGGGCATGGCCCGCGGCGGCAAGTACGAAGTGACCCCCGTAGATGTCAACGCACTGGCCCAGGAAAGTCTCACACTCTTTGCCCGGACCCGGAAAGAAATCAACGTCGTGTACAAACTGGCACCGGACATCGGCACCGTGGAGGCCGACCGGACGCAGCTCAACCAGGTACTGCTCAATCTGTTCATCAATGCCTGGCAGGCCATGCCCGGCGGCGGCACCATCTCACTGCAGACGGCGCTTTGCAGTGTCGATGACACGCAGGCCGCGCCCTTTCAGGCCACCACCGGCCGCTATGTGAAAATCGCCGTCGGCGACACCGGCATCGGCATGGATGCAGGCACCCTGCAGCGCATATTCGATCCGTTTTTCACGACAAAGGAAAAAGGGCGCGGCACCGGCCTGGGTCTGGCTTCGGCCTACGGCATCATCAAAAACCACGGCGGCTTTATCACCGTCGAGAGCGAAGTGGGCGTGGGCTCGACGCTGACGCTCTTTTTACCGGCCTCTGAAAAACCGGTGGAGACTCCCGCAGCGGATACCGGCGCATTGGCGACCGGCCACGGCCTCATTCTCCTTGTCGACGACGAACCGGTGGCTCTGGACGTCGGCCGCCAGATGCTCGCGCGTCTGGGCTACACGGTACTCACCGCCGCCGACGGACAGTCCGCCGTCGATATTTTCCAGAACCGGTCTGCCGACATCAACCTGGTCATCCTCGACATGATCATGCCGGGCATGAGCGGCGGCGAGACCTTCGATCGCCTCAACGCCATCGATCCCAAGGTTCGGGTCATCCTCTCCAGCGGATACAGCATCGACGGGCAGGCCACGAACATCCTCAACAAAGGATGCCGCGGATTCCTCCAAAAGCCTTTCAGTCTGGTGGACCTCTCCGAAAAAATCCAAGAGATTCTTTCGGAGGTATGATGGGTCTAACGCATTGTCTTAAACGCTCGACCAATCGGAACGTCATAATGACATTTGCTATAATGGTTGCCGGCAAGAATCAGTCGATGCAGACCTTGAGCACTTCGGCCAGGGTGGTCTGGCCGGCGACGATGCGGCGGATGCCGTCCATCTTGAGGGTGGCCATGCCATCGGCCATGGCCGCATCGCGAATGACCGTCATGGGGCTGCCGGTGCCGATGGCCTGTTTGACCGCCGGCGTGGCCTGGAGCAGTTCGTGGATGCCCGCGCGCCCGCGGAAGCCGAGGTTGCTGCACCGGGGGCACCCCACCGGCCGGTAGAGCGTCTCGATGGGATCCTCCAGATGGCAGGCCGCGGCATGCTCTCGGCCGCAGGCCACCTTCAGCGCCTCGATCTCTCCGTCGTCCGGCGCGGTGGCTTCCTTGCACTCGGGGCACAATACCCGCACCAGCCGCTGGGCCAGCACCCCCAGCAGGCTGTCGGCCACGTTCAGGGGGTCGATGCCCATCTCGATCAGCCGTGTGATGGTCTCGGGGGCCGAGTTGGTGTGCAGGGTGGAGAGCACCAGGTGGCCGGTGAGCGAGGCTTCGATGGCGATACCGGCGGTCTGCTTGTCGCGCATCTCGCCCACCATGATGATGTCCGGATCGGCGCGCAGAAACGAGCGCATGGCCTTGGCGAAATCGAAGGGCTCGGGCTTGATGTTGAGATTCACCTGCACCTGGCGAAGGCCCGGCTGGGTGATCTCCACCGGGTCCTCCACGGTCCAGATCTTCTTCTCCACCGAATTCAGATGGTGGAGGATGGCGTGCAAGGTGGTGGTTTTACCGGAGCCGGTGGGTCCCACGGCGAGAAGAATGCCGTAGGGTTTGGCGATCATGCCCAAAAGCGCTGACCGGTTGGACTCGGACAGGTCCAGATCGTCGATGGCCAGAAACGTTCCGCCGGCGAGGATGCGCAGCACCACGTCCTCTTTTCGGCCCACCGTGGGGGTCACCTCCACGCGCAGCTCGATCACCGAATCGCCGTATTTGAGCCGTATCTTGCCCGATTGCGGAAACCGGTGCTCTTCCAGTTTGAGCCGCGCAAGCACCTTGATGCGGCTGATGAGTGCCGGGGTGAGATTGGCGGGCACCAGTGCGTGCTGAAAGCAGACGCCGTCCTTTCGGTACCGGATAGCGGTCTCGCCGTTGCCGATCCCCGGCTCCACGTGGATATCGGAGACCTTTTTTTCGAAAGCTTCCAGGATGAGCTTGTTCACCACCTGGACCACAAGGGGCGCGTCCTCGTTGAGAATGTCCTCTTCCCGGTTTTCTGCGGGCTCGGCCGTATCGGCCGACATCACTTCAAGCGACGATGTCCCGCCGGCGTCGGTCAGGGCCTGCTCCTGCCCGCGATCGATGGTCGCCAGGATGTCCCGTCGAAACCCCACGTATAAACGGCATCGGTTCGTCTGATAGGTTCGTTTGAGATCCCTGACCAGGGCCGCGTTGAAGGGGTCTTCCATCACCACCGTCAGGACGCCGCCTTCGAGCGCGATGGGGGCGACCCCGTTTTTTTTGAAGTATCCGGCATTGAACCCCCGAAACAGCTCGGGCGGGATGAGGCGCGTTTCGTCGAGGGGCAAAAAATCGGTGAGGTAGTACCGGGCCAAGGATGCCTGCATGTCCGCTTCGGAAACACCGTAATCGTCCATGAGCACGCCGACGGGGTCTCCCTTGACGGGATCGTCGGCGTGCGCCTCGGCCGACCGAACGGCGGCAGCGATCGTCTCGCGGCTGACGACGCCCTCTTCCATCAGCAACTCGAACGGCGTTGCCCGCCGCTGCGCCTTGTCATGGTGGAACATGGCGGCGGCCACCACTTTTCCGATCGACTCCAGAAAATCGAGATCGGCGGCGTAATCGCCGACCGGCCGCGCCACATTCACCAACTGGATGATGCCGATCAGATCCGAAGCATTCTCCAGCAGCGGCAGGGAAATGATGGAACGCACCCTAACGCCCGTTCGTGCCTCGAAGCGGTTATCGTAGCGCATCCCCGGGTATCGGGCGAGCTGCTTGGGATCGCTCACATCGTCGATGGCGACCGGCCGCCGGTGCAGGGCCGTGTATCCGGCCAGCGATTGCTCCGAAACCGGAAACTTGAGCTCAACGATGTCATCGGTGAGCCGGATCCGGGTATACATCTCGTTGCCGACTGCGTCGTAAGCAAACAGGCGCACGCGTTCCGCGCTGAAGAATTCGCAGACGTCTGCAGCGAGCGCTCTTGTAATATCGCCGATATTCGTGGCGTGGTGCAGCGAAAGCGCCCGGTCCAGGATTTTCTTCGCTTCGGGATGAAACAGCGCCGCCGAAACTGGTTGATTCACCTTGCCGCCTTTCTCGAAACCCGCCCGCGTTATGATGCGGGCGGGCACAGTGTTCGCACTCACCGCCTGCCGGTTTTCTACAGGTCTTCTTTCCCGCCAAGGAAGATCTGCATCATTGGCGGTATACTCTGACGGCCGCAATGGTAATTCGACAACAATTCCCTGTCAATGAGGGCCCCTGGAGCGGGCCGGTATTGACGTTCATGCCCAAAAACGCCAGGATGAACGCACGCCGGTGTTCAAGGCCGGCGACACGGGGCACAGCCCCTGAGAGGCAACACGGAGGACAGAGATGGCCAATAGCATTGATGATGCGGCGGTCCGCGTGCTGGGCAGTCTTATGGAAAAGGCCCTGGCTACGCCGGAGTACTACCCCCTGTCGCTCAACGCCCTCACCGCAGCCTGCAACCAGAAATCGAGCCGGGAGCCGGTGGTGGCCTATGACGAGGCCACGGTACAGGCCGCGGCGGACGATCTCGCCAGCCGGGAGCTGGTGTATGAAAGCCGTGTCGGCCGGGTGAGCAAATTCGAGGAGCGCTTTTCGCAGCTTCACAGCCTGGTGCCCCGGGAAACCGCGGTCCTTTGCGTACTGCTGCTGCGCGGCGCCCAGACCATCGGAGAGATCCGCACCCGGACGAGCCGGCTCTATGCGTTCCAGAGCCTGGAAGAGGCGGCCGAATCGATGGGCACCCTCGAAGCGCTGGGGGTTGCGGCGCGCCTGGCACGTCTTCCCGGCCACAAAGAATCGCGATACGCGCATCTGTTGTCTGGTGCGCCGGAGACAGCCGCACCCGCCGCTGCCCCGGCGCCGCCGCCGGAATCCACCGAATCGGCCGAAAACGTTCGTCGCATGGAGAAACTGGAAGCTACGGTGGCGGCCCTCGAGGAGGAAATGGCGGCGTTGAAGCGTGCGTTTCTCGAGTTCAGAAAACAGTTCGAGTAGCGGGGTGACGGCAAAAACAGGTCTCGCGGTAGAGGCGCCAAGGCGCGGAGAACTGCATTGAACAGCGGCCTGAGGCCGCAAACGCCATTGATATCAGTCAGGACGACGGGAGTCAGCATAATGGCAAAAAAGCGGTGTTTCTTCATTGCCTGGGCGCTGCTGCTGGCACTGCCGGCGGCGCTGTCCGCCGACACGCTCAGCCTGGACAACGGCGACCGCATCACCGGCACGCTGGTGCGGGCGGCCGACGGCAAGGTGCTGTTCAGGACCGACTGGGGAAAGGACGTCACGGTGCCGGCCGGCCGGGTGGCGCGTCTCACCACCGATGCCCCGGTCTACGTGGAGATGCCCGACGGGACCACGGCATCGGGGCGGGTGTTCGGGCGGACGGCCGGCAGCGGTAACGACTTCTCTTTGACCGGCGCCGCCTTGATCCAGCCCGAGGCGCCGCCGGCCGTGGTCTTCTCCGGCCGGGCCAACGCGGGGGTGTCCTCGGAAAAGGGCAACACCGACACCGAAAAGCTCAATCTCGACGCCGACCTGGTGGCCCGCACCCGGCACCAGCGCTATAATGTCGGCGGGGAGTACGACCGGGAGTTTGCCGACGACATCAAGACCGCCGACAACTGGACGGGCTATGGCAGTGCCCGGCACTACATGACCCGTCAGTGGTACGGCTACGGCAGCGCCCGCTTCGAGCACGACGAGCTCGCCGACCTGGACCTGAGAACGACCCTGGGCGCCGGCGCCGGCTACCAGTTTTTCGAATCCAAGGATCTCAACCTGTCGGCTTCCGCCGGCGCCGCCTGGGTGAAGACCGCATACGGCAGCGCCCCCGAAGACGACTTCCCCTCGGCCCAGTGGGCGATCCATTACGACCAGTACTTCTTTGGCCGGGCCTTTCAGCTCTTTCACCGCCAGGACGGCTTCGTGGGCCTCGAGGATGCCAACCAATGGGCCGTCAAGACCCGCCAGGGCGTCCGGGTGCCCATCACCAGGGGATTCAACGCCACCTTGCAGTACAACTACGACTGGAACAACGCCCCCAGCCCCAAGGCCAGGGAAAAGTGGGATTCCAAGATCATGTTCCTGCTGGGGTATGCCTTCGGCCCCTGATCCATCGCTATCGGTATCGCTATCGGGATCGGCAGTTCTCCAGATTGTCCGAAAAAACCATGCGGACGCGACAGAGCGCGTCCCGCCATGCCCCCCGGTCTGGCGGAAGGGAGCGCCCCCCTTGCCTGCCCCACGCGACCCGGTGAACCGACCCTCGCCGGTTTCTCAAGGGCGGGGTTTGCCTCCGCCCGGGTTGTGTTGTATGACGCTGCCGCGCTGCGGTCCTGGCGCGATCGATACCGAAAGACGCATTTCGGCCCAGATCCGCTCCCGATTTCGATTGGGATGAAAACCAACTCCGATGGCTCCGTAAAAAGTCCCAACGCCCATCACCCCGGCGACCTGTCCGCCATAGCGTAGCGACGGTGGAAGGCCGGGGTCCAGAAATGCTTGATAATCGCTATAGGGGTGGGAAACCCCGGTTGCCCGGGCTCTCCCCCCTCCGAATAGGACATGCCGGCCGTTCCCTGCAAGGATCTGGCAGCAAAGATCAATGCCGAGCCTTCGGCAGTGATCCGCGAGAGGGTGGCCACGGCCCGCACCATCCAGCTTATGGGAAGCTATCGAGGTGTTTTCTCACTTCGCGAACCGTCAATAATCAGGTGAGTCTATCGTCTCCACCAGATCCGGGAAATAGTATCGCGCGGTGTGCGTCGGCAGCCCGAGCTTGAGGTCGCTCTTGGGGGTGTCGGAGGTCAAGAGGCGTTCATCGGTCAATTGGGATATTAGCGTCCGGGCCGTGCGCTCGCCCAGTCCGGTCACCCGGGAAGCCTCGCCCCGTGAAAACGCGCCGCGAAGAAGCGCCTCGCGGAGCAGGTGGCCGGCTTGAGGCCTCAGGACCGGCCGGCCCGGAATCATCTTCTGCCCCCTTAGGGCCACATAACCCTGAATCCGGTCCATGAGCCCCGGCAGGTCCAGCATCCGACCCATGAAATCGACCTGGTCCAGGCTGGTTTCCAGAAAAAAGCGGCAGAAGGCCAACAAACCCGATTGGGACAGGCTGCCCCGACCGTCCAAGTCCCCCCGGCGCGGTGCATCGGCTTCGGCAAGCATGGCCATGTACAGGTCCCGGTGGCGGGCAAGTCCGCGGCTTACCGTCCACAGACCGGTCCCTTGGAGTCCCATGCGCCGAAAATAGGCATCCGTCAGCAACCTGGCCACCCGGCCGTTGCCGTCCAGGAACGGATGGATCCACAGCAACCGATGATGTGCGGCCGCCGCCGCCAAGAGCCGGCCGGCAGTGGTTTTGAATCGGTCGGGTTCGTAGAGTTCATGGTATTTTTCCAGGAAGGCGGGAATGGACTCCCAGTTCGGCGCCACGTGCCTGGCCACCTGGACCTCTCGTCGCCGGAGTTCACCCGGAACCACCAGGGTTCTTTCTTCGCCTTCCGCGTCCGTGATCGTTCGCATTTCTTCCGGCAGCCGTTTGTAAAACGCCTGGTGGACCCAACAGATAAAATCCGGATGGCAAACCTCAATCGATGTGTTGTCGGTCAGCTTCGCATCGATTCTGTCCTGGATTTCGACATGGGCCAAACCCTCAAACTGCATTGCCCGTTTTGTCGGCTCCTGGGCGTAATCGCCGGCCATGGCCCGTTCGATGTCCACCGGGTGGGTATGATGATCTTCGATCAGATTCGAATAGTACGAATTGGTCATCTTGAGATAGGCGATGACCGTTCCGCTTGTAACCGGGTGCAAAATTCCGCCAAGACGCGCCGAACGCGCGATAAGGTCTTCGGCCAGGCCGGTCAAGGCTTCATCCCCTGGGGGCAAAAACGGGGTCATCTGGTCAATCCTGGCTTTCATTGCCGATTATTTTTCCGATCTATTAAATTAATTTTTATTATATATACAATGATTTACAATCCATTATTCAATAATATTAAGAAATTCATGCCGATAATATCGCCGATTATTTTGCCCGTGTCAATCCGATTATAGAATACGCTTATGCAAAACCTCCAGCCGGTCTCTTCCCACAGCGATGTTGAACCACGGGGTCACGGAGGACACGGAGATTTGGTATCAAAATCAACTGCTTTTGGTTTTCTCCGTGACGTGGTAATCAAACAGAGCTGGGGGTAATGACCTTTGAAAGGGCAGGCACGGGGGCCTGCCCCTACGATCGGGGTGTTCCGGTTCGGCGTGGGGCGGGGGCAGTTCCTAATACCGCGACCGGCCGATCTGTGGTTACGTATCCACAGATCGAAGGCGGCATCGATACCCGGATGCCCCCGGGCTTTACCACCGCCCGGATAGTGTTGTATGACGCTGCGGCGTGGCTGTCCCGGCGCGATGGGGATCGGGTTCTGGATCGAAATCGAAATCGCTATCGAAATCGTCGGTTCATTCGAGCCTTTTAAAAAATCCGATTTCGATTGCGATAGCGATTTGGATGAAAACATGCAACACGGCAGCTCGGCATCTATAATGACAACGGAAAGGGACACTGCATGGCATTGTATGCGCGGCGGATGAACGCCATCGGCACGGAAAACGCCTTCAAGATCGGCCCCCACATCGTGGCCGTGGAGTCCCGGGGAACGCCGGTGGTCAAACTCAATCTCGGCGAGCCGGATTTCAGCGCGCCGAGGTGGGTAAAAGACGAAGTGATCCGGCAGATCGAAAAGGACAACAGCCACTACTGCGACCCCAAGGGGATACTGCCCTTTCGAAAAGCCATCGCAGGCCAGATCAACGCCACCCGGGGGCTGTCGGTGAGCCCGGATCAGGTCTGCGTGTTTCCCGGTGGAAAACCCTCCATCGGCTTTACCCAGGAAATCTACTGCAATCCGGGCGATGAGGTCATCTACCCCAGCCCCGGCTTTCCCATCTACGAGTCTTTCATCCGCTACGTGGATGCGGTGCCCGTGCCGCTGCACCTGGAAGAAGCGGCCGACTTCACCTTCACCGCGGATCAGCTGGCCGCCCTCATCACCGACCGCACCAAGCTCATCATCCTCAATTTCCCGTCCAACCCCACCGGCGGCGTGGCCACCCGCGAGCAGCTCGAGTCCATCGCCCGGGTGATCATTGACCGGTGCGAGGACACCGTACGGGTCTACTCGGACGAGATTTACGAGAACATCATCTTCGACGGGCAGAAACATTTTTCCATCGCATCGGTTCCCGGCATGGAAAAACGCACCATCATCTCAAGCGGCCTGTCCAAATCCTTTGCCTGGACCGGGGGGCGCCTGGGCTATGCCGTGCTGCCCACGGTGGCCGAGGCCGATGCGTTCAAGACCATGAACATCAACTATTTTTCCTGCGTGCCCCCCTACAACCAGGAAGGGGGGCGCGAGGCGCTGGAAAACCCCCAGTCGGGCCCCTGGATGGCCGAGATGGCCGCCACCTTCCAGCAGCGACGGGACGTCATCGTCGAAAAACTCAACGCCGTCGACGGCATCACCTGCCGAACCCCGGGCGGGGCCTTTTACCTGTTTCCCAATATCGAGGGTGTCTGCCGGCGTCTGGGCGTCTTCGATGCGTTTGAGCAGCTTTCTGACACCGCACGCAAAGCCACCAGCCCGTCCACCCTTTTTCAGATGTTCGCCCTTTACCGCCACCAGGTGGCTGTCATGGACCGGCGCAGCTTCGGGGCCATCGGCACGGCCGACCGTCACTTCCTGCGGCTATCCATCGCCGCCGACCTGAAGACACTGGAAGAAGGTGTCCGCCGCATCGCTGCTGCCGCCGACGACACCGCCGGGTTTGCCGAGTTCGTCGAGCAGGGTGAAAAGCTGAGCTAAGTTTTTAGAGTACAACAAGGTCTTAATGATAGGACTAACCTGTCGTTTATTTTTAAGGGCCTGTTGTCATTTCATTTTTAGAAACAATACTACTACGTGTTGAGGGGCCCCTGGAAAACCGTGCGTTGACAGATCGGCGGACGGCCACCAAATTACGGTTCAGACGAAACCATCAAACAGCAATCTGAATACGAGGAGGCCAGCCATGATAGGAACCGCAATTGCCTTAGTGACAATCGGCGTATTTTTGAACAACTGCTTCAGCCGTGCCACCGAAAGCGCTGTCTGCAAACTCTGACATTTCAGCCAAACACCGAACGGCGGCAGGGCCTGGCCCTGCCGCCGTTTTTTATTTGAGACGGCCCCGAAAAGTGCTCGTTTTTCCGGGTTGGGACCTTCCTAACGAGGCTGCAGCATAGCCTTGCTGCTGAAGATAAACGGGAAAACACCGGTGGGTCTATTTCAGGAGTGCGCTCTAAATTGACAGACGTGGTGAGCGCCTCGCCTCACCCCCGCCCCAGTTTTTCGCGAATCCACTGAGCGTATGCCGCCACCCCAGCCTCCAGCGTGTATTCAGGTGTAAAACTCAACTCACTGCGGGCCCGGTCGATGTTGAGCGCATCACAGCGCTGCATCAGTTTCCCAGGCCCCATTTCAACAGAAACGCCTTTAAAAGATGAGTGGGCACACGCCAAATCCGCCACCTCCCTGAGGCTGTGAGAGACGCCGGTGGCGATGTTGTAGATCCGGTGGGGCGGATTGTCAGCGCCATAGAGCAACGCGGTGCCGCGGCCGGCGTCGGCAATATAAACAAAGTCCAGCCGCTGGTCGGCGCCGCTGTCCAGCGTCAGATTATCCAGGCCTTCCAGCGCACCGAAGACAAGGCGGTAGAGCCGGATGAACGTGGAGGGCAGCTTGCCGGGGCCGTAGCAGAAAAAGACCCGGCCGATGCGAAAATCGATGCCGAAATTGTTACCGTACTGAAGCCCCAGAAACTCGCACGAGGCCTTGGTGGCGCCGTAAAGGTCGGCCGGCGCCACCGGGTAGTCGTCTTCGGCGACGACCCCCGGCACCGCGCCGTAGACCGCACCGGTGCTGGTGTAGACCACTTTCGGAATTTGGAACTGCCGGGCGGCTTCAAGGACATTGTGGGTGCCGGTGATATTGAGCTGCACGTTGGCGTAAGGAGCTTCGAGCACCAATTCGCCCATGATTCCCACTGTGTGGATGATACCGTCGATCTCGCCCCGGTACCGGCGACAAACGTCGGCCAGGTGGGGAAAATTCATCACGTCTCCCCGGATGAATGTGATGTGCGGCTGCAGCGCGGCCAGGCAATCGGGAATCACCGGGTTGGTATCATAAATAATGACCCGCTTACCCTGCTCAGCCAAGTATTTTGCGGCGTAGGAACCGATATGCCCGTGCCCACCGGTGATGAACACTCCCATGTCAATCTCTCCTGTCAGTGGTTGCAAGGCAGCCTATAAACGGCGCCCTTAAAAGTTATCTCAGGCAGATCTATGATCTCACCTCAACCAAAACCAATTCTCGCGCAGAGACGCTGAGGCGCTGAGAACTGCATGAAGTGATCTTGAAAGCGCAGCGTCGTCCAGCGCAGATAAAAGCGCCCCGGCAGCACCGGAACTTCGCCATGCGTCGAAACCTTTGATTGGGCTCTTTATGAAGCGCCAGTTATGGGATCGACCTTGTGCATTTCTCTGCGCCTCAGCGCCTCTGCGCGAGAACCGGTTTTTAGTAGCGGTCAGGCCGCGCTGGGTGCAATGCAGCACAAACTGTCTCATGGCATCACGGCATCCACTGCGACGTGTTGAAAAAACTCGTCACATGGGTGCCCGGCGGCACCAGGGCGTCGCAAAAGGCCATATCGTCTTCGGAGAGCGCCACATCAATGGCCGGCATCAGGTCCTCGAACTGGGTGAGATCCCGCGGCCCTATGATGGTCCCGGTAATGCCGGGCTGGTGAAGCACCCAGGCCACGGCCAGTTGTGCCGGGGTGCAGCCTTTCTCGGCGGCCCGAGCGGCAAAACGCAGCCCCACATCGATCCCCGCCTGGGTGATCCGCTGGCGGTAGACGTCGCGCAGGGTGCCGCGGCTGCCTTCGGGAAGATTCGCGGCGTCGGTGTACCGACCGGCCAGCACGCCGTGGGCCAGTGGCGAGAAACTGATGATGCCCATATCGAAGGCCCGGCACATGGGAACGTATTCGTTTTCCATGCGCCGATCGATCAGATTGTATGGCGGCTGCTCGCACACGTACTTTGGGTACCCATAGCGGTCGGCGATCATGAGGGCCTCGGCCACCCGAAACGGCGGGTGGGTGGAGCAGGCCGCGTAACGGATCTTGCCCTGACGCGTCAGAAGATCCAGCGCCGCCAGCGCTTCTTCCTGGGGCAGGGTCGGATCGTGCCGATGTAAAAAATAGATGTCGATGACATCGGTCCGAAGCTGTTTGAGGCTGCGCTCGCACCCGTTGACGATGTGGTAACGGCTGTTGCCCGAATCGTTGGGTCCGTCACCGGTGGGATTGAACACCTTGGTAGTGAGAAGAACGTCGTTTCGCCGTCCGTTTCGGTAAAGCGCCTCCCCGACGATGCGCTCACTCTCACCGCCGGCGTAGATGTCTGCGCAATCGATGAGGTTGAGGCCTCTATCCAAAGACGCATCGATGATGCGGAATGCCTCGCCTGGCGGCGTGGGTTTTCCAAAATTCATGGTCCCAAGTACCATCGGGTAGATTTTCAGCCCGGATCGGCCGAGTCGTCGATAGACCATTTTTCACCTCCCTGAATGTCCGGTGCCGCACATCATTTCAAAAATTCCTTCATAGAAACAGGGAAGACGCCCAAACGTCAAGAGTGAGCGAAGCCCTTTCCTTCTAAATCACCACAATCCCTCGCCCTCAATTCCCGAACCTGGTTATGCACGATTCTCCAGTGAATGGACACGCGGTGTTTCATATAGACACCGGGAAGCACAAAATCGTGTAGGGTGCGGGCTTTTCCTGTCCGCCATAGCCTTGGCGAAGGAGGATCCCCGCCCGTGATCGGTGAACAAGAACGGGTGGGGTCATCTTTTTCTTGACAACGCCGCCCCACATCAACTATTGCATTTTGTATGCAAAATACAAAATGCGCAAGGCCTGAATCATAAAAGACCTTCGTGCTCTCAGTAACCCTGAAATCGAGGGAGCCGCCATGCCGACCTTAGGTGAGGAGCATGCCAATCTGGACCAGAAAGCGTATCAGATCATCAAGGATATGATCATCGGCCGGGAACTGTTGCCCGGCGACAAGATCCCTCAGGAAAAACTGGCCCGGGACCTGGGGATCAGTCGCACTCCGCTGGTAAACGCCCTCAAGTACCTTGAACATGAAAAACTCGTGGAAGCCAAGCCTCGTCGGGGATATTTCGTACGGCTGTTTACCATCCAGGAGATGGTGAGCATCTTTGAACTGCGCGAAGTTCTCGAAGGTCTGGCTGCCCGCCGGGCGGCGACCCACATCACCGTCCCCCAGATCGATCGGCTCAATACTTTTTTTTCCGCATTTTCCACACAAAGCACCCTCGCGGATGTGCGGGCCTATGCCCGGGAGGACCGGGCCTTTCATAACTTCGTCGTCGAAGTGAGCGCCCGTGAATTTCTAAAAAGCATGCTGGAGACCTATAATATCATTAGCTTTTCCTACCAGGTCATTTCTTCGGAAGGCCTTGTCCGTTCTCCCGATAAAACCATCAAAGAGCACATGAATGTTATCACCGCCATCAGCGATCGGGACCCGGAAGAAGCCGAGCGACTGATGCGGCAGCACTTCCGCAATTCCATCGCCGAGTTGAAGCTGCAGATCGAAAAGGCGGCCGATGGCGCTGTTCCGTCACCCAGACACGATGCGGCAGCATAACGCCTGCGGCGCACCGACGCCGCGACCGTTTGTTTGATAACCCAAGGGGTAACACCAACACGAAGGAGGGCAAGCAGATGAAAAGAGTCACCATTTGGACCCTGGTCGTATTACTGGCGTTGGGCGCGGGCCTGACCATGGCCGCTAAAAAATTTCCCAGCAGAAACATCACTACCGTGGTTGTCTGGGGTGCCGGCGGCGGCACCGACACCTGCAACCGGATCATCATGGCCGAAATGCAGCCGTTTCTCGGCGTCAATGTCAATGTCATCAACAAAACAGGCGGTGTCGCCGGCTCGGTGGGCATGAACGACGCCTACAGCAAGGCCCATGACGGCTATACCCTGTGCGGGCTTTCAGAGTCCAATGTCACCGCGGGCGTACAGGGCGGCTGGGACAAAAAATTTGATGTCTGGGACACCTTTATCGTGGGCGGCTCGCCGGACGTGATTTCCGTCACCCCGGACACGCCGTACAAGAACCTGAAGGACCTGATCGAAGCCGCCAAGGCCAATCCCGGCAGCATCAAAGCCGCCGCCAGCGGCGCAGGCTCCATTCACCACCTGAACCTGTTGGCCGTTGAAAACGGCTCCGGCGCCAAGTTTAACTTCATCCCCTACAAGGGCTCGGCCCCTGCCCAGAATGCCGCCATGACCGGCGAGGTGTCCGTGGTGGTAACCTCCCTGGCAGAGCAGCAGCAGCTGTTGCGCGGCGGCAAACTGCGCGCGCTGGGCATGCTGATCCCCGATGCCTTCGAAGTTGAAGGCCTGGGCATGATCCCCTCTTCTTTCGACAGCTACCCGGGCCTGTCCAAGTACCTGCCCATCTCCCAGGCCATCGGTTTTGCCGTACCGGCAGACGCACCGGCCGACGCCAAAGCCGCCCTGACGGATGCCTTCAAAAAGGCCATGAAAACAGACAAAGTCGTCAACTGGGCCAAGGAGAACTACTACCTGCTGTCGGGCAAAACCGGCGCCGAGTCAAAAGCCGTCTTCGACGCACTGGAGTCCAATTTTGCCTGGACGCTGTGGGATCTGAAAGCGGCCACGGTGGATCCGGCTTCGCTGGGCATTCCCAAGCCGTAGCGATATCCAGACCCACGCACCTGTTTCGGTGATTTAAGGGCCGGCGCCCACGGGGTGCCGGCCCCGGTCAAAAACAGCACGCGCCCGCGGTCGATTCATAAGGACCCTTCACCATGATGGAAAAAGACAAGCTTCGTAGAGCCGACGTGTTTTCAGGTACCGTCTGCTTCCTATTCGGGCTCTGGGTGATCAGCCAGGCCGTAAAAATGCCAATGAAGGGCTCCTGGGGCGGGGTCCAGAACGTGTGGTTCGTCTCCCCGGCCCTGTTTCCCCTGCTGGTGGGCGCGATGATCGCTTTTTTGGGGGCACTGCTCGTGCGTATCGCCTTAAAGACGACGGGTTCCGAGGCGATTGCCGGTTTTTTCCGGTGGCTGTCGAGCCCCGATCTGCTTCGATACCTGTCATCGCCACCGACCATCCGCTTTTATGCCATCGTCGTACTCTTTACGAGCTACGTCTACCTGAGTATCCCCCGCATCGATTTCTTTCTTTGCAGCGTGCTCTTTCTGTCAGTGTTTATCACCATGTTTTACTTAGAAGATGACCGCCTGCTGGAGAAACTGTTTCTATTCTATCTTGCTGAGACAGTGCTGCTCTTCGTCTATGTTTCGACCAAACTTCCCGCGGTTCTCGGAAAAATGCTCCCCTACCCCGGCGACTGGCTCTGTCTCGCCTTCATTTTCGCCTACTGCGCGTATGCATGGAGATTGAGCCGCGGCACCAGCACGCTACGCAAAAAATATCGCACCAGCATCATCTTATCGATCGTTGCACCGGTTACGATCGGCGCCGCATTCAAGTATCTGCTGCTGGTCCCGATGCCCAATGAAGGGCTCATCGTCGCGATCATGGATGCCATTCGATACTGGGATTTTTAGGAAAGGCTGCGTCATGCTGGTTTTCGAACGTATCGGCACCTTCTTCGGCATCGTCCTAACCATGTGTGCCGATCCCATAAGCCTGGCCGTACTTTTCGGTTCGGTGCTGCTGGGAATCATCTTTGGCGCCATGCCGGGACTGACATCCACTCTGGGCGTGGCCCTGCTCACCGCACTGACCTACGGCATGAACACGGATCTGGCCATGCTCTGCCTGCTGGCCATCTACGTCGGCGGCACCTACGGCGGATCCTATGCCTCCATTCTGATCAACATACCGGGCACTGCGGCCGCCGCGGCCACGGCCCTGGACGGCTACCCGCTGGCATGCAAAGGCGAGGCCGGCAGGGCCATCGGCCTCACCACGACGGCATCTACCATCGGCACCATCATCAGCATGCTCTTTGTGGTGAGCATCTCCCCCATCATCAGCCATTTCGCGCTGCAGTTCACTTCCTTCGAATTTTTCCTGCTGGCTTTTTTCGGCATCATCATCAGCGGCACCCTGACCGCCCCGGACCTGGTCGTCAAAGGATGGATCGCCGGATTCCTCGGACTGTTTCTGTCCTGCGTGGGGCGCGACCTGCTCCAGTTCTACCCCCGATTCACTTTCGGGTACGCCGAACTCGACGGCGGCATCGAGGTGGTGCCGGTGCTCATCGGCGCATTCGGCATCCCTCAGATCATTCAGGTCTTAAAGGACCGGTTTCAGGCCGTGGAGGCCCAGCGGCTCACCCGCATCGTTCCGGAAATCGGTACGGTCCTGAAAAATATTCCGGCCATCATCCGATCCGCCCTCATCGGTGTGGGCATCGGCGCGGTGCCCGGCATCGGCGAAGACATCGCCGGTTGGGTATCCTACGGCACCGCCAAGAACACCTCCAAACACCCGGAAACCTTCGGCAAGGGCGAGCTCCAGGGGGTGCTGGCCTCTGAGACGGCCAACAACGCCTGCGTGGGCGGCGCAATGATCCCGCTGCTCAATCTGGGCATTCCCGGAAGCCCTCCGGCGGCCATGCTGCTGGGCGCCCTGATGCTTCACGGCGTGACCCCGGGGCCGATGATTTCCTTCGAGCACCCCACCTTCATTCTGGAAGTGGCGGCCATTCTGCTGCTGGCCTCGATCGCCATGTGGATCACCGGCATGCTGCTGGCCAAACAAGTGGTGAAGGTGCTCCGGATACCGACCCAGATCTTCATGCCCATCATCGGGGTGCTGTGCATCATCGGCTCATACGCCCTGGGGCTCAACATATTCAATCTCTACCTCATGATTCCCGTGGGTATCATCTGCTACTTTCTCACCGAAATGGGCTATCCCATCGCACCCCTCGTCATCGGTGTGATTCTGGGGCCCATGGCCGACGAGAACCTACGCCGTGCCCTCATGGTCTCCCAGGGCAGCTTCATGCCGGTGTTCACGCGCCCCGTGTCACTGATCCTGTTTCTCATCATCGTGTGGACCGTCGTGAGCCAGTTCCAGTGGTACCGAACATTCAAAAACGCACTCATGGATAAACTGCGCAACCGAAAAAGCTGCCCGGCACCCGATGCCGATGAGTAGGAGGATATTATGCTGAAAATGGGCATCATTACCGGATTTCTCTCTCGCACCAAGGACCGCTTCCACGACTACAACGCACCGCTTGAGCTGGACCAGAAGTTCGCCCTCATGACCCAGATCGAAGGCTACGACGGCGTTGAGATCGTCTACCCGTACGAAGTCACCGACGCCGCGCTCACCCGCTCGCTGCTGGGCAAGCACGGTCTCTCGATCGCGGCGGTCAACGTCAACGTGAAGGCTGAGCCTGAATTCAGAAATGGCGGAATCACTTCCCTGGACGCCGCAATCCGCGCCAAGGCCGTGAGGTTCATAAATGAAGCCAAGGATTTCGCCGCCGCCGCCGGGGCCGACAAGGTCACGTGCTGCCCCCTGGGAGACGGCTACGAATTCGCTTTCCAGAACGACTACGCCGTTGCCTGGCGCCGCCTGGTGGAAGCATTTTCCGAAGCCGGGGCCTATCGGCCCGAGATCCCCCTTTTCGTGGAATACAAGCCCAGCGAGACCCGTGGGCGGTGCTTCGTCGATTCTGCGGCCAAGGCGCTGTGCCTTTTGAAAGACATCGGCAACACGGCCGTGGGCGTCACCCTCGACTTCGGCCATTCCATGTACGGCAATGAAAACCCGGCCGAAGCCCTGGTCATGCTGGCCGAAAGCCCCTTTCCCTATTACATCCACATCAACGACAACGACGGCAAATGGGACTGGGACTATTTTTGCGGCACCAAGCACTTTCTCGAGTACGTGGAGTTTCTCTACTACCTGAAGAAATACGGATACACCGGCTATCTCACCTCAGACACGTCGCCGACCCGCTGGGACATCCGAGGCACCTTCGAAGCCAACAGCCGCATCACCCATCGGATCTGGGCCCTGCTGGACCGCATCGATGGCGGGCGCATCGCCCAGTTGATGGCCTCCGGAGACTACCTGGCAACGTGGCGATTTATCGAATCGGAGATTTTTTCCCTGAAGTAAAGGAGCACATCCATCATGAACCAACCCCCGCTCACCATCGACGAACTCAAACAGATGGCCGCCACCATTCGGTGCGACATCATCGACATGATCTGCACCGCCGGCGCCGGACATCCGGGCGGCTCTCTGTCGGCCACCGATATCGTCACGGCCCTGTACTTCCGCCTGATGAACATCGACCCGGCAAACCCCCGCTGGCCCGAACGCGACCGGTTCATCCTTTCCAAAGGGCACGCCTGCCCGGTCTGGTACGCCACCCTGGCCGAGCGCGGCTTTTTCGACAAATCGCACCTGGGTACACTGCGGCGCCTCGGGAGCATCCTCCAGGGGCATCCGGACATGAACAAGGTGCCCGGCATCGACATGACCGCCGGCTCCCTGGGGCAGGGGCTCTCCGTAGGCGTGGGCATGGCTCTGGCCGGACGACTCCAAAAAAAAGACTACCACGTGTGGGTCGTCATCGGTGACGGCGAGTCCCAGGAAGGCTCTGTCTGGGAAGCCGCCATGAGCGCGTCCGCCTGGAAGCTGGACAATCTCACCGCCATCATGGACCGCAACAACCTTCAAAACGACTGGTACGTGGACGAGCTTATGCCCATCGAACCGGTGGCCGACAAATGGCGCGCCTTCGGCTGGCACGTCACCGAGATCGACGGCCACGATATGGCCGCCGTGGTGGATGCCCTGGAAGGGGCCAAAACGCGCAAGGGCATTCCCACCTTTGTTCTGGCCCATACCATCAAGGGCAAGGGCGTGTCTTACATGGAAAACGTCTGTGAGTGGCATGGCAAGGCGCCCGGCCGGGAGCAGGCCGATCAGGCACTGGCAGAGATCAGGAGGTGCAGCTGTGAGCAATAATCCGACGCCCTATCGTTACGTCCGCCCCGAAGTAATTCCCCTGCTTGCGGCCGGCACCCTGTTTGTCAAAGGCGAGAAAGCCCCCACACGCGCCGCCTTCGCCGAAACCCTGCTTGCCGTGGGCGCCGAGCACCCTCAAGTGGTGGTGCTCGATGCCGATGTCTCAAAGTCCATCGGCACGCGGAAGTTCTACGACACGTTTCCCGAGCGGGCCTTCAACTTCGGCATCGCCGAGCAGAACATGTTTGCCGCCGCCGCCGGCATGGCCACCGCCGGGCTCATCCCCTTTGCCTGCACCTATGCGGTATTTGCCAGCATGCGGGCGCTGGATCAGGTGCGTAACAGCATCCACTATCCCAGACTCAACGTGAAGATCGCCGCCAGTCACAGCGGCATCACCCCCGGCCCCGATGGCGTAACGCACCAGGGCCAGGAAGACATGAGCATTCTGCGCGCGGTGGCCAATTCGACCGTCATCGCCCCGGCGGACGCGGTCACCACCGCCATGGCCACCCGTGCGGTCGTCGCCTACGACGGGCCGGTCTACCTCAGCTTTACCCGGGATCCGGTGCCTGCGCTCTTCACCGATGACTACCCGTTTGAAATCGGCAAATCGGTCACCGTCAGGGAAGGCACCGACGCCACCATCATCGCCATGCGCGATCTCACGGCGCATGCGCTGGTGGCCGCAGCCCAGCTGGCCAAAAAAGGGATCGCGGTGCGGGTCATCGACTGCCCCACACTGAAACCCCTGGACGAGGCGGCTGTTTTGAAGGCCGCACAAGAGACCGGCGCCATCGTCACCGCTGAAAACAACGTGGTTTTCGGTGGTCTGGGCAGTGCCGTGGCTGAATTTTTGGTTGAAAATATCCCCACCCCCATGAAACGCATCGGTGTGCAGGACACCTTCGCCGAATCGGGCCCGTACCTGGATTTGCTGGATAAATACGGCATGTCGGCGCCGCATATCATGGCAGCGGTGGAATCGGTGGTGGCACGCAAGCGACAGTGAGTGCTCAGGTTTAGAAAAACACACGGCAACGGCGTAACACAAAACCGATTTTCCCGCGGAGACGCGGAGACGCAGAGAATTTCAAGGGCAAAAAGGATTACGCTTCTCAAGAAGGTTCAAGTGGATGTTATCCGTGCCATTGAATGGTTCGCCACGAAGAACACGAAGGTCACGGCGAAAAACTTTTACAACGATGGACAATTAAGCAATTCGTGTGCTTCGTGAACGTAGTTGTGATCAAAAAGCGGCTATAATTCAGTGTGCGTTGAGGCGACACTGGCGCTTCAAAGACAAGCGAAAAAGAATATGCACCACGGGCAGTGACTCCAAACAAACGAGATCGACAGTTCATCACTGGTGACGACGCACCGGTATCACAACCGATTTTACGATTCCTTCCGCTGCGCCTCTGCGTCTCTGCGCGAGAAAAATTTTCTTTTCCGGTGATGTAGCGCGCTGATGAAAAGGAGGTGAATTCATGGCACCCATCGACTGGCAGACCCATAATCCTTCCGGGCGGCGCCGGGTCATCGTCACCAAGATGCTGCCCGGCCAACGCTGGCTGGACATCCTCACCGCGGCGGACTGCTGCGTTGAGGTCTGTCCCGAGACCCGCGTGCTTGAGGTCGAAGACATCCGGGCGGCCATTGGAGACCGCTGCGACGGGGCCATCGGCCAGCTCACCGAAGTCTGGGGAGAGGATCTGTTTGCCGCGCTTAAAGCGGCCGGTGGACGCGCATACAGCAACTACGCGGTGGGATACAACAATGTGGATGTGACCGCTGCCACCCGGCACGGCATCCCCGTAGGCAACACCCCCGGGGTGCTCACCGAGACCACGGCGGAAATGGCGGTGGCCCTGACCTTTGCCGCAGCCCGGCGCCTAGGGGAGGCCGAGCGGTTTCTTCGCGGGGGGCGATACACCGGGTGGCTGCCGTCCCTGCTCATGGGCGAGCTCCTGCGCGGAAAAACGGTCGGCATCATCGGCGCCGGTCGCATCGGCGCGGCCTATGCCCGCATGATGGTGGAAGGCCTCAAGATGAACGCACTCTACTACGACATCTACCCGAACGCCGATCTTGAGCAGTCCGTCGCCGCGTACGCCGAATACCTGAGAAGCCGCGACGAGCCGTCCGTGACCTGCCGCCGGGCCGATACCGTCGAAGCATTGCTTGCAATGGCCGATTGCGTGAGCATCCACACCGTTCTGGACGACGCCACCCGCCACCTCATCAACGCCGAGCGTCTGGCGCTGATGAAAGAAAACGCCGTTCTGGTGAACACGAGCCGCGGTCCGGTGATCGACGAGGCGGCCCTGGTGGCCCACTGCCGGCGGCACCCGTCATTTCGGGTGGGTCTCGATGTCTTTGAAAACGAACCGGCCCTCGCGCCCGGTCTCGCCGATCTGGAAAACGCGGTCATCGTCCCGCACATCGCTTCGGCCACCCGCTGGACCCGGGAAGGCATGGCCGCTCTGGCAGCCGCCAACGTGGCCGGCATCCTGAAGGGCTACCCTGCCTGGCAGCAGCAGGACATCTCACCGTTTCTCGGCAACGCACCGCCGACAGCCGCCCCCAGCATCGTGAATGCGGCTGATATCGGGTATAGAGAGTTGGCCTCAGAATGAATATCGGTTTTTCTTCAGCCACTTTCGTGCATGGGGGTGTCCGAGTTCTGCCGCGCGTTTGAAATCGCTGACAGCCTCCGATTTCTGCCCCTGCTTCAGGTAAACTTGCCCCCGCTTGAACATTGCGCCGCGCATGTTCGGCTCGATGGCCAGCGCCGCAGTGAAATCCGCAATGGCCTTTTCAGGCATTTGAAGCTCCATATACGCCATGCCCCGCTCGAAAAATCCCATGGCGGTCGGATTTTCAGCAAGGGCCTGGGTCATCACCCCGACGGCCTCCTGGGGATTTCCCGTCTGCCTCAGGTTGACCCCCTTTTCATAAAGCCCCCAGGCATTCAGAAGCCCCTGGTTGGCATTGAGGTCCTGATTGACCTTGACGAGGTTGGATTGAAGCCGCGTCATCTCCGATTGCATCTCCCTGAGTTGCTCCAGAGACGCTACGTTGACCTCCGCCAACCGCCGGGCAGAGTCCACCGACCCTGTCGTCTTTCTCAGTTCGTCAATTTTTTTGGCGATATCATCGGGGTCGGCCTCGATGCGCGCGGTCAGGCGGTAGGAATCGCCGTTCCACTCCTCCTTGAGGATTTCCGTTTTGACGATGCCGCCGGTGAGCGCGATGATGTCGTCGCTGGTGATCTCGAAATTTTTGACCTCGGTGCGGGTCTCCAGATAGGTGCCGATCTTTTCCAACAGCAGGCGCTTGACCTCGATGAGCGATACGGTGCGGCAGGTGAGCTTGCTGTCGTTTTCCCCGGCGTTGTAGGTATAGACTTCGATAAAATCAGATGTCCTTGCCCAGACCGGAACAGCCCACACCAGCGACAACAGCAAAGCCAAAATGAGGGAACGCCGGTTCATGATTTGCCTCCTGGTTGGATGATGGCGGTTGTGCGAGACAGCCGTGGTTCGGGAACCCGTTCATAAGAGGGGCCATTAGGACGTGTTCAAATGGAATCCGCCCCGGTAACAGGTTCTGCCCTTCAGCTTTGATAGTCCCGTAAAAAGTGATTTTGAACCACAGAGACCGCAGAGGACCGCAGAGAATATGCCTAATAATTAATCAGTTATCTCTGTGCTCTCTGCGCCCTCTGTGGTAATTTTAGATTTTTTGCGAGTTTGTCAGCCTTCAGTCTTCGGCCTAAAAACCTGCTTTCTCACACCAATGCCTGTTTCTCCCAGGTGTGAATCGTTTTCTCACGGACCCAGTCCGCCGTGTCCGCGCTGTAGCTTGCAAAATAGGTCGTTTCACGGTGCGCGGCAAAAGCGGCCGCGTCAGTATACACCTCGTAGAAAAAAAAACGGGCGCGGTCGTCAGGATCAACGCAGACATCGAACTGGTGGCACTCGGACTCGTTTTCAAGCGAGTCCATGGCTTGGCGTTTGGCCCGATCGAGGAACCCCTGACGGTGGACGGTATCTACGATGAATTCTACACTGACGGTGTACATGGGGCCTCCAAAAATATAGGGTTCAAGGGGTCAACCCTTTTGGAGTTGATCCATAATTGTAAATGCTTGTCGAAAATGCGCTATGCTCATATTGGCTGCCGCCTCAGGGCGGCGGCAGCATTTCGATCAGATCTCGGATGAAGTCGGCGTGAACGACCCAGGCCAGCGACAACGGCCGACCAATCGTCGCCGTTGCGTCAGGCCCGGTGTCAACGGACAGCGCCTCCCTTGAAACGACCCCCAGCAGAATCTGCACCCGCCCGGCCCGCGTGCCATCGGACAGCTCGCGCCCGGCGCTTTCCATGATGACCGGCCCGCCGCTGTTGCCTGGAAATACCGGGAAATCCACCAGAAACGTCTTTTCGGCCCTGATCGGTGTCAACGGATAACTGGCCACACGTCCGCCTCTGAGAACCGCAAACCCGGCATCACCGCTGCCCATGGCCAAAGGAAAGCCCAGCACCATAACAGCCTCTCCCGGCTGGATCCCAAATCGATGGTAATCGGCATCCGTGGCAGCCAGGTCAATAGCCGGCACCCGTTCACTGGAGCCCTGGGGCAACGCCACGCGAAGCGCGGCGATATCCACCGCCGGATGCCGGGTCCACAGCGCCCGTCCCTGATGACGTATGGTGATCGGCCACGGCACTTTGCGCCACCGGTCACCATCATGCACACGGGCGTGCAAAACGGCCTTTTCGCCGGGCATGGACTCCAGGATATGGGCTGCCATCACCAACACCAGGTTGGAACGGCTCGGGGCATCGGGCACCGGCTCTCCGATGACAAATGCCGTACCGTAAACCGTGTGGCTCTGAATCAGGTAAGTGCAGTTCATGAACGCCCGCGTCAAATCGGCGGCAACCGATACGCCGGTGCACATCAGCAGTGCCACGATAATCGCACTCAGTTTCAGCAGGTGTCTCATGGCCTATGCTATAGGGCGCGCCACCGAATAATGCAAGATGCCCAAAAAAATGGCCGGCCCCCTGGCGAGGGCCGGCCGGCCAGATAGTGGAGGGTAGCGGGGAGAACCCGCACTATGCGGGCTTTCTGGCTTTCTCCCAACTTTCGATGTCCGTTTGGGGGTCCATTTCCTCCCATCCGGTGATCATGGCCTTGACGTGCGCGGTGATCTTGTGCCCCGTCGTGGTCATGTAAATATGGATCACCAGAAACTGCAGGATCGCGAAGGCGCCGGCCATATGGACAAAAGCGATGGTGCCGAGACTGATCTGGGGCAGTCCCCAGGCGGCAAGATTGTTGTATCCCCAATAGAAAAACCCGGTCACCATTTGCAGCGGCAGCAAGAACGCCGCCAGAGAGAGGTAGGTGAGCCGCTGCAGCGGGTTGTGCTTGGCGTCCTTTCGCTTGGGCACCGGATGGTCCTCTCCCCGGAAAATGCCGTAGGCGTAATAGCGGATGACCGAAATCATTTTTTTGGTCGTGGGGATGTACTGTTTCCACTCACCGGTGGTGAACAGCCAGAACACGAAGAAAAAGAAGGACACCAGCCAGGTCAGTCCAACGGCATTGTGAACGGTGACGGCCCTCTGGAACCCCAGCAGACTGAATGTCCCGTGCACCTCGAATCCGGTAACCAGAAGGATGATGATGAACGCGGCCTGCAGCCAGTGCCAAAGCCGTTCGTAGCGGGTGTACAGATAAACATTGATCATTTCTTTGCTCATGGGTCAGTCCTCCTTCCGGCGGCCGTGGCCGTTCGCCGAGCGGGTGAACACGCGGCCAAGCCCATGGAGGGTCACGCCCACCAGTGCGCCCAGCACGGCCACCCAGCCAATGGCGTCCAGTGCATTCCAGCGATCGCGTGCCGGCATGTAAAAACCAGCCAGGTTCACCAGCCGGCTCCCCTGGCGGGTGTGGCACTCGGTGCAGGCAACGACGTTTTCTTTGGGCGCCACCATGTGGGTGGTGGGAAATACGTAGGTCGTTTTCACGAATCCGAAATCTCCGGAGAAAGGCAGCCCCAGAGCATTTTGCCCGCGCCCCAGGGCATCGGACCAATCGAGCGTGTTCCAGTAGCCGTCCTTACCGCTCAGCAGCGGCGCCAACAGGGTCTTGTTGACCTTGTCGTAGGGCTGGTTGCCCTGGTGCACTTTGAAGGGAAAGATCCGCGCGTTCGGGTCACTGCGATCTCCATCGGGCCATGAGACTTTAACCACACCGCTGGGGTCGATGGTATCGGCGACGGTGGTGGATCGGATGGCGCCGTTGAACCAGAAGTATTCCGGTGTCACGTCTTTTTCCCACCGCATCTCCCCCTTGATGGTCAGATAGTCTTCCTTGCCGAAGGCGCCTTTGTGCTTGACCTTCTTGCCGTTTTCGAGTTTCCCCGACTTTTCCCAATCCCAGGACATCTTTGTGGGCAGCTCTCTGGCAAAGGCGGGGATATGGCAGCTCTGGCAGGCGACCCGATCCGTGTGGTCGTTGGCCTTGGAATTGGCCTTGTGCGGAGTGGCGCTGTGACAGGACTCACAGGTGATCTTCGGAGCCAGATCATCTTCGATGAGGCTCTTTCTGTCCTTGAACGCCGGGTTGGTGTAAATCCGCCCGGAGATGTTGTGCAGCGAGGTGGTGTGGCATCGGACGCAGGTGAAATTCTGCCCCTCGGCACTCATGTGCACATCCAGCGCCTTGCTCGGTTTGACCAGCGAGGTGTCGAGATCCCCGTGCTTGACGCCGTCACCACCGCCACCCTTGAAGTGGCACTCGCCGCAGTTCTGGCGGGCAGGCAGGGTCACCGCCTGGGCGGAGGCCTGGACTTCGGCGATGAGCTCTTTGGCGAGATCATGCGATTCGGGGTCTGCCTCCTTCAAGAAGGCGTTGATGTCGGTGAAGGCCTCCTCCCAGTTCATGGCTTTGCTGCTGTGGCAGTTGAGGCAGTTGATGCCACCGGTGGTGTCGTTGCCCCAGCCCGGGTGGCATGAATAGCAGCCTTTGTCGGCGCCGGCGTTGGCCGAAATGCAGAAATTGTTGACGGAATTGCCGGCTTTGCCGTATTTGCGGCCCTCCGCTGATACCAGCCATGTCCAGTGAATCGTCTTATGGAACTGGTCGGCCGCCTCCGAATGACAGCTCAGGCAGGCCGCGGTGACTTCCGCCCCGCTCTTGAAATCCTGCTGAAGCGCGGTGTGCTTGGCATGGTTCGTCGTATTCCAGTGTTTGACTTCCTTGACGGCCTGCTGAGCCATGGTGCGTCCCGGGGCCTGCTCCTCGTCGCTGGCATCAGCGGCGGGCTGAAACAGACAGCACCCGAGAACGATCAAGACGGGCAGGACGAGAAGTACGGGATATCTGATGCGCATATGGGTATTCATGATGATGATTTGTCCCTCCATCGTAGCGGCAATCCCAGATGGTCTGCCGCTGCGGACCGCCACCGCAAGGTTTCTCCGGTGGCGGCCAACGGCAGCGTCTCGAAACCGATATCGATCCGGTATCAGTGCTTAACGATAGTGAAGGCGCCGTCCTTTTTGATATCGACTTCGGCATCCAGATAGTAAACCGTTTTCAACTCCGGCCTGAGGTCCTTGAGCATGTAGTAGCCCTCACCGCTGCGGGCGCCCGTGCTGCATACGAAAACGATGGGCTTGTCGGAAGGCAGGGTGGGGATCTTGGCTTCGAGGGTGTCCGTGGGCATGTTGACCGCTGTCTTGAAATGGCCGGCCGCGTATTCACCGGGATCCCGGACATCGATGAGCAGGATGCTTTCGGGTTTATTGGCCAAAAGGTCCTTGAACTGCTCGATGTCGATGCTGCCTTCCTCTCCCCCGGCCTTGATGGCAGAACCCGCGGGTGCGTCGCCGTAAGCTTCCTTCCAGGCCGGATAGCCGGCGGAAAACACCTTGACGTCCGTGTAGCCCAGGGCCAGGGCTTTTTCTGCCGCTTTGTGGCTCAAGGGGCATTTAAAGCCGCCGCAGTAGAATACCAGGGTTTTGGCCTTGTCGGCGGGCAGCTCGGTCAGGTGTTTGTCGAACTCGGAGGTGGGAATGCTGATGGCCGTGGGGATGTGGCCCTTTTCGTACATTGGGCGCCTGGGCCGGGAGTCGACCAGAATCAGATCCGCGGCACCGTCGATCTGGCTTTTGACCCATTCCACCGAAACATCGGAATAGTTGCCCGCGACCTTTGTCCATCCGGGGAAGCCTTCGGCGAAAACCTTGACGTTCTTGTAGCCGAGTTTTTCGGCCTTCCAGGCCGACTTATGGCTGAGGGGGCACTTCAGGCCGCCGCAGTAGAAAATCAGCAGAGCGTCCTTGCTCGCGGGCAATTTGTCAATGAGCTTGTCAAATTCGGAGTCGGGAATGCTGACGGCCATGGGGATGTGCCCTTTGTTGTACTGGGCACGTTTGGGCCGAGAATCAATGATCATAACCGCTTCGTCCATGGGAATCGTGACGTGCTGCTTGACAAACGCGGCGTCGACGATGCTGTGAAAGGGGTTTTCAACACCATCTGCGGCGTACAGGGTGCCGGCGACCGCGAGCAGTACAGTCATCGCGACCAGGGTGTAAAGCTTATGCAGTCTCATAAATTTCTCCTTAAAAGTGGTTCCATTCTGTGACAAAAGATGCCGCTTATGGAAAAGTGTCCGTTCAGAAGCGGTAGGTTTTGGTTCCTGGCAAGGCCCGAGCACTTTTGGCACCGCAGGCGTAGCGGCAGCTACGTTGAGGATGACAAAAGGTGCGAGTACGCCGCCAGGGGCCAAAAGATGCCGCTTATGGACGGACACTACTTGCATTTGGCCGGCGTGGGCGAATCGGATCCGAAGGAATACAGATAGCTGAAAATGTCCAGAACATCTTCATCGCTGAGCGCCTTCCATTCATCGGCACACTTGAACATGGAATAGTCCTTGCCGGTGTAAATGGTTTCCCATTCGGCCATGGTCTTGTCGGCAGGGCTGAGAAACGGCGTCTTTGAATCCACCGCTCCCCGGTCGAAGCAGGCCTGATAGACCTTGCGATAGGTGTACTTTCCCTTCCTCTTGTTTCCGAGTTCCATGGACAGGGCGGGCCCGGCCCATGCTGCGGTTAACAGGACGGCTAACAGCAGCGCAAACGTTTTTCTGATCATGGTACCCTCCGTTGGTGCAGTAAAGTGTTTAACTACCCGGCTTTAATACACATCCGCCATTTCAGCCGTCGATCTTGCCAGAGAGTCGGCGACAGGGATGATGCATTGCGCTATATAAAGCAAAGGACGTGCCATAGGCACTGCCGGATGGTGCAATCATACAACAGGCTATAATAACTGTATATTTAATTTTTTTGCGCCAATGGTGGCAGGGACTGCGAAGGGAAAGCGCTAACAGGTGTTAACTTTACAGGTTAACAGGCACCATGATTCCACTGGAAATGCGGTGGAAGTCCAGATGCGGGCGGAGCGCCGCAGAGGCGTGGAAAAGCAATTCTCTCTCAAAGACGCCAAGTACGCCGAGAAAAGCGAACGTCGAACATCGAACATCCAACGTCGAATGATGAATGAAAAAACGAACGGCGGCTTTGCGGGAGATTCCGGCTTTTATCGGCGTTCACTTACCGGCCTGCTTCTTCAACAACCGGGTGGTCTTCTCCCGGGCGTCCTGTATGGATGTCCCGCAGGCTTCGGCCTTGGCTTCGGCCCAGGCATACGCCTCCCGTGCATTGCCGGCCACAACGCCCAGCCACATGAGACCGGCCATCGCCCCGGCCCCGTGGGGATTGATGTCCACTGCGGCGCGAAACGCCGCCGCGGCTGCGGGGTAGTCCTGGTTCTTATAAAGCACCCAACCCCTCATGTCCTGGGGCAGGTAGGCATGGGGCGCCTGCGCAACGGCTCGGTCCAGCAGTGAGAGGTCCACGGGCCCGATACCGCCGAACCCGGTGTGAATATAATAGGCCTCAAGACCCCGGCCAAAAACTTCCAGCGCCGGCAGTGGCAGTTCTTCCGACCAGAGGACCCGCGCCGCCTGGACATCGGGAAACGCCAGGCCGCAGGAGGCCATCCAGTTCATGACATCCACCCGGTAGCCGATGTACTGGTCCGTCGGATCCGCCGTGAGGCGGTCATCTCCGATGCGTCTACCGGTTTCGGCATCGGTGAAGATCAGACGCGTGCTGACGACATCGCCGGTAATGCGGTACCAGCCTTCGATCCAATAGCGGACCTTCTGGGTCTTTCCCGTTGCGACGATATCAAGCGGTGCATCGGGCCGGTGGACATAATCGGAAAAGACGCCCACGTCCGGAAAAACCTTCTTGTATCGCCAACCGAACCACATCTCCTCAAACCCACTGTGAAGGACGATGATGTTGCCCAGCATGAAATGAAGCCCCATGCCCACGCCGCTGAAGGACTGCCCTGCTTCCGGGCGCAACGGCATGACGATGCACTTGGATTTGAGCGGCTCTGCGGCGATCGCGTTGTCTGTCATGGCGTACTCCTTAGTCGGTATAAAAATGACTCGAAAAGCGTGGTCTTGTGTCATCTCCGGCCGTTGTGGCCACAGAGCGGAATGGCCGTTGGCAAAAAACATTTTGCCTATCGATATAGCACAAGCATACCGCCAAAAGCCACTGCGCCCGTTATCCGGGCGTTCCTTTCCGTTCGTTCGAATCATGGCGCCTGGCGAAATTCAAAAATGCGGTTTTACAGTAAGCTCCAGCCAGCAGTGGGCGACATCGAAACCACGGGTCGCGACCCTCCCGCGTCGTGACCCCACAGGCGCCCGGATCCGGGAACGGGCAATGCCAACGATGCGCGATGCCTGAAAAGACAGAACATTGGCTTTCTGAATCATGGCAGACGACCATGACATATGCGTAGATATTTTCCGCTTTGAATAGATCGAAAACGCTCTATGGCTACTTTTCGGATAGATCGGCGCGCTCTTCCTTCATCATCTCATTTTTGCCCTCTGCCTGCCTCGCATACAATGCTCGGCCCTATATAACCCCCACTTATAATCCCCCAAGTATCTATAACAAAGCCTTGTAAAATCCTAACAAGGGTCCAATGCGCTGCTAAAAGTGCTCCTATAGCTTTCCCACCAATCGGACCTCAATTTTGTCCCCTTGCAGGATACCCCTTTATGATGAACATTGGACAGCTGCGAGTGCTGGATGCGCTGGAGCGGGAGCGAAGTTTTTCCAAAGCCGCCAGCTTTCTGGGCATCAGCCAGCCGGCGGTTTCCATGCAGATGCGAAAACTCCAGGGCACCCATGGTGTGAAGCTTTTCTGGCGCCATGGCAAGGCGGTCCAATTCAGCACGATAGGCAAGGACCTGGTTCTCAAGGCCCGCAAGGTCATCAGCATCGTCGACGATATCGAGTCGATCCTGGATTCTGCCAGTCAGCTGAAGAAAGGGAGTCTCAGCGTAGGGATGAGTTGTAATTACCTGGTCATGGAAGTCCTGGCTGCGTTCATGAACCGGTACCCGGAAATTCAAGTGAAGGCGCGGGTCGATGATTCCATGAATCTGCTGGATGAGGTGCTGGCCTGTCGTTTGGATATCGCCGAGATCACCGGGTCCCTGCCGGATCCCAGGGTCCACTGCTCTCTTTATGGCAATCAGGAAATCGTGCTTTTCGTCGGCCGCGGTCACGAATGGGCCGGCACTCAGTCCCTTCAGATCCCGGCGCTACATGACCAGCGCATGGTGGCGCTGCACCCCACATCCATGACCCGGCAAATCTTTATGGCCCGGCTGAAGACATTCGGTGTGGTCCCCGACATCGTGCTTGAACTCGATAGCTGGGAAACCCTTCGCGATGCGGTGGTGGAAGGAATCGGTTTTGGCATTGCGCTTGAAGACGAATACACCACAGACGAGCGGTTGTTTAAAATCCGCATTGACGGGACAGACATGCGGGCGTCTCAGTATTTTATCTGCCTTCCTGAATTTCGCCGTCTGAGGACGGTGAGCGCCTTTTTCGACTTGCTCGAAAGTGTCCGTCCATCAACACCGGAAGGAAATCACCCTTCCGCCGTCTATCCATAACCAAATAGTAAAAGGAGAAAGCGACAGATGAAATCGACCATGAAAGTAATTGGGGCGGCGCTGCTCGCCATCATCGTAACCGGGATGTGCTGCAGCGCCTGGGCGGGAGAACTATCGGTCTACACCGCCCTGGAAGACGATGAACTGGCAGTGTACGTCCCGGCCTTCCAAAAGGCCCACCCGGACATCAAGCTCAACATCGTGCGCGATTCCACGGGCATCGTGACGGCCAAACTGCTGGCTGAAAAAGACAACCCGGTCGCCGATGTGGTGTGGGGGACCGCAGCCACGAGCCTGCTGGTTTGCGACGACCTGGGCATGCTCAAAGGCTACAACCCCAAAGGGGTTAATAAGGTCAAAACCGGTATGAAGGACACGACCAACAAAGAAGCGCATTGGGTCGGCATCAAGGCCTGGGTGACAGGTTTTGTGGGCAACACCATCGAAATGAAAAAGCACAACCTGGACATGCCCCAGTCCTATGCCAACCTGCTCAAGCCCGAATACAAGGGGTATCTGGTCATGCCCAACCCGGCATCTTCCGGGACTGGTTTTCTCACTGTGTCGGCCATCCTTCAGCTCATGGGGGAAGAAGCCGGCTGGAATTACCTGGACCAGCTCGACAAGAACATGGCCCTCTACACCCACTCCGGATCCAAACCGGCCAAGTTGGCCGGCAAGGGCGAGTTCCCGATCGGGATTTCCTTTGCCTACCGCGGCTTCATGCAGCGCAGCAAGGGGGAGCCGGTCGAAGTGGTGTTCCCCAAGGAAGGCTCCGGCTACGACGTTGAGGCCAACGCCCTCATCAAGAAGCCCAGAATCAACAAAGACGCCAAGGTCTTTTTGGACTGGGCCATCAGCGACGCGGCCATGGCCATGTATGCCAAGGTCTACCCCATCGTAGCCACGGACATCAAGGTGGACGCCCCCAAGGGGTGGCCGGCGGATCCCACGTCCGTGCTCATCAAGAACGATCTGAACTGGGCCGCCAAGAATCGCAAGGCCATCCTCGCCGAATGGACCAAGCGGTACGATCAAAAGAGCGAACCAAAAAAATAGACAAACCAGGATTCGGGGGTTCAAGGATTCATGTTTGGTGCAGTGGGTTTTCAATCGAATCCTTGCCCCCTTGTATCCGCCACACAAAAATGGCGGACCAGGCCTCGGACCCTTTCTCTTGGAGACCCTCATGGAAGCCGTCAGAAACATCGATCCAGGCGAGTACTTCATCGAAGTCCGGGGCGTCACCAAAACATTTGGTGATTTCATTGCCCTCAACAATGTCAGTCTAGGCGTGAGAAAAGGCGAGTTCGTCTCCATTCTCGGCCCCAGCGGCTGCGGAAAAACCACACTGCTGCGCGTGATCGCCGGCCTGGAGGAGCAAAACACCGGGGCCGTCTGGCTCGACGATCGGGACGTCTCCCGTGAGCCTGTGGCCAAGCGGCGATTTGGGATCGTGTTTCAGTCGTATGCGCTCTTTCCCAACATCAGTGTGCTGGGCAATGTGATGTACGGCATCCGAAAAGGCCACCAGACGGCCGCCCAGCGCCGATCCCGCGCCCTGCAGATGCTCTCCCTGGTGGGGCTTTCCGATCAGGCGTTCAAATACCCGGCCCAGCTTTCCGGCGGCCAGAAACAGCGGGTCGCCCTGGCGCGGGCCCTGGCCCCGGAGCCATCTCTGCTGCTGCTCGACGAGCCGCTCTCGGCGCTGGACGCCAGGGTTCGGGTGCATTTGAGAATGGAAATCCGCCGCATCCAGGAGACCCTGGGGATCACCACCATCATGGTCACCCATGACCAGGAGGAGGCATTGACCATGGCCGACCGCGTCGTGGTCATCAAAGACGGGTGCTTGATGCAGTTTGCCTCCCCCCATGAGCTGTACCGCCTGCCCAGCAACAGTTTCGTGGCCGGCTTCATCGGGTCCATGAATTTCATCCCCAACTGCCGGGGAAAAGATCCCGACACGGTCCTTTTCGGAGACTACACTCTAAGCTTGGCGCCCGGCCGTGCAGCTGAACATCAGGGACGGGCCGTGACCATGGCCGTGCGACCCGAAGACATCCGCGTGATTAGAAACGGCGAAACCCATGATCAAAACGTCGTCAACGCCAAGGTCCAGGCCATTATGTTCCGAGGGTCCCTTTACCGGGTGTATCTCCAGGTGCTGCATCCGGCCGGCGGGGTCACCGACCAGACGCTGAAGATGGATCTTCAGTCGGAGGCCGTCGAAGAGATGGCCCTGAAAGAGACCGTAGAGCTGCCGATTCATCTGCCGCCGGATAAAATACTGCTCTTTCGCGAAACAGCGGCCTGAAAACAGATAGTGAGAACCCATCAACCAACGGTAGACCGTGACCCCATCCGACAGCATTGAAGCTCTGGCGCTCAATACCGCCCTCCGCGGCCGGAGTGTATCCAAAAAAGCGAGCCCCGAAGACTGGGTCAGGCGCGCCTTTATCGGTCTGGCCTGTCTCTGGCTGCTGGGCGGCGTCGTGCTGCCACTGATGGAGGTGGTCCGTCGGGCCGTAAATGTCGAACTGCCTGTTAAGATCGAAGAGCCTACCGAGCAGGAAAAGATTGATGATGACTTTCGCGGGCAAATCGATGTGGCCGGACGCGCCGTCGTCCTCATGATGGAAAACGGTCGCCCGAAGCTCTTCATCGACAACACCGAAACGCCCCTTCACATGGGCCGGGCAGATGCCGACGGCATTGTCGTCACTGTCGATGGGGATCGCATCGAAGCGGTGGTCTGCTCTCACGCCCGGCCTCAGGCCACCATCCGCAACCGGCTCGATATCCGCCCCATCAGCGTCCACCGAACCGCCGGGCAGCGCTGGGCCGTTGACGGTGAGCCTCTGCCGCTGGGCGACAACCTCGTGTTGATCAAACGGTTCATCGGGCTGGTCAATTTTTTCGATTATTTCGGCATTCATGGGCTTTCCCAGGTGAGAACCCTGCTGACGCTGGGCTACATCGCCGCTTCCGGGATGCTGATCGCCTTTTTCGTCTTTACGCTGGTTCGTCCGGCGCTGCCGTTCAACCAGACCGGTATGCTCACCATCGCGGTGCTGTTTTTGCTCGTCTTACAGGCGGCAGGTGCGATCGATTTTCTGGTAGGCCACATGGAGGACACCGGACTGGCCCAGTCCGTGTGGAACAGCATCCGCGTGGCGCTCTGGAGCACGGCTCTGTCCGTGACGCTGGCCTTCGGCTATGCCTATGGCATTCAGCGCACGCAGATGCCCGGGAAATCACTATTTCGCGTCATCGCCATGCTGCCCCTGTTCGCCCCCACCATGCTCTACGGCCTGTCGCTGGTCTATCTTTTCGGCAACAAGGGCGTCATCACCACCGGATTTTTCGAGACCTACCCTTGGCTCGCCTGGAACATTGATCTTTACGGGTTCAACGGCATCACCATCGCCGAAGTGGTGTTCACCTTTCCGCCGGCGTTTATGATCTTGCAGGTGGCCCTGTCCAACACCGACGCGCGGCTCTACGAAGCCGCGGAAAGCCTGGGCGCCGGCAAGATCCGCACCTTTTTCACGGTGACCGTCCCCAGCATCAAGTTCGGTCTGCTGAGCGCGGTGTTCGTCTGCTTCACGCTGTCGTTCACCGATTTCGGCGCCCCGAAAGTCGTGGGCGGACAATTCAACATCCTCGCCGTGGACATTTACAAGCAGGTCATCGGACAGCAGAACTTCGGCATGGGCGCCACGGTGTCGATCATCCTGCTTGTGCCGACGGTGCTGGCCTTTGTCGCCGACCGGATCGTCCAGCGCCGCTCCGTGGTGGTGGTCACGGCCAACAGCGTGCCCTTCATGCCCAAAACCAACACAGCGCGGGACGCGGCGTTCTTCGCTGTCAACGCCGGAATCGCCGGTTTCATCCTAATCATGGTATTCATGGCGGGGATCGCTTCCTTCGTGAAGATATGGCCCTACGCCTTTACCAACCCCGAGACCTACCCTCAGCTGTGGACGCTCCATCATTACCACTTCGCGGATGTGGGCGGGGGCGGATACCGGGCATTCGGCAACAGCGTCGCCATGGCCGCGCTGACCGCCGTTTTCGGCGCCGTAATCACCTTCTCCAGCGCCTACCTCATCGAGAAGACAAAGGGGGTGGCGTGGCTGCGACGAACGGCCTATTTTCTGTCCATCATCCCGCTGGCCCTGCCCGGACTGGTCATCGGCATCGCCTACATCTTTTTCTTCAACAACCCGCGCATTACCATTCCACTGACCGGCTTCGGGCTGCCCAACCCTTTCCTGTTTCTTTACGGCACCATGGCGATTCTGGTCATTTCAAACATCATCCACTTTTATACGGTGAGCTTTCTGACTGCCACAACGGCGCTCCGGCAGCTGGACAAGGAGTTTGAAGCGGTATCGGAATCCATGTCCGTTCCCTTTTACCGGACCTTTTTCCGCGTGACCGTACCGGTATGCTTTCCGGCGATTTTGGAAATCGGGGCCTTTTACTTCGTCAGCGCCATGGCGACGGTGTCGGCGGTGATTTTTCTCTACACCAGCGATCTGCCCCTGGCGTCCGTAGCCGTCGTCAACATGGACGACGCCGGCGACACGGCACCGGCCGCGGCCATGTGCATGCTGATCGTCATCACCAACCTGGCTGTCCGGGGGCTCATCGAACTGGGCAGCCACTTCTACAAGAAAAAGACCCAAGCCTGGCGGCATCAGAGTTGATTAAACCGAAAAATGCCGGAAGTTTGCCTTTTTCGACACCCGGGCGAATGCCGGGGTCCAGTAAATCCAAAACCTTCTGGATGCCGGCCTACGCCGGCATGACGTCAGGATGGGGACTTATTACGGACTTATCTTAGCTGGTGGCTGATAGGGTTTAAGAAAGGAGACACGCGTTGGACATATACATTAAAAAAGGCCCCTACACCGGGCCGGTGAAAGCCGTTGTTCTGGATTGGGCAGGCACGGCTGTGGATTACGGCTGCCTGGGCCCGGCAGCCGTTTTCGTCGATGTCTTTGCCCGTTTCGACGTCGAAGTCACATTCGACGAGGCCCGCCGGTTCATGGGGCTTGAGAAGAAAACCCACGTCAGAAGCATGTGCGCGCTGCCGGCGGTAGCCGACCGGTGGCGCCAGGTCCACGGCAAACCGCCAATGCACACGGATGTGGATCGGCTCTATGCGGCCACGGAAACCATGATGGTCGAGACCATCGCCCGCCACGCAGACCCCATCCCCGGTCTTTTAAAAACCGCTGAGGCCCTGCGGCGCCAAGGCATTTTGATCGGTTCCTGTACCGGCTACACCGCGCCCATGATGGACGTGCTGGCCCCGGCAGCCCACGAAAAGGGTTATGCGCCCGACGCCGTCGTCTGCTCCTCGGATGTGCCCGCCGGCCGCCCCTATCCTTGGATGTGCTTTCTCAACGCCATGCAGCTGGGCGTCTACCCCATGGAGGCCATGGTGAAGATCGGCGATACGATCTCCGATATTCAGGAAGGCCTTAACGCCGGCATGTGGACCATCGGTCTGACGCGTTCGGGAAACGAGCTGGGCTTGAGCCGTGAGGCTTCTGAAGCCTTGAATCCCGCAGCGCTATCGGTTCGGCTGTCAGCCATCGGCAAGCGCTACCAAGAGGCCGGTGCGCACTATGTGGCCGAGGGCATTTGGGAAGTGCTACCGCTGATCGATGATATCCAGGCCCGCCTGGCACGCGGTGAGCGCCCATAAACTTAGCGACTGGCCGCGTCCGGACGTCCATTTTTCAAACGTGCCCGCGGCGGCCGATCGAACAAAGGAAACAGACACCATGACCACCTCCGCACCGCCGGCAACCGGCCTCCCGGTGGACCTGTCCGAAGGCGACAGCAATCTGTCATCTCATCGGCGCCGCTGGAGCGAGACGGCCATCGATGCCGACACACGCCAGTGGCTGGCGAGAGACGCCCGCGCGTTCGTTCACCAGTCCCTGTCGACGCCGTGCCTCAACGTGCTTTCCGCCTGCCGGGGGAGTGTCATCGAAGACCTTCAGGGAAGAGCTTTTCTGGATTTTCACGGCAACAGCGTTCACCAGGTGGGGTTTTCCCATCCCCGGGTGATTGCGGCCATCAAAGACCAGCTGGACCGACTGGCGTTCTGTACCCGGCGATACACCAACCAGCCGGCGATCCGGCTCGCCGAAAAGCTTATCGCCATCACGCCGGAGCCGCTCGGCCGGGCGCTGTTCGCACCGGGCGGCACCACCGCCGTGGGCATGGCCATGAAAGCCGCCCGCGCCGCCACGGGGCGGTTCAAAATCGTGTCGATGTGGGACGCCTTTCACGGTGCCTCCATGGATGCCATGTCCATCAGCGGCGAAACCATGTTCCGGCAGGGCGTCGGCCCACTGCTGCCCGGCGCCCAGCAGGTGCCGCCAGCCGAACCTTACCGGTGCCTGTGGGATCCGGAAGGCCGCTGCGACAGCTGCGGCCTCAAATGCGCGGCCTACATCGACTACGTCCTTGAAAAAGAGGGCGACGTGGGGGCCGTTATTGCCGAACCGGTGCGAAACACTGCCGTCAACCCGCCGCCGCCGGGTTACTGGCAGGCGGTTCGCCGCATCTGCGACCGCCGCGGCGCCCTGCTCATCATGGACGAAACCGCCATTTGTCTGGGGCGCACCGGACGCATGTTCGCCTGCGAGCGGTTCGATGTGGTCCCCGATATCCTGACGCTGGGGAAAGGCCTCGGCGGCGGCGTGATTCCATTTGCTGCCATGATCGTGAAAAAGGACCTCGTGGATGCACCGGAAAAAGCCCTGGGGCACTACACGCATGAGAAAAACCCGGTGGCCGCCGCTGCGGGGCTGGCCGCCATCGACGTCATCGAATCAGAGGGCCTGGTGGCCCGCGCGGACGAACTTGGGCGTTTTGCCTTGGCGCGACTTGAATCGATGAAAACGGAACACCCTCTCATCGGAGATGTGCGTGGGGTGGGTCTGCTCATGGGCATTGATCTGGTCACTGATCGACAGACCAAGGTGAGGGCTGTCGATGCCGCGAACCGGCTGATGTACGAGTGCCTTCACCGGGGCCTCAGTTTCAAGACCTCCCAGGGGAGCTTCATCCCCCTGTCGCCGCCCCTGAATATCGATAGAAAGGACTTGGACAACGCACTGGACATTCTGGATCAGTCCCTGAGCGTGGTCGAAGCGGATCTTTGATGCCCTATCCCATTGAATCGGAGCGCCGCATGAACCCGAATGGAAATCTGCCTGAAAACCCTTACCTGCTGCTCACCCCCGGACCGCTGACCACGACCTTGTCGGTCAAAAGCGCCATGCTCAGAGACTGGTGCACCTGGGACGATGATTACAATGGCATCGTCCAGGATATCCGGCGCCGGCTCGTGCGACTGGCCACCGCTGCGAGCGGCTACACCAGCGTCCTGATGCAGGGCAGCGGCACCTTCAGCGTGGAAGCCACGGTGACCACTGCGCTGCCGCGTGAAGGCAAACTGCTGGTTGTGGCCAACGGCGCCTACGGTCGGCGCATCGGCCAGATCGCCCGGCGCATCGGCATCGCGCACACGGTCCTGGACACCGGCGAGCGGGCGCCAGCGAACCCTGATGACGTCACCCGCGCCATGGACAGCGATCCGCAGATCACGCACGTGGCGGTGGTCCATTGCGAAACCACCACAGGGATGCTCAATCCCGTCGACGCCATCGGCCGCAGCGTCAAGGCCGGCGGCAAAATCTACATCGTGGATGCCATGAGCAGCTTCGGCGGCATGCCCATGGATGTCGCCGCCATGGGCGCCGACTACCTCATCAGCAGCGCAAACAAGTGCATCCAGGGCGTGCCGGGGTTCGGCTTCGTGATCGCCCGGCGCCAGGCGCTTGAGACCACCGAAGGCCAGGCTCGCTCGCTCAGCCTCGATCTGTTTGATCAATGGCAGACCATGGAGGAGGGCCTGGGCAAATGGCGCTTCACTTCGCCGACCCATACGGTGCGGGCCTTTGCCCGCGCGCTGGAGGAACTCGCGGCAGAAGGCGGCGTCGCGGCGCGGCACTTGCGCTACCTTGAAAACCACCGGGTGCTGATTGAAGGGATGAAGCGGCTGGGGTTTCGCACGTTGCTACCGGCGTCGTGCCAGTCTCCCATCATCACGGCGTTCCATTATCCGGAGCATCCGTTGTTTGAGTTCAAGCGGTTTTACCGTGAACTCAAGGAGCAGGGGTTTGTCATCTACCCGGGGAAAGTCACTGATGTGGACACGTTTCGCATCGGCAACATCGGCGATGTGCAGCCTGCCGACATGGACCGGCTGCTGGGTGCGGTCGCCAGCGCCATGTACTGGCCAAAGGAGACGAACACATGAAGATTCTCTGCCTGGGGGGCGCCGGCAAGATCTGCAGTGAAGCGGTGCGCGATCTCGCTGCATTTTCCGACTTCGAATGCATCACCATCGGAGACCTGAACGCAGACGCCGGCAAAGCACTCGCCGAATCGCTGGGCAGCTGCGTGGATTATCAGCGAGTGGATATTAACGATGCGGCCTCCGCCGTTTCGCTAATGCGCGGTTACGATGTGGTCATGGACGGCACCACCATCCACCTCAACGACCGCTCCACGGCCTGCATCGCCGAGGCAGGATGCCATGGCATCAACCTCAACGGGTTCGGAGAAGAGTACCAGTACGACGCAGCGTTCAAAGCCCACCAGCGTGTGCATGTGCCGGGTTTCGGCATGACTCCCGGAATCACCGACATGATGGTCCGCCACGCGGCCGATCAACTGGACACGGTGGATACCGTCCGGGTGAGCCACGGCGCCTTTCGCCCCATCGCCTTTTCACCGTCAATAACAGAGACGACCACCTACGAATACGACCCAGTGCTTCCCGGACGGGTGGTCTTCGAAGACGACGCCTTTGTCCAGGTGCCCCCGTTCTCGCGGGAGCGGGTCATCACCCTGCCCGGCCCTTATGGCACCCATCCCCAGTGGATCATACCCCACGCGGAAACGCGCACCGCTCATGCTTACCTCAAGGACAAAGGGGTGCGACTGATCGAGGTGCGCGGCACCTGGCCGCCCCAAAACATGCAACTGGTCCGCGCGCTCTACGACTGGGGCTTTATGAGAAACGACCCCATCCGTGTGGGCGGGGAAACCATCGGCATCATGGATGCCATCGGCCGTTACCTCCAGCAGGCGCCCGAAGGGCAAACCACCGACCTTTACGGGTACGCCCTCCACGTGCAGGTTATCGGCACCCGAGGCGGCGGTCCCGTCGAGCACGTGCTGACACACACCCACCCGCCGTCGGACGGGTCAGTGGACGGCTGGGAAGGGCTCAGGGCCTACACGCGCTGCGTTGGAATTCCCATGGCCATCGGCGCTCAGCTCATCGCCAAGGGACGGGTGCCGACGCCGGGCGTCATAATGCCGGAATTTGCCTTCGCGCCGGCCGACGTCTTCGCCGAACTGGCACGGCGCGAGATTCACATCCACGAATCCGTAAATTCCCTGCCGGACGGATCGTAGACGCTCCCCTTCATCGTGTTTTATCCGGCTACACCGCGGCACTGAGTGGTTCTCTTTCCTATGGTGCGCAAATTATCTATTTCATGTCGCTAACAGTAACCTAATATTTATCTAACATTTACCTTGCATAAATATAACGTTAAATCCGGGTCACTCATCCTCAATTTGGGTGCACATTGTTCAAACGCTTCATCGGGAAGTCGCCAACTGGCACGTTCAACGCCAGGAGAATTGATTGTTTCGTTTGGCTGCCCCCCGTTTCATATAAATACGTCGATACACCAAATGAAAGGATAGATCATTGCCTACTTCAATTCTTCAAGTTAAAGGAGTTGGTCCGGCCACTGCCGAAAAACTCTCAGCAGCAGGTTTCGCCTCTGCCGAAGATTTAGCTGCCGCAACCATCGATCAGGTTTCGGCTGTCCCCGGTCTTGGTGAATCCAGAGCAAAACAGATCATCTCTGATGCCTGCCAACAGCTGACTGCCGCCGATTTGTCGGTCGGTGGAAGCAAATCCGCCGATATCGCCCCTGCCGGGACCGCAGCACGTGAGAAAAGCAAAAAGGATAAACCGCAAAAAAAGAAGACTGATAAAAATAAAACCCAAAATGACAAGCAGAAAAGAGAAAAGGCAAAGAAAGATAAGAACAAGAAGAGTGATAAAAAAAAGAAAGCCAAGAAACGGAGAAAATAGCTAGGCCGCGACTTGGTCTTTCTTTCCAAATTTTAGGGGCTTGATGGACTGAATATACTGACGATACATCAGGCGTACCAACCCGTCCGCAAGCCCGATCTGCGGCACCTCGATGGTTGGGATGCCGCCCCATTTCATCACCGACAGGTAGATCTTCAGGGCAGGCATGATGACATCCGCACGGTCGGGTTTCAGGCCGAGTTTAGTGATGCGATCGTCATAAGAGAAAAATTTCAGATGGTCCCTGACTTTTTTCATCTTTTCATAAGCAATGGACCTGCCGCCCCCACATTGGGCCAAATTGATGATCTTGTTGATGTTGCCGCCGCTGCCGATGGCCGTGAGACCGGAAAATTTCCGGGTGTGGTGCTGCACCCAGGATTTCATCTCCTTCCATTGCGGTTTATCCACGATCCCTTCCATCAGCCGGATGGTGCCGATGGCAAATGAATGGGAACTGGTTTTACGGTTGGAATAAACGGTGATTTCCGTGCTGCCGCCGCCGACATCCACAAACATGCAGGCATTGCCGTTTTCCAATCGGGTCCATGGGTTATTGGCAAAAATGATTCGGGCCTCCAGTTTGCCGCTGACAATGAGGATATCTACGCCGGTCTTTTCCAAAATGTGCTTTCGGATTTTTTCGCCATTGCTGGACTCTCTCATGGCGGAGGTGGCGCAGGCGCGATACGCCAGGGGGCGGTAGGAGGCGATCAGGGATTTGAAGCCCTGGATCGTATTGAGCAACTGATCTTCATTGTCTTTGGAGATCATTCCATCGATAAACACATCCTTGCCTAACCGGATCGGCATGCGGATCAGCGAAATCTTGCGAAAATAAGGGCCACTGTCGGTTTCGAAAACCTGTGAGAGCAGCAGCCGAACGGCATTCGAGCCGATATCGATGGCCGCAAATCGTCTACCGGTGATCATGCAATCTCGGCCCTTTCGTGGACTTGCTGCTGATTGCATCGTATTGAAATGGCATAAAAACCCGCTATTTCAGGGCTTCGAGAGAAAAGCCGCCCGCTTCAGGATTCAAAAGCCAATGCTTGATTTGATCTCTGATTTGACGGACTTTTGCGAGCTTTTCCTTTTGCGAGCCCGATACGGCGTTTGGATCCGGAAATGGACAATGCCAGCGGCAGGTAATGCCGGGAAAGACAGGGCACTGGTTTTCTGAATCATGACAGACGGTGATGACATGAGCGAAGATATTTCCCGTCCTGAACAGGTCGAAAACACTCTGTGGCCGCTTTTCAGATAGATCGACGCCCTCTTCCTTCATCACTTCGACCACCAGCGGGTTCACTTTTTCGGCCGGCACCAGACCGGCACTCTCGATCTCGAAATAGTCCCCGGCGAACTTCCTCAAATACGCCTCGGCCATCTGGCTGCGTCCGCTGTTGTGCTGGCAAATGAATAGAATCTTTGGTTTCATAACGTTCTCCTAAACAAACGGGAAGCGTGTTCGCATTCTCCCATTGTCTGCTTGAACTTGCATGATTGTGTTTTTTCGGTCAATTGCGCTTTGAATCCGTCGAAATGATGCCGTCGGATATCTCGAGGCATTTGTTAAGAGGCTATTCTGGATGGATTGTTTTTGGAGCTTGTATCGAATCGGTTAGAGATCGATTAGTTTGCGGGAATACGATGCCGAGGTACCTGAAACGCGCTGTCCCGCCTAATATCAGTATATCCTGACCCGCCCGGTTCCAACGCACGGCGACTGTAACCGATCGCCACTGACGAAGGCCAGCTACAGCCGCAATAACGGCCCTATGTCTCGCTACGTCCGGGGCCCTATGTGCCGCATGGGGCTATGAAGGATTGCTGCTGGTGGTCGAGCGACTTCTCAAGCAGACCATGCCAAGCAGCCCTGGACCCAGCAACCAGAAGGCAGCGGGAAGGGGAACGGCGAAAGGAGCGCTACCGAACTTAAAATCGATTTTGTTCTGCTCTGAGTTGAGTTTTGCAAATGGGCCATCGATATTCATGGTACCCATGATCGTGAATCCGTTAGTCCAGTCTTCGCCGGTAATATTCCATGTGTGCCAACCATCGTTGGGGTTGGATGAGCCATAACTACCTAAATCTTCATCGTTCAATTTCAGGTCGGTCAACCAAACCGAACCAGTGGTATCTCTGCTGACAACTTCGAACTGGATATAGTTTAAACTCGAAGGTGTGAAGTTATCATATGTCAGAGAATACTCGAAACCATTAGAGGTAGAAGGATCAACGTCCATGCTGACACTGACTTGATTATCACTTTTGGTGTAGGCAATCTCGAAATGATTGCTATTACCCCAATGCGGATTATATCCAAAGTCGACATTGTCTGCCCCTGTTGGAAATCCAGAGACTGCGCCTAATGCCAGTTCCCATCCGTCCAAGGACTGTGCATTCAGATCCTGCACATTCCTGAAGCGGGATGCTATAGATAGGTCCGCTGCGGCATCCCAGCCTGGAGTAACAGTCGCGGCACTTGCCACATTTGTGGAAACGGCAATCAATGCAGCAGTAAACAGGATAAAAAATAGCTTTTTCATTCACCCATCCTTCAAGCATGATAGCGGTTGTACTCACAAGAAAGCCGACATCTTAAACCGATACATTCACGATTTTTTAGCTGGCCTTTCCTCTTGTCCACGATAGGGTGGTGTCGAAATAGAGATTAAGGCTTACGGCATGTTATGAGGACTTCAACGATCTGAGGTTGTAAACCGCGCGCCGGTATCGATTCCATGCACGACCGGTGTAACAGCAATGGGTAAATCTTCTTGCCAGGCCCATGCGGCGCACAGGGTGATGACCGATTCCGGAGCGGGTAAACGATTTCTTAAACCAACCAAGCCCAGCTTGAATAAAAATGCCCGAACCAAGGGTATCGACTCTCAGTTCGGGCTTTCTGGTTCCCTCGAACCGGGGCAGCAAAGTACCCATAGATCGAATTGTTGGGCCTTTATCCCAACACTGAGGCAATGATGTCAAGTTAGACGAGCGTTAATGCTAAAGTCTCTCAATGTACTCGAGATCTTTCCGCTGGGTGTGCTTCGTCCCGATGGTCACCACGTCTAGGCGTCGGCCATCGCCTGCCCGGAAGTATACACGACCGTGATTGCCGAAGGCCACTTCGAAGACGGTCTCCTTCTTATTCTTGGTAAAGACTTTGCGTTTAATGACGACCCGGCCGCTGTCGGCGTCGAGCTGGTGGATGAGTTCCTCGGCCTTGAGCTGCAGATCGTCGTTGAGCGCCTGGAGCCCGTCAAGCGCCCGCTCGTGGAGATCGATGTTCTTGTACAGGGTCCGAAAGCGCCTTTCGATCAGCGCCAGTTGCCGCCGATGGGCGTTTTCCTTGCGTTTGACCGGTGTTTCCATCTTCTTCAGGCGCTCGCCGAGGCTGTCGATCACGGTTTTCTGGTCGGCCTGCCGAGCCTGATTCTCAGCGAGCTGCCGTTCCAGGCTTTCGATCTCCGCCACCCAGGCGTGCTCGTTTTCAGAGGCGCGATGCCTCTCCGACTGAAACCGTTGTTCCGCTGCCTGAAGCGTTTCTTCCAGCCGCCGGCGTTCGTCGGCCAAAACGGACAGATCTTTCGAGAAGAAGCTCAGCAGCCCCTGGAGGCGACGTGTCTCTTCTTCACGGCGGCAGTCCTCTATCCGTAGGCGCCGAAGACTGCGGCGGTAGTGCCATCCGAAAAGCAACAGAAACACAATCACGTCGAGGCACAGCACGATCGTGGAGAACCACGACCCGGGATCGAGGTTCACGTCGATCCGGGTCACCAGCCCCTCCTGGAGCAGCCCGAAATTGATGGAAGCGGTCGTCAGCGGATCGTTCTGGGTCAAGGGCGTGGGCCGCCCCTCCACCGGTTGGGGATAGATCAGCTTGCCGGTCCGGGTCAGGACGGTCACATCGATCCTGGCACCCCATTCCCGGTACGGGGTTTCAGACAAAAACCGGGTCAGGTTGGCACTGACTGCATCGCTCAATCGAACGGTACCGTTGAGCAACGCACCCATATCCCCCGGAACGATTCGCGTCACTGCGCCGGCGATGCGGTAGTAACAGTATCGCTCGATACCGTAAATGGTGAGAATGTAGAGCAACGGCGGAAGCAGGATACACGCGGCGATGAATCGGTAGGAAAGGTACTTCATCGTGCGAGCGCCCTTCTTGCGTCTTCGGCCGCGCTGAAGTGAGGGTCGATCTCCAGCGCCCGGGCGATGGCGATGCGACCTTTCTCCGCGTTCCCCCGGTCCATCAGGGCCAGTCCCAGATGATAGTGGACAATGGCCGGGTCCGGATTCAACTCGAGGCTGGCGCGAAACTGGGCAATGGCGCTGTCCAGCATGCCCTTGCGGTAGTAAACCCATCCCAGGGTGTCTTTGACATTGGCGTCCTCGGGCTGGCGCTCACTGGCAGCCAGGGCCAGCCTGAGGGCTTCATCGAGGTGTTCACCTTTCTGGGCCAGCAGATAGGCCAGGTTGTTGGCGGCCCCCACCAGTCCGGGCCGGATGCGCAGCGCCCGGCGGAAATGGTGTTCGGAACGCTCGTAGTCTTTTTGGATGGAATAAAGGGTCCCCAGCATCATGTGCGCCGATACCTGATCCGGGTCACGGTCTACCAGCTTCTGGTACTGGAAGATGGCCCCGTCGATCTGTTTTCGGGCCAGCGCGATATTGGCCAGCTCGCGATACGGCGGTTGGAAATTGGGTTCCAGGTGGATGGTGAGTTGAAATTCCTTTTCCGCGAAATCGGTCTGTCCACCGCCGAGAAAAGCCATCCCCTTTAGGTAGTGGGCATGGAAGTAATCCGGCTGAAACCGAAGCAGCCGGTTGACGGCGGCCAGGGCCGCCTCCCAGCGTTTCAGGCCCAGATCGATTTCCGCCTTCATGATCAGGGCCGGCACGTAGCCGGGGCTCTGTTCGAGCGCCGCTGCGATGGCCGCTTCGGCCGCTTGAACGTCGCCATGATGAAGATGAAGACGTGCCAAGGCATCGATCACACGAACATCCTGCGGCAGACGCCGCTTGGCGGTGAGCAGGATTTCCAGGGCCTGCCGCGACCGACCGGTGCCGTTGTAATACCGTGAGGCCGCAAGATAGGACCAAAAATTTCCGTCATCGATGGAGATGGCCTCCTGGTAGGACTCATCGGCCTCACCCCACTGCGTTTGAGCCGCGTAAATGCCTCCGAGGATGATGTGAAGCAGCGGCATTCGCGGGTGGTGTTCGAGTGCGTCGCGCGCCGCCTTTTCCGCGCCGGCATAATCATTGAGCAGGAAACGAAGGCGGATAAGCGATAATCGGGGTTCGATCGCCCGGGGCACTTCGGCGATGACGCGCGACAGCGTATGGCTCGCGGCGTCCGCCTTGTTCTGGTAAATCTGAACCCGTGCCATCCCCATGTATGCCGGGACGTCACCGGGATGGACGACGATCAGCGTTGAAAACGCCTTTTCCGCAGCCGCCCAGTCCCTCTGAACGCTGAACAGGCTCGCCTGGAGTCTAAGGGCGTCCGGATTGCCTGGGTCCTTGTCCAAAACCGCCTGAATGTGATTTCTGGCCGAAGCCGGCTGTTTATCCAGGATATCGTAGTAGGCGAGGCGAAGCTGGGGATGGGAAAGGGCCGGATCCAGCTCCAGTGACCGGGTATAGGCGGCGCGCGCTTCGGTGACTTTACCCTGCTGCTGGTAGAGATTGCCCAGTGCGACCACCGCCGCCGACCCCGGCGCCATTTGAATGCTTTTCAGCAGCAGGGTTTCCGCCCTCGCGAGGTCCCCGTCCTGTTGCAGCCGAAGCCCCTTTTGATACAGTTCCTGCGCCGTGCCGCCGCCCGGCGAGCAGCCGTAAATTGCGGTGAAAAGAGCGATCACCACTATCGCCAGATCATGAAAAGAAAAATGGGATTTCATCATTGAATTCAATCAATCAGTCTTTGGCGGGAAGGACTGCGCTGTTGAGACTGCTGCCTTTTTCTATCGAGGAAATCCAATCTCGAAGCAAGCTATATCGTTTGCGCTCCTCCCATCCTACGCGCCGATTATCAAGCACACAAAGATACCCTTGAAGTTATTCTCAACCTCTGAATTCACAATCACGCATCTGTCGACCTTCACCGTTGCGTCGCGCGCATCACCTCAGCCACCGTGGTCTGCCCGGCGAGCACCTTGCGAACGCCGTCCCGGTTGAGGGTGATCATCCCCTGCCGGACAGCCGCCACCTTGATTTCGTTGGCATCGTGGGTCTTCAGCACCAGGGAGCGCAGCGCGGCGCGCATCTCCATGACTTCGAAGACCCCGATACGCCCCCGGTAGCCTGTCTTGAGGCAACGCTCACACTGCCCGGCCTCGAACACCGTGCCGTCGGCCACTTCTGCGGCGGTTATGCCGATTTGTTCCAGCAGCGCATCATCCGGCGTGTGGGGAACCTTGCACCCGCTACAGAGCACCCGGACGAGCCGCTGGGCCACCACCGCCAGCACCGATGACGCGATCAGGAAGGGCTCCACACCGATGTCCACCAGGCGCGTGATAGCGCCGGCGGAATCGTTGGTGTGCAAGGTTGAAAACACCAGATGCCCCGTGAGGGCGGATTGGACGCCGATTTGCGCCGTCTCCCGGTCGCGCATCTCCCCCACCAGGATCACGTCCGGATCCTGACGGACAATGGCCCTCAGACCGCGGGCAAAGGTCAGATCGATCTTCGGGTTGACCTGGATCTGGCTGATTCCCATGATCTGGTATTCCACCGGATCCTCGATGGTAATGATGTTGACGTCCGGCGTGTTGATGGTGGACAGCACGGCGTACAGGGTGGTGGTCTTCCCGCTGCCCGTGGGGCCGGTGACCAGAATGATGCCGTTGGGGGACCGGCACAGCTCGTTGAACTTGGTCAGAAGATCGTCCGCCATGCCCAGCTCCGTGAGATTGAATATCTCCGCGCTCTTGCTGAGCAGGCGCATTACGACCCGCTCACCGAAAGAGGTCGGCAGGGTGGACACCCTCACGTCAATGGCGTGGCTGCCGACGCGCACTTCGAAACGACCATCCTGCGGCAGACGTTTTTCGGCGATGTCGAGGCTGGCCATTACCTTGATGCGCGATATCAGTGCCGGCTGGATCCAGCGCGGCGGGGTGAGCATGTCGTAGAGCACCCCGTCCACCCGGTAGCGGATCTTGAAGCTTGCCTGGTAGGTCTCGATATGAATGTCGCTGGCCCGCGCCTTGATGGCGCGTGACAAAATGGTGTTCACCAGCCGGATGATGGGCGCCTCGCTGTCGTCATCCATCAGGTCCGCCGCGGCCTCCATGTCATCGATCACCGTGGCGCCGGTCTCCTCCAGGTCCTGAACGAGTTGTTCTGCCGAGTCGCCCCCGAAATCATAGGACATGTGGATGACCGTCAGGATCGCTTCCCTTGTGGACAGCACGGTCTGGTAACTCGCGAGTCCGAGCATCCGGGCCAAATCGTCGGCCGCCTGAACGTCGACCGGGTCGTTTATGGCGATGACCGGCTCCGCGCCACCGTTGATCAGTGGGACCATGCCGTATTTTTTCAGGAAGTGGATCGGTACGATCCGGCTGAAGGCGTTGTCGACATCGGCGATTGGCAACTCCGGCCAAAAGGGGCAGCCGGTCAACTCGGCCAGGACATCCACCCGCTGCGTCTCGCTCAGCAGATGTTGCTTGACCAACTGACAGAGAAACGCGCCGGCCGGAACGCCGTTGTCCCATCCGGCCTCGGAAAGCTGCGCTTCCGTAATGCCGAAACGGTTTTTCAGCATGTCTTTCATCGAGGATGCACTCATAGCGGTGGCGATTTTGCTGGTCAGCAGTGGTTATACGGCATACGGCCTGCCGTTGTCGGCGGCATTGAGCACAAAACCGATAATTTTCTCTCGCGGAATCAGCGACAGCGCCTGGCGAATGTCGGGCAGCGTTGTCTTGCCATGCTCGACAACGATGACGACGCCGTCAACCAGGGGGGTAAAGGCGATGGATTCCGACCGGTCCAGGATCGGCGGCACGTCGAAAATAATGTAGCGATTTTCATATCGGCTCTTCATTTCTTCGACCAGAAGCCGCATCTGCGGAGACCCCAGCAGTTCGGTGCTGTCCTCGATGGGCCTGCCGCCGGACATCAGGGTGAGCTTCTCGATCCCGGGCCATACGATTAGGTCATTCATGGGATGCTCATCGAGAAGATAGTCGATCAGGCCGATGTCTCCGTCGATGCCCAGATAGCGATGGATCATCTGGCGCTTCAGATCGCAGTCCACCAGAAGCACCGTCCGGTCGAAGTCCTTGGCGAAAGCCATGGCCAGATTGATAGCGGTCAGCGTTTTCCCCTCGCCGCCGCTAGGGCTGGTCACCATGATGGTGTTCCAGCCTCTGGCGGCGGTCCGCTGCTGGATCTGGGTCTTGAGCACCTTGTAGGTGTCGTTGTCCATACTGCCGGTAGCCTCGGAGATGATCCGGTTGTCCCTCATCCGCTGCTGATCGAGAACGACCCGACGCGAGTGGCAATAGTCGGGGGAATACCATCCGGGTCTAAACGGGGGCTCACAGACATTGGGGGGTGCTGCCGCCAAGGCATCCGGCAACGATGTGCCCCCTGCCGCCTTGGGTCTCGGATGCTTGAGCAATTCAATGGTTTTTCGGAAATTCATGGGATGTCGTGACCTTGTATGCGACTGGAGTCGATGTGTGGTGAGTGTGTGCTGCCCATGACGGTCTGCCGTTATCTGCCTCAGCCTTCAGACTGAATCCTTTTAGAGCCTGCCGTTTAAAAAACCACCGTTTTGTCAATTTTTCGAATCAGCTTGGCCCAGAAGACATCGAGATCCATTACAAAGAAGTGAAAGACGGCGATGCATGTCGCGAGAACGACAACGGAACCGACACTCCAGGCGATTCGGCGCCGCCGGGTCCGCAACCGGTCCTGCCGGGTGATGATGCGCGGAATGCTGGCCAACACCGGCACACCGGTGGCCACGGTCAGCGCTTCGGCATTACGGACTGCGTGGTCGGAGAACTCCCTGACCGCCGCCACCCCCACGCCGGCGCCGGTGCCGAGCACCACCCCGATGAGCAAAATGGCCCAGCGGTTGGGCCTGACGGGTTTTTCCGGCATACGGGCCGGATCGATCAGCGTAAACCGCTCGCCTTTTTTGCCCTGTTCGAGCCCTTGGGCCACCCGCGCTGACATCAGCTTCTGGGTCAGTTCATTGACTTTGGCCTGGGCGCTGGCCCGTTCGTTCACCAGCAGGTTGTACTCCTGTTCCACCTTCGGCGTCGCCTCGATACGGCGGCGATACTTGGCGACCGTCGCATCCTGGTCGGCCATCTGCTTTCGGATCGACTCAATCTCAGCCCGGGTGCTGGACAGTTGGGAGGCCGTGGTAACGTAGGCCGGATTCTCGGGCAGATTGGTGGTGCCGTCGCCGTGATCGCGGTCCTGCATCATTTTGTCTCTGAGCTCTGCGATCTCGGCCGTGGTCTTGATGACATCCGGGTGCAGCGGCGAATAACGGGTCTTGAGATGGACCAACTGGAGTTCCAGCTCACTCAGACGCGCCTTGTCCTGGGTGTCGAGATCCGTCGGCAGACTGGCCAGTTGCGTCTCGAGAAATCCTTCGCGCTCTCTCAGGGATCTGAGGGTTTCATTGAGCCGCTGAAGATTTTGCTCGGCGTTGTTGAGGCTCTGCAGGTTCACCTGCACGAGTTCCGGAAGCTCATGGACATGGCTTTCCTTGAAAACGGCGATGTCCGCCTCCATCGACGCCAGAGCGACCTTCACCTTCTGGAGTTCGTCCTCCATGAACTGCGATGTCTCTGAGGATTGCCGCTCGCGCACCTTGAGGTTTTCCTCCAGAAAGAGCGATGACAGGACGGTAGTCACCTTGAGCACCGTCGAAGGGTCCTTGCCCTCATAGGAGAGGGTGAATGCGATGGTGGCCGTGGTGGGGCGGCCGGTTCGGCGATCCACGGTGTCCACGCTGATCGTGTCGAGCTTGATGTCTTCGCGCATCTTCTCGATGATCTCTTCGGTGGTCCACTTTTCCCGGAGATCCGCGTAGAGACCGAACTGGTTGATGACCTCCAGCAGCCGCGTCGTACTCATGATCCGCTGGTTGATCTGCTGGATGCGCTGCTCGACAAAACTGGTCACCGTGGCCATCACAAAGTCGGCGGGAATTTCCTGTTCCTCGATGAGAATCGTGGCGCTCGATCGGAAAATGGACGGCAGGAGCAATGCGACCGCTGCGGCGATGACCATCACCGACAGGGCCGGCAGCAACAGACTCTTGATCCGCCGCCGGGCAATACCGATATAGTCGTTCAGTGAATTGACCTGCTCCATCGTCCCGCTCCTTGATGGGCTTCCGGCGCGTTTCTGCCGTCAGCCGCCTGCTTACCGATCGATCAGCGGCCATTGCCAGGTGATGCCGGCAAAGACGTAATTTCTGCCGGCGCTGGTGTGAGTGATGTTGTTTTTGATCACCGAGTAGGAGTAGACCGCTTCAAGGAAAATATCATCCGTCAGGCCATAGCGTGCCCGAGGCTGAATGGTCAGGGTCTCCTGATCCGTGTCCGGTGACAGCAGATTCTTGTTATCCGCCCGGTTGATGAAATAGCGGGTCAAAAGACTTGCCTGCCATTCATGGGAGAACTGGCGGCTCACCAATGCACTTAGCGTCGTTCGGGTGGTCACACCGATGCTGGCGCTCGGCGCGCCGATATCATGGGCGCCGTTGACTTCAAAGCGGTTTTTTTCACCGGCATACTTCACGCCTGCATTGAACACTCCGCCCCAACCGGCATCCGCCCTGATGGTTTCGGAAATGACGCGTGTCGACTCCCGGGTGTCGGCATAGGCCGGTCCGACCTGAAGACTCAGCTGCCACGTCTCGCTGAGCTGTTTTTCGATGCCGGCCGTGACCGAAGCGAAATAGAGCCGGGTGCGCTGGCTGACGGTCGAACTGAAACCGGCTGGCGTGTATTCGCTGGCATATTGATAGTACTGACCGGAAAAATTGAAGCGGCCCGTGGTCGCGGCGATATGCCTGTCCAGTGCCCGCGCCACCCCGACGCTGACGATGTGCCCCATCGAATCGTTCAGTCTCGGGTTGTCCCAGTCGTCCTGAACGATGTGATAGGCCGCCGACAGGCTGCTGATCTCCGAAATGCGGGCGCTGCCGGAACACCCGGCAGTGGTGCGGTCGCGTATGTTGGCCCCGACCACCAGACCCGTGGCGATCACGTCGCGATCGGCACTGGACGTCTGTGAATAGCCGGCATCCGCGCCAAGTTCAAACCGCTCGCTCAACCGGTAGTTCACCTGCCCGGTGATGTCCTTGTCCAGGTGGTCGAGTTCCGAATATTCCCGATAGTAGCGCTGATCCAGACGACCTGAAAGGCCGGCATCCAGCCGTTCGGTCCGCCTCCCGAGGCGGATGCCGGGAGAGGCGATGGTAATGGCGTCGCGTATCGGATCGATCGCTGAGAAAAAGATGTTGTCATTATACTCCTGCCGCAGCCCGAAAAACGGTGTCACCTGGATTTCTTCGGCCGACGCCGGTCGGCCGGCCCAGCACAGCAGATGCAGCGCCACGATGACAGCACGCAGATGCGCGTCCTGCCGGGGTGGGAACCGTCTTGGGCATGGCCTGTTTTCCGCCACCGGTTCAAGGCACAACGACGACGTCTCCCCTCAGCAGTTCGATGTTTTGCTCCATTTTCACACCACTGGACACTTCATCGTAGTTGAAACGGAATACCGTATTTTGCCCGTTCTTTTTCCTGAACACCTTGATGTCCGTTTCCTTGGCAAAGGGAGTGAGCCCCCCGGCCATGGTAAGCGCCTGCAGCACATCGACGGTGCGGTTGAGCAGATAGTGCCCGGGCCGGTTGACACGACCGATGACGTACACCACCAGGCTGTTCACCTGCTGAACGGCAACGGTGACCACGGGATCCGGGGCGTATTGCTCAAGGCGTGCGGTCGTCTCTTGCCGGATCTCAGCGACCGTCTTGCCGCTGACCTGAAGCGCGCCGAGCAGCGGAAAGCCGACGGTGCCGTCCGGAAGCACTGTCACAACCCGTGACAGGGACTCGTCTTTCCACAAAGAGATTTCCAGCAAATCGCCAGGGCCGACAGTGTAGTTCTCATCGACGGGGGCCATCGCCACCGGCGCCGAAACGGCATCGCCCCCGCCACTAGCGCCAACGGCGGGCATCGCAGGGGCCGCGACGGGTGGCGTTGGCCGGTCCGATGCCGCCGCGGCTGCGATGGGTATCTCATTTCCGTCCGCGGTTCCGGTCCGATCCAGCGGCTCGCCGCCGGAAGGCACCGCCGCCGATTGGGGCGCGGCGCTCGCCACGGTCACAGTTGATGAATCAGCGGAAGCCGCGGTTTCGAGCTGATTGTTTTCCGGCGCTCGGACAGTTTCATCGGTGATTGTCGTTTCGGGGGCGGTTTCTACATGAGTCGCTGCCGCAGGGCCGGCGTCGGTCCCTTTTACAGTCGCAAAATTTGCGGCGATGGCCTCCTCGAGGACTGGCTCAGGAGCGCGGATGATGTCAATGACGGCGGTCGCCTCGTTTCCCGCCGCGTCCACAGCCACGATGTCAATCCGGTTAGCGCCCATCTCGAGGGCAATGGGTGGAGTCGACCAGTGATCGCTGCCGCTCGCCCTTCCGGAAAAACCCGAGGCATGTTTCCATCGTACTTCGGCCACACTGACATTGTCGTCCGCCGTGCCGCTGATGATCATCCGCTCGGCGGTGGTGTTGAAGACCTCTTCTTGCGACGGCGCTGCAATAACCACCCGCGGCGGCGCGGTGTCGTCAAAAGCCTGGTCGGCGGGGATCACGGGCGATACAGCGATATCGGAAAACTCACTGGCGGCGTTTCCCCAGGCGTAGAGGGCGATGGCACCCTCGGCAAACGAACCGTCGCGTACCGAAAAGACATCGGCGCCGTCTATACGGATGGTGATCTGCTCGGCCAGAGTGATCACCGTCAGGTCATAGACAGTGTCGATATCGTAGGGTACACGGTCTTCCGCCAACAGTACCGCCCTGCCCTCTTGGACCTTCACCAACCGGCGAAATGCCCTCTGGCGGTCCCATGAAAAACGGTAGTAATTCCACGCATCCTTGTACCTGAACATGACCCCCAGCGTATCGTTGTCCGTGGAACGGATCTTCATGGACAGGATCATATCGGCGGGCACCGGGGACTGAGACAGCGCATACGTTCCAAGTTGGAGCAATTCCGGGGTGAGTCCGTTTCCGCCGTAAATATTGCTGTCCTGGCTGACACCCGAATCTGAAAACCGCCAAAGGGATGGGCCATCGGCATGTCCGTCGTCAACGGTGTGCCAATACTCGGCGCTGTTCTGGATCCGCTGGGATTTGCCGGAAACATAGAGGCCGCTGCCGGACGTGCCGGCGGCGAGGAATGCCCCCGATTGCGGCACACCGGATAGGATCACACCGAGGATGAAAAGGCGCAACATCGCTACAAGCCGCTGATTGGTCATAGACTGTCTCTTGGAAAAGCCCCTGAGGTCCGAATCGTTTTGAAACGCTTTTAATACCCCAACATGTGTTGGCTTCGTGTTAGACAAACATTAAATCTGGCACCGTTATCGGTATCATTACCCCCGGCATGCCGCTGGCCGGGTCTTGCCGGGCCCGGTTTCAAAATCACGAACGGGCCTGTCGGCCCGTTCGTTTCAAGCGCAAACTGTCTGATGACCTCTTTTATGAACGCTCAAGCGTCTGCAGCATCTGCCCGGCTTCCTGATGGCCTTCGAAGGCGTCACCGCCGGCCAGCGCCTTCTTCAGATGCGCGATGGCCTCAGCCTCCCGGTCGCTTTTCACGAGCACCATCGCCATGTGGTAGTTCAGCACCGGGCTTTCCGGCGATTCGCCGACGGCCTTGTCCAAATACGTCAGGGCTTGCGTATAGTCCCCCCTGCGGTAATGGACCCATCCCAGGGTATCCAGGACCACCGGGTCGTTGGGGCGCTGTTTGAGCGCCTCGCGGGCCAGTTCAGCGGCTTCCTGATAGTCCGCCGCACCCTCGGAATGCTCGCTGAGCAGATAAGCCAGGTTATTGGCAAAACGCCACTGGCGGGGATTCTGACTCAGCCCCTTGCGATAGATGGCTTTTGCCTTCGAGTGTTCGCCGGCCTGCTCGTAGAGGACCCCCAGTGCCATGTAGGCCATCTGGCCGTCTGGATTTTTTTCAATGGCCGCCTCGAAGCGTGAAACGGCTTCGGCCCGCTTGCCCTGGCTGATGTATACGCGCGCCAGCATGATGTAAGGGGCATCCCAGTCGGGCTTGAGGGCGATGGCCTGGCTCAGCGCCGATTCGGCCTGAGGCCAGCGCTTCTCCAGGGCCTGGATCTGTCCCATCAGGTGGTAGGCAAAGGCGTCGTCGGGATTTTGTTTCAACCGTTTCTCGCAAAGATCGAGCGCATCCTTCGTGCGCTTTTTGGAAAGATAGAGGCTCACCAGCATGCTGGCCAATTCCTGTGAGGCGGGGTTTTTGGCGTAGCCCTCTTCGAGAATCCTCATGGTGGCTGCGGCGTCCTTGCCGGCGGCATGGTAGCGGGCCAGTTTCATATATCCGTATGGGTTTTCCGGTGCCGTTGAAATGATCTGCCGGTAAGTGGCGACGGCCTTGTCATCCATCTTGATGTCCGCCAGCAGATCCCCCAGATCACCGCGCGTCTGAAGGTCTTCAGGGCGCTTATCCAGCACCTTTTCGAGTTGTTCTTCGGCAAGGCCGTAATCCTTTTTGAGTGCATACACCCTGGCCAGGGCGCGCCGGATGTCGCGGGAATCCGGGTTGGCTTCCAGGGCCTTGTTCAGGGTGTCCACGGCCAGCGGCACCTCCTTGTTCATCAGATGCGCCTCGGCCAGGCGAAGATGCGCCGGCACCAGGTTGGGCCGCTCGGCAACCACGGTCCTGAGCATGGACACCGCCGGTATGCCCTCGCCTTTTTGCATCAGCAGTTGCGCCTTAAGAAAAATGGCCTCCAGATTTTTGGCGTTTTCCTTGAGCACCTGGTCCAAAAATGTTTCAGCCGTCGAAGCATCGCCCAGCGCCAGGTGCACCCGTGCCATTTTGTTGCGCGCCTCCAGAATACCCGGATGGGACGGGTCCTTGCTGAGGCCCAGGCAGTCATTGAGAACAGCCATGGCCCGGTCCGCCTCTTTCTGCCCCATGTAAAGCTCGCTCAACAAAAAGCGGTTCTTGAAACTGTCGGGTTTGGCGGCGATGCCCTGCCGGGTGATCGCTTCGGCTTTTTCCGCCGCGCCGCGACTGATCAGCAACCGGGCGGCGTCTGCGATGCAGTTTTCGTCGGCAGGGTCCAGCTGCACCGCGGCATCAACGGCAGCCAGCGCCTCAGCCAGGCGCCCGGTCTCAAAAAACAGCGAAGCCAATGCCAGCCGGTGCTTGTATTCGTCCGGTGCCAGACCGATGATCTCCTTTATGACCACAATGGCGTCATCGGGATGTTTCATGGCGAGATGAAAACGCATGAGCACGAGGCGAAGCCCGATATTGTCAGGATTGGCGGCAATGCCCTGAGTCAAAACCGCATGGGTCTCATCGCTGTTGTTTTCCTGGACGTAAATACCGGCGAGCATGAGATAGATGTCCGGTGTCGTCACCTTGTCATCGAGCATTGCCAGAAGGATCTTCCGGGCCTGCTCGGGGGCACCGTCGGCCCGCAGCACCGCGGCGTTAAACAGCTTGACATCGGGGTCTTCGGGCTTTCTGGCCTGCAGCAGGTCCCGTTTTTCCCTGGCCCGGTCAAGGGCCTTGCCGGCCAGCAACAGTTTGCCCACCTCCAGTTGGGCTTCCAGGTGTCCGGCATCGAGGTCCACGGCTTTGTTGAAGGCCTGGAATGCCTCCTGAAACTCCTTTTCCTTTAGGGCTACCCACCCCATCATGTACCAGGCGTCGGCGAACTTGGGATCGATCTGCAGGGCGTTTTTGAATTCGAGCTGTGCTCTCGTGTAATCGCCCTGCTCAATCAGCGTTTTGCCTTTTTTTAAAAACTTCAGTTTTTTATCTTCCTTGCTGCCACAACTCGACAACACCAACATCGTGACAAGGGTCACCGCAGTGGCTCTTTTCCAATTGCGCATGTCGTCATGTCCTCCATCGGGAGTGTGAACGGCCATCGGTTCAGAAGCTCAAAACCCCCCTAGCAAATATTACCAAAAGTCCACCAATGGTGGGATAGGCCAGTGTGTCGAGGTTCTGACGCATCTCACCGGCCAGCACTTCGTAGCTGAACAGCATGACGATGATCTTGACCGCCAGCAGCCCCATGGAAAAATCACGCAACTCGAGTCCGGAAAGGTTCGGCACGACCAAGGCAATGAGCAGGATGAGGTAATCCATCGGCGTTGCCTTGAAGCCCTTTTTCCGGCGGGTGAACTTGAGCGTTATGATAACGAAAAAAACCAGAATCCCGTAGGACAGGTCATAGACGAGCACCGCGCGCAGGGTCATCCAGCCGACGTGATCCGTTTGCGATAGAAACACCAAGTAAGGGATCACCAGATAGGTGGCAATGCGGAGCGCGCGCAATGCAGCACTCCCCTTCATAACGATCACGGCCAGCAGTCCGATCGCCATGACAAGCGCGAAGATGGCAAAATATCGGGGTATGGTCGCCGGCATGACAGCTGAGAACACGAACAGCGACGGCAGTCCAAACCGAACGATGTTGTGGCTGACCTTGATCAGTAGGTGCTTTTCCCGAAGAACGCGGAACTTGCCCTTGATCACGTGATCGATCAAAGGGTAGCGCCTAACGACCCAGCCGTCTTTTACGGCATTGTGAAAGAACGCAAGAATGCACCCGGAAAATAGACCGTAATAGAAAATCAAAAATCGCTCGGTCTGATACCTGAAGATAAAGGCCGAGGCCACGAGAAACGTCTGGATGAAGTATATGACGATCACCGCTTCGGAGTGGTACAACCCTAAACGCATCAACTTGTGATGGAAGTGGTTCTTGTCTGCTTCGAACGGCGGCCGCCCCCGGGCGATGCGCTCGGCCATCACCGTCAAGGTGTCCAGTATGGGAAATCCGAGCAGAATCAGAGGCAGTAGCGGACTGTAAAGAACGCTGCTCTGCGTCAACGCGATGGAAAGGCAAATTGCCAGAAAGCCCAAGAACTGACTACCGGTGTCTCCCATAAAGATGATGGCTGGGTGGGTGTTGAATCTGAGGAAGCCGAATATCGCCCCGATCACCCCTGCCGAAAGGGTTAGGCCGAAGAAGTCTCCGCTCCTGAACGCGAGGTAGCCTATGCATACGAACGTCATCAGTGTAATGCCGCCGGCAAGTCCGTCCAGCCCATCTGATAGGTTGATGGCGTTGGTCACGCCGACAATTACAAAAACCGTCAGAGGAACGGCTCCCCACTGCGGCAGCAAAAAATTTTCTGGTGCGAGATTGCCGAGTGAATGAATCTGGAGGCCGCCAAATAACACCACGATCAGCGCGGACACTATCTGGGCCGCGAATTTGGTCAAGTAAGGCAGGTCGAAGATATCGTCCAGGAAGCCGAAGATGACGATCACCGATGCACCGGCAATGATCGATTTGGCAAAGACCCCTTCCACGGCCCACAGCAGCACCGGCATCACGGCGCCGATAGCCATGGCGATGCCACCGATTTTAGGTATGGGCGTACAGTGGACTTTGCGTTCATTGGGCAGATCCACCGCATGGCACCGCACGGCCATCGCTTTCAGTGGCGGAATCAGCGACAGGGTCACAAACAGGGCCATCATCAGAGTTGAAAAATAGATCACTATTCAAAGGCGTCCTTGCGCCAGAGGATGCCCCAACCCGCGGACACCCGGTTACAGCTCATGAGCGATCGACGCCTGCGGCGGACCTGCCATCCGGAGCACCCCTGAGATGTCTGCTGCCGTGCACCGATATCGATGCGATATTCGTTTTCAAAAACTGGTCCATGGAGGCAAGAGTGCTTCTGACAAAATCGTCCATTCGTGCTTCGGCATCCGCATCGGACTCCGTTGAAGAGACTCTACTGATGGTGCGGATGAACAGATCGTGGGTGTTGTCCCTTTTAATGGCATGGAGTGCCAGATGAAGCCGGTTGATGTTCTTGCTGTGGGTGGCCCAACGCTTGGTCTGGAACCAGAAATACACGAGCTGTCGCACCCCCATGCTCTCGATGGTCATCTGGGTGACCGTCAATTTCCCGAACCCAGGGACATCAGTGATGACGCGGGTTGCCGTATCGGTGGTTTTCCATCCTGAAGATGGCAGGCACACGGTAGGGCTGTGGAAAAAATTCTCGTTTTCCAGAAACGCGGAGCTTCGGTATCCGACGTAAAGCGAAACGCTGTTGCCGGTCCCGTTGGAGTAGTCCGCAAAAAATGCCTCTTCGGCGCCGGAGGCTTCGATAATCTCGGGGGAAATGCCCACTGTATGGCCATGCCAGCCGTTGATTGTCATTGGGAAGGCTCCGATGCCATGGGTCAACACTACCGGGGGGAGTGCGCCGGCGGACAGGCTGAAACCGCCGACGACCAGAAAGATACCCAGGGCAGCCCCCAACGCAGGTTTGCTCCACTTGTCGACACCACCGGCAGCCGTTTCCGATTTGCCTCGGGATGAGGTCACCGAAACCGGCGCCTGCATCTTGGTCGGAAACCATCGCAGTATGCGGCCAAGAAGGAACAAGACGGCGAACGCCGCCATGAAAACGACCCACCCTGAAAAGTCGTGGAAAAACCCTTCGGCCACCTTTGGTCCGTAAAAATGGGTGAGAATGCCGGTTAAGCCGATGCGCACAGCGTTCATCAGTATGGCGATGGGGATGGTGGCGGCCACGCAGACGGCCTGTTTCCAGCGCGCGCTTTCGAACAGGTATGCATACATGACGCCCAAGGCCACTAGCGGAAACACGAACCGCAGGCCGCTGCATGCATCGACCACCTGGAGCTGCGTTACCCCCAGATCGATGACATTCCCGTTGACGAATACCGACAGCCCGCTGGCCCGAATGATCATCCCGCCCAACTGTGAGGATACCGATTTTAAAAACACACCGATGGTTCGATCGAGCAGCGCCGGCAGTGGCACCATAAACACGAGAAATCCCAACGGCAGGAAAAATCTTTTGAACGCCGGCAGACCGAAAACCAAGGCGAAACTCAACATGAAGACGATCGGAACCAGCGGTCTGGAGACGTTGCCCGAGGAGCCCAGGATGCCGTAGACGCTGACCACCGCAGCGGCAGCGAGCACCGGAAGAACGCCCCAGGACGGGGATATGACGGAGTCTTTGAGACGATGGCGCATGTCCCAGAAAAGGTACATCGATATAAAGGGTATCAGGTACCCGAACGAGTAGTCATCGTTGGATGCCCAGGTGTTGACGATACCGCTGAGCGGTATCCAGAAAGCGGCGATGAAGGCAGCCGAGAGAATGCAAAGCCAGGCGAGAGCATGAATCATCCTGCGGTCTATCGCTGGCCAACCGGAGATCTGGGTTGATGAATGGGTCATGATTCCTGAATGGGTATCCTTCATGCTACGTCAAGATTGCCCTGCCGCGGGTCCTTGCCGACGTCGACATTCGGCACGCAGGAGATGTCGACAGGCCGCTTTAAAATACTTTTCACCTTGTTCACCGCCACCCATCGCAACGGATGACAAATGTATTTTTTCATGACCGGAGAGGCGGACCCGATCATCCAGCAGTTTTTCGGACATCTGGCCACGCACTGCCGGACAATATCGGCCTTCGGTCCATGCCACAACGCTTCGAAGCTGTGGCCCTGTCTGATGTTTCCGAAGCTTTCGAACCAGAACCGCTCTTCCATGCCGTTGCAGGGCAGCACCTCGCCGTATGGATCGATGAAAAAGTTTTCGGACCCAGCTTCACATGGCAGCATGCGACGTCCGCCGCGGATGTAATTGATCAGCCCCAAATTGAAATAGGCGCGAAACCAGCTTTTGGGTTTGTTTTCCTTGAGCAGCCGGTTGATCAGTTCTTCGAAGTCACCGGTCACCACCTCCTGGTTGGTAATGACGTTGTCATTCTTGTGAAAGTAGAACGAGTTGTGAAATGCCGCCGTAGCGAACTCCACGCCGAGCTGCTTGGCCAATTCATAGAGCTGGAGCATGTCCCGGGAGTTATTGTTGGAAACGGTAATGCCGAACCCAACGTCCTTTCGCCCCATGGCGCGCAATTCCAGCAGCGTGCGTAAACCCCGGTCGAACCCGCCGTCGCGCCCCCTCAGCTCATCGTTCTTCCGGGAGAGTCCTTCGATGCTCACTCTGAACCCCAGGCGCGGGAACCGCTCAGCCAGCTTCAAAATCCGGTCAACGTAGTACCCGCTGGTGGAAATGCAGATTCTTTTGGAGCGCCGCCCTACGACTTCGATGATTTCGTCGAGATCCTCCCTTACCGTAGGCTCACCGCCGGTGATATTGGTCAGGTTGACCTCCGGCATTTTCTCTAGATCAACCGCTGAGAATTCTCGCGCTTCATCAGATGGATGCTTCCAGATATTGCACATCCGGCATCTCATCGGGCATCTGTAGGTGACGATGATTGAGGCTTCCACTGCGGCGTCCTCTCCTGATCAGTTTCGGATCAGTTCCAGGTACAGGGCTTCCATTTGATCGGCAATGGCATCCCATGAATACTTTGTTAACACGTGCTCACGGGCGGCGTTTTTTACGCGTTGGACCTTCTCGGGGTGATTCAAAAGTTCCGAAAGCACCTGCCGCAACGAGGACACATCCCTGTTATTAAAAGTAAAACCATAGTTCTCCAGCGCTTCGAGGTTCTCGGGAATATCGCTGGCCAGGCAGCAGTTGCCGTAACTCATGGCTTCCAGCAGTGCGATTGGAAGCCCTTCCAGGGTTGACGGAAGGCAGAAGAGGTAGGCGTTGCTGAAGAGTTCCGCCAAGGGACGCCCGGTGACGAAACCCGGAAACAGGATGCGCGGATCATCGGCGGCTTTTTCCCGGAGACTGGCCTTATAAGCCTCGGCGTGTGCGGCATCGCCGGCTATAACCAGCTTCATTTCGGTGTCTATGCCACGAAATGCGTCGATCAGAAAATGTGCGCCCTTTTCCTCGACCAACCGGGCGGCGAACAGAATGTAGCGGTCGGGGTGGATGCCCTGTCCAAGCAGCCAAGCCGGGGCACATTTTGAAACCGGGTTGACCCCATTCGGGATATAAATGACACTTTTCCCGAAACGCGTCTCATAATATTCCTTCTGTACTAGGGAGACGGCCGTCGTTTTGTTGGGAAAATGGACGGCCGTGTAATCGGCCAACCTGAAAAACGTACGCCCGAGAACCCCCCACTTGTCCCGCTTCCACTCCAGGCCGTGGGTCTGAACCACGGTGGGGATCCCGACCATGCGGGGAAAGATCGAAAAGAGCGACGGGCCGACCGCGTGCACATGAACCAGATCCGCGGTGCGCCGGCGCAATACATCGAGCGTGGCATTGCCGCAGATGGAAAGCTTGTGGGTGGCCCGGGTATTATAGGAGGGGACGGTCTTGATGCGCATTCCCCTGTAGGTGCCGTCCGCGGTCCCGTAGTCCCTGCTCGAATAGACCGTCACCGAGTGCCCGCGTTCCACCATCTGGGTGCCGAGTTGCTCGGTCACGCTTTCGACGCCACCGCCGATCGGCATGCCTTTCACTGCGAGATAGACGATATGCATCCCTGAATACCCTTTTCGTCAATGATGCGCCGGTATATGGCTTCGATTTGCCGACAGTGCACAGTGGTGGAGTAATGCGCTTCAACCGCCCGCCGAGCGGTCATCCCCATGGATTGGATGTCATCGGGCGTCAGATCCGCGATCGTCTCCATGGCGATCTTGAGAGACAGCCGATCGCCCGGCTCGAACAAAAAGCCGGTGACCCCCTCCGTTATCAGCTCCGGTATCCCGCCGATCCGCGCGCCGATGACCGGTTTGCCGTAGGCCATGGCCTCCAGCACCGATAGCGGCGCGTTTTCGTAACAGACCGAGGGGACGATGACCGCCAGCGCATTGCGGGTGACGTCTCTCAACTTCGCCCCTGAAAGATATCCGGCGAACGCGATGCCCGTGCCGCTGCCGGCCGATTTTTCGAGGCGCGTGCGCGAGGGCCCGTCTCCCACGATCTTGAGTCCGACGCGCGCGGTGTCGGCGCGGATAAACGCCTCAATCAGTACGTCGACCCCTTTTTCCTCCGACAGGCGCCCGAGGTAAAGGAAGTAGTCCCCCGGTTCGAAGTTCGGTTCGAATCCGGCGGTATCGATGAAATTGGCGACATGCCGTATCCGGTCCGCCGGCCACCCGTGTTCGATGAGCTTGTTTTTCAGGAACCGGCTCGGGGCGATGAAGCAATCGACCTTCTTCCGATAGGTGCCGCGCCAGTGGTTCAGATAAGACTCCAGCGCCACGATGGCAGAGGCGGAATAACTATTCTTGTGGCACCGGTTCCTCACAGCCATGTAATACTTCGCCCCCCGGCAGTCTTCACAGACCGTGCCATCGTTCATGAACAGATAACTGGGGCACGCCAGTTTGTAATCGTGCAGGCTCATGACGACCGGAATTCGGCGTTGTGCCAGCAGGTCGAGTACGGAAGTCGTCAGTCGTCCGTATATATTGTGCAGATGCGCGATGTCCGGTTCGAATCGGGATATCAGCCGTCCCAAACCGTTTTTGGCGCTTATTGAATAGAATATCTCTCTCAGTGTCCGCAGCGTTTCACGTGACAGGCCGGTTTTATCGGTCACCATGTCCGGCGGGAAATACTGATTGTGGTCGGAAGGCAGATCCAGTGGGTGGCTGCGGGCATATCCCGCCACCGGATGCCCTTCCCGTTCCATCATGTCCATCTCGCCGAAAAACACCCGTTCCGACCCGCCGCGGATATAATGGTAATTGTTCAAATAAACGACTTTCATGCCCCCCCCCCCCGCCGATGGGATCAACGATCAACCGGGCGTCTTCATTCATGCGTATTCCGGTCCTGATGATCCTCCCGGGATTTCCCGCCACGATGCAGTTCGAGGGGATGTCCCTGGTGACCACCGTTCCCGCCCCGATGATGACCTCGTCTCCGATCACCAGACCCGGCATGATAATCGTATGGTTGCCGATGAAGCACCGGCCCCCGATTCGGGTGTGCTGGCACCAGTTCGACCGTGCATGGTCATGGGTAAGGATGGTCACATTATTGGTCACATAGGTGCGGCTGCCGAGGTGGATCCCCCGCGGAAAGGTTCTGTCAAAGAGGACATTGGCACCGACACGGACGCTGCGGTCAAGGTCGATGCCCAGGTAATACCGGCACTTCAGATAGCGCAAGAACCAGCAGGCCTCCCGCAACAGCCGCCGGATCGCCCTCATCGGCCTGTCGCCCCCCAGGGAATGGATCGGCGGTCTCCGGTCGCATTCGCCGTATCCGTGGTGTCCACTCTGGATCGGTCTGCCCCGAGCATGTAGAAGACCAGAAGGCTCATGGCGGGAAAGTGGTCGTAATTGTTTTCGGTGATGCAGAAGACGGCGATCATCACGACAACCCATCGGTATTGAGGGGCCATGCGTCGGTAAATTATGATCCAGACGGTCAGATTCAGCATGAGGCCGAAGACGCCGGTCTCCAGGAGCAGCCGCAGGTAGTCGTTGTGGGCCTTGAGCTGGAACAGGATATCCGTCGTGCCAATGCCATGCCCGAAAAGGATCTGCTCCGGCGCAGACTGTGCAAACCGCGTCAGGATCCGGTGCCACTGGAAAATCCGCCACAAGCCGGAGGTGACATCGTCGCCTTCCTTTTCGATAATGCCGTAGAAGTCGATGGATTTTCCGGAAACGACGCGGTCGAGGTGCTCTTTGGCCACCGTCATCTTCTCCAGGGTTCTGTCCACCGAACTGATCGCCCCGACGGGCATGATGGTCAGGCAGAGGCCGCCCAGCAAGACCGCAAACAGGAGTACCGTCAATCTGGCCAGTCCGTGGCCTTTCCCTGCAAACAGAATCGAGTGGACCGTGCCGACCATGTACCCCAGCAGGGCCCCGCTGGTCCGGGAGAGCAGCACCATGACCAGCACGACGGTTTTGCTGGCATGCTTGAAAAAAAACCGGGGCGATTCCTGATTGGTGATAAACAGCAGCATCATGGCCGTCAGGGCGAACCCGTTGGGATTGGGTAAAAATCCCTGCACCCGCATTGCTTGCCGGCCACCGGCAATGTCCCAGAAGTAACCGGCGGCGAGGAATGTGAGAATCGGGATATAGAGCACCCAAGTTTTTGCGGCCCTGCTGATCGGCGTGAGGGGCATGGACAGGCCCAGTAGAATCACGAGGTGAAGCGCCAGATATTTCAGCAATTCCTGCAGGGCTGCGAGCAGCGTCTTTTCATCGAAGGAGACGAGGGGTATGACAGGCAGGAGAATGCACAAAAACACGCAATACACTAGAAAATCGAATTTTATCTGGATCAGGTACTGCCAGTAGCGCGCGTACAGCAGAAACAGAAAAAAAGCGGCGCCGTATATGGATGTGTGAGTGCCGGTGAGTCCGCCGACGAGCATTACGCCGATGTAGATGGCATAGAAGTAAAGAACGGCATTCCATCTGAACGGATCCACTGCGGCGGATTTCGGGCGCGAGGAAGGCAATGGGATATCGTCCGTCACTGTTTCGACCGGCTATTCCTCGAGGCGAAGGATATCGAGGGGTGTTGACGGGTGATTGCCTTCGATGTTTCCCAGGACAGTCCCGTAAATGATGATGCTCCGGCCTGCGGCGGAAATCCGGTTGTTGAGCGCATCGACCCGTCCGCCGCCTTTCCCTGAAATGAAAATCCCGGCGCCCCGGCTGCGCAGAATCCAATTGTTGCGAATCGAGACGGCCTGCCCCCTTGCGTAAACACCGTGCCGCCCCGCATCCTCGATGGTGTTCCCGGAGACGTCGACGCTGTGAACGGCCGGCAGACCCGCCCCCCCGCTGTCGATGAAGATGCCGTCGTTGAGTGTCTGGCGTATGCGGTTGTCCCTGATCTGTACGCGGCGGGCGCCGCCTTTGGCGGCAATCGCTCCATTTCTGCTGCCGGTAACCACGTTGCCGAGGATGGCGACGTGGTCGAGGTGCCCGGTATGTGTGGTGCTGTCGATACCGTAAGCGGTGATTCCGAAGGCAGCGCCGCTGGCGTTGACCGTGTTGTCCTCGACAATGACCCGGGAGAGCGTGCCAAGCCAGCCGAATGCGGCGATGGGCTCATCCACGGCGGATGCGACAAGATTGCCGGAAATGACAATTTCGCTGCTGCCGCGATCGGGGCGGGACAGGCGGTTGCGGACCTGGATGCACCCCCCCGAGCCCTGATTGACGATACGGCACGATCTGATGGTGGCCTTTCTTGCGGCCGCCGAAAGATCGATGCAAAAGTACTTGGTATCGGCCTCGATGGTGATGTCGTGGATGCTCAGGCGGCCGACATTTTCGAACCGCATCAGGCCGGGCAGGCTTCCCGGCAGTTCCTTGACACCGAAAACGACCTTGAAACCACTGAGGGTGATGTCGGTGTTTCCCCGTTCGAAATCGGCGTTCGTAATAAACCGGCTCCCCGTGAACTGCGGAGCGGGTTTCAGAACAGTTTCCGGCCCGTCACCCTGCAGACTGCTGTTGGAAGGAAGGCGTAGCGCCTCGGTGACCAGGAAAAGGCCTTTGGGCAGTTGGTAGATCTTTTCTTCTCCTGGCCTCGGGACCTCGTAGCGAGAGAGTACGGCACCGGACAGCAACTGCGCATCGCCGGTGTCTTGGTTCAGTGCCGCTGCCTGAGATGGGGCAGCGCACAGACAGGCAGCCGACGCAAAGAAAGCGGCCAGTCCCCGGATCCAGCAGGACCACCCGCCGCCCCCTGAGGCCCTGATCATGCGGCGCCCTCCGAATGCTGCTTCAGGATGCGCCTGACCCGTGCGGCATGTCCCGCCGTCGAGTCCACGATGGCAGGCAGCCTTCTCGAAAGATCCTCCCGCACCTCGAACCGGTTTTCCCACAGGGCGGTCACCAGTTCGATGAGATCATCTGGGGAGAGGGTCTCGATGTTGTAGACAAATCGGGCCTGTCCGAGCATCTCCCCGATGATGCCATGACACCGGAATTCCCCCCGGTGCGTGATCAGCATCGAGGGGACGTGGTGGCAGACGGCATCGATAGTGAAGTGCAGCCGCGTTCCGACGGTGAGATCGAGTCGGCTGGCCATGCCTTTCAGCTGTCGTTGGCCGTAGTCGTTTCGGATGATGTGTATCATGTCATTGTTCGCGCAGCGATCCCGAATCCAGTCGGCGGCGATGCGATCGTCAACCCGGGCCGTCGGCCCGATGGCGTGGGGGATAAACACCGCATGGATGCCCAGAACGCCCGTGAGATGATTCATCATCGCCACGATGGCCTCGATGGCTGTCTCTTTTCTCTGCGGCAGAGGCAGATTTGGATGGGCGAAATCGAGCTCCTTCTGACTGAAGGCGAATCCGCACAGCGGGGCATGCTCTGGAATGCCTTCCTCCTCGAAGATCGAATCAATCTCCGCATCGGATGCGGTATCCACGATAAATGCCAGGTCCGGATATACATCCGCCCTCGTGACCCCCAGGAACCGGACGTAATGATACGAGTGGCGTTCGCGAAGCGTGATCCAGTCAGCTTTGTTCAGAATGAAGCGATTGAAGGCATCTCTGGCACGGGTTTCAACCCACGAGCCGGAAAGGTCCGGCGGCATGATGGAACTGCCGTAGAGCATGACCGGTTTTTTGAGCATTTTGAACAACATCATCATCGGTCCGTGGTACAGCGGCGCATAGAAACTGTCGTGGCACATCAGCACGATGTCGGCCGCCATGCCGCGGCGCCACGCGGCGTGTTTCACGCAGCTTCGGCACCAAGGGCCGGCCAGCCGGTACATCAGGCCAAAAGAGGCGCATTTTCCTATGAATTTGAAGTAATTGATCAGCTTGTGAAGAAACGACCCGTTGCCGTCCAACAGGTGGGCGGGTACGAGGCCGCGTGCATCCACGATTTCGGCATGCCCGCCGTAGGCTCGCCCGTCCTCTTCAGGGTTCATAGAAAAAAGATGGATCCGGCTATCCTTAAAAATGGTCAATGATTTGGCAATACCGAAAAACAGGGCAGCCTCACCCTTGTTCGCACTCGGAATATCTTCCGGGATCAAAATATTAATCACGGTTGCTCCTCGCCGGCAACAGGTTCCCAGTTGTTTCGGCCGCTTCTCCGAACAGGCTTTTTCTTATTAATTTGCGCCACAGGATCAGACCGGAAACGATAGCATTGATCAAAAGAGCGAGTGCGATAGACAGCGCGGCACCTGTCATACCATAGCGAGGCACCAAGACCGATAGCAGCGAGCCCCCCAGTATCAGTTTGGTCAGCTCCAGATAAAACCGTGTGTGCGGTTCATCCAGTGCATAGAAGATAAACGAGAACGGCAGGTAAACGGACGCGCCAAGCCAGCCGAAAGAAATGATTCTCACGACTGGAATGGCGGCGGCATACTGGCTACCGTAAAAACCGTTTATCAGGTACGGCGCCGATGCGATCAGCATTGCGGCGATCGCCATCACCAAAAGTATCGGCGTCAAAGAATCCTTGATATAGCAGTTCAAGTCGCTTCGGGACGAGAGCGCGACCACGGCTTTGGGTACAAACACATTGTTCAAAGCCCCGGTGGACAGGTAGATAATTGATATGAGCTGCGCACCTGCGGCATAGACGCCGATGTCACCGGGATGCAGGTACTTTGTCAGAAAAAAGAAATCTACACGGTCGAACACGGCAACCACGAACGATAGCAGAAACATCCATTTCCCCCAGGACAGAAAAGACCAAAATAGTGTAATCGCAGGCAGACAGGGACGCGAAACCATAAAGATCATGATGAGCGCAACGGTTCCGGCCGTGATCGAGGAAACCATATAACCCGTGATAACCGCCTCGACGGTGAACTGCTTCAATGCCAACCACAAACCGATGGTCACTATAAATACAAGCACCGTATGTACGTTCGTGGCTATGGCAAACAGATGGAACTTCGCCTTTGCCCGGTAAAGAGTGGCCTGTGTCATGATGAAGTTAAGAAATATCCCGGCCCCGACACCTGCCGCCAGCAGGCGGCGAGCATAATCCTTCCCGAATATCAGTGTCGGAACACTTGCATCAACAGCCAGGACACAAAGGAGACAAAAGGCCCCTATGGCAGTTTTCGCAATCAGATTACTCGAGAGGTATTGCCGACCTTCCCGTTCATGGATTACCAGTGCGGCATGCCGGATATAGGCCGTGTCGAATGAAGATAGAATGATCAAGGTTAGCATCATGACCGCAAAAAAAAAGGCGAATACACCGAATGCTTCAGGTCCCAGAACACGGGCGATGAAGATGGCATTCAGAAACGCTACCGCACGGCCGGCAGCGGTCCCGAAGATGACCAAGATAAAATCGATCTGGCTCTTTCGGGTATTAGGCGCTGTTTTAAAAACACGTCTATACATTGCTAATCCGCTGTGCGAAAATTACGATCTTTGCATACCTCCCCCAGCGGTTTTTACCTGTTCGGATGGCAGCCTTCGGATGGACCAAGGCTGCGACTATTACTGACTTCGATTGACTTTTTGGTGCACCCAAATTTACAATTCCATGGCCGCTACCTTATGCCACCAGCGATTTTTCATCTGTCCTTTGTACCATTCTAAGGTCATTCTTAGCCCATCTTCGAGTGATACCGTTGGGCTGAAACCGAGCAAATGGGTGGCCCGTTTGATATCGGCGACGGAGTGTCTGATATCACCGGAGCGTTCGGATGCGATCTCGGGCCGTAAGGGCACCTCAGCGATGATGGAAATGGCATCCCACAAGCTGTTGATCGCAATCGGCCGGCCAGTACCGATATTAAATACCTGCCCTGCAACGCCGCTGGCAGTCATGGCTGAACGGCACGCATCGACCACGTCTCCGACATAGATAAAATCCCGTGTCTGCAGCCCGTCTCCGAAGATCACCGGCGCCAGTCGCCTGCAAGCTTTTTCCAGGAAAATGGATATAACCCCCGAGTACTGCGAAGATGGATCCTGTCGTGGACCGTATACATTGAAAAAGCGCAGACAAACGGTTTCAAGACCGTAAATGGAATGATACACGCTGGCGTAATGCTCCATCGCCAGCTTTTGCACCGCATAGGGACTCTGCGGATCGAAGACCATATTCTCATTTTTGGACTGGTTTTGACTGTTGCCATAAACGGCAGCCGAGCTTGCCAGAACGATCCGCCGACAGCCGCTTTTTCTGGCAGCCTCAAGCATGTTTAGGGCGCCGATCTCATTGACCAAGGCTGAGCCTACAGGGTCGTCGATGGTCTCTGGTACCAATACCGTAGCAGCCAGGTGAACCAGAGTATCACAACCGGTGATCGCTGTTTCTATGTCAGAGAGGCGCGTGATGTCTCCTTCGACAAACCGGATGCGGTCTCTGGCATCGGCAAGATTCAGAAGGCTTCCGGTACTAAGGTTGTCCAGAACGGTCACAGTGCAACCTTTGATCAGAAGGGATTCGGTCAAGTGAGATCCGATGAATCCGGCACCGCCGGTAATCAAGACATTACTCGTCATTGGTTTCAATAATTCCCGCGATTATGGACATTCAGGTTTTTTCTAACATCTTCGCCCGCAGTTTCCGATAATTCGGCCTCACAAAAAAATAGATGCTACGCAAAAACGCGTAACGGCAGGCCCGCTGAAGGATAAAATACTGCAAACCCAGGATCAAATCCGCTACGGGAATTGGCTCTCGAATCGCATTCGCTATAACCGGGACCGGTCTGCCAAGCCATTTTAAGATGGCAATTCTTGCGGCGGCGCGTCTTTTCTTGTTTTCATTGTCTACAGCTTCTATGGTACGTGATGGATCCAGGTCAACGGCGGCAATGCAGTGCGCTGCTTGGGCGTGTTCGAACAAGACGGCACCTTGTTGACTGCGAACAAGGCAAACCGATTTCCCTGTGCCCATATTCGGCCTTTCATCTCCAAGCCATAGATCTCCGAAGGAAATGTCCGCCAGTTCAGATGTTTTGTCCGGACAAACAGCACAGCGGGGTATGTCGTTAAAACACATGAATGGATACGCCGTTTCGACGCTGCACCTTACTGATCGACCGGACAGATCCACGACTTTGGTCACTCCAGGCCATCCGGCACCACGGTATCGTATTGATTTGAGAGTCTTACTGCGAATTCCCGCTTGCAGCAGAAATGCCTCCGTCCCCTTGTAGCTTCTGCCAGTTGCGCAAAACAGGCCGAATGTGAATACCACCCTTTCACGCAGCGACTTAACCAGAGCCTGTGCTTTACGAATTCCATATATATGGCAAGGCAAGCCCACGACCGCATATTTTCCGTCACAATGAATCATCTGTCGTATTGCAGAATCCATGGAAACCGGACAATACTTCGAACCGACGCCGCTCAGGATTTCTTCCGGGTGATGCGCGATGAACGCTTCTGTCATCCATGGGATATCTTCACGCATGCGGGTCACCAAGGCGCCGTTGATCATCCCGGCTTCAAGAGCGTGAATTAACAGGCCGGTCACCATACCTCCGGAGGAGCCGTTGTATCGAATGGTATCGTTGTTAGAGTATGCGATGACCGCGCTGCGAAACTGACCGACTCTCGGATCTTCGGGTTTTTCGCCCCATAAAGATTTACAGGCGCCGCCCAGGTCCGTTTCATATCCTGGGCATGCTTTCCTGCAGATCCCGCATCCGTTGCACCGGTCCGATATGTAAACGGGAAGATATGCTCCGAGACGTTCGTCTAAATTCATAAGCAACGCCTCACGCGGGCACACGCCGGCACAGATACCGCATCCCATGCATAACCGGTGATCGATACCGCCGCATAATGCAAGTGAGGGCGGATCTCTGCGATCCATTTCGCTATCCAAACCTATCGGCGGCCGCGATTTCATTTAGATTTCCCGATAAGCGATTTATGCCGCCCTAAGAGACCGTTTATCTGATCGGTGCCATTTCCAGGCGGTCTCGATTATGGTTTCGAGATCGCCATAGGCCGCCTTCCATGCCAGCTCTTTCCGTATCAAAGCCGAATCGGCGACAAGAATCGCCGGGTCGCCTGGCCGGCGGTCTGCCCCGACCACAGGAATCGGGTGACCCGTGACCCGCCTGGCCGTTTCGATGACTTCTCTCACCGAATACCCCCTGCTGCTGCCGAGATTGTAGATCATGCTTTTGCCGCCGTTCAGGAGCCTTTCAAGGCATATGGTATGTGCCTTGGCCAGATCCGACACATGCACGTAATCGCGGATGCAGGTGCCGTCGGCCGTGGGGTAGTCCGTGCCGAACACCTGGATGCATCCGCGCTCGCCGGTGGCGACCTTCATCACCAGCGGGATCAGGTGGGATTCCGGGTTGTGGCGCTCGCCGATGGTGCCCGATTCGTCGGCGCCGGCCGCGTTGAAGTAACGCAGGCACGCAAACGTCAATCCATAGGCCAGTTGGCTGTCCGCCAGAACCAATTCCACGGCATGCTTGGTTGCCCCGTAAGGGTTGACCGGCCGCCGGGGATGGTCTTCAGGGATCGGTGTTGAGAGCGGCTCGCCGTAGACTGCCGCCGACGATGAAAAGATAAAGTGCCGGACCCTGTGGTCGACCATCACTTCCAGCAGTGAGACGGTGCATGCCAGGTTGTTGCGGTAATACGCCAGCGGCTCCGCGACGGATTCACCCACCAGGCTTTTTGCCGCGAAGTGCATCACCGCGTCGATCTTTCTCTCCATGAAAACGGCATCCAGCAGGTTCGCGTCGCCGATATCCCCGTGGATGAACGCGCCGCCGGGAGTCAGTTCACGGTGACCGGTTGACAGGTTGTCCAGCACGACGACGCCGTAGCCCTGCTTGACCAATTCGAGCACCACATGGGAACCGATGTACCCGGCACCGCCCGCCACCAGTACGTTTGCTTTGTTTCTAAAACTCATCACAGCCCCTCTGCGCGATGGTGGATATCTTCATCAGCGTGCTTGCGCTGTCGTCCGATTTGGATGAAACGCTACAGCTCCGCCCCTTGACATACACGGTCTCATCGTGTTCAACATCTCGTTAACATTGTATTTTTATATATTCCGACCGGCCGCTGACGGTGCTCGCCGTTCGGCCTGCGCCATAACGACAAAGCCATCGCCTGTTGGAATGCTATTCAGTAGACGAAGAAAATTTAAAACGGGTTAGCCGGCGGTTAATTGCATACGCGAGAAGCGACTTATCCGCAGTTGGCGCAATGCCCGGTGCAATTGCGGGTCCAGATCGCCGATGACGAGTGCTTATGATAACGAACGGCCGGCTACAAATTGGAGATCAGGCCCGCCAGGACATGGACCATGCGTATTGCCTCCGGTCTTCCTGTCAAATCGCCCGGGGGCAATCGATATTCAGGGGGTGCAATGTCATCCAAGGCGGCAGTTGATGCTGATACGGGATGACGGAATCCTAAGGTGGATCGATCTGACAAGCCCTGCCAAAAGAAATGCGGCAGCCATCAAGCCGATCGGCCCGAGTGCAGGCACCGCAATGGCGGCCGGAGAATCCAAAGGGTCTGACGGGTCCGTTCCCTGGAGGATTTCCACCCCATCCAACGCGCCATCGCCATCCGCATCGGCGTCCAGTAGGTTGTTGGCCTGGCCGTCTCCGTCGTAATCGTCCAGCCAGGTGCCGAAATGGTCCACCCAAAAAGTCTTCTCGGCGCCATCGAGCACGCCGTCTGAATCTGAATCTGCTTCATTGGGATCGGTTCCGGTGATGAATTCCTGCGCGTTGGCGAGATCGTCTTGATCCGGATCGAGGACGGCGTCCGCCGGGTCATCGGGGTTCAGCCCGTGGGTGAGTTCCCACCCATCGGGCATTGTGTCCCGGTCTCCGTCGGCGATCACCTGCCAGGCCAGGGCATAATCCCACTGAAATTCCCCCTGTCCGGGCGCGGCGGAAACCGAAATCCGGTACTGTCTGCCGGCGGGCAGGGCGATCCAGAGGTTTTCGGTATTCTCGTTTGAGCTGTCGGAAACCGCCAAGGGGATGGGGTTTTCGGGGTCGGTGACGTCATCCAGGGAAAGATTGAAATCGAAAAAGATTGCACTGCTGTTGAAATTGGCGCATGTCCCGCCGTCGATCTTGAGGTTCCAGACCAAGGCGGCGGCCAGCCGGCTGTGAGCGGCATCCGTGGTGAACGCGTAACAGGCCGTTTGGGGCTGCCCGCCCGAAATCCCGAATGACGGCTGGTAGTCGAAGCCCCGCCAGCCGACCGGGGCGCAGGTACCCTCCGCGGCTGCGTTCTGCTCCCCGGCGGCCAGGATGTGATAGCTGTTATAGGTATTCACCTGGCCGGCGCCGTAGCGAAGATCCAGCCCGTTGTCGGACTGGTCGCCGGTCTGCTGCCGGTAGGCGGTGATTTCGTCGGTGGTGATTTCATTGGCCGTGTACCGGTCAGCGCCGGCCATCAGCGCTGCCTTGATCACCTCCGAGCGCTCAGCGTTCCAGATGATGTCTCCGTCGCGGTTGGTGGTGCTGCTGACGGCTGGATCGGTGGATAGTTCCGGCCGCCGCCCGGTTTCCAGCAGTATGGCACCGGCAGACGCAACTATCGGCGTCGCCGAACTCAGTGTTGATTGAGGCGCCACCAGATGAGGTCGCGTTCTACCTGCCGGATAATCGGCATCCAGCGCCGGCGTGCCGGTGGCGGCCTCTCCGGAAGTCCTGCCAACGGCGATCACATTGAACGCCGCCGACATCAGTGCCGACGACGTGTGGCTCGCCACCACCTGAATGAACTCATCCGTGTCGATGACCCAATCGATTCTTCGGAGAAGATCTGAATTGTTGATGCTTGCAACCCAACTGTGGTTGGCCAAACGACTGGGTGATGCCTTGTCAGCACTTCTGCAATTGGGGTATTCAGGCATGCCGTAAATGGGTTGGACAGGTTTTCCGTTCACCAGCCATCCCGCCCACAAAAATCCCCGCTGGAGCCACTGCCAGGGCGGCGGATAGGGCGGCCATGGATCCGGATAACTCTCGTTTAGGCCGGCAACATAAGTGTCGATTTCGGTGACGCCCTTCGCTATCGATAAAGCGTTGCCGTAAAGCAGACCCCCGACGCCATTGGCATGGCCCGAGTAGCCATCGGGGTGCTCTGTCGATTGGTCGAAAAACTGCTTTCCCGTAAACTGGCCATCGGCTGTGTTGGGCATCCACTTGTTGTCGGATAATGCTTCCACGTGGGTAAAATGAATGCCGGCACCTGACGGCGTTAGGTCGCCGAGTTCGCTCGAGAGTTGAAAATATCCGATATCATCCCGGTAATCGACCGCGGAGGCCGATTGGAGTTGGTATCCCGACACGAGAAGCAAGGCTCCCGCGATTGCCCATCTTAGCTTCATGGCCCTGGCACCGTATATCCGGGTGAAATTGATCGAAGATGTATCCGAAGGTTCTTCTGGCACGATTATCGATTAATCAGATTCCGGTTAGCTCTGGGTTTTCTTTTGGAACAAAGAGTCTCTCCCCCCTTTGAAAAAGGGGGGATTCTCTCTCCCCTTTTCCAAAATCACCACCCCCTGATCCCTCCAAGAGAAAACTCACCGGATCAACAAAACTCTAACTTGACGGATCATCGATGGCCATATATGAAAAATGACAAAATTCATCCTGGGCACTTTGCTGACCTGACGCAGGAAACAGAAAGCCCGAATCGATCAACGGCTGATACGCCTACCGATTCGGGCTTATTTTTTATCAACTGGAAAGGAGATATCGCTTTGAAAAAATGGATCTTTCTATGGATGTTGAGCGCGCTTTTCTTTTTTGCCCCGGCGCCGGCGTTTTCCCATACGGTAACTATAACCGATCCTTTTCTGATCAGCGGCGTTGGAACCGATTTTACCGTTGATATTCAGCACGAGGATGCATCGGACTGGAAGGGGTTTATCAATCTTTCGGTCAAAAACACCGGCAGCGAGCCGTGGGGGGATTTTCACTTCGCACTGTTCCAGTGGCAGGATATTTCGATCGCCAATGCTTTTTTCACTGGGGTTCAGTCGAGCGAAAAAGGCAATGGATCGATCTCCGTCGATGGACACGCAGTGGATTTCGAGTTTTATGGCAGCCCGATAGGCGTTGGCGATACGGCATGGTTCAGCCTGTATACCGACAATACTACCGACAAGGCCTCTTTCTTCGGCGTGTCGTTTTACCCCACCCCGGTCCCGGTGCCTGCCGCAGCATGGCTTCTGGGCTCGGGCCTTCTGGCCATGATCGGACTGCGGAAGCGATCCTGAACATCCTGTCCCGATCCGCCCCGCCCTTCGTTTTATAAAAAAAAGACTCATGCAACCATAGGCCTTCGATGTACTGGAGGCCTATGGCCTATAATGACCGTCGCTGCATCATATCGAAACACATCACTAACGTTGCCCGGTTATAAAGGTTTTCGGGGATGGGTCGATTCCATTGGGACGTCGCCACCCACCCGCGCCGACCTGAAATGTCGGTATCGTGCGGCCTCACATTCAACAACGATCAATGAACCCGATGGACTCAATGGAACAGCAGTCCCGACTACCCGAATTCCTCCCTGTGCTCAGCGTCGTGATCCCCTGCTACAATGAGGCAAACTACCTCGAATCATGCGTCCAGCGGGTGCTTAACATTGAAAACGAACGCCTGAACCTGGAACTGATCATCGTCGACGACTGCTCCAGGGACAGCAGTCTGGCGATCGCCCGAAGGCTCGCTGACGCGCATGTCAACGTCCGGGTTCTGTCCCATCCGGTCAACCAGGGTAAGGGCGCGGCCCTGCGCACCGGTTTTATGGAGGCCACCGGCGATTACGTCGCGGTCCAGGACGCTGACCTCGAGTATGATCCAAGAGACCTTATCCGCCTGCTCGGCCCCCTCATCGATGGCGAAGCGGATGCCGTGATCGGATCCCGGTTTCTCAGCAGCGGACGGCATCGGGTGCTCTATTTCTGGCACTCCTTGGGGAACCGGTTTCTCACCTTTCTTTCAAACATGTTCACCGACCTCAACCTCACAGACATGGAAACCTGCTACAAGGTGTTCCGCCGGGAAATCATCCAAAGCATTGATATTCAGGAGAACCGTTTCGGTTTCGAGCCTGAAATTGTGGCCAAACTGGCGCATCTCCGGCTGAGAATTTATGAAATAGGCGTTTCCTATCACGGCCGGACTTACGAGGAAGGGAAAAAAATCGGAGCCAAGGACGGGTTTCGTGCCCTGTACTGCATCGTTCGGTACAATGCCCGCTATGCGCCGCTGCCCCTGCAACTGATGCTCTACCTGCTGATCGGCGGTTTTTCGGCGCTCCTGAACTGGGCAGCCTTTGCCATACTGCATGACAACGGCATCTCAGTGAAACCGGCCGCCATGGTTTCATTTTCGCTGGCCGCAGTCATCAACTACCTGCTGTGCATCATTCTCCTGTTCAAGCACCAGGCCATGTGGAAAAAATTCACGGAATGGGGTGTATACCTGCTGGTGGTCATTATAGTGGGATCTCTCGACGTCTTCGCCACCCACTTTCTCATCCGACACGGTCTGACTGCTGGCTACGCTAAAATGCTCGCCTCAGCCATGGCTTTTCTATTCAACTTCTTGGGACGCAAGTATTTCGTCTTCTATGAAGCCCCGAGCAGCCGATGGAAACCAAGACGGCCATCCGCACCATGAAGCCGCGCACTGCCATAAGGATGGTGTCGTGGCAGACTGCGGCCGCCGCGTTGCTGCTGGTAGTATTTGTCTGCATGGGGATCGCCTCGGCTATCCGCGCATCCGTCACTTTTGACGAATTCGCCCATGTGCCGGCCGGTGTGGCCTATTGGAGACAGCAGTCATTCACCATCTACCCTCACAACCCGCCGCTGGCGAGGCTGATCTCGACCCTGCCGATTCTTGCCGATTGCCGGCTGCCGGCCATCGACGCAGAGGCCGCTCGGGATCCCGAGTACCGGTGGCGATTTGCCGAAGATTTCATGTTCGCCAATTTGACGCCTGCCGGGGATGCCGAAACCACAACACCCGGTACGCGCTACGACAGGATGATCTTTCGCTGTCGCATGGCGATCCTGTTGCTGGGGGCGCTTTTAGGTATCATCGTATATGGCTGGAGCCGGTCTCTGTATGGCGATGCCGGGGCATTGATATCCCTGGCGCTGTATTGCCTGAGCCCCACCGTGTTGGCCCATGCGAGTCTGGCCACGACTGATGTGGCCACAGCGTTTTTTGCGACGCTCACACTGTATGCGCATATTCAATGGAGCCAAAGCAATCGATTTTATTGGCTCATCATCGCAGCGATCGCCCTGGGTGCCGCCCTGCTCACCAAGTTTACCAACGGTCTACTGCTGGTGCCCGTGTTTCTCATTATTGGGCTTCAAGCCATGTCGCAGCAAAATGTCAGCCAAGCCATCCGATTAGGACGTTTGCTGAAGAATTGCGCCGCCGTTGTTCTAATCGCTTACTTGGTTTTTTGCAGCGGCTATCTGTTTTCGGACATGCTTCGCCCGTTGGGGGGACAGGTGTTTCATGCGCCGCTGTTCACCACATTTCAGGGGGTTCTTCCCGCTTGGCTTCCCATCCCACTGCCCTATGCCGCCATCATGGGAATCGACAGTGAACTGGCCAGGGCGCACTACCGCTTGGGTATTTTCTATTTAAACGGCGAACTGTCCCATACCGGATGGTACGCGTATTTTCCGATCGCCGTGGCTACCAAAGTGCCAATCCCAGTGTTGATGATGTGGAGTGTCGCAGCCATCACCGCTGTCGGTCATTTCAGGCATCCGGAGCACTGGCCTGCAGGCGTAGCGCTTTTTTTAACGCCGTTACTGTTTCTATCGTCATTTATCCTGATGACCAGTACCAACTACGGAATCCGCTACCTGCTGCCATGCTTTCCCTTGCTGTTCGTTTTGTCCGGCGCCGTTTGGCGCGCCTTTAATAAACGATGGGCCCGTTACGGAATCATTGTCCTGTTGACCTGGCACGCGGCGGGAACGCTTCGCAGCGGTCCCTTTTATCTTGCCTACTTCAACGAAGTCGCCGGAGGTTCTCAAGGCGGCATGCGCATTCTGGCTGACTCCAATCTCGACTGGGGGCAACAACTCAAGGAGCTGAAACGCTATATGGATCAACACCACATCGAGGAGATCGCACTTTCGTACAGCGGACCGATCGACCCCCGGACCTACGGTATCCGGTGGCGCCCATACCGGATGGGGCAAACCCTCGGCCCGGCGGCCGTCAGTGCCAACCACCTTGTCGGCTATTTTCCCATGGGCGGAATATTCGGGGCAGGAAAACAGGATTTGAAACCACTATTGCGCCGGCCCCCGGAGGCCGTCATCGCTAACGCCATGTATGTGTACAATCAATGAACCGGTCAGCGATCTTCACCAAATACACAACCGCTTTTTCTGCGCGCAGCGTATTGACCACTCTGTTTGTCAGCGCTATTGCGGTGCGCGCTGTTTATCTGATCCAGGCCGCGGATACGCCGCTTCGACACGGGCTGTCCATGGATTCCAGCCTCTTTGATGCACTGGCCATGCGCATCGTCAACGGAGATTGGGGGTACAAGGATTCCATTTTTCTCAACGAGTTCTACCAGTTTTTCCTGGCCGCCGTCTATGCGGTGGCCGGGCTCGATCAGACTGTGGTGTTGGGACTCCAGGCGTTGCTGGATGCCGCCAGCAGCCTTCTGGTCTGCTACATCGCATGGCAAACATTCAATCGCACAGTGGGTATCGCCGCCGGTTTTCTGTACGCCTTTTACGGCATCGCCATTTTTTACAGCGGGCTCGTGCTCGATACGACGGTCTCGATATTCCTGGAACTCTCCTTTATCAGTCTGCTGATTTTCGGCAGCGAGAGAAGACACCCTATCGGGTACTTCGCCGCCGCCGGGCTTGCTTTCGGATTGCTGCTGCTGGCGCGGCCCAATGTGGTGCTGTTTTTCCCCTTGCTGCCGGTTTATGGGATCTTTCTTGCCCGGAGCCGTTTCACCGCCAGACGCACAGCCGGGTTGCTGGCAGTCTTTTCGATCGCCGCAGGGATCATGCTGGCAGCCTCCGCCGTCCGCCACTACCATTATTTCAGCTCGGCGTCCCCGTTTGCCGCTCACGGGGGGTTTAATTTCTACATCGGCAACAACCCGGCGGCCGAAGGCATCTTTATGTCTCCCAGCGGGGTTTCGAGCAACCCGGCTTCCCAGATCAAGACATCAATCCGCCTGGCATCCATGGAAACCGGCAAGCCCCTGTCGCCTTATGAAGCCTCGCGCTTCTGGCTGCGCAAAGGGCTTTCCTATCTCGCCAGCCATCCCTTCGATGCCGCAACACTCTATGCGAAAAAGACGTTGCTGTTTATCCGGAAGGAAGAGATCAGCCTCAACATCGACTACCCACTGAGCCGGAGGCTGGTTCCGCTCTTCAACCTGCCGTTCATCAGTTATGGGCTTGTGTCGCCGCTGGCATTTATCGGGGTTTTCCTGGCCCTTCGCGCCATGGATGACAAAAAGGCACTGGTGTTGAGCTTCTATCTGGCTTGCAGCGGATCGATCATCCTGTTTTTCATCTCCGACCGCTACCGCCTGCCCGCCGAGCCCTTCACCATCATGTTGGCGGCGTGGGCGGGTTGGCGCGTCGCCACTGCGGTCAACCACGGTCGTAAGACCGCGGCGGGAGCATTGGCGGCACTGGCGGCCTTCTTTCTTCTGGTCAATTACGACTTCAAGGCCCTCGACCAGGGCAATCCCGCAGGCACCCACTTCAACAATCTGGCCATGGTGTATATCCGATCCGGCGACAGCGAAAAGGCGACCGCTTACCTCAGCAAAGCCATCGAGACGGACCCCGCTGCGGCGGCCCCTTACAACAACCTGGGCCAGCTCCATGTTGAGCGGGGCGACATACCCCTGGGTATCCAAAACCTGCAAAAGGCACTGGCCATCGACCCCCGGTATGCGGTGGCCCATTACAACATGGGAAAAGCCCTCGACCTTCTGGGCCGGAAGGAAGACGCCCGGAGACATTATGAGACCGCCCTGGATATTTCTCCCAATCTGGCCGAAGCGCGTGTCAACCTCGCCCATCTGCTCATGGAAGACGGCGATTTGGCCGCCGCACGCCGGCAGTTTGCGGCGGCCATCGAAGAAGACGATGGATTGCTGCCGGCCTATGAGGGGTTGGGAAAGCTTCAGGCGAGCACCGGCGATCTGACCGCGGCCGCCGCGACGTTTCGCCGGGTGCTGGACATGGATGCGGACAACTACACGGCCCTCGTCAACCTGGGGCTGGCGCTGAGCAAGCAAGACCCATCAAGCGAGGAAGCCATCGACTGGTTCCGGAAGGCCATCCGGCAAAACCCGGAAGGCGCCGAAGCCTATCTCCATCTCGGCACCGCGGAGGCCAGACGGGGGAACCATGATCAGGCCATGGCCCACTATGAAAAAAGCATCGCCCTGAATCCCGATTACTACGAGGCACGGATCCGGATCGGGATCGCCCAGGCCATGGCCGGGGACCTCGACCGGGCGACGGCGCAGTTTCAAAAGGCGGTCGAGATCCAACCCGAAGGGGCGGAAGCAAGGCTCAATCTCATCAAGGCCTATCTCGTTTCAGGCAATCCATCAGCCGCGGCTGAAGCATACACGGCCTTGTCGGCCATCAACCCGGCGGCAGCGTCATCGGTAGCGCATCTGATGAAAAACAGTCGATAGGACTGGCAGGATCAGGAACCGACTATGATGCGCCATTATCCTTCATGAATGCCGCCAACGCTTCGGCCTTGGCGGCGTTCATCGGTTTTAATCGCTCGAGTTCCACCCTGGCTTCCTCATGGCGGCCAGCCAGCCAGTAGCTTTGCGCGAGGCGGAATCGGGCCATGACCGATGTCGGTTCGAGTTGGACGGATCGCTGCAGGTGGCCGATTGCCTCATCGAACCGGCCGCCAAGGCCCTCGACAAGCCCCAAATGTAAATGAGCCTCGGCGTTTTCCGGGTCGATTCGAAGCACCGCGGAAAACCGCTGCCGGGCAGCATCGAGTTTGCCGCTACCGGCCATCAGTTTGCCAACCTGCAGGTGGGCGTCAGAAAACCGCGGATTGATGCGCAGGGCTTCCGAGAAATGACCGAGCGCATCCTCGCTGTTTCCCATCCGGGTCAGTGTCAATCCCAGGTTGTAATGCGCTTCGATAGCGTCGCTGCGCCGTTGCAGCGCTTCGGCGAAGGCATCCCTGGCGTCTTCGAGATCACCCCGGCGGGCTAAGACGCCACCCAACGCGATATAGGCTTCAACCATGGCCGGTCGATATCGCAGGGCGGCTCTGAAATGGCGCTCCGCTTCCTGCGGCCGCCCCTGTCGATCATGAATCTGCCCCAGGTTGAGATGGGCTTCGGCGTACTCGGGGGCAACGGTAATGGCTTGTTCATAAAGATGCCGGGCCGCTTCCACATCTCCTTGAGCCTCTTTCAGAAAACCGTAATTGAGCATGGCCAGCGCATAATCAGGCCGAATCCGAAGCGCCGTTTGAAAATGCGGCTCCGCTTCCGCGACCTTGCCGCCTTTGACCAGGGTGTCGGCCAGGTTGTTATGGGATACCTCAGGATCCGGTCTGTATTTCAGCGCAGCTATGTGGTGTATTGCCGCCGCATCGAAACGTCCCTGCCTGGTCATCAGATTGGCAAGATTGTTATGGGCGAGCCATGCGGAGGGATTTCTTTGGATCGTCGCCGTCCACAAGGTTTCAAGGTCCTGATAAACCGGGCACTGTCGATAGGTCTGCCAGCCGAATGCCGCGATGAACAGGGCCAGGATGCCGGCAGGAAATGCCCTAAAAGTCTTTCCCGGACGGACGGCAGCGCTGTTCAGCGCCATGACACCCAGAACGATCAGGCCGATGCTGGCGTGGTACTGAAAATGATCGGCGACAAAGGAGAATCGAAACGGGTAGACATTGAAAAATCCCAATGCCGGAAACAACGTGCCGCAAAAAAACAATACCCCGGCCAGCGGTCCGCGGCCCAACCGGCGGCGCAAAAGCCACAGCGCCCCGATGAGCGCGATCACGCCAGTCGGATAGAGGTATTGCCACAAGGCCGTGGCGTCGATGGTCCAGGCCGGGTAATTGAACACCAGCGGATGGGGCCAAATGAGCTTTCCCGCATAAAACCAAATGGCCCGGCCGGCGATGAGGCACCGTTCAAGAATCGTGAAGCTCCATTCGGCGCCTTCCGCGCCCACATGCGCCCGCTCGAGCCAGACGGTCATCAAGCCAAAGACGATTCCTGCGAAAAAAAACGGCGTAAGGGCGATGATCGTCTTTAGCCCAACCCGTCCCTGCTGCCACCAGACGATCAACAGCAAGGCCGCCGGCAGCGAGCAGGTCACGGTCTTGCTCATGAGTGCGCCCATGAATAAGAAAAACCCAAGGGCGTAGAGCGGCCGGGGTCCAAATTTTTCCGAGTCCGGCGCCTCAACGCGCAACCATGCGATCATCGCCAAGGCCGAAGCCAGGTAAAACACGCCCGAAAGCACATTTTTCCGTTCAGTGATCCAGGCCACCGACTCCACGTGCACCGGATGCAGGGCAAACACCAACCCCGCTCCGAAGGCCCACGCCCACGGCACCTTGAGCCGCATCAACACCATCCAGAGCAGGAGGGCACCCAGGGCGTGCAAAAACACATTCACCGCGTGATAGCCGATTGGTGAGAGGCCCCAGAGCTTTTCTTCGATCCAAAAAGTGCTGAACACCAGCGGGTAATACTGAGGGGTGGCACCCGGTTCGAACCAGATGCGCTTGAGCCCGTCGGCCGATTTCAGGTGTTGGTTTTCGACCACATACTGGTCGTCGTCCCAGATGAAATCTGCCTGGTAAACGGGGCTGTAGGCGAGCACGGTGGCGGCGATAATGATCAGCGCGATCAGTGGCGAAGGGATTCGGCGGGGGGAATCCTTGTCGATATCGATTCGTGCCATCATTAGCCGGTCACCGGAGCATCAACTCCGATTCCTGTCCGTGATGGTTTCATCGTCGATGCTTTCCTGGTACTCCTGAATCAGGTGTTCCAACTCGACCCGCTGGATCTGGGTGAACGGCTCCGTCTCTGCCAGGGTCTCTCCAAGCGTTTTCCCCTTGTATTTTTCGACCAATTCCCCGGCAAGCTGACTGAGCTTTCGATTGTTGCCGATGCACCGGTCGAGCCCCTGCTCGGCATCGCCCAGCCGGGCAGCCAAGTCAGATTGCCGTGTCTCGAGCGATTCGATCTTTTCATCCTTTTCCTTGATCGTAGCATCGGCATCGGCCAGGCGACCTTTAATTTCCAGAATAGCGGCACTCAACGCGTCGTTGTCGTCGTTTAGGGTTTTTATCTTTTTTTCAAGACCGGCGACGGTCAGACCCTTTTTGCTCTTTTCTTCTTCTAACGCAGCGATCAGGGCGCTGTTGTTATCCAGGGCAGCGGCCAAATCTTCTTTGAGTAGGGTGTTTTCCTGATCGACGGCCAGCTTGGACCGCAGCAGGACAACGCCCTTGGCGTTATCTTCTGCGATCTTTCGTTGAAGCGCCTTATTCCTTCGCTCACTGGTATCGAGCGATCGGGTCGACTCGGCGAGCGCCTTCTGCTGCCGATGCCGTTCGTATCCGAAAAAACCGGCTGCACCGGCCAATCCGAGGATGACCAACGCCGCCGCCGCCCGAAAAATGATTTTTTTAATCAACCCTTTTCTCCCGACACCGACACAGCGGATTAAAATTCAGCGTTCACGTCGATGAAGAAATGGTCCACCGCATAGTCTTCATCCTGAAGATCGATGAGTTCCACATCCGTGATTTCCTGGGTGGACATCCAGCGGGCGTTTAGCCAGACATCCTTGTAGAGGCCCACTTCGGTGCCCAGGCCCCACCCTTTCGCATTGGTACCGCCGTCATGAAAATCCGAATCGGTAAAGGCTGCGTACACGGAATCGCTTTCCAGGTAACGGTAGAAAATCGATGTGTTCCATTCCCCGAAAGACCGGGGCCTCGGGTATCCAACGCGGAAACCCAACTGATATCCTATGTTTCCGGAATAATCTTTCACCAGATCGATGGTCGTGCCGGTGAGCCGCGCCACTTCGGCCGGATCCCACCCAATATTATTCACGTAGTCCCCCCAGAAGGTGATCGTAATCGGGAAAAAGGCGGTGTAATCCATTTTTGCGGTGAGATTCAGAAGCCGGTATTCGCCGGCAAGCCCCAGTACCGCCGAACCGGGAAGACCGGCCGCGGTGGGATTGGTGATGAAGGTGGTATTGCCTTGCTGGGTGAACTTGGGCTTGTTTCGGGCCAGTTTCTCGGATGCCGTGGTGGGGCCAACTGTATTCACGTCGACGATCTCGGCCGTCACGTTCTTGTAATCATAAAACGCCACGCCGATCTGATATCCGAGGTCGAAAGTGGCCTGGTGGGAAAACCCCACCTGACCGGCAATCAGGTACTTGTCGTCATGGGTGTATTGGTATGATTCCAACGGAAAGTAACCTACTGTCAAAAACGCCTTGAAGGGGTTTTGCTGCAGGGTGTCCGACCGGAAATCGGCGGCCACACCGCCAAAGGAGAGATCCCCGTCCCAGACAAGGTTGGTGTGAAACCACGGGTTCTGGAAAATACCCCCGGAGAGCGTCACCTTGGGGATGCTCTCCCCCCAGGGGGGCTCCAGCGGCTCATAGGCCCACTTGATGTAAGCCAGATCCAATACGATGTCGGATCGGCTCTGCGAGGTATTGTCGATGGTGTAGTTGGTCGAAACAGGATTGGTCAAGCTCCCCGTTGCAACCCGCAGACCGGTTTCCACCTTGCCGACATTGGTGTCCCGTGGATCGGTGATCTGTGCGACAACACCCAGACGCGCCCTGACCTGAGAGACCTGGTTGTCATTGGTGATGTCTTTATATTCGGTCAGGCTGCCGACTTTGGGAACGAATCTCGCATTGTCCTTGGCATAAAAATCCCTGCGGTGACGAAGCCTGACGTCTCCTCCGAACCGGATGCGCTGGGCCCAGCTCGAATTGAAAAGCTTGGTGCCGTGGTCATCCTTGAGCACCCGTTCGAGATCTTCGATTTTTTTCTCCTGGAGCCGTGAACGCCGCAGCAATTCTTCGCTCATTCCGTCCAGGTCCTGCTGGACATTCTGAAGGTCATTGGTCACCTGGTCGGTGACCTGCCGGGTCATGCGTGTCACCATTTCGTCGGACTGTTCCCGGGGGACGATGGTGATCACCTGAGACGGCTGCCGCCGTTCATTGGTGCGATACCGGTCAACGAACCGCTCAGCCTCTTTTTCCGTGATGACGCCTTTTTCCTTAAGGAGTTCAATGAGTGCTTCGGTACCTTCGAACCCCTTTCCGGCGTCCTGCTGACTTTCGGGAAATCCGATACACGGCGACACCAGCAGCATGCCGGCGATAACGAGTGCCGCGATCAAAGTTCGTTGTTTTCTCAAAGGTAAACTCCCGACAAAAAACGTTTCTGGTAGGCGGCGTCGCCGCGTTCAGGGTTCAGGGTTCGAAGTTCAAGGTTCAAGATTTAAGGTTTAAAAACTCCGTTTTCCCCGCTCTTCTGTGGTGACATAGCCTTAATCCGGAATCCGGTTATGCACTTTTGTGGGGGAGGGGATTATCCCCTCCCACGATTGGCGAAGATGACCCAATCGTCTCCGGTTACCCGAGTACGGGCGGGGATAAACCCCGCACCCTACATTATCTCGTGGTCCGGGCCGCCCGTTTGGGATCCCACGCCAGGCGCTCTCGTTGCAGCGAAGAATATCATCTTTCCAGGCAACGCATGCCCAGTCACTGGAGAATGGTGCATAACCAATAGCCGGAATTTTCTTCCCCCTGTTCTCTGCCCACTGTCTTTCCGTCTGTCCCCTGCCCTTCTATCCCTTCGACGATATCTTCAGCTTCATGGTAAGGGGCATCCCATCCGGCGGCGTTTCACCGAATTGGGTGATCTTGATGGCCTCGGTGACCGCTTGATCCATGGAGGCATTTCCCGAAGATCCGTATATTTTGAAGTTGTTGATGCGTCCAGCCGCGTCTATACGGATCTTGACGTAGGTATTGAGACTGCCGCTGGGAACGCCCCCGTTTTCTTCCAGGTACTTTCTCACCCGCTTTCTAATCTCGCTCTGCAGAATTTCAGTGTACCAGGCATATTTTCGGAGAAGTGAGTTCGTCCCCAGTCCCCCCCCGATGAGCGCCCGCCCACCCTTCTTGGCACGCAGCCCGAATCCGTCCGCACCGCCCGACCCGTCGGCGTCGAGCCCGAGGTCGTCACCCGGCGGCGGTTCGTCGCTGGCATCCTGCTGGTCTTCCGGCGGAGTCTCCTCCGGCGGCTGCTCGACGATCTCATCTTTCTTCTTGATCTCGGGCGGCGGCGGCATTTCCTTGACCTTCGGCGGCGGCGGCGGTTTGAGCATGGTGATCTGCTGGATCCTCCGGTGGCGCTTCTGGCTGTCGTCGGCTACCAGCATTTTGATGATCCACACCCCGACGCAGATCATGCACAGGGCGATGACCGATGCGCCGGTAAGGATCACAACTTTTTGATTCCGGTTTTTCATAAAAGTCGGTTGGTGGTTGGCGGCTGCGCCGCGTTCCGGGTTCAAAGTTCAAGGTTTGAGGTTAAAAGCAAAGCCTTTTTGCGATTCACCACATTCGTTGGGATCGTTTAGAGCGTTAGGTTCGTTTGGAGCGTTAGGTTCGTTAGGAGCGTTAGGTTTGTTAAGAGCGTTAGGTTTGTTAAGAGCGTTGATAGCCGCCCGCGTTTCCTGTTCTTTGCAATCCGCCATCCGCCCTCACGCTCCGCCCCTTCAAGTCTTCACCATTCTATTTGCTTTTCTCTGCGCCTCAGCGTCTCTGCGCGATCCATCTTTGGTTTTCCTTCAGTCTTCAGCCCTCGGCATGCTGTTCTACTTCACCAGCTTCTGCGTCACCAGTCCCATCTGGGTGATCTCCAGCTTCTGAAGCAGGTCCAGAACATCGATGACGGCCTGGTAGTAGATCTTGGAGTCCCCCTTGATGACCACCGGGAAGTTGGGGTCGATGGCCTTGTACTGGCGAAGCCGCGTTTCCAGATCCTGCATGCTCACCGGAAAGGCGTCCAGATACATCTGCCCGTTGGCGGCGATGGTGATCGCCTTGGTTTTTGGCTTCACCATGCTGGGCACGTTGCTGGCCTTGGGCAAATTGACCTTGATTCCCTGAACCGCCGCCGTCACGGCGATGATAAACACGACCAGCAGGGTCCAGGCCAGGTCCAGCAGCGGCGTTACGTTGATTTCATCAAACACCGATTGTTCGAACAGATTGCGTCGCATGGGCTACTCCGCGTGCCGGTTTTCCATGGTCAGGGCCAGGTCGTCCACGAATACGGCCATCTCCGCCGTGATGTCCTTGATGCGACCGGCCAGAAAGTTGTAGCCAAAGAGCGCCGGGATGGCGACGATGAGACCAAATACCGTCGTTGCCAGGGCCGAGGCAACGCCCGGGGCAATGGCCGCGATATTGGCCTCACCCGCTTCGGCCATGGCGGCAAAGGTGTTCATGACCCCCCACACCGTTCCCAGCAGACCCAGGAACGGCCCACCTGAGATGGACATGATCAATACGATGAGCCAGGTGTTCATTCGCCGGGCCTCCTCGATCAGCCCTTTTTCCAGCGCATTCTTGAACGTCTTGATCTCCTTGACGGTCAGCGGCCGTCGCCAGGGATTTTCCGCCGAGGACTCGCCAAACCAGGCTTTGATGCTGTCCATGCCGCCTCGATAGATCCTGAAAAACGAGGAGTTGCTGAGCGAGGCCTTGTCGGCGGGCACGGTCGCCACGTCTTCCGCCTGGCGGTAGAGGTCGCGAAATTTGGCATTGTCGCTGCCCAGCAGCCACAAAAAGGCCGCCTTGCTGATCATGATGATCCAGCTGAACAGCGCCAGAATCATGAGCATGCCGATAATCACCAGACCGTCGAGGGTGATGTTCTTGAAAACGGTGGCAAGATAGAATACCGGCATGCCGCCGCTCTCGGTCACCTCTTCCAAGTCGAAGGATGCCAGCGCCGCTTCGGGCCCCTGGGATCGGAACCCGGCGACGGACCAGTCCGGGGTGCGGCCCATGGCGGAGATTTTCAGCTCGTCCAGATCCCCGGCGAATCCGTGGCTGCCGTCGGCAGCCGATCCGATGAAGACATCTCCCTTGATTTCCGGCAGGACCGGCGGCAGATCGATCCCACTCCTGTCGATGCCGTCGATAAGAATCTGCAATTTGCCGCCCGCCATGCCGGTCACTGCAAGGTGGTGCCACGTGTCCAACGTCAGTTCGGCGTTGGTGATCGTCTCCAGGGTTTTCTTCTCACTGATCGTGAGACGGCAGAACACATCGTTGCCATTCGTGCCGACAAGCAGGGCGCTCGAATCACTACCCTTGAAGAACAGGTAGGCATCCTTTTGAAGCTGCGGTAGTTTGAACCAGGTTGAAATGGTGAACCCGCTTGAAAAATTCAGCGACGGTGAATCCGCAATCCGCATCCGGTCCCCGGCCCCGCTGAAAGTGGCGCCGTTGCCGATCACGCCGGGCAGTCCCATGGCGGCCGTGAACTCGGCGGCATTGTTGCCGTAGGAACTCGCGTCCTGCGGAATGCCTTCGATCTGGTTGAAATGGTAGACGCCCACGAACCCGCCTTCATACGTGCCCTTCATGTCTTCGGCCCCGGCGGCATCCTGATTGCCGTAATACATCCAGATGCTGTTGGCCGGCGAGTTGCCCGCTATGCTTGGCACCTTCACCCAGGCCAGCGCCATCTCACCCAACCCATCAAACTGCTCCATGTGGTGCTTGAGCAGTGTCTTGTCGTCTGCCGCAACGAACCGGATGTCTTCTCCGGTTTCCTTAACGTTGACAAAAGTCAAGTTGGCTGAATGAAGCCGCAGCAGTAGCGGGAAATCAGCAAGGCTGCTCTGGATTTCGCCCCCCGTGGCAGATGTGTTGAGAGTGATTTTCTTCCGATATTTCCACTGGTCGTTCCACCACGCATGGGATTCGCCTGCGGCGAATCCCGTATGTAAAAAACAAGTGGTCAAAAGTAAATACAAGACAACTTTTTGAATATTCATTCTTCCCAACCCGACCTCCAATTCAATCAGTATTTACATATAAAATCGCGTAGCGACTTTATTCTTCTTCTTCTTCTTCTTCTTCTTCGAAGGAGATGACCCGTACATCAAGCCAACTCGGCATCAGCGATTCGGCCAACTGGCTCTCGCTGTCGTTCAACCGTTTACCGCCGGACTGATTCACCGCCGTCTGGTCCGCCAGTGCCTTGGTTTCTGACAAGGCACCGACGCCGGATAGTGCCCCTAATGAAATGGCAGTATCACCGCCCACCGGCACACCCACAGAGCCGGCTGAGAAAGTGATGTTCTGAGCGTTCAGCACGGCCGTGGCACCTAACACCACGCGACGTCCCGAGATACCGGCTTCCCCTGCGTCGATGATCCCTTCCGGGGCAAACAGGTATACGTCGCCGGCCAGCGGTTCGGTTTTCGGCCCTTCGATGCCGTCGGGATCGTATGTCAGCGTCCGCACGCCGCTGCCGACGGCCGGGGGAGTGAACTGAAGCACCAGTACGCCGTTATCGTCCGGCACGGGCTCCGGCGGGTCCACGCTCACGGCAGTCCGCGCACCCCGGCCGGCGTTGATGCTCCCCTGGTCACTCCAGATGGTGATATCCCCGCCCAGAAACGTCATGACGCGGGATTCATTGACGTTCACGTCCCCGATGGAGAAGATGTTGATGCCGCCACCGGAGGCGGTGATGATGCCGGTGCCTTTTTCGTCGTCATCGTCCTCGCCACTGTCCGGCAGGGTGCTTCTCCCGACATTGTATCTGCCTCGGTTCAACACGTAGATGTCACCGCCGGCCCCGCTGCTGATCTGTGAAGTGATCATGTCGATGTCACCGGCTCCCTTGGCGGTTTCGCCAAAAAAATCATCGACGGTGTCGCTCCGAAATTGATCGATATACTGTTTGGCACCAGCCCGGTTGCCCGAGGCCATGAGAAGGCTGTAATCTTCACCGGCCTTCCTGACCTGGTTAAAAAACGCTTCCGTATCGACAATGGACGGTGCCGAGGAGTATCCGGCCATGAGGAGCAGTTCGCTGCCGTCAGAATCCAGCGCGGTGTTGAACGCCGCTCCGGTCAGTTGGATGCCCTCCGAATTGCCGAGATCGATGGTGTTGCCGGCGATCACGACCAGGGCTCCGGGGCCGTTCTGAGTGATGCCCGCGGTGGTCCGGTTGGTCGGCGAGTTCTGGGAAATATCCCTGCCGGCCGAAAGGATGGAAACATCGCCTGAACGGATATTCTGCCCGAAGTAGTTGATATTGCGGATGTCCCTATCGGCCCGGATCACAGCCGGCTCGGGAAGCGTCAGAAACAGATTCCGGATGTCTTCTCCGGCCGTGATGCGGACTTCCGTGGTATCCGACGCGCCATGGATCGGCAGGTCCGCATGGGATTCGAGGTCTCTTGCGCCGGAAAAGAGCCGGCTGGTGTCGAAATCCCGATGCGCCCCATAAACCGCTTCGGGCGGCAGATCCGACATCGCGATCAGAGCGTAATAGAACTGGGGATCGTTGGGTTTGGTGTAGATCCCGTCGATGGTCCCCCCGGCGTTCAGTGTCAGGTTGCCTTCGGCCGCCGGGGCCATGGCAAACTCATTAAGCAGCCGGATGTCCTGACCGGCAAAGATGCTCACCGTCCCCGGCAAAATGGATTCCAGTTGAATGGCAGTTCCGATGTTGTTGTAATATCGGCTGTCGCCGTGAAGCGTCACACTGCCGGTGACCGCGGCGATGTCGATGGCGGATGCTTCCGTGTATGTCAGATTCCAGAAAACACCGTTAAAATTCGCCCGGGCGATGGTGGGGTTGACCACGGCCCCGATGGACACGTTTCCGAGGGCCGTGATACCGACCCGGGCATCGAACATTTCGATGGCCTGATTTGAAAGGAGCGGCTTGGATCCGAAATTACCGAGCGATTCGATGCTGCTGTCATGCCCGGCTTTCACTAAGAAGCGTCCATCCACATCGCCTCGGGCGAAGATCCTGAGGTCGCCTTCGCCAAAGGTGCCGGCCTGTGTATAGAAGTTGCCGCCGGTGAAAACCGTCAGGTCTCCGCCGCCCATGGTGGCCAGCCCCGAGGTGACCTTGTTGTTCTGGTAGCTCGCCGCCCATTCGTAAGGCGCGCGCGATTTATAATTATGGTCCCAGCCGCCCTCGTAAACCCCTCCGGTAACACTGCCGCCGATTGTCAGGCGGATGTCGCCGCCGCCGGAGTAGCGCCAGTAATCGTTGTAGGCCGTGCCGGCAGCGGCACCGGTGGTTCGAATGGATCCCTTGATGCCAGTGTCCAGATTCAGATACAGGTTGCCCTTCGTATCGATATCGATGTCGCCCAAGGCGGACTGGATGACCCCGCCGTTGATTTCGAGATCGCCGCCGACCCGCCCTGTGATATCCCCGTCAAAGGTGCCCAGGTTGTACCGGGTGGCCGTATTGACCATATAGCTGGTGGTGCTGGCGGTCCCGATAATCGTATCGTTTCCGGAAGCCAAACGGATGGGCGCGCTTTCGGAATACACCATCACGCCATTGGTCAATTCGAGATCCCCGACCCCATAGTTGATGGCGAATGGGTCAGTACTGGTAAGGTCAGCCCCGGCCGCGAGCGTGATGGCCCAGGAGCCGGAACCGGTCGTTTCGGCATTTTTTCGAATTCCGATGGTCGGGTGATCCACGAGGTGGTCCGTGATCGTCAGGTTGCCGCCGGCCCGTATTGTCATTGCACCGGCCCGACCATCGAAGCGCCAGGCGCTCAGGTCCAGAGAGGACAATTGTGCATCATTCAAATCTCCCAGCCTGATGTCGCCGTCGTTGACAATCTCGAGACCTGGGATCACGTCGATGGGGACCTCTCCGCCGTCATTGAGCAATCCGCCGGCCAACCGGTCGACGATCACCTGCCGGTTGGTCTTCGTCGTTTCACCGACGGTGACAAGGCTGCCCATAAAGACTTCCGCGCTGGTTTTCCAGTCCGTCATGGCCTGCATGCCGCTGGTCACCGTCGATGCGGTGATGGGCGCTCCGACGCCTTCGACGGTGACGCGGGAGGCACCATCGATGCGGGCTCCCAGAAAGTACACGTTGACGTCGTCATTGGCTGCGTTTCTCGGCGCACGCAGATAGATGCCGCCGCCCTCTCCGCCATTGCCCGGGGAGACGTTAAGTGTGGATCTCATGAGCACGATATATCCATTTTTGCCGACACCGAGTGAAATGTCACCGCCGGCAACGCCATCGCTCAGGCCGTTGGCCGCAATCTGGCTTCCCGACCAGAGCGTAATCCAGTCGCCGCCGGCATTGAGTCTGACCATGCCCCCGCCATCCGCCCCCGAAGCGTCGATCCGGCCGGACAACTCGATGTTGCCGGTATCGGCGGTAAGAGAAACAGTGCGGCCTTCGATCGCCAGGCCTGTCGGCACCGACAAATCACCCGAGCGCGTCCTGATGGTGATGTCCTTATCAAAGCCCCCTTGCGTCCCGGACAGCAACTGGATCACCGTTCCCAGCCGGTTTTCGCCGGTTCCCGGAACGATATCCAGGGAGTCGGTCTCAAGGAAAAAGGACCCGCCAAGCCTGCCAACCCCTTCAGCGTTTCCGTGTAGCTCCCCCTGGATCGAGACGCCCAGGGTGACCGCCGAAAGGGCGAGGCTGCCGGCATCTCCCTGTGCGCCGGCGGAAACGTCGATCATGGAACCTTTGGCAAGGCTGATTTTGCCTCCCGTGGATGTCAATGAAACCGACCCGCCGGAAAAATGATCGGTACCTCTGGCGATGATATCCGCATCCGCACCCAGGAAAATGCCGTCGCCGGCACCGCTGCCGGTCGCGAGAAAAACGACCTGCCCGGATGGCGTCTCGATATGGGTATCGAGGGTAATGGACGTTCCCTCGAAATGCAGCCGCCCGCCGGGGATGCTCTCGGTATCGGAATTCACCCCGGTGCCGGCGATTTCGATATTCCCGGCGGCGGCCGTGAAAGCATATCCGGCATTTTCGGATGCGATGTTTTCATCCTGGTAAAACCCGGTGATCATCTTCGATGCGGTCAATTTGATGCCTCCGCCGGAGTGGATCGCTCCCTCCCCTCGGACCGCCATGATGTCGTCGCTGTTGACTTCCACGAGCCCGAATCCGTCAAAACCGATGTTGCCATGACCCAACTCAACGGTGTCGCCGACGAGGGTGATACTGCCTTGTCCGCCGATGCCGACGGCATCGGTCACCAGGCTCGAGTTCTTGAGGCCGATGCTCTTGGCGTCGATGGTGACCAGCGCTTTACCGTCTCCGGTCGCGTCCCTGCCGACAATCCAGGGAGTATCGAACCCGATCGCCGTCGTTGACACCGACAGGGTGGCATCCCCATCGAAAACCAATTGCTCCCGGCCGGTGAGTGTGACGCCGGCATATTGCCCGAAAGTGGTCCAAAGCGCCGATCCCAGGATGAGGCTGCCGGTGTGCGCCGTGGCGTCGGCGCCGGCGGCCAGCAGCGTCATTCGATCCGATTTCAGCGACAGGGTTTTGGAAGACAGGATCAACCCGCCGCCAGCGTTCAGCACGCCAGCCATCACGAGGGAGCCGGTGTCTATCGAAATATTCCCGGATGCGGTCACCTGGGCGAGTGCCGAGATATGAATGCTGCCGCCGGTTGTCACCAGCGATGCCGTGGCGCTGTCGCCGATACCCATGATGGCCGCGTCGCCATTCATCAGAATATCGCCCTCCGCGTTCAGGCTGACATGCTCGGCCCTCAGCCGCGTCCCCTCGGCCAAAGAAATGCGTGTCGTCGAAGCCGTATTGCCCAGGTTGAGCGTCTCCAGTTGCATCTGGCCCACGGCGGCAGCATCGAGATAGAGCTTGTTCCGGTAGGTCTCGGAAAGGGGCGTATCGAAATCGAAATTGTCGAGTTTCTCCGATCCCGAGAGCGCCACCGTGATTTCCCTGCCGCTCAGGCTCAGGCTCGCCGGTCGGAACCCGGGGACGGCATCGGCGATGATGTTGCCCTGCATGACTGTTGAAACGGCTCCGTCGATAACGAGCTTTCCGGCGTCGCCCGCATCGATTTCACGGTAGACGAAATACCCTTCACTGCTTTTTACCTCCGATGCCTTTCGTACGGCATAGCCCCGGGACTGAGCGCTCCGGTAGCCGGTGCCGACAATCGTTTCGTAGCCGGCCGCAACCGGATAGCCTTCCGCGGTGCGGATCTGCCGACCCGGTGCCGGCATCATATCGACGGGTTCGATGATGTAGGCTTCCGGTGAGAACCCAAAAGACTCGGGCACGACGACATAATTCCCGGCAGGCAGGGCGCCCGCGCCTTCCAGGTACAATGCCTCGCCGGAAACGGGGGCGAGCCCGGCGGGCATCACCACCTTTCGGCCGCCGGCCGAGAACGGATTCACCGATCCCTCTGGAGATGGATAGAAAGCATAGGCAAAAAGGCTTCCGCCGCCGGAGATATCGATTTCAGCGCCATCTCTGAAGATCACCTCGCTGCCGCTGATATGAATGGCCTTTTCGGGTGCGGCGTCCACGGTGACGGGTGCGTCGGTGGAACCGTCTTCCTTGGAGAAGGTATACCAGAAGACTTCATCGGCCTTGCCATAGTGCACGTCAGCGGCGCCGGCGACCGACAGCCGGCTGCCGCCGTCCAGATACGCCCTGTCGGTGGCCGTGATGGTGATGGTTCCCAGCGGAGCGGCGAGGTATCCCTTGATGTCGATACCGCCGGCGATCAGGGTCAGATCCCCGCCGGCCGAATGAATGGGGGTGTCGACAGCCTGTGAGATGCCGGGCAACACGGTCAGGATATCGCCCGCCTGGATGCGCACTGTCGATGGCGATGCCTTTGAAGGATCGAGTTCATCGAAGACCTGCCGCGGATAGATCCGCCTGGCCTTCAGGGTAATATCACCGCTCGATATCACCTCCCCCCGCCACAGGGGATCCCTTCCTTCCATACGGTATAACCGGTCCGCAAGGGTGAGGTCTCCCTCCGCGGCGATGGATACCTGGCCAAAGCGGGAGAAAACGATGCCGCCCTCGACATCGACCTGCCCTCCGGTGATACTCAGCCGGGCATTTCCCCCTTGGGAAGCGACCGTGCCGGGCCAGAAGGTGTTGGTGAGATGGACCGAGTTGGCACGGATGGTGATGTCGCTGGCATCAGCTTCTGCGGCAACGGTGCCACCAACCAGCGCATCTTCGATCCGGGGTGCATCGATTGTAAAATCCTGGCTCAAATCGATGGCGGCCGTTCCGCTGAACCGGACTGCACTGGTGCTGGCCAGTCGAATGGCGCCGAAACCGCTGTCGGCCCAGCCCTGGAGTTGACCGCCGCTGATCATGAGCGCCTTTGCGGCATCGGTACCCTGGATGGACAAAACGCCGCCGGGTACCGAATTCAGAAACGCCTTTCCGTTGAGAGTGCCGTCCAAAACCATGGCATCCGTATCGGAAACAACCAGTGACAACGATCCGGCAGCGCCTGCATGGTTAACCCATTGATACCGACCCGCATCAAACACCAGATCGCTGACAGCCGCGGTCCCCGAAACATCGATAATGCTGCCGGCCGATAGTTTCAGGGTTCCGGTGGAAGCCGATAATGACACCGATCCGGCATCCATCGGTGTGTACCCCATGAGTCCGCCGGGGAGCCTCGCAGACCGATCGGGCTTGAGAAAACCACCGGCGTAAAGGACGGCACCATTGCCGGTGACAAGGTCTTTCTGAGTGGCTTTGGCGGCGACCGTACCGGCAGGTGCGCGCAGGGCGCCGTCAATTCTCACCGCCGGCGCAGACAGGTTGATGCTCCCGCCGGGTGCGGCAACAATGGCGGCGAAAGGCTCCACGGTGAGAACCGCAAGATCGTTTTCATTCGTGGGCATGTTGGGCGGGTCCTGCCCGGCAGTGATCGCGATGCTGGATCCGCCGATCTCTTCCGGGGCCACTGTCAGCCGTGTGAGACGGCGCTGACCGTCAAGACCCCGTTTCTGAAACGACGGCGCCAGGGTAATCCCGGAGGAGACGGTGGCATCAAAAACGCTTTGCAACGCGATCTTCGTGAAACCGCCGGCGGCCGGCATCGCGGGATCGAGCAACAGGGAATTCATCAGGCCTTCGGGAAGGCGGTCCGCCATCTCAAACGATTCCGGCAGAGCGATGTGTTCGTTTGCCACCCGGATGTTCCAGGCGCCCAAATCCAGGCGCCCGCCTTCTTCGCCCTGAAAAGAGAAGCCTTCGATCCTTCCATCCAGGGCAAGGGATCGCGCCCGAAGGGTGATACTTCCCGCGGCGCCGGAATCCAGACCACCCCGGGCATCCAGTTCATAGCCGCCACTGACATCGAGCGCCGCGCCTGCTTTCATCACGATATCGGCACCGGCCACCGTGTTATCCAGGGCACTGATGCTGCCGCCGGCCAGTTTGGCCGGTCGAACCGACGGGGCCTGGTTCGTCTGGTTGTTGTTGACCCGCTCTCCGGCGACGGAGATGACACTGCCGGTATCCAGCAGGATCCGCTCGGCCATCTCGACGTGATAATCCCGGTTGTCCTGCCCGAACACCTGGTCGAAGGATGTCTTGTTGTCGGCGACGGCCAGAGCCACCGATCCGGCGGGCACCGATATCGTTCCCTGATGAAGGATGCTTCGCGCAGTGATGCTGACGCGGCTTTCCGGCGCCAGGCTGATGCGGGCCTCCGGCGTAATGCTCACTCCGGTGTTGGCGTAAATGACCAGACTGCCAAGGCCGGCGTTGCTCAGCGTATCGGAGGAAAGCCGCGTCAACCGGAGCGGGTCGCCATTGGCGTTGGTTCGCCCGCTATCGTAGAGGGACGGAAGATCGTCGTCGACCTTGAACGAGAGCGGCAGCGGATCGAGCGCGCCTTCGATCAGGATGTCTTCCACGATGGCGTTTTTGATTTCCGGGCTCGAACCGGTGAACGGGCGGCCGATGTAAAGGTCCCCGCCTTTCGGTAAGATCCAGCCTTTGGCTTTCTGAAAACCGTGGGCATTGACAGGTTCTGCGGCTGCGGTCTGGTAAATACCCTGGGTCGCCGATCCGTCGATCCTGCCATCGAGAACGATTCTTCTTCCATGGAGGTTGAGCTGACCGGCGTCGGCGCCTTCCGTGTAAGCCTGACTGTATTCGCCCTGCAGGGCCATCCTGTCATATCGGATGTTGGATGGCGCGTCGGCGATGTTGAATGTAACATTCTGGGAAAAAAGCTGGGTGGTCTCTACGGTGCCGCCGGCGTAGCGGTAACCACCGCCCGAAAAATCGAGGAGGGCGTCGGATTTGATGATGATGTCGCCGGCCCCTGCGGTGAGGTTGATCACCCCGCCGGATACTGCGCGCTCCTGGGCGGTCAGCACGTCCGATTGGAGGTGAGCCGCGGCGTTGCCGATGGCCGTTCCGTGAATCCGGTGAAAATAGACGGTCTTGCCTTGGAGGAAACCGCCTTTCTGAAAGAAATCGTCTCTCAGTTCCACAGAATTGAGCTGCATCGAAACGATGTTGTCCGCCGCCGACCGCTGGGCCCAGATCCCTCCCACATCGATGACACTTCGGGTGTCCAGAAAAATCCGCTGACCCGCATTCACCGTGATGGTGCCGGCAGGCGCGGAAATGGTGCCGTGGTGGTCGAAGGTGGGGACCGGTATCTGAGGATTCACCGGGTTGGCGGCGTCGAGGCCCTCGATGCGGATGGTGCCGCCGGCAAAATCGAAGGATTCGTGGACAGCCTCGTCGGACTCCGTAATGGGGGTTTCGATGACGCTTCCGGCAACGGTCTCCACGCGGTCCGAAGCCCGCAGTTCGATCTGCCCTTTGCGCCGGATCGCAGTGACGGCCCGGATGAGCCCCTCCTGGCGCACCACCTTGCCGTACATGCCGATAGTGCCGGTCTCGGCTTCCAGTCTGCCGCCCGCCAGGTTTTCGGCGGTGCCGGCCCCTGCCCTGGCATTGACCACCAGTGCCCCCCGCGTGCTGTTGGGGAAGGGATCCGGGGCGATTTCGACATCGGTGCCGGCCGCCAGCCCGATCTGCCCGATGGGCGCCGTGATGGTGCCGGCGTTTTCGACATTCGGGGCCACCAGGTAAACCCCGCCCAGCGGATCGAGGAGAATGTCGCCGTGATTGGAGACGGCGCCGGGCAGTGTGTAGTCTGCCTTGCCGAGATAATTTTCCGCCTGAAACCGCCACAGTCCCTTTTCGAAATCGGAATCCGAAATGTTGAGCGAAGAGGCGATCAGGGTGTTGAGGTTGACCTCGGATCCGGGACCGAAGACGATGCCGTTCTGATTGACGAGAAACACGCGGCCGGTGGCCGACAGTTTGCCATAGATCAGGCTGGGGCTCTGGTCATAGATCCGGTTCAAGGCCACGTCAGACGAGTTGGCCTGATCGAAATGCACGTTGACCTGATCGCCGATGTTGAATGACGCCCATTTGAGGGTCACCTTCGGCGAATCGGCGTCCTGCCGGATCTTGACCAGGATCGGGTACTCGGCACCCGCCTGGGTCACCGGGTCATCGACGCTCGCCCCGCTGGGAACGAATCCGGGCAGCAAAACAGGCACAGTGCCCGACGGCGGGGGTGTGGTGTTTCGAAATGCCCCCTGAAAAATGGTCTTCGCCCCTGCACCGGTCGGTGAAATGAAAAGGGACAGCACCAGCCAGTATTGAATGAACCGGAACCGTTTCAGGTGTTTCCGTATGATGTTCATGTGGTCATCCTATAAAACCCGTTATTCTCTGCGCCTCTGCGCCTCTGCGCGAGACCCGGTTTTCGCTTTTTGCTCCTTCATCGATCTCAGCCCGCGTTGCGCTTCTTTTTGAAAGCCGGTTCTCCATAACAAACCAGAAATTGCCTCACCCAGTTTGAAAAGCGGAACCTTCGCTTTCTCCCCCCTTTAAAAAAGGGGATCTCCTCTTTCACCCCCCCTTGAAAAAGGGGAGCTCCTCTTTCTCCCCCTTTGAAAAAGGGGGGTCGGGGGGGATTTCTTGGCCCGGGTGAAATCCAAAAACCAAATCCCCCTAAATCCCCCTTTTCCAAAGGGGGACTTGTCCTGGCGATGCACCGGTGGGGCATAACTCTCTCCGCCGGACTTCCACTACCCCCGTTTCCAAAGGGTTTTCCTCTCTCCCCCCTTTGCAAAAGGGCTTCCCCACTCTCCCCCCTTTGCAAAAGGGGGGCCGGGGGGGATTTCCGCCTCCCCCTTCTCCAAAGGGGGACTTGTTCTGGTGATGCACCGGTACTGGCATTGAAATCAGAACACATACCGCATCTGATAGTAAAACCGGTTCTCTCCGCTGGCGGTATTGCCTGTCGATTCGAGGGCATAGCCCCAATCGAGTTTATAGTAGGTATTTCCCCAGATTCCGCCCTCGACGCCGAAACCGGTCCCGGCCAGAAAGAAATTCGGCGTCTGCTCCGGCAAGGCATCGATGACGTGCAGATTGGCGACATCGTAAAAAACATACGGCGTCATGGACCAGTTGCCTTTCAAATCGAAAAGCTGACGCCATTCGGGGCTGTTGACCTCGATGGTCGCGTGAATGGCGTTATCCCCCAGTACCTCGGCTGCCTTGAATCCCCGGACGTTTCCCACGCCGCCGCCCGCATACTGTTCGTTGTTGATGAGCGGCTGGTCGGCGATCTGCCCGTCAAGCTTCACAAACAAACCTGCATCCAATGGCAGTTTTTGCCTCCGTTCGATGCCTCCGGTAAAATAGATGTAATTGCCTCGGCTGCCGTTTCGCTTCGCCTCGAACTGGGACGAGGGATCCGAAAAAACTTCCCTGAAAAGCAGGTTGACGGACGCGCTGAATTGGGTGGTTCCAAATTCGTCAGCCATGGATGAAGCGTATCCGACGGTGGCAGGTGTGTACGCGATGGGTTTCTCCTCGCCGGCCTGGTCTTCTTTGAAATCTTTGTGATCAATCCCCAGCGTGATGTTGTGCTGGTAGCGTTCCACGGGCGGCAGCCCCATCACATATCTCGCCCCAGCGATTTTGCCCCTCCCGATCACGCTGAACCCGTCACCGGTGGCCGTCGCGCTGTCGGAGTATATATAATAAAAAGACAGAAGATGGTCGTCCTGCCACGGCGCCGGCAGGGAGTAGGACCCTGAGAACACCTTCACTTCGCTCCAGTCCTGCGGCGAGGCCTGAAACTGGAGTGAAAGCGAGTGCTCGAGCTGCCAGAGATGGTCGTACCGAATCGACCCGTTCAACCGCATGGGAGTCGTGTCATGAGAGGACCGGTTGTTGAGTTCGATGCTGCCGTGCAGCGGCAAACGGTCTTCGACCTTCAATTCGACGTCAATGCTGCCCAATTCCCTTCCCGGGGCCAGAACAGGTGCCACCTGAAGATCCGGAACACGGTTGGCACGGGCGAGTTCCCTTCTGATTTTGGGAAGGTAAAGGATTTCTCCGGAACTCAGGCTCGGCAGATGCCTTCGAATGCTCTCCATGGTGTGGTACTTGTTTCCTGTAACCCGCACCCTGCGGATCCGGCTTTCGATCACTTGCAGGCTCACCAGTCCGTGGTCCACCGTCTGCTCCGGAATATTGACCAAAACCGTAGGGTAGCCGTTCTGGTGGTAGAACCGCTCAAGCCCATCCCGCGCCGCCTCGACGTCCGCCGCAGTCTTGCCGTCTCCGGTGAAGGTTTCGAGCAGACGGTTGAGATCCCGTTCGGCAAGAACGGTGTTGCCCTCGACGGAAAAGGTCTTGATCTCGAAGGTGACATCCTCGGTCTCAGTAGAAGCCTCAACCGGGCGGCACACCGCTGCCGTTGCGACGATCAGCGCCACCATGAGAAATAGCGACCCCTTCAAATGAAACACATCCCTCCGATATCAAGAAAGACCGAGGGAGTTCGGCAAGCGTTCCCCCTTCGCCCCGTCTGTTGGACCTGAATTATCGCACATTTACAAACCGACAGCCTTGCCAGGCCGATTGGGGGCCAAATACCAAAACCCCCTAAATCCCCCTTTTCCAAAGGGGGACTTTTCCTATCGATGAACCGGGACACCCCGCCTCTCTCTCCCCTTTGAAATAAGGCTCTTCCTCTTTCTCCCCCCTTTGAAAAAGGGGGGCCGGGGGGGGATTTCCCGGAGGGCCGAAGGAAATCCAAATACCACAACCCCTTTAAGCGCCACCGGTTCCGCAGCTTCAGCTCTTCTGCAGCTTTTTCAGCGCCGCGGCCAGCGTGGCTGCATCCGTGTACCCGTCGAACCGTTTCACTTCCTTTCCTTCGGCGTCCTTGATCACCACCAGCGGAAAGCCGTTCTGATTGAACTGCTTTTTGATCTCCTGGTCCTGATCGGAGTCTACCTTTGCCCAGACGAAATCATCTTTCATCCGTTTGATCCGCGGATCCTCAAGCGACTCGCTAAGCAGTTTCTTGCTCCAACTGCACCACGATGCGTAAAGGACCAGCACCGACGGCTTGTGAGCCTTCCGTGCTGCGGTATCGGCGCCATCGAGGGATTCCATCCAGGGCAAGGTCGTGTTGGCTAATTCGGTGGACTTAATGAGACTGACGACTTCCAGATCGATATGCAGGTCTTTTCCTGCCAGTGGATGGTTGAAATCGACGGTGAAGGTTTCGCCGTCAGTGGAAACGATCCGCCCATTTTGCGGTGAGCCCTGCCCTTTCTGGTTCGGGTCCATCTGAAACGGTGCTCCGATGGTGGGGGTGAGCTGCATCCGAATCTGGTCATTGACGATGGAGACATCGAAGGAGCCGAAGTCTTCATCGATCCGCAGGCCATCCTTGACCTGGAATTCCAAGGTCACGAAATTCTCGGCCACATCGAGGACACGCGCCTTGAAATATGGGATCAGATTGACCTCCCTGCCGACCACCGGAAAGGCGTTGAACCGCTCCATCCAGGCCGCCGGCGGCAGATTCACCCGCACCGGCACCATCTTGATGCAGGGCAGGTTAATCCGCTTTCCCGGATCGGTCGCTCCAAAAGCGTCCTCGGGCTTGACGACAACGGTCTTTTTTTCGCCGATTTTAAGGCCGACCGAGGACAAGCCGATTCCCGGGAAAACGCCTTTGTCTCCGGCCAGAATCTCCTCCGGGCCACTAAGGTATCTGTTTTCCATGGCCGCTGCGGTATCCGTCTTTTTTGGCGTTTTTGCCGGCTGCGTCGTTCTGACGAGAGCCCCATCGGACAATCGAACCGTATACTCGACCGTGATCAGATCCCCGGCTTCGACGCGACTGGGGTCCGTGGGCAGATCGATGTGAACGGTGCTCCCGGTCGCCTTTGCCCGTTCGACCGCCTTGTTGAGCATCTCGACCGCTTCCGCCTTGCTAATGTCTTGGCCGGCTTTTTTGCCGGGCGCTGTTTTTCCATCCGCTGATGTCCCGGCCCAGCAAACCGGCATCGCCAGGGAAAGGATGACAAGAAATATCGACACACATTTCAGCCGGTGTTTCGCAACTGTATTCATCATCTATTTCCTTTATGGCAGCTTTGAATTCCGTCCAGATTTCTCGTACGCGGCTCACTTCATTTTCCGGTTCTGAATAAAGCTCCCGGACCTGCCCCCTTCCCCCCGTTTTTCAAAGGAAGTTTTTCTCTTCCCCCTGTAAGAAAGGTGGGGCCGGGGAGGTTTTCCTCACTCCCCCCTTTGAAAAAGGGGGGCCGGGGGGGATTCCCGCTCTGCCCTATCCCACTCCGGCAACCAGTGCCCAATCATCAAAGTCTATGTATATGGAAGTAAAGTTAGAAAAGAATGAGCCAAATATCTTTAAAGGGTAATTTTCTACTCCTTTTTTTCTTCTTTTTCAGCCCTTTCAACCCGATAATCGCAAAACAGCTTTTCACCGCCGAAAGCACTCCCATAATCGATGGTGACGCTTCGTTCTTCCACGGCGATGATTCGCCCCACCATGGCCCCGGATCTCACGAGATCGCCGGCCTTGGCGTCGATGACGATTTCATAGTGTATTCCGCCGTCGCGGATGATTCCCTGGCCCAGCGGTGTTTCGACCGTTTTGCCGATTTCGGCATCGAACACCACGATGACTTCCGTATCGGTAACGCCGGTCACCTTTCCGGGAAAACTGGGATCGATGGTAAACTCATCTCCGACAACCGGATTTTCCTTTCCGCCGGTACGCATGCGGTACTCCTCCCGGTTCATGCGGAATTGTTTCGGCCGGATGCGCACCTTCGCCATCTCGAGCAACCGCTCATTGGGTTTCATCTGCCCTACCGGCGCTTCGAGAATGGTTTTCCGGGCCTCTCCGGGTTTTCCGCCGACCGCTGCGGCCGCAAGCTGGGCGACGATCTCCCCCTCGAATCCGCGCTCACCGGGTTTGCGGTACAGTTTTTCGTCACTTCCGGCGGTCACGATCAGGGGCTCTTTCGCCTTCCGCGTTCTGAAAACTGCGGCAATATCAGATTTCGGAAGATTTTCGGCAGTGGGATCCGTGCTGGCGGCAAGCCTGCCGTCCGCCAAACGGCAGGTGAAATCGAGAGACAACCGTTCCCCGGATTCGATCGGCCGGCGAACGCCGATTCCGGCACACGCGACCATACCTGCCATGATCAGTGAAAACAGCGTCACCCATCCGACAATTTTACTCATGTGCATCGTGGAAAGTCCTTTCAATCAACTTGTAAGTGAAAACTGCAGGCGGAGTCGATCCTGCCATGCTTTGATAAACAGGTAAAAAGTCCGAAAAGTAACCCTGTCATTGCGAAGAGCGGTCTTCGCTCTGCGCGCTACGCCCCCAAAGGCTTGCGACGAGGAATCTCGACCTTCTGTAATATCATTGTATTTCTTTTTGATGAGATCCCTCGCTTCGCTAAGGATGACATTTTTCGGTATTTTTACGGCCTCATCATGCTTTGGCTTTACCGTCTTTTCGGGTATCCGGGTTCATTGCAGTTTGTCATATTATTTGATTTCTGTGAAACATCCCCCCAGGCGTCGATCACTCAAAAGGGAAAGGGCCTTCCGAGGAAGGCCCTTTCTTCGTATTAAGCCACTTGCCGAAGGGTGCCCTTCGGTGTAATTTTTTAGGGTTACGGCAGCTGCGGAAGGCCAGCGCCGATATACCCCGGATAAACGCGGTCGTTGCTTTTGTTGTACACCATTTCGCCGCTGGCCGCCCAGAACTTGGCCTTGGACGCGGGAATTTTTGCCGGATCGGAAGCGAACGAGACCAGTGCTTCTTCAAAAACCGTCGGAGTGTGGTTGAAGTAGAGCCACTGATTGGAGTAGAAGTCGTACTCGCCGTTGCGGACCTTGGTCCGGCGGGGCTCGATGCCGTTGTACTTCAAGGCGTGGACGTTCTCGTAGTTGGATTTGCCTTCGAGCTGATCGGCATCGGCGTAACCGATGGCGCCGGCCAGCGTGTTGATGCACTTCATTTCGTCGGAGGAACCGTCGTTGAACCACACCGTCGGGTCAGCGGCACTTTCTTCTGTCACCAAGGGCCAGCCCCAGTCGCCGGCGGCGCTTCTCATGACTGCCCAGTCAAGGGTGGAATGTGTGCCGGAGCCGGCATGGCGAAGGCAGGCAACGATGGGGTCGCTGTTGTACCAGGCGCCGAAGTCCGTCCAGTACCAAGCCTGTCCTGAGAAGATGTTGACTGCCATGATGCGGCTGATGTTGTCCAACGGTATGCGCTGGCAGTTAGTGTTTTCAAGGGCCACATCCGGGCACTGGTTGGCCTGGGTGCAGGCATTGCCGGAGTTCACACCGCCGGAGCAGGTACCGCCGACACACTTGTAGAAGCCGATGCAGTCTTCGGACTTGCCGTCCTCATCCGGGTCGTAGCACTGATAACCCCAGGTGGAAACGGCCTTGTGGGCGGCCGGGGTCGGGGTGAGCGGATCAGGACCGATGCACTTGGTCTTGTTGACGGTGTTGTTGGCAAAAAAGCCGAAGGGAACGACAACCGGCTGCCTCGCGATTAAGCCGGAGGTATCCACGCCGGTGGCCGGAAAAGAACGGGTGATGTAACCCCCGCCATTGGGTCCTTTGAGTTGTCCCGCACTGCTCTGCAGGAAACTGTCGCCGGCTACGTCGGAGGCGCCGACTGTCACATCCTGGCATTTGAGCGCACTGCAGGCGGTTCCGCCCAGCACCCAGTCCGTGCAGGAGGCTTCGTCGACCATTTTGCGCTGGAAAGCAGTCGTACAGCTGTCTGTGTTGACAGCACCCTTGACCGCATAGATGCCGTCGAAAGAAGCCTTGGAGGAATAACGGATGTAAACATTGTCGGCGCCACAGGTACCGCGGGTGATGCCGTGTTTGCTGTTATACTCGTCTTGGGCAATGCCGGTGCAGGACTGGGAAGCCAGGAAGTCGTCGGCAGCATCGTTCCAGAACAGGTGCTGGGCAGAGGCGCCGTAGAGGTTGATGTTGACATCAGCCGCCTGAGCGGCCGGGACGGTCAGCGCCAGAAGGGCGCCGCCCATCAGGATGCCTTTGAACATTTTCTTCAACATGATGTATCTCCCCTTTTTTCGTTTGGTTCGTTTAGAGCGTTTTGATCGTTAAGAGCGTTTAGAGCGCCACACCGTTAGGCGTTGCGGCGGCGGATGCCGATGAGGCCCAGAAGACCGGAGCCCAGCAGCCACACCGCGGCAGGAACCGGAACGGCCGAAGGATTAATCACGGTGGCGATCTTGTCGCCGGCAAGGTCCATGGTAGTACCGTCGAAGGTCAGGAAAGTGCGGATAGTCGCCACTTCAATACCGTTTTTGGCGCTTGAGCTGCCATTGTAATCGAAGAAGTACAGCGCCTGATCGACATAGCCAACGGTCGCCAGATCAGCCAAGCTCGCCGTCATGATCGGAGTGCTAAGGATGCTACCCATAGACCCGAGGTTATTGCCATTTACTTCAAACTTATTGAAGTACGAACCGAGGTCCGGTTTGATGATGGTTGCTGTGGTAGCATTTTCAGCTGCATAAAGCGCCTGCGTGGCGTTCATGACACCGTCGGCCGCCGACTGCTTGCGGCCGTACATTGTCAGGGTGCCGCCCACAAGGCCTGTGGCATAAAAATCAGTATTGGCTTGCGCGTGTGCCCAGTAGCCAACAGCCAGATCGCCGCCGTCAAAAGCGCTGAGGGCGATCAGGTCGCCGCGGAAATCGTTGAGCGGGTTGGCCAGGGTGAGTGTGGAGACATCCGCACCCAAGTCTGAGCCGATTTCAGTTGTTCCGGCATTGGTGTAAATGCTGCGGATCAGGTGCAGGTCATCGAAGTAGGCCGCTGCCGGCCCTGCGACGGCGAAAATCAGAAATGCCGCCAACAATATGCTCATCATGCGTTTCATCGAATTCTCCTCCAGTTCATTAATGTGGTGTTGCGAGTAGTCTCCCAGGCAGCCCGGCTGTCTTGTCCATCATCGCTTCGCGTTGTCGCTTCCGGCAGTACTGGTATGGTCGATCCCTGGTTGTCTTTTCTTTGCTGCTACTTTCGTGGATCTCTATCGAGAGACCCTGTGCCAGTCTGCACCGTCTGCTGCCGCGAAGGTGGGTGGGTTCAAGACCCGTCGCTTTCCGTCCCCGCCTCACGGCGGGTTTGGCTTTTTCTGGAGGAAGAATCATTTATTCTGATGGTTGATTGCTGCTTAACCTCGTAAACCCGGATTGCTTTCTACCACCTCCCTTCGATGCCGCCGTCTCTTGTTTAAGGAAACTTGTTCGCGCTTGCCGATGAACTGTTTTATTGAATACTACCGCCTTTTCGTTATCGCTCAATGAGCCGCTCGTCAGAATTTCGATTTCTTTTTCTTCTTGCGGCGACGACCCCGGCAATGCCGCTGCCGAGAAGAACGATGCTGGCGGGGATGGGTATCGGCGTCGTCGGCGCGATATAGGTCATCAGCGCCGTCTCACCGTTATCTGTCAATCGCAGGACGCCGTAGGGCGCGGCAAGATCTTCGGCGCTCCAGAGATACATGTCCACGTACCCGAAGGCGGCCATATCCGACAGGTCGACTTCTCCGACCGGTCCCGCAAGAAGTCCGGCAAAGGTGCCTGCGTCCGGCAATGCCGACCAGTCTCCGGTTGCGCTGTCGTAAGCATGATTCATACCGATATTATAGGCGGTGTGCATCAATGACCGGTGGAGCGCCGGGATCATCGCCAACTCGGGATTCGGGTCATGGAAGTAATCGGATTGCCCGGTCACTGGATTGGTTCCCTGGGATGCGGATTGGGCTTTATAGTAATTTGAAAAGGAGAAATTAGCGTATCCGAACTCTTCGCTGCTGCCTTTAAAATCGGGCTTGTCTGCGCTGGCAGTGGCAAACCAGGTGAAGTTGTCGGCATCGGTCCCAAAATAGGCGACCCGAAGGTCACCCCAGGCGGTTTCCGTTCCGAAGGCACTGAACGCCAGGTGCGATACCCCCGCCGAAGGCGCCAGCGTCTGCCCGGGCTGCAATGCGGTATCGCCCTGAGCGTTTTTGATAGCACCCAGATCCGTAACCACTTCAACGCCGCCGGCCTTGTAGACGACCTGAAAGAGATTCAATGACGGAGACTCGAAATAGGCGTCTGACGGCGCGGCGGCCGCCACCAGTGAAAACAGTGTCAATATGACCAGCCAGATTCTCATACCGCTCCTTAATTCTTCATCCAGTCGACTGGGAGGCGCTCCCCGTGTGAAAACAAAAAAAGCCCGAACCCACTACGCGCTGAGCGCTTTGGGTTCGGGCTTTCCGGTGTTCGCGAAAGCGAATCGGCCAAGTTCCCGATCAGGGGTTTTTCAATCCCCTCTCAATTCAGTTTTCTGTCTTCTACCGAGGCCGTGTTAGCACTTTATTAGGCTTCGATGGTTTTTCGGCAAACCCTGCCGGGAATGGCTCGCAAGCCTGATCGTATTGTCCATCGCGGTTCTAATCATTTGTAATTACGGATTTTTTATTGCTCTTTAAGACTTCTTCAAATTTCTCGACGCGGGCGATCGCCCCCTGGCTGTAATTGATCTTGACATAGCCGGTGAATCCACCGCCATTGAGCGCGCTGAGAAACTCCATCAGCCTGACAAACCGTGATTCGTAATCATTTAACATTTCGAACTCACTGCATTTTTTCTTTTTGCTTTTCTCGACGGGTGCATTTTTTTTCAACGAAGGGTCTCCTCAGAAAGCATCGATCGCACCGGCATCTGGTGATTCTTCAAAATGGATGCTCCCGGAAAAGCCGAAGCGATCTTTTTGCCGTCACGCCGGCCGGAGCCGGCATTCTGCGTTTCTTACGGGGGTTATCGTTTCCAACCGTGGGCGGTGTGCTCATCTCCAGCTCTCGATTGGAGAGGGGCGTGATGATGGTGTCAACCACCCGCAATTAAACAGTTATCGCTCATATATAGTGCCCCTTCCCTATCCCCTCACGCCCGGGGAGAGGCATTTCTGGACGTACACGAACTACCGGGTATGACAGCGTTACTTTTAAGCCTTTTTACGGGACTGTCCGGATTGCCTGCCGCAGGTGGCATGTAAAGCCGTCCTCCCCGAATGCGGCCTTTTTAGACTTGCCGTATTTGCTAAATATTAGTGGTCAGTATTTTATTTATGGGCATGGCACGGCCGCCCGTCGCCGGACCGGTCGCACCCACCGCATCTGGATGCACTGTGCAAAACCATGTGGCGCTTTTTCGGATCGGTGCAGACACTCATCTTGCGCAAACAAATCGGTGTTACCGGGTGGGTATGGCCATATCAAACACGCCCTTCCCGGAAGGGACTGGGGCATGTGGATTCAGAACCTCGTTTCCAACAACGGGAGATTTCTCATGAGGACCCGGTTTTTCATAGTGACCATCCCAGCATGCATCCTTTATATTTGCTGTCATTTTTCAGCAGCCGGAGCATCGGCTCCGGATGAAATTCCGATGACGGTAAACAAGGGCCATGTCACCTTCAGCGCCCGGAGCGTATCGGTGAGCGCTTTCCTTGAAAGCCTTTCCCGTTCCACAGGTCTCGACCTGTATATATACGATGCCGTCGGTTCCGTTACCCGGGACTTCGATTTCCGGCAGGCCGACATCCATCAAGTCCTGCTTTCCGTTTTGAGGGATGTGAACTATGCGGCGGTCTTCAAACCGGGCGGCAGCGGGGGAAGACTCCATGTTATGGTCAGCATTCCCTCGCAGGGTGAATCACCAAAAGACAATTCCGATAGTTCCGATTTATCGGTTGTAAAACGCCCCGGCGTCAAATCAGGCAATAATCGCGCCGGCCAGAACCGCAACATGGTTTCCGCGCTCCCCTCTCGATCCGGTATCCCTGTTGCCGGCGGATATCCGGAATCGTATCCAGGCGGCGCCGGGTCTGCCGGTCTTACTGGTGGCAATGAATCGCCTGGGACCTCGGCCCCGATGGATGATGCGACTCATCCTACCTTGAACCCTGCCGGTTCGGCAGAGGCCGGCGGCAACCCGCGGGACCCCAGGTTCCGGCTTCAAAAACTGATCGATATGGTGGAACAGCGCATCGGAACCGGCCAATCGGATGCGGCCTACGAAGCGGCGGTGAAGATGTCCACCGGAGCCCTGCCCCCTGTCCATGACCGGGACCGGCTGAAATTTTACCAGGACAGCCTTTCACGGTTTGACTGAAGCCGAGGTGACGTCTCGTGAAAGTCGGAAAATATACAATGGTTCTATTCATCAGGAAACGGTTTATTGATTCACGCTTTTGTTGTCCTCGATTAAAGAAGCCACATCGCCATCCCTGACCGGCCATGCGAAAAACCAGTGGTCCCATTTGTCGCAGTAGGACTGAGTGCCGGTGTTCATAAAAAAATCCCAGGCATTGATCGGGTGCCTGGGATCATCCTTTGGAGAGTAGCGCGGGGCCTCTGTGCTTGTCCAGAATTCCGAGGACAGCGTCAGGTTGATGAACGGTCCACTGGTTTTCAATCCATAGTCCTCCTGCGGTGTTTTTCTGGTTCTGGGATTGCCGCGGGATTTATCCCTGCCGTCGATCTTGTTTTTTTCTTCAGGGTAAAGACCGCGATTGCCCAAATTGTTGTAGTACATGTGGCCCAGTTCGCTGTTCCGGGTATAGTACCCTCGATCAGGGCCGCTGCCGTCACGGTTTTTCGCCGTTGGCAGCCTCCAATCATCCCAAGCCACCTTTCGAACCGGATCGTAGTATTTCAGGTTCGCGACGAATTCCATGGCCTCCGGCCAAGTCATTTTTCCATCTTTGTGGTGCCCTGATGTCATTGCCCAATTAACGTCCTGAAGCCAGGTGACATCAAGCACGGTATCGTAAATCAGTCCGCCACCACGATCGATCAATTCCGCGGATACCATATTCGGAAATGCCGTGAACAGGACCACCGATAGAAATCTAAGAAAGGCTTTCATGATATTCACAATCCTCATCGAAACGATTATACGGTAATTGGCACCATCAGGGCCTTGATTGATTTCCAACGATAACACTTTGATGAGAATGACGAAGTCACATCACCTTCAGAGGTTGTAGGACTCGATTGCCCCATCGCCGTTGCTGTCGTAACCGGCGGTTCCGATGATGGATAGATTCCTGGGCGCGGCAACGCCACCGGGTGAAAAACAAAGCAACGCGACAAGGGCGGATAGTATTGCCAAACCCATTTTCATCTTCTGTGTCCTTTTTGCGGTTCCCTACGAAACTCCTGGCTCGGAATCCCCTTAAATCCCCCTTTTCCAAAGGGGGACTTGTCATGGCGTTGCACCGGTGTTCACCCCCAGTCCTCACCGCCTGACTCCCACTACCCCACCGTATCCAAGGGGTCTTCTCTCTCTCCCCCCTTTGTAAAAGGGGGGGCGGAATGATCCTGACTGATCAAAGCCTCTTCCGTGACCGGCGCCGTATACCCGACAGGCAGGCCAGGCCGGATGCGAAAAACCAGGCGGCGGCTGGAATCGGGACCGGTTGGGGTTCGAGGAAAACAGAATCCATGATCAAACCGGTGTCCGGATCCGTTGCGAAAAGTTCGTAGCTACCCTGAATATCGCCTTCAATGATCTTTCTGTATGCATAAGAGCCTTCCTGAAGGTTGGTCGACAAATCCATCGAGAAGACGAATTGATCGCCGACGATGCCTGAAAACTGCAACTGGCCGATATAACTCACATCGAAATCGAGATTTGGATCCCGGGCAGCCCCATAAGTCCATCCGCCATTAACAGACGCCCCCCAAGTACTGCTGTAAGATGCGCCGCCTTGGTGTTGGGCAACAAGGGTATCGTCCGGGGCATACGCTTTCACAGTGTCATAGATACCGAGAAACCCGTTAACCGGGTAATACTTCATGTCCATCGTTCCGTGAAACAACAGTTCTGCGACAAGGTCCACCGGAGTGCCGACCGGAATCATATCCGAAACGACCCGGTACCGTACGGTCAGATTGGAGATGGATGCCGCATAAACAGCGGTCGACGATCCAGGGTCGATCAAAACACCTTTGCCGCTGGTATGGGCATAGGCACCAATGGTCGCGCTGGCGGAGTCGGCGTAAGCGCGGCCCTCCGCTGAGATGATGTCACCACCGCCAATCCGAGGAAGTGAATCGAAAGCACGGCTGGCGGAATAAACGCCATGCCGCATACTGTCGTAGCCGCTGAATACGGTCTCGCCATTTTCGCTGACCGTAACCGTGGCGCTGGTCGAAGTGCCCAGCACGTAGGACGCTTGGCAATCCACCGTGACATGCCAGGCCAGCATCGCGCAAAATAGAAAAACACTATTTCGCTGGTATAATCTCATGGCATCGACCCGTTGAAGGCTGAATGGCGCGTTAAAAAAAGAGGACCCGGACCGGCCGCACCTGCAGCCGGTCCCGGGTTTTCTGGTACCCGCCGGCGGCGGATCAGCAAAGTGCCCAGGAATATTTCGGATTCCGTCGAACTTTGGGTGGAGTAAAAATCGTTCTTCCCAAATCCGAAACGTCGTCGAGTATCGATTCGTTCGGAAGACCAGCCCCGATAAAAATCAGAGACCACCGCCCCGTGTCAAGTTAGAATTCGATTGAGGACTATCCGGAGGTTAGCCGGTTCTGCTTGCTGAGAGGTTATATTTTCAGCCTTGTTCCGACCCTTCCGCCATCGTATGGTGTGAACGGAAACCGATGCGGCGGATTCATCCTCCTGCAGTCGCTCAACCGGCCTGCCTGGGTATATATTTGGCCGACTCCGGTCCCTGTAAACACCTTAGCAGTTGTACCCTATTTTCCATAAGTGGGCCGTAGGCTTCTTTTTCTCCCCCCTTTGAAAAAGGGGGGCCGGGGGGGATTTTCTTAGCGCCGTGGGAAATCCAAATACCAAATCCCCCTAAATCCCCCTTTTTCAAAGGGGGACTTTAACCGCGGGGGCTTTCTCAACGGGGGACATGAGCAGCAGAGGCTTTTCTAAAGGGGAACTTTCCCGGGGAGCACCGGCATCCTTGAAATCGGCAAGTACTTTAACCTGAACTTTTTAGAATACGCTTCTCTATGAAGCTATAGTGCTCTTTCAAAGGTCATTACCCCACACCTGCTTGATTACCACTGAGTCACGGCGAAAATCAAAAGTAGTTAATTTTGATTACAAAATCTCCGTGCCCTCCGTGACCCCGTGGTTAAACATCATTGTGGGAAGAGACCTGCTGGAGGTTTCTGCATAAGCGTATTTTAGAAAATCGAGTTGCTGAAGGACGTAAACAGTAATGACTACTCTCACCCCTCAAAAAACGATGGCTGCGTTCACGATCAAATTTCTTCTCTTTTGCGGCATTTCCTATACATTGGTCAACTATCTGCCGCCGACGGCATTCATCGGCCCCATGAACACCTATACGGCGTCGTTGACCGGGATACTCCTGTCGGCGCTCGGCGTCGATGCGGCGGTACGGGGCGTCAACATCACTACGGCCGGATTCAGCGTAAAAATCATCACCGAATGCTCGGCGATCTTCGTGATCATTCTTTTCTCCGGCTTCGTGCTGGCCTATCCATCGGATCTCAGGCACAAGGCCCTCGGTCTGGCGCTCGGCATCCCCAGCCTGTTTGTGTTCAACCTGACGAGGCTCGCCTTCATCGTGATCGTGGGGATGCACTCGCGGTTCTGGTTCGAGATCGCCCATGTCTATATCGGCCAGATCGTAATGATCCTTATGGTGCTCATTGTCTGCATGATCTGGCTTCGAGAGACCGCCGAATCGCCCCCCAAAGACAGCATGCCGCTGTTTGCCGCGCGCTTCGCCGCCGCATCGTGCGCCCTGTTCATCCTCTGGCTGTTTCTGGATGAGGCCTTCGTTCGTGTCAACCTGCTCGCCATTGGCTGGGTGCTATCGCTTTTCGGAATGGCCGCGACCGTCCCCGTAGAGTTGAAACGCTACCCGGATACTTTCAACACGTTTCACTTCGTGGCCTTTTCCGCCCTCATGCTGGCCTCGCGGCACACCGGATGGCGGCGAAAAGCCCGTCAGATCGGCATCGGTCTCGGCGTTTTGGTCGCAGCCTACTTCATCTTCGGATTGATCAAGGTGCTTTATCTCGAGTTTCATTTCCGCTACGCCTTTGGCCCCCTCGTGGCGCTGATCATCCTCAACCAGTGGATTCTGCCCTTCGGGCTGTGGTTGTTTTTTGTGCGCGACGAACTCTTCAAAGAGATGCGAAGTGGAACCGTCTGCCCGATCTGCGGAGAAGAAAAGGCGGGGATTATCGATCATATCCGTGCCAAGCATGGCGAGGGCGCGCTGAAGGACCGGCGGGTTGTGGCGATTCTGGGGGGTGGCGTGGATGGGGGGCGGGGGTGATGAATCCCCCTAAATCCCCCTTTTTCAAAGGGGGACTTGGATGGATCGGCCATTTCAAGAACGGAGGGGGGCGTATGATCGATTCACTGCGCACACAAATTCTCCGCCCATCTCTGCTTCTTCAACGGAGAACTCAAGATGACTGAAGAAACTGGATACGGGTCTTCAGCCTTCGCTCACCAGGTTCTCAAGCCCTACGGCATCAATGCTTGACGTCAGAGGAAAAAAATCCTTTCCTGGATATACGACAAACGCGTGATCGATATGCAGATCGCTGATCGCCGTTTTCAAGGAGTGGGTAGTTTTTGGAGCATCTGTGTGTTTGATCTCGAACCCTATCCGCTTTGACCCGCTGAAAATGAGCAGGTCCAATTCGGCACGGCCATAGGCGGACCAGAAATAGCATTCCCCCTCACCTGCTCTGTAATGACGAATAATGGTCTCGATGGCAAAGCCTTCCCAAGAAGGCCCGAGTTTGGGATGAAAATGCAACTCTTCTGCGTTTTGCACGCCAATCAGAGAGTGGAAAATGCCGCTGTCGCGGAAGTAAATTTTGGGCGCCTTGACCTGCCGCTTTTGGATGTTCTCATACCAGGGCGGCAGTTGCCGAATCATGAACGTGGACGTCAACAAGTCCAAGTATCTTCGAATGGTATTATCCGATGCACCAAAAGAGCGCCCGAATTCCGAATAATTCATGGTTTGTCCATGGTAATGGGCCAACATCATCCAAAACCGTCTGAGCGCAGAGGGGGGTATGGAAAACCCGAGGTTGGGGATATCACGCTCAAGAAATGTCGATATATAGGCTTTGCGCCAGGCAGTACCGATCGCATCGGTTTTGGATAGAACCGACGGCGGATAGCCTCCGGCAAACCAGAGCTTGGCGAGATGTTGCACGCCCAGTTCATCAATCGAAAATGGGGTCAATTCAATATGGCCGATTCTGCCGGCCAAGCTCTCGGATGATTGTCGAATGAGTTCGCGCGATGCGCTGCCCAAAATGAGAAAGCGCGCCGGATTTTTTTCCCGGTCGACCAATACCCGCAACACTTCGAACAAAGCCGGAGAACGCTGCACCTCATCGATGATGACCAACCCTTGCAATGCCTCAAGCGCCAGCATCGGAGATTCGAGCCGTGACTGGTGCGTAGGGTCTTCCAGGTCAAAGCGGTTCACCGTCTCATTGATGAACCGCTCCGCATACATCCTGGCCAAAGTGGTTTTTCCACACTGTCTAGGACCCAAAATGGCAACGACCGGGTGAACCTCGAATTGAAAATGAATCTCTTGAAGAAACTGGGGGCGATCGATCATGATGCCAGCACCTGTGAAATTTCGATCTATTATATCGAATTTTCACAACGCTACAGCGTTTGTAATTGCCTGTCAAGTACTTCCGCGACCGAAAACCATCCACAAACAGCGGATCAAAGCAACGGTGACCATGCAGCGTTTCGGCCTTCGGGGAAAAACTGTGTCTGAACCGGAATGATGATCGTCCCGTGGCGACAGTTGGACGCGCTGTCAGTGGTCAAACCACAAGAACGAAAGACTTTCCATTTTGAAAATCCCCCTAAATCCCCCTTTTTCGAATCCCCCTAAATCCCCCTTTTTCAAAGGGGGACTTGGACGGCGGGGCCTTTTCCAAAGGGTTGCCGGAGGGACTCCCTCCTTTGTAAAATGGTTGCCGGAGGGGCTCCCCCCTTTGTAAAAGGGGGGCCGGGGGGGGATTCCCCGTAGCCAGAGAAACCACCCATCGCCGATGTCCTTCGACTAATTGGCCGATACCGGGGCCCAGTCTCTGCCGAACGGTGTCCCCGCTTTGGCAATCGATATCCATCCGCGCCCGCCGCCCTCCGGGGCGGCGACACGATCTACTCCTTTTTGAAACTCAGGATCGGCGGGGCCTTTATCCGAGGCGGCGAGAACTGGACGACCGGCAGCAGATGCCGGGCCTGAACCCAGCGATAGGAACCCAGGCGGAGCCACCCGTCCACGGTGTCTTCTGCTGAGACCAGCGCACCGAAATCGAGAGCGCCGTTGGGACCGGCGATCGCAGACGGACCGAGGTGAATCGTTGCAGGCGCGATGAGCGTGTGGGTCACACCGGCCGCGCAGCCGGCGGTTTTTACCCCGGGCGCGAGCGCACTCGATGGGACCCACCGGTCCTGCGCCACCAGTGACCAGCCTTCGGCGACGTCATCCACCCGGAGGCACACTCCAGGCGCGACCTTGCCGACCGCCGGCGCTGCCGCCGTGGGGGCGGTGCGAACGTCAGCGACCTGCGCCACCCGATGGACCCTGCCCGCCTCGACCATGGCTTCCTCGACGCGATCCAGCGTGGCTCGGAATGCGGTGTTGCCGGGCTCGCGCCCCAGAGCCAGCCGGACGTCCGCAAGAGCACCCTCGAGGTTTCCGTCCCGCAATCTGGCAAGGCCGCGGGCGTGTTGGGCCTCCGCAGAGCCCGGAGAAAGCTGTAACGCACTGGAGAAATCCGCATCCGCCCCCTTGAATCGCCCCAAACCCAATAAGGCAAGGCCGCGTGAAAAGACGGTTTTGTAGTCCGCCGGCCGCAAATCCAGGACGCGGGAGAAATCGGCCTCAGCCCCAAGGAAATTGCCCCGCTGCTGGCGCACATAACCTCGGTTGTAGAAGGCCTCTGAGTCCGTCGGGCTGAGGGCGATGGTTCGGGTGAAGCTGAATTCGGCGTCCTCGTAGCGCTTCATCTCCAGCAATGCGAACCCGAGGTTGAAATACACCTGCGGAAGTTCCCCGGACTGGCGGATGGTCTGCTGCCAGTCGGCTGCCGCCTTTTTATAATCGCCCATTTCCATGCTGATGACCGCCCTGTGGTGGCGCGCTTCGAAATGACCGGGGTCCAGTTTGAGGGCTTCGTCCAGATCGGCCATGGCCGACTCCCGGTCTTGAAGCGCATCGCTTGCAAGCGCCCGATTCAACCGCGCCTCGGCATATAGCGGATCAAGATTGATCGCTTTCGTGCAGTCTTCGATGGCGCCGCCGGGATGGCCCGCTTTGAGCCGCGCGGCGCAGCGGTACGTCAACGCGACGGGGTCCTCGGGCTTTTCGGCAATGGCGCGGTTCAGCGCGGCCACGGCATCCACATACTGGCCATTGTGAAAGTGGGTCAATCCGATCGCCTGCAAGGCGTCGATAAAGCCAGGGTCTTTTGAAAGGGCGCTGTCAAAATCCGCGATCGCCATTTGTTGATTCCCTGCCCGCTCCCAGGCCAACCCCCTGAGGTAATAGGCAGTCGCATCGTCCGGATTGCCGGCCAACGCCTTGGCGTAGTCCCTCACCGCCGGGCCGTATTCGCCCAGGGCGGCGAATGCTTTGCCGCGCAGCAGATGCAATTCCGCATATCCGGGCGCCGCGGCCAATGCGTGCGTCAAAATGGACACGGCGCTGCCATAGCGGCCATCGTCATAGGCGCGCTGGCCATCATGGTAGGCGTCCACCGCCGCTTTGGCATCGATGCCCGGAGGGACATTCTGCACTCCCCCCCCAAGACTGCAGCCGGTGAGAAGCAGGCAGCCGGTAATCAGGCAAATGCCGCTGCATATGCACAGGATGCGTGGATGAATGGTCATTTCGCTTTTGCTTTACCTCGCTGAGCGCACGCGCTCACAGCAGTTGGTGAAAACGGATCTATCACTTCCCGTTGAGCCATCGCCCAAATGCGGCATCGACGCCTAATGATACCAGAGTGTCCCGGTCTTCCTGGTTTTCGACATGGCTGGCCGCCACCTGGATGTCCAGGCCGCGGGCGATGTTGGCGATGGCATTGACGAAAAACTGACCTTCGCGGCTGCCGGCGATGCCTCGGATGAAACTCCCGTCGATCTTAATATAGGCCAGCTTGAGCCGGATGAGGTAGCCGAACGGCCCACCGCCCATGCCGAACCGATCCAGGCCGAACCCAGCGCAGACACCGATAATTCGCGACACATGCCGCTGCAGCGCATCCAGATGGGAAACGACACCCTGCTCCGTCGCTTCAATGCACAGCCGGTTGGCCACATCCGGTCGTTTTTCAAGAAAACCGCACAGCCAGTCGACGAACCCGTCATCTTGAAGAGACGTGGCCGAAATGTTGACGGCAAGATCTCCCGCCGGGGCCGCCCCGGAGGCCATCTGCCGCTCGAGCGCTTCGATGACCAGCTGGTCCAGCCGGGCGATACAGCCCATCTGTTCGGCCATGTGGACAAAAAGCCCTGCCGCGAGCCGTTCGCCGGTATCGGTCTGCAGCCGGGCCAAAATCTCATGGTGGTGAACGCTCCCGTCAACCAGACGAATCACCGGCGCATAGGCCAGGACCACCGCCTCGCGATCCATGTGCTCCTGAAGTATCTGCCGCAGTCGCCCGGCCGTGAGAATATCCTGGGGCTGACAAACCCGGCTTTCGGCGCGCTGCCATCCGGTTTTTCCTGAGGTCTGGGCGGCGCGCAGGGCCAGATCGGCTTCGGCAAGCACCTGCCCGGTGGTCTCGCAACCCGCGGTATCGGCCATTCCGCAGGAAAAGACCAACGCCTTGTCGTACCCGGCCTGTCGGTCCAGGGCTCCGAGCGCGGAGAGCACCCGGCCGGCAAGTTCATCGGCCGCCGGCCCATCGATGCCGTGTACCAGGACGGCGAATTCAGCGCCGTTCAATCGGGCAACCATCACCTCACCCGACTGCCCGTCGCAGGCCCTCGAAATGATGCCGGCGACCGCGCGCAGCATCGCATCGCCCGCCATGCGCCCCTGTTGCTGATTGAAACGCTTGAAATCCTCGATGCAGAGAAGCAATAGCGTGCCCGGCAAGGCCGGATCGGCGGCTTCCAGCACATCCCGCAGCCGGGCCTCGAAATGGCGGCGGTTGGACAGGCCGGTGACCGAATCCGTGTAGGCATCCTTCCGAAGGATTTCAATAAACTGCGCCTGATCGTGAAACATGGATTTGAGTTTTTCGCTCATGCGGTTCATGGCGGCGACCACCCGCCGCATTTCCCGACTCCAGGGCTGCTTTTCGATGACCGGAAACTCCCGGTTGCTGATGGCCGCGGCCTGCGCCTCCAGTTCGCGCAAGGGGGACAGCAGAAAATGAAGCCCGGCGATCATCAGCGCCGTGCCGGCAGCCCAGGCCCCAAGAAACCAATATAAAAAACCTTTTACGTTGGACCACAGCTCGGCATAGGCGTAGCCCGGGTGGCTGCGCACAGCCACCGTCCCGCCAGGCTGCCACCCGTTCATGATGTCGGCCGTCTCGTCGGGGCACGCCAGCGGTACGAGGCGGATCATCCACGCCGGAACGCGGGCCACAGCCATGGGATTGCGCCGCTCGAAATCGATCTGAGCATCTGCGGCGGTGACCTTTATATATTCGTAGTATCCGCGGTCGAAAATGGCGTCCACCATGTTCATTGCCGCTGCCGCGTCACCTTGCGCGATGGCCGAGGTCAGCGTCACGCCCAGCGATGTCGCGGTGTCCTGGGCATGGGAAGCCATTTGAGCCTCCAGGAACGTCCGGCTGTTGCCAATGCTGACCATGAAGATCCCGGCAAGGATCAGCAGCAGCAGCAGCGAGAGAAAAGCGACAAGGGCGCGAGATAGGGACAAGGGGGTTCCCGGTTGCTGGTTGGCGGCTGCGCCGCGTTCAAGGTTTCTGGTTCAAGGTTCCAAGTTCAAGTTTCAAGATTGATACCGCCGAAAAAATCCAACATGGTTATGCACTGTTCTCCGGTGGGGTTTCCGGCTGCTTGGCGAGGGGGAGGGGGCATCCCTCCCGCTATCGGCATGGAAGCCCTCAACCGCACGGGTTGACCGGCCACGGGCGGGAGCAAACCCCGCGCCCTAAAAGATAGGGGCCCCCCGGTGCCCAGTTGAGATTCATCGTCGCAGGTTTCTCGGAATGACAAAGTTGCTTATCGGACTTTTCTGCCTGCTTGCATGCTCCGCCCCATCCGCGTCAGCAAATCCTGCCAAAGGGGCATCCCTTCGATACCGCCGAGGCGGTGGCCGCTGCCCCGCGCCTTTGCGTACCAGAGTCCCTCGCCATTGAAACCGAATGTCGGCACGAGGTCTTTTCGCTGGGAAGCCGGTCGAATGTCTTCGACAATATTGTCCAGAATGAGCGGCTCTGCATCTGCCATTGGGTAGTAGGCCAGCACCATGTGGGGGATTATTTTCAACCCGCCGTTGCCGCGGCTGTAAGCGCGCACATAGGTGATCCGCAGCTTTGATTCGGCGATACCCAATACCTTGAGCGTAAAATACTTGGCGATGGCAAAATCCTCGCAATCGCCGCCGTTTGTCGCCAAAAGCTCCACCGGTGTGGCCCAGTAGTTATCCCGCCCCCAGTGGTCGGCATCCGAAACATTGGGGATGCTATTAAAAAAGGTATTCACCGCCTTCAGGGTGATCAGACTGTCTTCCTTTGACTGCTCTTGCATCAGTCGCTGCCAGCGTGCGACAGCATTGGCAGCCGGGGTTCCATATTCGGCGGAGACCTGGCGGATCAGCTCTGCTTCGAGAAGCGGATCCGAGACGGCGCTCACCACCATCATAATCAAAAGTAGGTTGAATCCGGCTAACCGCACCCAGCACGGGGCGAACCGCTCATGAGCCATCGTCGACGTCACTATGGTGATTTTTCATGTGCCTGCCGGTTGCCGGACAACCCTCATCCAAAGCGGTGAGCCCCACAAGCAGCCGCCCTATTTTGCGCTGCCATTTAATCTGACGTTGGGATGCTACTTTAAGATTGTTACGAAAACATGAGCATGCCGGCTGCGGCGGGAAATTCGATGTCTGAATCGGGAGTCGATTGACGTGTTGGAAAAAAATCCTCTCACCGTAATGGACGAGAGCGTTTTATGCGGGGATTATTTTAAGCGTGCTGGAGATAATAAATATCGAGCTTGTCAGGCAGCGGATGCATCGGCAGGTGAACCTTTCGCTATCATCTGTTGGGCAACACGGAAAACTCACCTGAACCTTCCATAAGGCGATAGTCGGATGTAATTAGGGTTAATCCGTAGACCATAAAGGAGGTATTTATTCACCAGTAAGGTCGAGCGGCGCCGCGGGGTTTCTTTTTTCGATGCCGCCGAAATATCGCCGGTCATGATCACGCCGGCGCAGATTCATGACGAAATTGTCTGAGGTGATGGACACGCGCCGTGAGCCACTGGCGCCGCTGCTGTTGCGCCGGGTCCGGTTTGCCGGTGGCGGCCGGCACTCGGGCAGCGCCCACATCATCGGCCGCCAGAATCGAAAAATGAAACCCCACGGCGCAACTCGTAAATCATAGTCACCTTAAAATGGTAGATAGTTCCGTTTTCCAATGCCAAATGCAAATCGGATCGAAAAAAGATGACGATTACGCGTTGATATCTCTTGCGGCGATAGCCGCGGTGAGCATGTTCTCAGGAAGTTTCGAGGATCGGACCCCGTATCGCAGGTACATGATGGTCGCCTTCAACGCTTCGGTGCACAGATCAGTGCTGCCAACGGTGCCATTGCGGTAGGCCTTAGGCTCGACCCGGGTGGCCTCGCGCTCTACCAGCGAGATGGCATCCATCAGGCTTTTCCCTTTCAGTGCGTTTAAGAGGTCTTCTGTAGTGCAGGATTTATTGATCATAATCCCTCCATGTTCGGTTTGCTTCACATACTGGGCCAATCACAAAGGGGCGTCAACGGCTGATTTGTGATTCTACATTATAATGGCATGATCACACTGCAGTTTCGGCCTTTGGTCAAGAACATTGGCAATAGCATCAAAAAAGCTAATATTATACTGATATTATTCATTTTATAAGCTATTCCCCGGGCGATCGTTTGATGAAGCCAATGCTGAGGCGCCGACCGTTGCTGCCGAGCACCACCTGCTCGGCGGCAATCTGGAGGACGTCGTGGCCTTCGATGCGTCCGCCTTCCCGGATGATTCGGCCGTTGATGACGGCCAGTCGGTTTTCGGGGTGATCCGACCAGGATACGGCCATCAGTGTCAGGCCTTCTGCCACAGGTAGCGGCTCACCCGCGGCTGTCAGCTCAGCCCTGTCCGGTGAGAGGGCAGGCGACGGGAAGGGAACAATTCGGTTCATCGCGGACTTGTCTGGCATAGACGGCCGTTTACTCACCTTTTCCGTGCCCGCCGGCTTCGGCACAGACCTTACTGCCGAAATGTGGGCTTTTCTGGAAGCCTTCATTGCCTGCGGTGGCTTCATCTCCGATGTTTGTCCTTCTTCCCCTTCGGTGGTTTTCACTGCTTTTTTCTCCTGAGAATTGGAGGCGTCAAAATTCGCCGTCATTGAATCGGCCCTGTTGACAATCGGTGTGGATGGCCGGGCAACTGTTGCAACCGGTTTCAAATCACCATGGACAGCACGCTTTTCATCGATGCCACGGCCTTCCCAGTAGCCGGCAAGAATATAGCCCGCGATACCGAAGCATGTGACGGCCAGGGTTGAGAGCAACGCCGCCCCGGCCCTGCGGCCTGACCGATGCCGGAATGCCCTTCGGTTTTCGCGCGACTCGATCGGCGTGCGCCAAATAGGCGCATCTTCGTTGCCGCCGGAGGCGGTTTCAAGTTTCTGCAAGGCGCTTAGGATGAGGGACAATGAATTGATTCCTGGTTGATAGTTACTGGCCTGCCCTGTGAAATTCGCGAAGCGACTTTTTTTCAACGAAGTTGCTGGTTGGTAATTGATGGGCAGATCCGATGATTTGGCTTCTTGTATGCCACAGCCCGATGGCGGCGCCGGTGGTGAGCGCCAAAAGGGCGACGCCGGCGGCGACAGCCACAACAGTGATCCGCCGTTTCCCAAGAAAGCTGCCGATACCGCCGCCGCCGAGATCACGGGCGGCTGCGATCACCGTTTTCTTGTCTATCGTTCGATGCCCGGTGGTAAATGCCGCCAGCAGACAACGGTCGCAAACGATGTTGATCAGGCGAGGAATCCCTTTCGAGTATCGGTGGATGCGGCGGACGGCCCCTGAAGTGAACGGGGACGGCGCGGCCTTCCCGGCTGTTGCCATGCGATGGGAAATGTACCGGCCGGTGTCCTCCAGACTCAGCGGCAAGATGCGGCAGCTCAGGGATATACGCTGCCGGAGCTGCCGGAGATCATGAGCAGCAAGCGTGTTCTCGAGCTCCGGCTGCCCCACCAGAATGATCTGGATCAGTTTTCGACGGGTGGTCTCCAGGTTGGACAGCAGGCGAAGCTGTTCGAGCACATCGCGGCTGAGGCCCTGCGCTTCGTCGATAACCAGGATGACGTCATTGCCCGCCTGAGCCTGGGCCAGGAGAAAACCGTTCACGGCGTCGCTAAGAGACGCCATGTCTGCGTGGGCATCATGGACAATATTAAATTCCGTGCAGATGGTCCTCATCAGATCTCTTGCTTCGAGGGCCGGGTTGAACAGATAGGCGGAAACCGTTGTCTCGTCGAGGCCATCCAGAAAAGCCCGGCACAGCGTTGTCTTTCCGGTGCCCACCTCGCCGATGATGGCCAGAAAGCCTTCCCCGGCACCAACAGCGTAGACCAGGTGCGCCAACGCCTCCCGATGGTGGGCTCCCAGGAACAGATAGTCGGGATTCGGCACGAGCCGGAAGGGTTTTTCTCTGAGGCCGAAGAATTCTGTGTACATGTTTGTTTAGGTGTATGGGCTGAAGGCCGAAGCAACACCATTCATCTTCGGATCAAGGCTGTTTTTATATACCAAATCTCCGTGTGCTCAGTGGTTCAATCGCTCTTTACAAAGAGCCCCGCCGGTGCCGGTGAACTATCGGCCGCCTCACACTTTCCTAGTAATCGCCGCCTATGGTGCGAACCGCACCTTACTGCCGAATTGTTATCAAATTGTGAACATCGGAACGATTGTCATGCCCGTTTTCGAGTATACCGCGCTCAAGCCGGGGGGCGTCCGCGCCAGCGGCGTCATGGATGCCGACAGCCTTCCGGCGGCGCGGCAGAAGATCCGAAGCCTCAAGATGTACCCGGTCCACGTGCGGGAAACCGGCAAGGCGCAGCCGTCGGCCCGGGGGTTTTCATTGGAGCGGCTGACGCAGGTGGGCCCGGCGGACGTGGCCATGCTGACGCGGCAGCTGGCCACCCTGATCGCAGCCGGGTTTCCCCTGGTCGCCGCCATCGATGCGATTCTGGTGCAGCCCGGCACCCACCGGGTGAAAAAGCTGCTCTCCCATCTGAAAGACGCCATCGTGGAAGGCAACAGCTTCGCCGCAGCCCTTTCCGCCGCCCCGGGATCGTTTTCACCCCTGTATATCAACATGGTGCGGGCCGGTGAGGCGTCCGGCTCGCTGGACATCGTCCTCGAGCGCCTGGCCGACATCCTTGAAAAGCAGATCGATCTCAACAACCGCATCAAAACGGCCATGGCCTACCCGGCGCTCATGGCCGTTGCCGGCGCCGCGGTGCTCTTTCTGCTGCTTACCTACATCGTACCCACGATCACCGGCATATTTCGGGAGATGAACGCCGTGCTCCCCCTGCCCACGCGGGTGCTGATCACCGTCAGCGACGGGCTTAAACTGTATGCGTGGGTTCTGGCGCTGGCTGCTGCCGGCGCCGCCGCACTGTTGCGCGGCGTGTTGAAAACGACATGGGGGCGCCGCCTTGCGGACCGTTTCGTTCTGAAGCTGCCGCTGGCCGGCACGCTGATCCGCAAACTTGCTGCGGCACGGTTCTCGCGCACCCTCGGCTCACTGCTTGAAAACGGGGTATCCCTGATGCCGGCGCTGGGCATCGTGCGCAACGTGGTGGGCAACACGGTGATCGTCGCGGCCGTGGACGCGGCCGCCGACGCCGTCGAAAAAGGCCGGCCCCTGGGCGAGTGCCTGTCCGCTGCGGATGTGTTTCCGCCTATGGCGGTTCAAATGATCCGTGTCGGGGAAAGCAGCGGGCAGCTCGAAGCCATGCTGTCGAAAATTGCGACGGTCAACGAGCGGGAGGTGGAGAACTATGCCCTGCGGATGACCGCGCTGCTCGAGCCGGTCATGATTCTGGCCATGGCCGTTGTCGTCGGGTTCATCGTCCTGAGCGTCTGCCTGCCCATCTTCGAAATGAATCAGCTGGTCAAATAAGCGCTTCACGAGATCTTAACGCGCCGGCAACACGGCTCCAGTAGTAATTGGCGCTTCGATCCGGGACGTCGAGAACCATTCACCGGTCGGCACGAATGAATCATGGGGCCGGCGCGCAGCCACATGCGCCCCGGCGGTTGCGGGCTTCAAGGGAGATTTTGAAATGGCTTCTACCGGCACTACGGTGCACGTCGGGTCCGACACCGGCTTTACGCTCATCGAACTGATGGTGGTCCTGGTCATATTAGGCATCCTGGCCGGGCTCATCGTGCCCAAGCTCATGGGGCGCCCGGACGAGGCCAAGCAGCTCAAGGCCCGCATGCAGATCGAGAGCATTGAAACGGCGCTCAAACTCTTCAAGCTGGACAACGGCAACTACCCCAGCACCGAGCAGGGCCTGCAGGCCTTGGTGCAGCAGCCCGAATCCGGGCAGCCGGCCAGGCAATGGCGCGCCGGCGGCTACCTTGAAAAGGGCAAGATTCCCAAGGATCCCTGGGGCAACGACTTCATCTACCTGAGTCCGGGGGTCAACGGAGAAATCGACCTGTCGTCGCTCGGGGCCGACGGAGTAGCCGGCGGCGAGGGAAAGAATGCGGACATCAACAACTGGCAATTGGAATAGATGGTCCCGACCTCAGATCCAACACGCTGCGGTACAGGCGGCGCCGCCGATCGGGGGTTCACGCTCCTTGAACTCATCGTGGTGGTGTCCCTGATCAGTATCATGTTCTTTTTTGCTGTGCCGAAGTTCGCGAACACGGCATTCTCAGACGCGCGTTTTCGAACCGCCCGGTGGATCGTTCAGCGGGCCGGGGACCTGCGCGCGGAGGCCGTCGAAAAAGGGGCCTCGCGATTTCTCGTAGTGGATCTCGACGAGGGACGCCTGTGGGCCGCGACGTCGTCACCGGCGGCGGAAAATGGCCGTTCCGAGGATGGGCCAACCGGATACCGGATGCCGCAGGGCCTTGAAATCACCCGTGTTGTCTTCACCGACGGCACGTCGGTCACCGCCGGCAGGGCTATGATCCGGTTCAGCGCCGACGGCGTCGCCAGCGGCGCGGTCATCGCCATCGCCAAAGCCGGCCGCGAAGTGATGAGCCTGGAAATCGAACCGTTTCTGCCGGAAGTGCGGGTCCGCGACGGAGGCGCCTGACGTTGCGTACTTTGCGAGAAAAATGCCTACTTTACGGCGTCATCGACTTTGCGGCGGAAATGGACGATCGCCGGCCGCGGGCCGCGCAGATAACGATTAAATGACAAGAGAAGATCGGACAGCCGCAGATAACGGATTTAGCGAGGGCGGCTTCACGCTGATGGAGATCCTGGCGTCGGCGGCCATTCTGGCCATCGTCCTGATCCCCCTCTTCCGCCTGCACCTGCAGTCGCTGGCCATGACGGCGGCGACCGGCTTCAGCACCCGTGCCCCGTATCTGGCCCAGGGCAAGCTTGTGGAGACCATCGGCGGAGACGGTCCTCAGGCCGGTGTGGACGAAGGAGCGTTCGGAGACGCGGCCCCGGGTTGGCGCTGGCGGGTGACCGTGGCCCCGGTGCGCGATGCGCCGCTGAAGGCATCCGCCGAAAGATTGTTTAGAATCGAGGTTTTCGTCATCTCGGCCGACGGCGCACAATCTTACCGCCTGAGGCGCTATCATCTCGGTGGGCCCAGGTGAAAAAACAAGGGGGGCCGGGTATGCAGGGTCGGTCGGCAACGAAATCATCAGTGCGCAGCGAAGCGGCGCCGGGCGCGCCCCCGGTCATGCCCGCGGATTTCGCCGATGACAAGTGCCCTTGCCGGCGTCACCGCGTCTTGGCGCGGAACCGCTTTCATGCGTGTTGGGCCGGAGGGACCGGCGGGTTCACCCTCATGGAGATTCTGGTGGCCATGTTCGTTTTCAGCATCGTGGTGAGTACGGTCTTTCTCTCGCATCGGTCCATCTTCAGTTCGGTGGGGCCCATGACGGACGAGATGGCCGTGGGCGGCATGGCCCGCGCTTTTCTCGGGCGCCTGGCCACGGATATTGACGGCGCCTTCAGCGAACTGCCGCCCCAGTATGCGCCGCCGGCGTTCAACGCGCCGCCGCATCCATACCGGTTCACCGCCGTCGCTGAATCCGTGGCGGGAGCCTCGTTTCCGCGACTGCGGTTTGCGTCCAGCGCCCATGTGCCGCTTTCCGAAGCGGCCCGGGGCGGCATCGCCGAAATCATTTATTTTGTCGAACCCGACACCGACGGCACCTACACGGTGCGGCGCTTCGACCGGTTATTGGGCACCGGCGCCACCGCCGAGGAGATCCACGGCCCCGCGGTGTGCCGCGGGCTGCGCGAGTGGTCACTCACCTTTTACGATGCCGAGGGCCGTTCCCACGACGAATGGGACTCCGAAAGCAAAGACAGCGGCACCGCGCTGCCGGCCTCGGTGGGCGTGCGGTTCGTTCTCGGCGGGCCTGACGCGCCGCGCCCGTTTGAAACCCGCCTTGCACTCAACGTGATCCGGGAGCCGCTCAAATGACGCGCATGACGCGCTGCAACGGCGTTGCCGCCAATGACCGGGGGATCGCCCTGCTGGTCACCCTGGCGTTCATCGCCGTTGCCGTCGCCATCGGTCTTCAGGCCCACCGCGCGGCGCGGGCCGCCTTGTCTCTGGCCGCCGTGTCGCGGGACCGGGACGCTCTGACCCAGATGGCGGCATCGGGCGTCCAAACCGCCATGGCCATCCTTATCGACGACCGCCTCGCCAATGACATCGACGGCCCGACGGACGCCTGGGCATCGCCGCAAGCCGTTGAGGCCGTTACGGCGGCGCTGCCGTTTGAAACCGGTCAGGTCACGGTGCGCATCACCGACGAGCGCAGCCGCATCCAGCTCAATGCGCTGGTGGAGTTTCCCGAAGGCCGCCAGTTCAACGAACCGCAGCGGCTGCTGCTGACGCGGTTTCTGGAAAACTGGCAGGCCACGCATGACATGGCCGAACCCGTCGATACCACCACCGTGGTCAATGCCTTGAAAGACTGGTTAGACAGCGGCGACGACGACGCCACCACCTGTCTCACCGGCGCCGAAGCGGAGTACTACCGGGATCAGAGCCCGGCAACCGTGCCGGCCAACGGCCCCCTGCACCACACCGGGGAGCTGGCCGGCGTCCGCGGCGTTACCCGCGAACTGATGACGGGCGCCGGCGAGGCCGGCGGCATCTTTCCGTTTGTGACCGTGTTCGGGGCGACCAGCGCCGACGGGGGCCGTTTCGGGTTCGACGGCAAGATCAATATCAACACGGCTGACGCGGCGGTGATCGCCGGCCTTCTCGATGAGGACCTTCGCGATCTTGCCGGCGCCATCACAGAGTACCGCGCCGTACTGGCCGCCGGGGGTCACGTGGAAACGCTGGCCGATCCGACCTGGTACAAACAGGCCCCCGGATGCGGCGACATCACGATCGACCCGGCGCTGGTCACCCTGTCCAGCGACGTGTTCCGGATCGAATCCACGGCCCGCTCCGGCGCCATGCGCGCCGTGGCCGGGGCCGTGGTTGCACGCTACCGCCACGAGGCCACCGGGCAATGGGACTGCCGCATTCTATTCTGGGAGTCGTCATGAGCATGGACAAAACAGCGCCGCAGCGTCCCGCGGACAGCCGGAGGCGCCACCGATGAGCCGGCGGCACGTGGGCATCGCCATCCGGGACGATTCAGTGGCCGCGGTCGCCGTCTGCGGCGGTTTCCGGGGCGGGCGCATTGCGGCATCGGCCAGTGTGCCGCTGGCCGACGGCGTGCTGGAGGATCTGCTCCCCGAGGCACTGGCATCACTGGTGGCGGCGCTGGGGCCGCACCGGGGGCCGACGGCCGTCGCTTTGCCGGGCGAGCTGTTTCATTTTCGCCACCTGCGCGTGCCGTTCACGGACATCCGCAAAATACGGCAGGTGCTGCCTCTTGAACTGGAGACGGTCATGGCCTGCGCGCCGGAATCAGTGATGGCCGATTTTATCCGCCTGCCGCAGCGGGATGAAAACGCCCGGGAAAGCGACTTGTGTGTGGCGGCCATTTCCCGGCAGCGCCTTGAGGCCCTCCTGGGGGTCCTGGCCGCCGCCGGGATCGATCCTGACCTGGTGACGGTGGGCGGCACGGCCATGGCGGTGCACCGGGCAGGCACCGCGCCCGACGAAAACGTCGACATGTTTATCGATGCCGGCAGCCGGCAGGCGACCCTGATCGTGCCGGCGGGCGGCGCCATCGGCTTTCTGCGATCGGTACCGATGCCTCCCGACGGCCCGGCGCGTACACAGCGCCTGGCGGCGGAAATAAACCGCACCCGTTGGGCTGCCGCGCACTGCCTGGGCGGCGCGCCTGAGTTCACCCGCGTGGTTTCGACCGGCAAGCCGATCGGGCTGGAGGCGGCTGTCCATGTCGAGCGGTTCGCCGCTCCGGTCGATGCGATAGCCATCGCTGCCACCGGCGAAGACGATGCGCCGAGCGGCCTTCTGGAATCCTGGTGTCTGGCGCTCGGTCTGGCGGCGGGCGCACCGCTGCTCAATTTCAGACGCGGCGCTTACTCCCGCCGCTCGCTTTGGAAAAAACACAAACGTCAGATCGTGACGGCAGCCTGCCTGGTCACGCTGGCCGCCATCCTCGCCCTTGGCGACATGGCCATGGCTACCCGTCACCTGTCTCGGCAGGTGCAGGCTATGGACACCCAGATCACCGGCATTTTCCGGGGCGCCTTTCCTGAAGTGACACGTATCGTCGACCCCCTGCACCAGATGGAATTGAAGCTCAAGGAGATGCGCAAAATCGCCCTGGTGCCCGGCGGCGGCCTGGCCCCCTACAGCAGCCTGGACATGCTGGTGGCCGTCAGCAGCCACATCCCGGCCGCCATCGACGTGGAGCTGACCCGGCTGGTGTCGGGGCCTGAAGGCATCGCCATCACCGGCAGCACGGATTCCTTCAACGCCGTGGACGCCATCAAGAACGGCCTGCAAGACGCCGGCCGGTTCGCGTCGGTGACCATCACCTCGGCCAGCATGGAGAAATCCGGAAACCGTGTCAGCTTCAAACTCAAACTGGTGCCGTCATGAATCTCAGCCGGCGGGAAAAAGGAGCCCTTGCCGCGGCCGTCGCCGGTATCGTCGGGTTTCTCGTGATGCAGCTGGCGGTCTTTCCACTGACGGCGCGCCACCGGCAGCTCAAACGTGTGCTTGCCGCCAAGGCCCGCACCCTGACCGACATGCGGGTCCTCGAAGCCGAAACCACGGCGCTGCGCCAGCGCGTCGAAGCCACCCGCCGGCGCATCGCCGATGGCGCCAAAGGCGACACGCTGTTCGCCGTGCTGGACCAAAAGGCCGGCCTCATCGCCTTAAAGGACCGGATCGCCTACATGAAACCGTCGACCATCGAAGACAAGGAGAGTCCATACACGCTCTCCACCGTGGAAATGAAGCTTCAGGGAATCTCCCTGGCGCAGTTGGTCCAATACCTGGCCTTGGTGGAGCGCACCGGCGACACCGTCGGGGTGCGGCGCATGTCCATCAACCGCACCAGTGACGCCCAGCGCACCATCGACGCCGTCCTCGAATTTCAAATGGTGGGGAACTGACCCATGGTTCGTTACGTGCTGACGGCCGCCAATGCCCTGCTGCTGTGCGCCGTGGTGGTCCTGGGGATCGGCGCCTACCGGACTGTCATGGACAATGCGACCTCGCCGGTGGCCTCCGGCGCCGCTACCAGCGCCCCGCCCCGGCCGGCGCCGGAAAAGACGCCGCGGCCGGCCGGCGATGTCCGGGCCATCACGGCGCGCAACCTGTTCAACACCGACAACGGGGACATGTCTCCGGCGGCATCGGCCCTGCAGATGGCGGCGCTGGCCCCCACACGGCTGCCGCTCAAACTGCTGGGCACCGTCACCGACGATGCCGCCTTGTCCACCGCCGTCATCGAAGACTCGAAACAGCGGCGCCAGCAACTCTACCGGGTGGGCGACCCCATCCAGAACGCCGTCGTTCGGCTGATTGAGGCCGACCGCGTGGTGCTCACCGTCGAGGGCCGAAACGAGGTGCTGGAAATGGCCGCGCCCTTAGCCCGCGGCGGAGCACCGTCTGCCCCGCGAATCACCGCCACCCCGCCGGAAGCAGACGCGTCGCAGCGCCCGCGCCCCCTGGTGATACCGCGAACGCTCATCGCCCAGGCCGCCGCGGGTGCCGACGCGCTCGCGGCCGGCATCGCCATGGCGCCGGGCATGGACGGCGACGCCGTCATCGGTATTCAGCTCAACACCATTCAGCCGTCATCCGTTTTCAGACGCCTGGGGTTTCAAAACGGCGATATCCTCACCGCCATCAATGAGCAGGCTCTGGCCGGCCCGGAGGACGTGCTCCGGCTCTTGGAAACGCTGGCTGAAACGGATACGGCGACCATCACGCTCAGGCGAAGAAACCGGGATCAGTCGATCCAATACACCATACGATAAGGCACCCCGCATGAAACCGTTCAACACGATCACGCCATCACCGGCAGCACCAATCCGCCGCGTCGTCGGCACGCTGGCGCTGGCCGCTTTTCTCGCACTCGCCCTGGCGGTGAACGGTTCGCTGCCCGCCGGTGCCGCACCTGCTCCGGCCGAGCGTTTCATCACGATCAACTTCAACGACGTGGACATCGATGTCTTCATCCGGTTCATCAGCGAAGTGACCGGCACCAATTTCATCGTCGATGACAAGGTGCGCGGCAAGGTGACCATCATTTCCCCCAACAAGATTTCCCTCTCGGAAGCTTTCAGGGTCTTTGAATCGGTGCTGGATGTCCACGGATTCACCGCCGTCAAAAGCGGCGATGTCACCAAAATCGTACCGGCCCCGGAGGCCCGGACAAAAAATGTCACGACCCTGCTCAAAGAGTCGGCGGCGTCAAACGAAGACAAAGTCGTGACCCAATTGATCCAGCTCCACTATGCCGATCCCGACCGGATCCAGAAACTGCTTACGCCGCTGGTGAGCAAAAACAGCGTGGTCCTGGCCTACGAACCGGCCGGAACGGTGATCATCACCGATGTGCAGTCCAACATCAGCCGGCTTCTCACGATCCTTAAAGCCATCGACGTGCCGGCGACGGGCAGCGAGATCACCGTCTATCCCCTGGAGCGTTCCGACGCTAAAAAGACCGTGTCCATCCTTTCGTCAATGTTCACCAGCCCGACCCCTTCCGCCAAAAAGGAGGCGACTGAAAAGTCGCTGAAATTCGTCGCCCATGAACGCTCCAACAGTGTGGTGTTCCTGGCCAGCGAAACGGACACCCTGCGCATCAAGGAGCTGATCCGGATGCTGGACAAGGAAACGCCCGGCGACGACGGCAACGTTCAGGTCTACTATCTGCAGCATGCCAAGGCAGAAGAGATCGTGGACGTGCTCAAGGCAGTGCCGAAAAAAGACAAGAACACCGGAGACAAGGCAAAAGACGCACCGACCATTTCCCAGGATGTCACCATCGCTGCCGACAAGGCCACCAACAGCGTCGTCATCATGGGCGAAAAAAGCGACTATGCGCTGCTGGAGCGCATCATCAAGAAGCTCGACATCCCGCGGGCCATGGTCTACATCGAGTCGCTTATCGTTGAAGTGGACGTAAACAAGTCCTTTGATCTGGGCACCGAATGGCAGGCCTACGGCGAGTACTCGGTGAACAAACGGCCAGCCGTCGCCGGCGGCGGGTTCAGCGGGCAGGTCGGCAGCTCGAGCTACACCAACACCACCGGCATCAAGGGCGGCACGCTGCCGCCCGGTGGTTCCGTCATGACGCTGGCCGGCGATATTGTCATCGGCGGGGCCACATTTTCCAACCTCGCCGCAGTGGTTCAGGCCTATCAGCAGGACAAGAATGTGCACATCCTCTCCAACCCCCAGATTCTCACCATGGACAACGAGGAGGCCACTATTACCGTGGGTAAGAATGTGGCCTTCCAGACCCGCTCTGCCGCCGATGCCGGGTTGGAGACCTACAGCTCGTATGAATACCGCGACGTGGGCATCACGCTCAAAATCACCCCTCATATCAGCAAGGACAACCTTGTCCGGCTGAGCATCTCCCAGGAGGTCAGCAAACTCGACGACGCGTCCACGACATCCACAGACCGCCCCACCACCCTCAAACGCGTCATCGAGACCACCGTCCTTGTGGAAAACAATTCCACGTTGGTCATCGGTGGCCTGATCGACGAAGCCATCAACAAGAAGATTACCAAAGTGCCGCTGCTCGGCGATATCCCGGTGCTGGGATGGTTGTTCAAGGCCACGTCGGACGCCGAGGAGAAAACCAATCTTTACGTGTTTCTCACCCCCAGGGTGGTGAACTCCCAGGTGTCGGCCGAGACGCTGCTCAAGGATAAAACAGCCGAGGCGGAACGCTTCGAGCCCGGGACCATCCAACTCTACGAATCCAAAGACAAACGCCTGCGGGTCGCCCCGGTGGTTCGTGGCAACGCGCTGACGCCGATGGAAAATGACTTGGAAGGAAAATAGCGCGCGATGAGGCCTGCTGACAGTGGCAATGATTTCGCCTTTTTTTCTGCCGCCTTTAACATCTATCTAACATCCGCACCCTATTTATCAGAACGCCGTCCAACAACAATTCCAGGCTGTGGATAATGGGAGGCCGGGCACGCTCAACACAACGTGCCGCACCGCAGGGGCATTTTGATGGCCTGCTCGCACAGGTACCAGAAAACCCCGGCCAGACGATTTCTCTCGACTGGTCGGGGTTTTTACTTGCCCATTCGGAACGGAAAGCGGGTGGCGCATGAGCCTCTAACGAAAACCCGAAATGGGAGGCAATCGTTGAAAAGACTGGTCTTTCACAAGAAGGGACTCCGGGAGTGCAAACTGAACCAGCGGCGCGCCATTCGAAGAAATTGTCATTTTTGCTCGGACTTTTCCTGGGATGATGTGGTGGCATGCCGGCAAACTTTCGCTGCGGTGCTCCCAAGTTGTCGAGATTTCCCACACACTCCTGAAAATGGCTAAACACTGTGGCTGGCACAGCGCTAAAAAATGAATCATTCGCCCCATCGGTAAAGCCATACGGCCCCCTCCCCGTGCTGCCACAGGCCATAGAGCGTCTTCTGGCGTTGCTGGACCGTCAAGCATTCAACATACCGGACATTGTGGAGGTGATCTCCAGGGAGCCGGTGCTGATGTGCGGCCTGCTGCGCACCGCGCCAGCCGCAGCGGACGCCTCCGCCGCGGCGCACCACCTGTTCAAAACGGTGGATCGCCTCGGCGCCGCCGGCCTGCGACTGCTGGCATCATGCGGGCTGGCCGCCAGCGGCCCGCTTGTTTTTGATGGAGCATTTCAGGCCGCCTATTACCACTACTGGCGGCGTTCTGTAACGGCGGCCGCCCTGGCCCGCCGGCTGTCCCATTGCCTCAATCGTGACGACGGCGACATCGCCTACCTTTGCGGTCTGCTGACCGGGATCGGCCGGTTGCCTCTGCTGATGGATGCGTGGGCCGGCGCCGCAGCGCCTTCGGCCGCCCAGGGCGCCCCCGAGGTCCCGTCCGAAGACCTGCGCCGCATCTGTCAGATCTCGGAAGCCCTGCTGCCCGGTGGATACCCCCTGTCGGCGGTCCGGGGGGTGATCCGGTTCCGGCACTATCCCATGGAAGCCCTGCGCACCGCGCTGCCCCTGGTCAAAACCGTGTCGCTGGCCGACGCACTGGCCGACGGTATGGCGGCCGGGACACCGGCTGATCATGCATTTATCAGCGGGTTTACCGGACTGAGGCGCCTTCAGGCGGAAGACATCCTGTCGGCGACCACCGAGGAAATCCATCACGTCCACGAAAAACTGGGGCTGCCATTGGCCGCATCGGGCGGCGAGCGTCCCCCCCATGCGGCGCCGGCACTGCCGCAGGGCCTGGGCCGGCGCATGACCCGGCAGATGGCCCTGAACGCATCCATGGAAGCCTTTGACAAGACCGACAACCCCGCTGCGGTCCTGGATCGACTGGCCAATGCCATCTCCATGCTCTGCGGGCTCGCCCCCTGCATCGTCTTCCGTCACGAGTCCGAAAGCGATGTGCTGGCGGTGGTTCACGCCACACCGGGGATGGACAACCCCGGCACGGCGATTGAAATTCCCGCCGGCAGCGCCAGCGGCATCGCCGCGGCATGGCGCAGCGGCCGGACGGCCGTGCTTGATTGCGACACCGCCGAAGCGCTAATAATGGACCGCCAGATCATCGACCGCCTGGGAACGCCGGGGCTTGTCGCCGTGCCCTTCGGAACCGGCAACCCGCTGCCGGGCATGGTGGTCTGCGGTACGGACGCGGCCGCAGGCCACGGCATTGACCTGGATGCGGTGCAGGCGCTGTCAATCGCCGCCGCCCGCCGCTGCGGCGATCCGCTGCCGGCGGCGACCGCCCCCGGCGCCCGGCACTCCGGGCCCGCCATGCAACGGCTGATCATCAAGAAAACGGCCCACGAAATCAGAACGCCGCTGAGCATCATCAAAAACTACCTGAATGTGCTGCGGTTGAAACTGCCCCGGGATCACGCCGCCCAGGGAGAGTTGACCGTCATCGACGAGGAGATCGGGCGCATCGGCGGCCTTTTGGAACACTTGATCCTGCCGGCGTCCGATGCTCCCCGGGAGTGGCTGTCGGTCAACGAGATCATCGGTAAAATGGTGACCGTGGCCAGGGCCTCGCAGCCCTCACCCCATCGGGTGACCATCCACCTGGACCTCGACGAAGCCCTGCCCGCGGTGTACAGCATCCGCGACAAGATCAAGCAGATTCTTCTCAATCTCATCAAAAATGCCGCTGAAGCGCTCGCCGGCGGCGGCAATATCCATGTCCACACCGCATCGGACCGCGCACCCGGGGGAAAGACCGCTCCGGATGCGATCCGTATCACCGTCAGTGACGACGGCCCCGGTATCAGCGCCGCCGTCAAGGACGTCATGTTTCAGCCCTTTAACAGCACCAAAACGGCCGGAGGCGCCGGTTTGGGGCTTTGCATCGTCCGCGCCGCGGTCACCGACATCGGAGGAATCATCACGTTTGACAGCACTCCGGACAGGGGCACGGTGTTCACCATTCGGCTACCGGTTTGCCCGCAAGACGCCGGCGATATCCCCCCGGCGCCGGAAACATTTCCCCAGGCCGCAACGGAGCACTCACCAGCGCGGGCATTCAGCACTTGAGAGGCGCACCCAATGACTTCTGAAATTATAGTCGTCGACGACAACCCCCGCATGACCGCCAGCATCGTCGCGCTGCTTGAAAAGCGGGGCTACCGGCCCGTGGCGGTCAACGACCCGAACACAGCCGCCGCGATGCTGACCGACAGCAAGGCCGGGGTGGTGCTGCTGGACCTGATGATGCCCGGCATGACGGGCTTTGACCTCATGGACGCCACCGGCGGCAGCCGTGACGACAGGGCCTTTATCATCATTACCGGTGACCGCAGCCCGGAGGCAGCCATCAAGGCGGTCCGCCGCGGGGCCTTCGACTTCATCCGCAAACCCTTTGAACCGGACGAACTGATCAAGCGCGTTGACAACGCCGTAGCCCACATACGCCTAAAAGCGGAGCATCGTGAGGCGGTTGAAGCCCTCAACCGCCTCAATGCCCAGTTGGAGCAGACCGTTACCGCGCGCACCGCCGATTTGGTGGCCGCCAACCAGCAGTTGAACCGGGAGATCCAGGAGCGGCGTCGCGCGGAAAACAGCCTCAGGGCATCCGAAAAGAATTACAGCGCCCTGGTGAACAACTCGCCGGACATCATTTACATGCTGGACGCCGAGGGCCGATTCAGCTTCGTGGGCGGTGCGGTGGAAAAACTCCTGCACTACTCCCCCGGCGAACTCATCGGGCAGCATTACTCCGCGGTGGTCCCCCCTGCGGTGGACGCTGGAATCAGCTACCGGATCAACGAGCGGCGCACCGGCGAGCGCGCCACCCGTGCCCACGAGATCCACCTGGCGCCCAAGACCGGGGCATGGCCGGTGGATCGATACACGCCGCCGGTGTTCGAACTCTATGCCTCCGGCGTCTATAACGCCGCTCCGGATGACAAGGACACCCGCTTCATGGGCACGTACGGCGTGGCCCGGGACATCACCGGCCGCAAGCAGGTGGTCAAAGCCCTGCGTGAGAGCGAACACCGCTACCGTGAACTGGCCGAAATGCTGCCCGAGATCCTCATCGAAATGGATCAGGGCGGCCGGCTGGCTTTCTTCAACAGGAAAACCGTCGAATCCACAGGCTATCCGCCAGAAACGCTCTCCTCGGGGTTCACCGTGTCGGATCTCGTCGCCGCCGAGGAGCGTGACCGCTTCGACAGCGCCTGTCTGGCCGCCCTCGATGGCGCCGATGCCGACGACCAGGAATTTCTCGTGCGCCGGGCGGACGGCGGGACTTTTCCCGTCATCATGCGCTCGACCCCATTGATCCGAAACGGGGTGCCGGGGGGCATCCGCGCCCTGCTGATCGACATAACGGAAATCAAAAAAACGCGGGAACTCCTGTGCGACACCAAGGAGAAGGCGGAACTTGCCAGCCGCGCCAAAAGCGAGTTCCTGGCCAATATGAGCCATGAAATCCGCACCCCCTTAAACGGCATCATCGGTGTCTGTGATCTGCTGACCACGGCATCGATGGACCGCAAACAGCGCGAGTACATACAGATCATCCAGTCTTCGGGAAAGTCGCTTCTGGGACTGATCAACGACATTCTCGATTTTTCCAAGATAGAGGCCGGAAAGCTCGACTTCGAGCGCATCCCGTTTCAATTCCGCAGTGTCATCGACGAAGTCGCAGACATTTTCCTGGATCGCATGCTGAAAAAGCGGATCGAAATGGTCGTTGATGTCAGCCCGACGGTGCCCGAGCGTCTGATCGGCGACCCGTTGCGTCTGCGTCAGGTGTTGGCCAATCTCATGTCCAATGCCGTCAAGTTCACCGAACAGGGAGAGATCCACATCACCGTCACCGTAGAAGCCCAGAGCGGGGACCAAACGACGCTGATTTTCGAAATCAGGGATACGGGCATCGGCATCGCGCCCGAAGTGCAGCGGCGGCTCTTCGAGGTCTTCACTCAGGCCGACGGCTCCACCACCCGTAAATACGGTGGCACCGGGCTGGGCTTGGCCATCAGCAAAAGCATCGTTGAAATGATGGATGGCCGGATCTGGCTTCGGAGCACACCGGGCCGGGGCACCAGCTTCATTTTCACGAGCGTTTTTTCTCGGGTGCACAATGACGCCGGGGTTGCCAAGCGGATGATCTTTGCCATGACGGGCCTTCAGGTGCTGATCGTTGAAGACAACCCCTACACGATGGATGTCCTCAAGCGCATGGTGGAAAGCTTTGGATGCCGGGCCGAAGGGGTCTTTACCGGCGAGGCGGCACTGCGTCTTTGCCAGAGCCGCGGCGAAACGCCCTTTGATTTGATCCTGATGGACCTCGAACTGCCGGGCATCGACGGTATCAGCGCCTCTGAACGCATCATAAAAGCATCGCCCGAATCGGCGCCGCACATCATCATCGTCAGCGCCAGCGGCAAGGAAGAAGACATCCAGCGGGCCGAAGCCGCCGGCGTGGAAAGCTACCTGGTGAAACCGGTCAAGCTCTCCCATCTGTTGGACACCATGATGGAGATCTGCGGCCACGAATCGATACAGCCGGACGTCGCCCCCGAAGGGTTGGGAGACCCGGATGAACTGCACGGCGCACAGGTTCTCCTGGTCGAGGACAACCCCATCAACCGACGCGTTGCCGAAGAGATTCTGAAACTGGCGGCGGTATCCGTTGACACGGCAGAAAACGGCAGCATCGCCCTTGATAAGCTCGCCCGAAAACGCTTTGACGCCGTATTGATGGACATTCAGATGCCGGGACTCGACGGCTACGGCGCCACCCGCGCCATCCGGGAGGACGCGGCCCTCCGCGATCTGCCCATCATCGCCATGACCGCCCACGCCATGCAGGGCGACCGTGAGCGGTGCCTGAAGGCCGGCATGGACGACTATGTGTCCAAGCCCATCGACAGAAAGGAGCTTTTTGCCGCCCTTCGGCGCCACATCCGCCGGTGTGATACGAAAGCGGTCGAGGCCAGTCGGCCTGCGGGCGCTTTTCCCGCTGCAGTGCCCGGCCTCAACATCACCGAAGGCATGCACCGCCTGGGCGTCGATTTGAAAGTGTTCATTGACATCGTGGCGGAGTACTGCAGCGCTTACCCCGATGTGTCATCACAATTCCAAGACTTCCTTTCCGGAAGTGATTATGTCCAGGCGGCGCGATCAGCGCACTCCCTCAAGGGGGCATCGGGCAACATCTCGGCGACGCATTTATACGAGCACGCCATGGGTCTCGAGCAGGCGTGCCGCGAACAAAATGATGAGGAGATCCTTGCGCTGTCTCGAAAGGTGGCCGAGGACATCCGCCACCTTGGCAATGTGGTGGCGCAAATTTCCAGCGCCGTTCCTGCGGAAGACATCACGGAAAAGATGACGCGCCCCAATTGACCGTGAATCGGCTGCCGGTCACCACGCTCGATGCGCCGGGTGCCGGCACCGAACGCTCAACGGCAGCATAAAACCACGGCGCGCTGACACGGACCTAACAATGATAAGTTAGAGATGTTGAGTGCGGAATTCACGCGCATCACCTTTTCGTGATATCCCGTCATCAGCAAGCCGGCCGCCGGCGCACCCATCATCAAGGAGAGGGGAAAAATGACACTTCGCAATCTCATCAGAGTATTTGCCCTAATTCTTCCGATCGTCGGTTTTTCATCCGCAACCGCCTGGTGCGACAGTGCCGTCATGGGGCACATCGTCATCAAGGGGTCAACCACGGTTCTGCCCATCGCGCAAAAGGTGGGTGAGGCCTTTATGAAAGATTTTCAGGAGGTGAAAATCTCCATCTCGGGCGGCGGATCCGGCAACGGCATCAAAGCCATCATCGACGGCACCACGGACATTGCCGACAGCTCCCGCTTTATCAAGGACAGAGAAGTCAAAATGGCCATGAGCAACGGCGTCTACCCGGTGCCGTTCGCCGTGGCCTACGATTGTATCGTTCCCGTCGTGCATCCTGAAAACCCGATCACCGATTTGAGCATTGAACAGCTCAAAGGCATCTACAAAGGCGAGATCATGAACTGGCGCGAGGTCGGGGGCGACGACCGTCAAATCGTGGTGGTCTCCCGGGACACGTCATCGGGCACCTATGAAGTGTGGAACGAAAAAGTGCTCGACAAGCAGCGGGTTTTCCCCGGCGCCCTGCTCCAGGCCTCCAACGGTGCGGTTTCCCAGGCGGTATCGCGCAACAAGAACGCGATCGGCTACATCGGTTTGGGATACCTCAACAAGGACGTCAAAGCACTTCCGGTCAACGGCATCGTCGGCAGCGAGGAAACCACGCTCAATGGTCTTTACCCCATCAGCCGGCCGCTTTACATGTTCACCAACAACTGGCCCAAGGACACCATCGCGGTTTTCATCAATTACATGCTGCACCCCGAAAAGGGACAGAAACTGATTCGGGAAGCCGGCTTTGTCCCGCTTTACTAACGCTTCGATTCGCAATTGCAGTGACGTATTTCGGTATGCTGATCCATATTAATGCTCACTCAGGAGTCTCCGGCATAAATGGCACCCGATCGGCAGCAAAGAGAACGCGTGATCCACGGCCTGTTTCTCATCATCGCAACCGCCTCCGTTTCCATTTTACTGCTGATCACGATATTTTTGTTCGCCGAGGGCGTTCCGATTTTCAATCAGGTCAGCGTCACGGATTTCCTGTTTGGATGCGACTGGTATCCGACCGACGACAACCCCGATTTCGGTATCTATCCGCTGATCATCGGATCGGTGAGCGTCACTGTGATCGCTTCTCTCATCGCCATTCCGCTGGGCGTCATGACAGCCGTTTACCTGTCGGAAATCGCCGCTTACCGCGTCCGGGAATTGGTCAAGCCACTGATAGAACTACTGGCGGCGCTGCCTTCCGTGGTGATCGGCTTCTTCGGAATGGTGGTCATGGCGCCGCTACTGCAGTCGATGGGTGCGGCCGTGGGCATCGACATTGCCACCGGCCTAAACCTTTTCAACGCCGCGCTGATGCTGGCCTTCATGTCGATTCCCACCATCTGCAGCATATCCGAGGACGCCATCTACAGCGTGCCCGTCAACCTGAAGGAGGCGTCACTGGCGCTGGGGGCCAGTCACTGGGAAACCATCGTGCGGGTCATCTTGCCGGCCTCCGTGTCGGGCATCTGTACCGCCGTCATCCTGGGCATGTCCCGCGCCATCGGAGAAACCATGGTCGTGCTCATGGTGGCCGGTGGCGCCGCACTAGTGCCGCGCTCGCTGTTTGACCCGGTCAGGCCGCTTCCGGCCAGCATTGCTGCGGAAATGGCGGAAGCGCCGGTTGGCGGCGACCATTACCATGCACTGTTCGCCATCGGCATCGTTTTGTTCCTGTTCACCCTTTGTTTCAACATCGTGGCAGACATCATCGCGCACCGCTACCGGCAGGTTGGAGATGCCACCCTGTAAGGGACCCTTATGACATCTGACACATCCTTTGCCGCCGCCGCGGATGCCGGCGAAGCGCCCATCCCTGAAGAACTGCCGGTGCTTTCCCCGCCGAACCGGGACCGCCAGCGCCGTGTCGCCATCCAGAGCGCCGTCTTTCTGAGTTTCAGGTTAGCCGCAATGGTCAACGGGCTCGCCCTGGCCGCGGTGGTGGGCTTTATCACCGTAAAAGGCTGGCAGGCCATCAACTGGGCGTTTTTGTCCCAGCCGCCGCGCGAATCCATGACCCAGGGGGGCATCCTGCCCTGCATCGTCGGAACGTTGCTGCTGAGCACCGGTGCCCTGTTGGTGGCATTCCCCATCGGGATCGCCTCTGCCATCTACCTTACCGAATACGCACGGCCGGGACGGGTGCTGCGCGCCATCCGTCTTGGAATCAACAACCTGGCCGGAATCCCCTCCGTGGTGTTCGGTCTTTTCGGATATGCATTTTTTTGCATTTATCTGAACCTGGGCGTGAGCCTGCGCTCCGGCGCCCTGACGCTGGGCGTCATGTGCCTGCCCGTGATCATCGGCGCCACCGAGGAAGCGCTGCGCGCCGTGCCCGACACCTATCGTGAAGCGAGTCTTGGGCTGGGCGGCACCAAACTGCAAACGATCTGGCGGGTGGTTCTGCCGGCGGCTCTGCCGGGCATCCTGACCGGGGGGATCCTATCTTTGAGCCGTGTCGCCGGGGAGACCGCACCGATCATGTTCACGGCGGCGGCCTTCTACACCCCGGATCTGCCCACTTCATTGAGCGACGAAATCATGGCCCTGCCTTACCACATTTACGTACTGGCGACAGCCGGAACGGAAATCGAGGCGACCCGCCCCCTTCAGTACGGTACGGCGCTGGTCTTGATCACGCTGGTTCTCGGCATGAATTTCGTGGCCGTTGTCTATCGCTCCCATCTGCGTCGTAAGCGGAGGTAAGCCCTCGGCCGATAGGGCCGAAACGCTCCAAAGGAATGCCAAATGAGTGGTGCTGTAAAAATAGCCGTCAAAGACGTAAATTTCTATTATGGCGATGCCAAGGCCCTCCATGATATCCATCTGGACATCACACCGCTGGAGGTCACCGCGCTGATTGGTCCCTCCGGCTGCGGTAAGAGCACCTTCCTGAGGTGTCTGAACCGGATGAACGACCTCATTCTCGACACCCGACTCGAAGGCCAGGTGATTTTTGATGGTGTCGATGTGTACACCCCCGGCACCGATGTGGTGGATCTTCGGCGGCGCATCGGCATGGTGTTTCAGAAACCAAACCCGTTTCCCAAAAGCATTTTCGAAAATGTGGCCTACGGGCTACGCGTCAACGGACTGAAAAAGAGAGCCCTCATCGAAGATTGTGTGGAACAGAGCCTGAGAAAGGCCGCTTTGTGGGATGAAGTCGCCAACAGGCTGGGAGATTCCGCCCTGGGGCTGTCCGGCGGTCAACAGCAGCGAATGTGCATCGCTCGCGCACTGGCGGTCCAGCCGGAAGTCATCCTCATGGACGAGCCGTGTTCGGCGCTGGACCCCATCGCAACGCAGAAAATCGAAGATCTCATCCACCAGCTCAAGGCGCAATACACCATCATCATCGTTACCCACAACATGCAGCAGGCCGCGCGGGTTTCGGATATGACGGCCTTTTTTTACATGGGGCGCCTGGTTGAATCGGGCAAAACAGAAGCATTGTTCACCCGCCCCGCCCTCAAGGAGACCGAAGACTACATCACCGGACGATTCGGGTGACGCCTACGGCCGGGACAGGTCCAAACCGGGGTACAGTAAGGCAACGCATTCAGGGCAGATGCTGTGGCTGAATTCGGCATCGGAGTGGGCCTCGATAAACGCCTCGATTTGATTCCAGTAGCCCTGATCGTCTCTGATTTTTTTACACTGCGCGCAGATAGGTACCAGTCCGCTCAGTTTCTTTACTTTTTCAAGCGCCCTTTGCAAGCTGGCGTAGGCATGCTCAAGTTGGCAAGAGCGCTCCCCCTGCAGACGATTCAGGGTTTGCAGCATCGTCCTCACCGATACCGTACCCAAGACCTCCCCATCCTTGGTGATCACAAGGTGATCGTAGAGATTTTGCGCCGGCCGCATCATGGCCAGTCTGGCGGCCTCCGCGATTTCGGTATCGTATTCCAACACCAGCGGATATTTGTCCATCAGGGCTCGAACGGGTCGGCTGGAGTAAAGGGAGATCCCGTATGGGTGGCTCAGCGCGTGGTCCAGATGGATGCTCATGACAAGTCCGATGGGCCTGCGCTCTTCGATGACGACAACCGAACTGACCGGTTCGTCCCGCTTGAGAACGGCCTTGATATCATCGATCGGTGTATCTCCCGTAACACAAAATGCGTCCTGGACGACACTTCCGATCTCCGTGCCTTTGGGCTCGGGCGTGCCGGAAGCCAAATCCCCAACGAAGGTCTGAGCAGGCACCGGCGAAAGCGGTGAAGCGCTCTGAGCTTGGTTGGAGGACGTCAGCTTTCGAGGGCCCGGTTGAAGGGCGCGCCGGATCACCGCCCTCAGTTCATCGCAGTCAAACGGCTTCTGGAGAAAATCGAACGCCCCCAGCCTCAGCGCGTCTACCGCCTTATCGACGCTGGCGTAACCGGTCATGACAATGAGCGCCGCCTCCGGGTTGAGTTCGCGGGTTTGCTTCATCAGCCGGGGACCTGAAATATCCGGAATGACGTAATCCATCAGGACCAGGTCAAATTTTTTCGCGGTGAGCATTGCCACGGCGCTACGCCCCGATGTGGCGGTATTGATATCGTAGTGATCGCCGGCCAACACCGCTTTGAGGCTCTCGCACATCCGGGGTTCGTCATCGACGATCAGCAGTTTACCGTTGGCTTCCATGTCCAGCTCAGCCGCTCCGCAGAGTTCGTGAATTCGTATATCCGAAGAATTTCTCAGTTTTCAAGCAAGGCTTTCAGGGCCGATAGAATCGCCGAGCCACCGTCAACGGTCTCGGCACCGGTGCCTCGGTCCACCACCAAGGTCGGCGTTGCCCGGATCCCGTCGTGTTTGAAAAAGGCATTGCACGTATCAAGCAAGGGCTTGGGGTCTACGCCGGTCGGCGTAAACCCGGCGTTTTGGATGTGCACCTCGAGGCGCTGCGCGTCGACGATGCCCTCTTCGGCTGCATCGAACAGCAAGCGCCGCAGGCGCAGTGCATCGGTGATAGTGCTGCGCTGATCGATGATACGCAGGTACAGCCTGGCATACATCGGCGTGTTGCGATGAAGCGGCACATCGATAAATATCACCCGCGCCTTGCCCCCATCGACCAGGGACTTCAGAAAAGCTTCCATTTCCGGCTCGATCCGGCTGCAGGGACTGCAAAAATAGTCGGTATACACCCGCAGTTGCACACCGTGGCGGCCAAATTCAGGCAGACCCGGCGCCGTGGCACCGTATGCGGGCAACGCAGCATCGAAAGTCAGCCAGATCATCGCCAGACCGATCGGCATCAGCACCATCATGCGCCACCGCCGACGGTCAAACTGCAGGATCCACAAGCAAACGACAACGATGCCGAACACCATGCAAAAAGGGCAAAATTCGCCGTACTTGATCTGGTAGCCCACCAGATAGCTTTCAGCCCCGATACCGGCCGAAAGCAAAGCAAACACGATAGACTGCCGGCGCATCAACACCCCGGCGCCGACCGCAGACAGATAGGCCAAACCGATGTATTTGAGATCGATTCCAGCCATGGTTCCGGCAACACCCGCACACACGTCTATGCAGGTGAGGTAAAACAATACCGCGGTGAATCCGGCAGCAACCAGCATCAGACTGACAACCCTTTTGGATAACCCAATTTGCACGAACTTCATCAGGGCTCCGTCCATACATACCCATCCTTAGTCAATATTCAACAATGCCAATGTTTTGTGGTAATGGAATCATGCCGGATTTCGAACGGGGGATGCTGAGTCTCGTCACCTCCCCCCTGAATATCTTGTCCTGGAATACCCGATCTCTCCCCGAGACATCATATTCAAAGCGAGCGCGACTATTTCGAAAGAATGCTGACGCTTTGCAGCATAGTATACAGAACCACGACAATTTGGCGACGACATAACTGGTGCGATAGTTTCTTGCCGAAATCAACAGGATGAGATCTTCCATAAGTGCCAACGATCGTAGAGATAAAACTGGGGTGGCGGAGGCATGCTGCACCATTGAGGCATGGGACAACGATCTGCTGGATTTGATACCGATACAATGTTCGCCAAACATTTAATCAATGTTAGAGATCGAATCGAGCCCCACTGAATCTGCTATTTTCACCGTTTCTGGGCTTTCTTTTTTTCACGCTTCTTAGCCTTGTCTTTTTAGACTTTTCTTTCTTCCCGGTAGCGAGCGCTGCTCATTTCCAACCCCGCTGGAGGCGCTAAACGTGGCCATAGAGGCGAGGGTGAGGGCAAGCGGCTTCGTTTTGCTCAACCGCCCTCTATCCAAATCCGGAATGGACAAGGCCAACGTCGCCGTCTCACCGGGCATCGACTTCGGCGATGAAGGCGGGGGATGACTCTCGGGCTAAATGCTGAGCAGATTATTGGAAAGACCCTATTCGATAGTAAGGTGCGCTACTGCGGTTACGACGAAATAAGTGTCTACATCACAACTAAACGCACGTTGAAAACTGGTGAATCAGAAAAGCTGCTGCCGCTTCTCAAAAAGTTGATCGACAGCGCAGTAAAACAACCCGGATACATTTCCAGAGAAACATTAAGAAGCACCGATGATCCTGAATCTTTCCTGGTCGTCAGCAAATGGGAGACTGCCGAAGGCTGGAAGAAATGGCAATACTGTAAGAGAGGGAGAGATATTCTAGGCCAAGTGGATGTTCTGGTCGGCGAAAAGAACTTTTATGATGTCTATGAGAATATATTTTGATGAAAAGAAATGTATCTGGCTTGGCGAGATTCTAACCCGGGCATAACGCATTTCAAGTGTTTTACGGCACATATTTATCAGCATGTGCGCAACGTGCCAAAGCCACGGTCGATTTGGATCGCGGCCTCATTCATTTCGCCGAAGCCCCCTGTGCCGGTGGTGGCCGGCATTGGTGCTACTGCTGGTCATGGTCCGGCTCCCGGCGACCGCCGGTGTCATGGACCAGACGCCCGCCGACCCCGCCGAGGCCCTGGCAATCAGCGATCCCTTGATCGACGCCGCGTTTCGGCAAAGCGTCGAGTTGGTGTACCAAGAACGTTTCGAAGCGTGCATGGCCCTGCTCGACGACCTCTCGCGGCAGCGTCCCCATCACCCGGCTCCGGATTTCATCCGTGCCGCCGCCTATCAGAGCTGGATGAACACATACCGAACAAATCGTTTTACGGCCGCCATGGACGCGCACCTGGATGCAGCTATCGAAAAAGGGCGCTCACTGCTCGAAACCGGCGAAGACCCCTGGCTGCATGTCTTTATCGGCGCGGCTAAGGGATTTCGCGCCCTTAATCGGTTTCGGCGGGGCCAGTGGATGTCGGCGCTCACCAACATCACGGGCGCCGTCGACAATCTTCAGCATGCGCTTCGCACCGCGCCCCAGATCTACGATGCCTACATGGGCATCGGCACTTACAACTACTGGCGCAGCGCCCGGTCCAAGTTCATCAGCAACATTGCTTTCTGGATGACGGATCGCCGGGAAGTCGGGCTCGAACAGATGCGGTTCGTCGTCGCCCACGGCGTTTACTCGGCGCACGAAACCAGCTACAATCTCGCTGCCGCACTCATCGACCACAACCATCCGCTGGAGGCGCTGTCGCTGCTGGCAGAAAATGTTCGGCAAAAACGCTCGGTCGGCCTCATCGACCTGTATTACCGGGGTCGCGCACTGCAGGCGTCGGGACGCTGGGCGCCGGCCCTCTCCGATTTCAAGGCGCTTTCCGAACGATTGGAGGCCGCCCCGCTGACAGCGACCGGCTACCGGGCGGAGTGCTCCTACCGCATGGCGCTCAGTTTCTATCACTTGAATCGCCGCCGTGACGCCCAAGAGGCCGTCACGGCCGCCATTACGCTGGCGGACCGCCGAATTCCCGCAGATGAAATCGACAACAGCTTTGAAACATTCGGCGATATCCTGGAAGGACTCAACGCCCTGCGCCTGAGACTGGAACAACCAATGATGGAGGAATCCCACCGATATAGCGGCCAAGTGTCCGCCGCACCGCTGAATTAGCTTCACAGACCCGCCCCCGCTCTGCATGGAAACGATAATACGGTTGCCCTAATTCAGCAATGGCGAATGCTTTCACTCGGTTCAGATGGTACGCTATCGAAATCCGATATATAAGGAAAGGTTGAGCGGCGAATGACTTATCTTTTTTTCCTCTTGGGGCCTCTCTTTCCGGCCTCAAATATGTCCTCCCCGCAGTCCAGGCATAGCGGCACCCCATCGTAGTTTTTCCTGCCAAGATAGGTTTCACCGCACTCTGAACAGGTTTTCCTCACCCACCCCTTTTTGACCTTGCCGCTTCCTTTTTGAGAACCGGAATGGAACTCGCGGTTATGCTGAGCCATAAAGTCGGCACGAATAAACCCCTTGCAGTGTTTGCACAGCTTCAATCGCAACGAGGCCGTTTTCTTTTTCACGCTTGTCTTGCCCATTGCCTTTCCAAAAAACCCGTATCGGTATGCTGGCTTTCGGCAATATTCGTGATCGGTGGTGGTTCCTTGAGTTGCTTTGCTGGATTAGCCGTTGGGGAGAATTCGTCAAAGTGGTCAAACCACATGCTGTCCGGATGTCCGATACCATTACAGTAGAAGCGTTAGCGCCATATTAGAGGATGCCGCCTGGTTTTCAACTTCAGCGTTAGCCCTCGTCTGCGCTCTTAGTCTATAGAAAACGGATGCGTTGTGTGACGCCCAGCCGAGAACTGTCGTTGGTGTCGCAACAGATATAAATCGCGACTTGAGACTGAAACACCGCTGGCTCCCGATATTGACTAATCCGTGAATTCGTAACGTTCGGCTCGTGCTTCTATCGGAATCCTAACTTGACTTTACATCATCTGCGCTGTTTTGTTTCGAAACGAATGACTGGCGTAAATATATATACCGGCATCACTCATTACCTGACAACTAATTAGAATCTCAGATAAAATATCAAATGAGGCGCACTCTTTGACTCAGATTAGCTCACCTGTAAAGTCCACATCAGAGATCCATGTGCAGGCTTACTGCTCGTGGTGTTTCAAAAAAACAATACATAGATTGACCGAGAGTTCCACCGCAGCAAGAAATGTATACAGATGCGCTTCATGTGAAGAGCTATCGGTTGAGTGCAAATTATGTAAAAATATGGCTCGTTACGGGACCTCGGACAATGAAATTTGCGCTGAGCATAACGGGGCCATCACCAGTTTCGCGCTCTTCGATATGAAGGTTAGCCAAATCAAGGATTATGAACTGATATTCAAACGCGATTCAGTTATCATGAAGAAAAAAGGGTTAATCTCAGCTTTGCGTTGCGCTTTAATGAGAATGAGATGCCGTGTACATAAATTGACATCCTAATTGTTTTATAGGGAATACACCGCCAGCTTTCCTGCATCGGCATCCGCCGCCTTCCCCGCATATACCTCCGTCATCGCGTTGGCTTACGCAATTCTCATCCTCTCTTAGTACGTTCTTCAACTCCCGGGAGGAGGGTACAAGCTCATCAGTCCGCCGGAAACAATCTCGGCAGTCTACATAACACGATCGGAGGGGCATCCATGTCAACACCTCGCAAGCTTATCGATGTGACGAGCACGTTGCCGACGCCCGTGCGCCGACTTTCTCCAATCATTGAGCGGATCATGTCGATTCACCGCGTCAACCAGGCCTTCGACCGTGTCGCTGGAGTGGACGGCAGTGCGGCGTTTCTTGCAGCCGGTCTCGAGGCGTTGGGTATCCACTACCACGTTACCGAAGTAGATATGGCCAGAATCCCGGTAACCGGCCCATTGGTGGTCGTGTCAAATCACCCGTACGGCGGCATTGACGGGATGGTGCTGCTGGCGATCATGCTCCGGGTCAGGCCGGACGCCATGGTGCTGGGAAATGAACTGCTCCAGCGCATTCCCCAAATCAGGGACCGAGTGATCCCGGTTCATGTTTTCGGCGGGCATGGTGCCGCCCAGCGGAATCTCTCAGGCATTAAAGCCGCCCTGCGCCATGTAAAAGCGGGCGGCGCCCTGATCGCATTCCCGTCCGGAGCAGTTTCCCACTTTCACGTTACCTGCATCTCCGTCATCGACCCTCAGTGGAGCCCGCACCTAGGCGCCATCATCCGCCGCACCGAGGCCAGCGCCCTGCCGGTATTCTTTTCTGGGCGTAACAGTCTGCTCTTTCAATCGGCGGGACTGCTGCACCCGCGCCTGCGCACGGCAATGCTGCCCCGGGAACTCGTCAACAAGAAAAATAACGCTACCAGTGCATTTGCCGTTCGCATCGGACGGCCTATTCCCTGGAAGAAACTGGCCGTCTCCGCCACCGACATGGATCGAACACTGCTGCTGCGGGAGCGGTGCTACTTCATGAAAAACCGGGACAGCGGGAGCACCCCGGTAATGCGCCGCTATATAGCCCGGCTGCGGCGCAAAGACCGCCTTGAGGCCATCGCGCCGGCGGTGCCGCCAAGACTGCTGGCAGAAGAAATCGCAGCTCTGCCGCCTTCTTCGCTGCTGGCGACGGCAACCGGTCTGTCGGTCTATGTTGCCGAGGCCGGCAAGATCCCTAACTGCCTTCAGGAAATCGGCCGGCTGCGTGAAATCACATTTCGGGGTGCCGGAGAAGGCACCGGGCGCCCCGCTGACATCGATCGCTTTGACGACACCTATCAGCATCTGTTCCTCTGGAATGCCCGCCGAGAAGAAATCGCGGGTGCCTACCGGATGGGGCTGGCTGACGACATCGTGGCTAAGTACGGCATCCGGGGCCTTTACACGTCTACGCTTTTCCGCTACCGGAGTGATTTCCCGTCTGCATTGGGAGCCGCCATCGAGCTGGGGCGCTCATTCATCCGGCCTGAGTATCAGGTGAAACACCACAGTCTGCCGCTGTTGTGGAAGGGCATCGCCGCGTTTGTAAAGCAACACCCCCACTATACAAAACTCTTCGGTCCGGTGAGCATCAGCCAGGACTATCAGCGATTGTCCCGGGATCTCATGGTAAGTTACCTCAGTAAAAAACGGATGGATGAGAACCTCGCGCGGCTGGTCTCCGCGAGAACACCGGCCCGCTCGCGGCAGCCCCGGCGCCTTTCGCTCACGTCGTTGGCGGACCCCTTCTACGACGCCGAGGAAGTGTCCATTCTCGTCTCGGAGATCGAAAACGACGGCAAGGGCATCCCGGTCCTGCTCAAGCACTACCTTAAACTCGACGCAGCGTTGCTGAGTTTCAACCTTGACAGGGCATTTTCCAACGTCGTGGACGGTCTGATCATGGTGGACCTGGTCCGAACCGAAGCGCGAATCGTGAAGCGTTTTCTGGGAGAAGAGGGTTACCGGGCGATGATGGCCCACCACAACCGCCCGTCTCCTGAGAACGACGGATGGCTCAAGAGCGCATAAGAACATGGGACATCAAGGTTGACAGTCCCGTAGAAATCTGAAATCGATACAGAGAGCGCAGAGATAACTTATTAATTATTCAGCATATTCTCTGAGACTTACTGCGGTCTCTGTGGTTCAAAATCACTTTTCACGGTTTCATCAAGGTTATCAGTTTGTCATGCGATTCGCCGATATTTAACTCCGATTGAACGGGCGGGTAACAGACCGACGGTATAAACAGCATATACTCTCTGGTTCCAGCCCTCCACTGGAGCCGCTCCCTCCGTGGCGGAGGAGGTCTGCCCCCGCTCATCTCCTTCGCCACTCCTTTTTATCGGGCACAAGGATGAAAACAAGGGGCGAGCTGACGGTTGCCTCCAGACCGGTGCCCCATCGGCCGCCCCGTTATTGAGGCCCAGACCTTCTCGCAGTAGCCCGGACCGCGCCAATAGCACTCCTTGGCAGTTTGAGACTTACAGAGACTTGATTTTTATAGGGGAGACTGAACGCGATACGGCCGATCGCGCCCTGTCGGCGGCCCGCCCGTATACTGGAATCGCACCAATGGCTGGAGATAACCTCGTAGCGTATTATATTCAAATATATCATTCAGATAAATTCTTTTTCAGGTTTTTTCCTCTTGAGTTATTGAATAACAGTCGGGATTGCTATATGGTTTCGCCAGTCTAAAAAATCAGAAATCCATGACTGGATTCCGGTGTGCCAAATTTAGGCCGTGGAACCTATCGAACAAGGGGGATTGCCGTTTTGAAAACCTGCGCCAGTGAGGATCTCGCCAACATACTCAAAGGGAAAAGTCTACAGGACGCCATCGAACTTATAGAACGCGAAGCCACCGCAGTCGAGCGAAGTGCCTTCCGAAACAAGATCAGCCGTGGTCAGGATCTCTGCGTCGAAGAATTGAAGGCGACGATAATGTATCTCCGATATGGGGTCCGTTCCTCAAAACTCCCAACCGGGGTGCCCGCTGTGGTTGCGCCCTTGGAAATCTACAACGCATAGGTCTTTTTTTCCAAAACCGTCAGAGCCTTTTCGATTCCGCTGAGTCCACAATTGCTCTTAAGCATGCCGTATCGACATGCCCCCCGCTTTTAGTACCACTGAGCGCCTGCCAATCATCCCCTTGCATTGTCGCCCTATCCTGAAATGCGGCATCCCGGGTGCGGGCACAAAACGCCTGCGGCCATGCTTTGTCGTCACGCGGACGATTCTGAATCAGCAAAGGAGCAACGAATAGAACGAAAATAAAAACAGTTTCCATCATTCAATCTAACCTAATTTTAACACAATCCGTGTTAATATCGTGTTAATCTATGGTCTCTGTTATGCTGCAGAAACTGGGCTGGCATACTGTCATGGCTGCATCGTGACTGAAGGTTGCATCAATGGACAATGAGCGATGAATGAACCCACGGGTCCCAAATCAACCGAATTGATGGATCGATTCCAGGATGTCGACATCAAACATGATGTGGCCGAGAACAAGCCTGGCCGCTTCATCAACCGGGAGCTTTCCTGGCTGGAATTCAACCGCCGGGTGTATGAAGAAGCCATGAACCCGGCGCATCCGCTGCTCGAACGGCTGCGGTTTCTTTCGATTTCTGCCAGTAATCTCGACGAGTTTTACATGGTCCGCGTGGCAGGGTTGAAGGGCCAGGTGGCATCTCGCGTCAGGGGCGCCAATCCGGACCGAATGACGCCGACGCAGCAGCTTCGGGCCATCGGCGCCAGAGTCAGTGAACTGGCGGCAGATCAGCATCGCTGTCTGGAGACCCTGTTGGCGGAGATGCGCACCGAAGGCATTCAACTGGTCAGCCCGGAGGACGTATCCGATACAGACAAAACCCGGCTCGCCACCATGTTCCGGCAGAACATGTTTCCCATTCTGAGCCCCATTGCCGTGGATCCGGCCCATCCCTTCCCTTTCATTCCCAATCTCGGTTTTGGTCTGGTGCTGGAACTCGAAAGGGACGGGGAAGATGAAAATTTGATCGCGCTGGTCATCTTGCCGTCGCAACTTGATCGATTTGTCAGGCTTCCGGGAAAAGCCATCCGATTCATCGCGATGGAAAAGGTCGTCCTGATGCACCTCGACCTGCTCTTTCCTTCCTTCAGGCTGGTGTCCAGCGGTACCTTCAGAGTGATCCGCGACAGCGAAATGGAAATTGACGAGGAAGCGGAAGACCTGGTGCGCACTTTTGAAAGTGCCTTGAAGCGACGCCGAAGGGGCCATGTGGTCCGTCTGACCGTAGACGACAATATTTCCGAAGAGCTGCTCTATTTCATTCAGGCCCAGTTGGATGTCTCCAAACAGGATGTGTTCTGTTTCCATGGCATGATCGGCCTGGCCGATATCAGCGAACTGGTTATCGAAGACCGCCCAGACCTTCTCTTCCCGACATACCGCGCCCGGTTTCCGGAAAGAATCCGGGATTTCGGCGGCGATTGCCTGGCCGCAATCCAGGCAAAGGACATTCTCGTCCATCACCCATACGAAAGCTTCGATGTGGTGGTTCAATTCCTGCGGCAGGCTTCCCAGGATAAGAACGTGGTGGCCATCCGCCAGACCCTGTACCGGACGAGCGAAGATTCGCCCATTGTTCAAGCGCTGGTAGAGGCTGCCGAAGCGGGCAAAAGCGTGACCGCCATGGTGGAGCTCAAGGCCCGCTTTGACGAAGAGGCCAATATCGGCATTGCCAGGAAACTGGAACGCAGCGGCGCCCAGGTGGTCTTCGGCTTCATGGAGTATAAAACCCACGCCAAGCTTTCCCTGGTGATCCGGCGCGAAGGTCAAAAACTCAAGACCTATGCTCACCTGGGAACGGGGAATTATCACCCGGTGACGGCCAAAATTTACGCCGACCTGTCGTTCTTTACCTGTGACCCGGATATCTGCGATGACGTGATGCAGATCTTCAACTTCATGACCGGATATGCGCGACCGACCCATCTCAAAAAAGTGGTGATATCTCCAATTTCCATGCGGGCGTTCATTTTTGGGCTCATCGACAAGGAGATCGAATATGCCAAGGCGGGGCGGCCGGCAGGCATCTGGATAAAGGTCAACGCTTTGGTCGACGAGGAGGTCATCGACGCCCTCTACGCGGCTTCCCGTGCCGGCGTCAAGATCCGTATCGTGGCCCGCGGCATCTGCAGCCTTAGACCGGGCGTGCCCGGGATGAGTGACAATATCGAGGTGAAATCAATCATCGGCCGGTTTCTCGAGCATTCCCGGATCGCCTGTTTCGGTAACGGGCATGAACTGCCGTCCGACAAGGCCAAGGTGTATATCTCGTCGGCCGATTGGATGCCCCGGAACATTGACAGGCGCATCGAGGCGATGGTGCCGATCGAAAACCCGACGGTGCTCCGGCAGGTGCTGGATCAGATCATGGTCGCCAACCTGAAGGACAATGTGCAAAGCTGGACCCTCCAGCCCGATGCCACCTACTGTCGCAGCGCTGCCAAGCCGGAGCCGTTCAGCGCCCACCAATTCTTCATGACCAATCCAAGTCTTTCAGGAAGGGGATCCGCGCTTACGCCCGGGGGGCGATCTTCCAAGAAAAAGAAAAAATCCAAGAAAAACAAATGAGCTGCCACCACCAAGACCCGTTCCCAAAAACGATTATGAAAACACTGCTTCTGATGAGACATGCCAAGTCCAGTTGGAAAGCGCCGCATCTGATCGATCATCAGCGGCCCCTGAACAAGCGCGGGAAAATGGCCGCACCGGAAATGGCCAGACGGCTGAAGAAAAAGGGCGTGGCGTTGGATGCCATTATCAGCAGCGACGCCAGACGGGCCATGGATACCGCTGCTGCAGTGGCCAAGACTTTAGGGATGCCTCTCAACGCCATACGACCCAACACCGCCCTATATCACGCCGCACCAGACCGGTTACTGGATACCGTTCACCGCTTTGAAGACAGTTGGCATCAGGTGCTGCTGGTGGGTCACAACCCGGGTGTCACCGAATTGGTTAAAGGGCTTTATCCAGAGCCAATCGCGAACGTTCCAACTGCCGGCATCGTTTCGCTCACGTTCGAAGCCACATCATGGCGACAGATCGGCAGGGACCGCCTTGTATCGAGTTCCTTTGATTATCCAAAGAACAAATCTCCCAGTTGAAGGGTAATGATGATTTGCAGCATGCACCGGAAACGGCGGCCGACCAACCGCAGCGATTGCATCCAACGGCTTGATACCGTGACCGCCAATGGTTAACATGCGTCATCGCCAATCTGGAAGGAGGCACCCATGGATAAAAAACTGACAAACAAGTCATTGTGCAAATGGGACAAAGAGGACGTAAAAAAGAACTGGGATGATTTGACCGAACTGCTGGGAAAGTCCAAATATGTCTGTGCGCGGTGTTTGCGCTCTTCGCGGTTGAAGGGCACGTTGTGCAAGGCGCAAAAGCTCGGTTGAAATAAAACTGCCGAACAAGACCAATGAAAGGAGCACCCATTGCCAATTTCAATTTTGATGGTGAAGGGGATTGGACCTGCCGCAGCAGAGAAACTGACAGCTGCGGGATTCGCCACGGCTGAAGACCTGGCCGTAACCACCGATGAGAAATTGTCGGCTGTTGAGGGTTTCGGGGCATCCAGGGCCCGGCAGGTTATCGCACATGCGCTTCAACTGGTGGCGGGAAGCGCCCCGGCAGTGGGTGACGGCGATATTGTCCCCGAGATGGCGGATCGGGTGAAAATCAAAAAGCTGAAAAATAAGAAAGAAAAAAAGTCAAAAAAGAAAAGCAAGAAAGACAAGAAGAAAAAAGGGAAAAAAGGGAAAAAAAAGCCGGATAAAATTAAGAAAACCGGCAGCAAGAAGAAAGACAAAAAGAAGTAGTCTGGGCCGTGGGTGTTTCGGAACAAACCGGGATCGATCAATGCTTCAGGAGTCATCGGGTGTTTCCCGTCGCTCATGGAAACCGGTATGGGACCACAAACATTCAAACTGGTCCGGGAACAGTTCTATCGCGATTTCAAGGCGCATCGGGTTTCTCTTTGGGGATTGTGGCTTTGACCTCGTTCCACAGTTTGGCAAATGCCAGCGCCCCGATGGAAGATGGCTGGCGATGCGTCAGCGGCTCCCGGTAGAACCCCATTTTTTCGATATCGGCGTTGTAGGGGATGAAGGTTTTCAGCAGGCGGGTTTTGGTAGCGAGGATTTCCCGAATCGACTGACGGTGCATCTGCTTGCGGGGTTCGACCATCGAAATGAATGGATGCAGTTTGCGCCGGTCAAGACCGGTCTCCTTAAAGAACCGGATGAGTTTAGAATAGGTCACCAGTGAGAGGGTGGTGGGGATCAGCGGCACCAAAATGACATCAGCGGCCTCAAACACGTTCTCGCTGACCAGGGTAATGTTGGGCGGGCAATCCAGAAAGACATAATCGTAGCGACCTTTGAAACCGGCCAGCAATCCACGCAATCGGTTCCGCGATTTTGAAAAACCGTCCAGCATCACATCCATGTTGCGATATGACAGATCCGCCGGAAGAAGGTCGAGCCCCAAAAAATCGGTGCCGCGAATGGCCTTGTCCACGGGTTTTCCGCCTTTGAGGAATTTTCTGCCGCTATAATTTTTCTTCGGTTGAATCCGGAAGTAGAAGGTCGACGAGCCTTGCGGATCGAGATCACACAGCAGGGTCGGTGACTTTCCGCTGGCGGCCAGATAGGCGAGATTGACGCAAGCGGCTGTCTTGCCGACACCGCCCTTGATGCTGTACAAAGCAATGGTTTTCATTATGGATACCTAAACACCGTCAAATAAAGTCGTGAATCTTTCTTGGTTCTCAGGCGCCCTGAATGTCTCAAATGCATCTAAAGACTGCGATCGAACCCGGCGCTGCGCCGTGTGCAGGTGGGTAATCAAAGCGCCGGTGGCAGCCGCCAGTATAACCAACTGGTCGGTTTGCGGCCTGAGCGCGTTGAGCCGGTCACGCATAAATGCCTGCTGGACAGACAAATCGTTGAAACCGCCCAAGTTATCCTGAAGCTGTTTGAGCTGCTTGATCATTACCTGCACCGCATCATTCGGAAATAGGGAAGCAAAAAACTCCAGCAGGTAACGCAGTTTTTTGCATTCAATGCGCAAGGCATGGAGTTTTTCATCCAGTGTGGCGTCTGAAATCCTTCCGCCCTGCTGGATGATCCGTCGGTATCGCTTGAAAATGGCCGACTTGGCCAATTCGCCGATGGGAAGGTTGCCTTGGGGACCGATAATCGCCGGACCGTGACCCTCTGTTGCAAAGGCCTTGAGGTCGACAAGGGCGGCAGCGATTTCAACCCCGCCCATGGCCTTGATCATTCGGTCTCTCGCATTTCGCCGTTTTCGCTTCAGCATACCAAAGAGGTAACCGATGCCGGGTTTCAGCAAATCCGGAAGCACGCCTGAATATTCGGCCTCCTTCAGGAGATACACATCCAGATCCCTGACGTTTCCGGTGGCTTTTCCAAGCACTTTCAATCGCCGCTGAAGCGTGGCTGTCGTCTCGACATCGAGAACGCCTTTCATTTGGCTCAACAGCGAACGCGCCCTCCGGACTGCCACTCTGAAATCATGCAGAAACTCAATGTCAATATCTTGGCAAAGACCGGGCAGATTGATCTGAATTACCGAAACGAGATCGCCCAGGATGCACCGGACAGCTTCGGCGGCGCGCATTGCCGGTTGCAGGGAGACGTTGATTTTTGACGAGTAAACTCCGGGCGGATGATCGTGCAGCGCCAATACAGTGAGGACCGGAAACGCCTCATCCGTGGGACCCAGGCCCGCGTACTGCAAACAGCCGGCCACTTTTTGGGCCTCCTTTTCGTACCCGCGGACCGGAATGAGCCGAAAAAGCCTGACAGCCGCGTCTGTGCGCTTACCTGAAAAGGTTTCCATGGCCAGCCGCACGACGGTTTTTTCGTCACGGTTGAGCAGATCGTACCGGACCCTGTGCCGATGGATTTTGCCCAGTGGCAGCAACGCCCGCATATCCAAAACGGCTTCCAGCGCCGCGGAGAGGTCTGATTCGGGAAAGTCCCAGTGAAATGAACGTGTTCGGCCGTCATCCACCGCGAGGTGGTACCGTCCTTGGCCGGAGCGGCGGTCGATCAAGGCATAGCCCCCTTTTTCCTTCAGCAGGAGCCACCCCTTGTTATACAGCCGCCAATCGAAGGAATCGAAAACCTCGAATGTTTCGTCCCTGGAGACTTCCCGTATGTTACTGAAGCGTTTCCTCAACTCGGATCGGATGGGATCGATTTCAGTGACAGCGGTGACGGCATAGCATTGCTCGCGCATGGAATTTCCTGGCATCGCCGTTCGGTCACCGATGATGTCGTGACGGCAGCGGGTTCGATTTCGGACGGTTTTTTGGGGGCGGCCGTTTTATACCGAAAATTGGCTATGCACGATACGCACCCGGAGGCCGCCTGGTTCCATTTACTATCCAGAGTTTTCGCTGCGCTGTCAAGAAGTGCAACCGGAATGAATGACCGACCGGTGATAATGTGAAGCAGGGGTATGTGCTATCTCGCCCGGCATGCTGACAATGTATACGACTACAGTGCAGGCGTGCGCGACGCCCGAGCACCTGCCCATATTTGACACGGGTTCAATGTTGCTCTATAAAAAACTCAATCCGCTCCGTGGTTCAAAATCACCTTGGGTAGCGACCAACTGGAACTTTCTGCATAAGCGTATTTTTAATTTTGAGATGGAGTGCTCCGATGGGCAATGCGCGGAAGCGCCGGGATGCAGACTGTGTCGCCTGTAAAGCGCGATGCTGCCGCTACATGGCGCTCGAACTCGGCAAGCCGACATGCAAGAGAGACTACGACAACATACGATGGTATCTTTTACACCGCGATGTCTGGGTATTCGTCGATCAACACAACACCTGGAATATCGCGTTTACTTCGGTCTGCGAAAATCTTTCCAAAAACAACGGTTGCACCGATTACGCTGACCGTCCTCGTATCTGCCGCGATTATCCCGGGTCAAATGCCTTTTGCGAGTATGAAACCGATGAATCCGCCTATAAAATGGTCTTTACTACCTGCAAAGCGTTCGAAGCATATCTGGAGAGGAAGAAGATCGACTGGCGCTTCCGCAGATTAAAATAGTGCTCATCAAGAATGGGTCTATTTGGCGATCCGGCTTTCAGATCCGCCAACGCCAAAGCCCGGTATCCGCTCAAGGCCGCCGGCCCCCATTGACACCGCAGCGGATTTCTTTTTATAGTAATTTTATATTTCACGCGACCGAAACGGGAGCGGACACCCGATGATGATCTACCCGACACCCATAACGACCGCCGCGGCGGCCGCTGCCAGGGGGCCAGCCCCAGCGACGGCCGTCGACTGAACCACTTCAGGACGCGCCACATCGCTACGGGCTGGCTGACTCGGCCCGCGGCGCCTTTGCCTAAATCAGCCCCGGGTCGGCCATGCCGAAGCCCGGGGTTTTACATTTAGGGCCAAACAAGGAGGAAACGCCATGGATTACGAGCACCCCATCACTTTCGCCAGAAGAATGGACCAGCTGCCGCCCTATCTCTTTGGCATGATCAACAAAAAGAGAATGGAAAAACGCTGGAAGGGCGATGATGTCATCGATCTGGGAATGGGAAACCCCGTCGACCCGGCACCGGCCGCCGTCACCGACAAACTTGCCGAAATGGCTCAGGATCCCAAGATCCACCGATACCCGGCGGCCGACGGGTTAAAGCACCTGCGCCGGGAGATCACGCTGTCCTATGAGAAAGATTACGGCGTTGGCCTCGATGAAGACGCCGAGACCATCATGACCATCGGCTCCAAGGAAGGCATCAGCCATCTGTGCCTGGCGCTGATCGGCCCCGGCGATACGGTGCTGGTGCCGGCGCCGGCCTTTCCCATTCACGTCTATGCGGCCATCATCGCCGGCGGCAGCGCCATCCGGCTGCTCATCGACGAAGACGAAGTCTTTCTAAAACGCATCGCTGACATGTGCCGGCACGTCTTTCCCCGGCCAAAAGTGCTCATCCTCAACTACCCCCACAACCCGACGGCCACCTGCGGCAGCCTGGACCTTTTTGTCGAAGTGGTGAAACTGGCCAAAAAATACGGTTTCATGGTGATTCACGATTTCGCCTATGCCAAGATCGCCTTTGACGGCTACAAGCCGCCCAGTTTCCTTGAAGCCCCCGGCGCGCGGGACGTGGGCGTGGAGTTCGGCAGCTTTTCCAAGACCTACAACATGGCCGGTTGGCGGCTGGGCTATTGCGTCGGCAACAACCGGATCGTCGGTGCACTGGCCAAGATCAAGGGCTACTACGACTACGGCATCTTCTCCGCCATCCAGGTGGCCGGCATCGTGGCCCTCAGGCAGTGCGAGGCCGAAATCGCCGAGCAGGTGGCAAAGTACCAATTGCGCCGGGACATCATGTGCGAGGGGCTCGAGCGCATGGGCTGGCCCGTGGAAAAGCCCAAGGCCGGCATGTTCGTGTGGGTCCCCATGCCCGAGCCGATCCGGCAGATGGGCTCGATGGCCTTTGCCATGGAAATGATGGAAAAGGCCAACGTCGCCGTTTCCCCGGGCATCGGCTTCGGCGAGGAAGGTGAAGGCTGGCTGCGGCTGGCCCTGGTCGAAAACGAGCACCGCATCCGTCAGGCCCTGCGGCAGATGAAACGGGCCATGCCGGAGATCGCTCGGGCATAGCGCTTCGATCCGCAAATACTGTTTTTTCCTTGACGGCAAATCAAGATAGGCTTAGTTATCGGCATATGCTCATAAATTGCCGCACGTCCTGCTTAAGACTTGGAAGGAATCGCTATGAGTTCAAAGACAAAAATCGGAATTGTGATCTGTGACCGCTACCGGCGCTGCGCGGGCGGGAAGTGTTTTCGGGCAATGAGAAACAGGGAAGGTGCTTTCAGTATTTATAAGGACACCGACGTTGAGCTGGTCGGTTTTACGACCTGCGACGGCTGTCCCGGAGGGAACATAGAATACGCTGGCGATGAGATGGTCAAAAACGGCGCAGCGGTGATTCATCTGGCTACCGGGCTGCTGGTCGGCTACCCGCCGTGCCCCCATATCGATACATTCAAGTCCTTTCTTGAAAAACGCTATGGCATCAGGGTCGTTGTCGGCACGCATCCCATCCCGAAAAAGTATCTCGATATGCATACGCGACTCGGCACTTGGGAAAACCCGGCATGGGAACCGTTTGTCACGCCGACCATGAGCGATGCAGCGACCCGCGCCACTTACGACTGATCTTTTTTTTTGGCTTATGCAATGATTGCAGGGCGTTGGATTGTTTTATAAGATACCATTTCATGAAGGAAAGGAGGCGTGTATGGCGAAAGAGATGACAGTTGGATGCGCCAGACCCACCGGGGGGCCCGTGGGAGCACCGGCGAAAGACGCAACAGACACACCTCAACTTCAACCCAAAAAGGAGGGCGGCGCCATGATCATGGTCGGCCAGAAAGCACCGGATTTTTCGGCACCGGGGTATCATAATGGCAAATTTGTTTCCTTGTCTCTTTCGGAATATATCGGCCAATGGGTGCTGCTTTGTTTCTACCCGGGGGATTTCACCTTCGTCTGAGCCACGGAGATTTCGGCAGTTGCCGAAAAATACAAGGCGTTTCAGGGCCTCGGTGTCAATGTGCTTTCCATGAGCATCGACAGTGTTTTCGTCCACAAGATGTGGAATGATCATGAACTCTCCAAAATGGTGGACGGCGGCGTCCCCTTCCCGATGCTTTCGGATACCGGTGGTAAGGTGGGACGCGTGTACGGCGTTTTCGACGAGGCTGCCGGCGTGGAAGCCCGAGGCCGTTTCATCATCGACCCGGACGGCAACGTGCAGGGCTATGAAGTGTTGACCCCGCCGGTGGGACGAAACGTGATGGAGACCTTTCGCCAGGTGCAGGCATTTCAACTGGTGAGGGCCAGCGGCGGCAAAGAGGCCACGCCTTCCGGCTGGAAGCCTGGGAAGCAGACCCTCAAACCGGGTCCGGATCTGGTGGGCAAGGTGTGGGAAGTGTGGAAGACGGGCATGGCCTTTGACTAGAACATACAAATTGCCTGGGCCGCCGCGGATCATCCGCGGCGGCACTTCGGCATATAGTGCGGGGTTTACCTGTCCGCAGTAGCATTGGCGAAAGCCGATCCCCATAAAACGATCTTTCGGCTCTACCTGAGCCAGCTTTAATAGCACCTGCCCGGGTCGTCAGGTGCCGGCAGCCTGAAAGATCGCCTGTCCCGATGCCATACCCATTCCGGAAAATGGCCCGCTACATCCGCCTGGACCGATGCACCGGATGCCGCTCCGGCATCGATGCGTTTCCGGTAACAACCTTGCCGTCAGACAACCCGCCGCCGGCCCGACACACGGCGCTTCACGGTTAACACTTTCGGCAGCGGCATATAATATCCCTGATGAACCATTGAAACACGAGGAGGCGTTATGGTGACACCCATTTATCTGGACTATAACGGCACGACACCGCTCGATCCGCAGGTCGTTGCGGCCATGCGCCCGTTTTTGGAAACAGAGTTCGGCAATCCGTCCAGCAGCCACTGGTACGGCATCGCCCCCAAAAAGGCGGTCGACGCGGCCCGCCGGCAGGTGGCAGCCATGTTCGGCGCAACGCCGGCGCAGGTGATCTTCACCAGCGGCGGTACGGAATCCAACAACCACGCCCTTTGCGGCGTGGCCGAACCGGCGGCGGCTCGCGGCGCCCACATCATCACCTCCGCCGTGGAGCACCCGGCGATCCTCGAGGTCTGCCGCTATCTGGAGACCCGCGGGGTCGCCACCACGGTGGTCCCGGTCGACGGCGCCGGCAGGGTGGACCCCGAAGCGGTTCGCCGCGCCATCCGCCCCGAAACCGTGCTCGTCAGCGTCATGCACGCCAACAACGAGGTGGGAACGATCCAGCCCATTGCCGAGATCGCCGCCATCGCCCGGGAGCGCGGCATTCTCATGCATACCGACTGACACCCTTGACAGGCTCGCCATTTACGCATAATTTTTACGTAAACAACGGAGGAAAAAATGAAAACGGCGACAGTCGGGGATGTTCAAAAAAATTTCAGCCTTATTTTGAAATCGATCCATGCCGGGGATGAAATCACCATCACACGCCACGGGAAACCGGTGGCCAAGCTGACGGCACTGGGTCCGAAGTCCGACATCGATTGGCCTGACTTTTATGCAGAGGCCATAGCGGTAAACGGTACTCCTGTCAGCGACCTGGTCCGTGAAGGCAGGGCAGATCGGTTCTAAATGATCTATCTCGATACCAGCGTGATCGTGAAACTCTATTTCAGAGAGACATTTTCACGGGAAGCCGCCGCCTGGTTGAGAGCTACCAACGAAGCCATCCCGCTGACACTGTTCCATGAACTTGAGTTTTTGAATGCTATCGCCCTGAAACGTTTCAGAGATGAAATCAGCGAAGATGATGCCGCACGTGTCCGTGAACTTATGGAAAAGCACAAGACAACCGGTATCTATTTCCGGCCACAGGTGGAATGGACCGACGTTTTCAACCGTGCCATCGAATTGTCCGTTCGGCATTCCAAGGCGTTCGGGTCACGTTCCTTGGATATTCTTCATGTAGCCGTGGCCTTGTCCACAGAAGCCCGCCGGTTCATCACCCTGGATGAGCGTCAGTCCGGGTTGGCCGCATCGGCAGGGTTGGATGTCCGCTTTTTGTAAAGGCCGCAAGAGTAATTAATACCGCCCAATGCCGTCACTTGAACCCCTGGCCCCTTGCCGCTGTTAAGCCGTATCGGCGCAACCCTCGAACCCTTTTCCCCAACTCAATGGGAGAAGACCCTGAGATCCTAAATCGCAGTTGACTCACAGGGTAGTTCCCGGCGAGAAATGCCACTCACATTGTCCGGTTGTGCCTGAACTTTTTTGGGCGCGCTATAGTGGCGATAGTCCTCGGTGCTGAAGTTCAGCCAACGGTGGTGAGGATATTTGGTGGATGAGATAGTAAAATGGGTGGCTCATGCAGCCACATTCATGAGTCGCCGTAAAAAATCAGCATTGACAATCGATCCGAATTTGGTACCATATGCGGACCGGAGGTGACAAATGAATATTAAAAAAGACATAATACCAGTTACTTATCTAAAATCAAAAGCTGCCATTTTGTTGAACCAGATCAATGAAACCCATCGCCCAGTTATTATTACCCAAAACGGTGAGCCCCGAGCCGTTCTTCAAGATCCTGAAAGCTATGAAAATATGCGCAATGCAATTGGTTTGCTAAAACTGATATCTCAGGGGGAAGATGATGTTCGCAATGGCGAGGTTAAGCTCCAAAAGGATGTATTCTCTGAACTTGAGGTTTCGCTGAAAGAAAACCTTTAATGATTTTAAAATATCAGGTTGCCTGGGCGAAAGTGGCCGAAAATGATCTAAAGGAAATCATTGCATTCATTTCGTTGGAAAGTCCAGACAACGCATTAAAAATACTTAGAAAAATAAAAAATGAAACCGCAAGCCTTTATACCCTTCCTGAGAGAGGCCGTGTAGTCCCCGAGCTACAAGACCAGGGCATATCGCAGTACCGGGAATTGGTCATCCCTCCATGGCGACTAATATACAGAATTACAGAACATAAGATCTATGTTCTCTCGCTCATAGATTCCCGGCGCAATGTTGAAGATATCCTCTTGAAAAGATTGATCCAGGGAAAGTAACATCTGCGAACAAAGCGCCGAAACCGCCTGCCAGCGTTTTCCGCTTTCCGCTTGTGCCTCACTTCCAGTCTTCGATTCAGTGTTTACGGCTTGAAAAGGTTTTAACAGCAGAATACTTGTTTCAAGGTTCAAAATCCTCATGATTCCGTAATATTATCGGGGCGGCAAACTATACGGCCACCCTGTAAAGCCAACTGAACCGAGGTTTGTTGGCACCATTCTTCAAATCCTACTTCCGTACTTCATTTTCTGATTGCACTCAGCAACCATCATCACATATCATGAAATACGCCATAAAATCGGCCTCTGACCACCGCTGGCCAAGCCCTGTTATGGTTCTGAATACCATCCCATCGGAATCCTTGAGCCTTGCAGCAATCAAGGATAATGCAAGTATGCGCAACTTTCTTGGTAGCCAAATTGGGAAGAAATGATGAGTTCAAAGCCCACCTATGAAGAGTTAGAGAAACGGATTGCGGAACTTGAACGACAAGTCGAGCAATATGAGACAGGGAAATCAGGATTAAAATATTCGCCGGAGATGCTCTCTGCTCTTATGGAGGCATTCCGGTATATTCCGCTATGTGAAACATTCGACGATGCCGCCGAGGAAATATTCGCGCTATGCAAGCAGCTTACAGGTGCGCGTTCAGGATATGTCTCCCTTCTTTCTGAAAATGGTGAAGAGAACGAGGTGCTTTTTTTAGATGCGGGTGGAATGCCGTGTGACGTCGATCCGAATCTTCCCATGCCGATAAGGGGCTTTAGAGAAATCGCCTATAAAACAAATGATGTGGTCTACGACAACGCTTTTTCAGAGAGCCCGTGGATGAAATATATGCCGGAAGGGCATGTGAGACTTGATAACGTCCTTTTCGCTCCCCTGAGCATTGAGGAAAAAACGGTAGGGATCATTGGAATTGCCAACAAACCCGGGGGGTTCAATGAGAAGGACGTTTATTTATCGAAAATCCTGGGTGATTTGGCTGCTGTAGCGCTTACCTATGCTAAGTCGCAAGATTCATTAAGGGATAGTGAAACAAAATACCGGCATCTTGTCTCGAATCTTCCCGGAACAGCTTATCAATTCCTTCTCGCCCCAAACGGAAATTTTCGATTCGAATACATAGGAGAGAACTGTATCGGGCTGTTTGGTGTCAGTGCAACCGATGTTATGGCTGACGCAAACATTGTGTTCGACCTAATACCGCAACCGGACGCCGGTATCGTCCATGAGGCGATAATGAACTCCGCCGCAGCATTGACGCCATACAATGTTGAACATCGTGTCCATAAGAAAAATGGCGAAACTGTCTGGATTTCTGCATCATCCATCCCCAGAAAGTTAGATGACGGAAGCATCATCTGGGATGGTATCGGGTTAGACATTACCGAATTCAAACAGACCGTGGAAGCGCTGACCGATTCGGAGCGCAAATGGCGTAATATACTCACCAAGACCCCGCAAGTCGGAATTTCGCTGAATCCAAAGGGCGAAATTGTCTTTGCGAACGAACATTTCTTATCCCTCACGGGTTGGTCGGTTAACGAGGTGATCGGCCAAAACTGGTTTGACATGTTCATTCCGGAACCGATCAGAGAAGAAATCCGGGGTGTGTTCAGAACTGTACTCAGGAAAAAGGACGCGTCTGAATTTACTGGCTATGAAAACGAGATTCTGACAAGAAATGGCGAATTGAGAACCATCGCATGGTCTAATGTGCTGACAAAGGATGCACGGGGGGAGATATTGGATGTAACCTGCCTTGGTATCGACGTCAGCGAGCGCCAGCGGCATGAAAATGAGTTGAAAGAAAGCGATCTCAAATATCGGCAACTTACCGAGACGATGTTTGAAACGCTTTCCGTAATCGATCTGAACGGTGTTTTTCTTTATGCCAATCGAAACGCTGCCCGCAATTTGTCCGACGGGAAATTGGATGATATAACCGGAAAAAACATCCGGCAATTCTTACCCGAAAATCAAGCTGAGCAGCTTATTGGGAAATACCAAGAAGTTTATTCGTCAAATGAACCATCTTCCCAGGAAGTTTTGGTTCATTTACAAAAAGGCGACACATGGTTTTCCAACACGCTCAAACCAATTGATTTCGGTCCTTCGAAAGTCCCCGCAGTTTTGTCCGTTTCGCTTGACATAACCGAACGAAAACGATCAGAGAAAGAGCTAAAAGATGCCCATAAAAGATTTCTCACGGTTTTGGACGGCATTGATGCCACGGTGTATGTCGCAGATATGGAAACACACGAAATTCTGTTCATGAACAAGACTATGAAAAATGCGTACGGTCGAGACCTGACCGGGGAGGCATGTTATGCGGCTTTCAGAAACGAGAAAACTCCCTGCCCTCACTGCACGAACGATCGACTTCTCGATGCAAACGGCAATGCGGTCGGTGCTGCGGTATGGCAGGATAAGAATCCCGTCACCGGTCGCTGGTACATCAACCATGACAGGGCCATTGATTGGATGGACGGCAGAATGGTTCGACTCCAAGTCGCCACTGATATTACTGAAATGAAAAACATGGAGAAAAGACTGCTGCAAGCCCAGAAAATGGAATCCATCGGCAACCTGGCAGGCGGCATAGCCCATGATTTCAATAATATACTTTTTCCCATCGTCGGTCTGTCCGAAATGCTGATGGAGGATTTTGCACCCGGAAGTGTGGAATACGAAAATACCAAAGAGATTTTCAAGGCTGGCAGAAGGGGGAGTGATCTGGTGAAACAGATTCTTGCTTTCAGCCGCCAATCCGACCAGAAAATGATACCCGTTCGTATTCAGCATGTATTGAAGGAGGTTATCAAGTTGAGCCGTTCGACGATTCCTGCAAACATAAACATCACACAGGATATTCAACACGATTGCAGCATGGTTTTGGCAGACCCCACCCAGATCCATCAGATTGCGATGAACCTAATCACCAACGCCTATCACGCTGTAGAAACGTCGAGCGGTGAGATATCCATCCATTTGAAGGAGGTGATCTTGGGGGTTGATGAACTTCCCCCCGGCGCCTTGGAACCCTGCAGATATGCGGTACTGTCCGTTTCCGACACGGGTGTCGGCATCGCCCCTCCAATTCTGGAAAAAATCTTCGAGCCCTATTTCACCACTAAGGAGCAAGGAAAGGGCACTGGTCTGGGGTTGGCTGTCGTCTATGGAATCGTAAAAGAGCATCACGGTGATATAAAGGTCCGCAGCGAATTCGGAAAAGGATCGACTTTCAGCGTCTACCTGCCCATGATGGCGAAAGATGAGGCATCTGAATCAGTCGGGAGGGAAGAAGACGTCTCGTTAGGACATGAACGAATTCTTCTGATAGACGATGAAGAGGCGATATCCAAGTTGGAAAAACAAATGCTTGAACGACTCGGGTACAAGGTGACCATGCGTGTAAACAGCTTGGAGGCCCTTGAAGCGTTCAAAGCAAACCCCGACGGATTTGACCTGGTCATTTCCGACATGTCTATGCCTAACATGACAGGCGAACAATTGGCCCACCAGTTGATTGACATCAGGCCCAATATCCCGATAATCATTTGCACTGGATTCAGCGAAAGACTTGATCCGGTGAAGGCTGCAAGTATCGGCGTCAAAGGCTTTCTAATGAAACCGATCGTTAAAGCGGAAATGGCCAAAACGATCAGGAAAGTGCTTGATGAAGCCAAAGTCGGAACTCAAAAGAAATCCTGATGTTGAGCGTTTAAGTATATGATTTTTCGTGAAGACATTTGCGTTATCGGATTTCTGTAATGAAGATATGAGATAAACATGTTCAACGATGCTTTAAAAGAAACGATGGTTCAAGAGATACAGAAACTGGCAGCAAAATCAATAATCAGGGACGAATTGGGTACTCGCTTATGCGAAGCCATACAAGAACGAGGTGCTGTTTCTCGAAGCTGGGGGACTGCCCTGTGATGTAAGCCCCGAATTGCCAATGCCCATCAGGGGACTTCGTATGGATGTTTACAATGAGGAATAGATTCAACAATGATTATCCTATGCGCAACTTTCACTGTCCCCGGAAAGATCGAGCTTACCGATCCAATCCTTTATTTTTCATTACGGTCATTTCCGATACTCATTCCTCGAAAGTGATCCATTCAGATTTGCCCAGGCACCCTGTGGACAACCGCCTATCATTGGTCTGTTCAGATGACGCACAAACGTCAGGGAGTGTCTATAATCCATTCCAATGCGCCTCACCTTGGTGCATTCTTTGTAAAAATCGAACCGTGGCGGCGACGCAGTGAGCGGCGGTCTCCGGTGGACTTCTTTAGGTAAAATCCATGCCCTTTAACCGGAGAGCGTGCTTTCGCCCTTCTCCCACTACCGGTCGCCGCGATCGGCGGCGCACCCGGCTATGCCGCAAAATATCCGCCTCAACAGCCGGTCGTCGGGCACCACGGAAAGGTCTTCGAAGTCGCTATGGGCATGATCCTGCGGAGGAGAGAAAGCTGCTTGGATCGGGATATCGACGGCGCTTGCTTCGATGGCCGGCAGGTTTTCATCCGGTACTTCGATGCGACGGTTCTTCTTGTTCTGGATCCACCGCTGGACCTCGTCATGGGTCCCGATAAACACCAGGTGAAGGCCCGCTTCCCGTTTGACGGTCACCATCCGGTAGCCGCCGCCCAGATCGTACTTCACGCAGTTTCTGATGCGCCTCTCGCCGTGCTTTGTGGTCTCGGCGACATATTTCGGCGGTATGCTGCCATAGCGGGCGATGCCGTCGATGATATCACGGGCCTTTCCGGCGGCAACGGCCGCTTTCTTTCCGGCAAATTCCAGCCCGGCCAGGCATTTGTCGAATTTGGGCGTTCTATGGATCGATCGTATCACGGTTTCTTGGTGTAGCCCCTCCCCTCCCCTGCGAAACAGACAAACCCTTAACTGGTGAATTGTGCCTATCCGGAAAAGCAGGCCGCTTCGCAGCATGAGAAGCTGCTTACAGGTTGATCACCGAGTCGGCCAGTTGCATGGCCGTGACGATGTCGAGCATGTTGGTGGTCACGCCCACCTGTTTCCGCTCCAGGAGCTTGAAGTGATCCAGGCAGGTGCCGCACACAAGAATGATCACGCCGGCGTCTTTCAGCGCCTTCAAGGCATCGAGCACCGGGGAGTCGTCGATAGTCAGCGAAACGCCGCTGTTGACGAACACCAGCCGCCAGAGATCCGGGCCCATTTCGTTCAAGGTCCGGATAAAGTTGACCATGAGTTTTTTACCAAGAACGTCATCGCCGGCGCCGATGCGGTCGGTGGCCGCCATGACCATGAGCCGGCGCGCGCCGGGAGCCGGAGCGGCAGCTGCCGGCTGCGCCGCCGCCTGCGGCTTGCCGTTGCCGCGGCCGGTCACCCGGAAATTGTCACCCTCCTGCGCCAGGAGCGTTTCAAAACCACGGCTTTCCAGAAACCGCTGAACGTTCTGCTGTGAGGCCGCGTTGTCCACCAGTACCGTCACCTCCGGCGCCCCTTCGTTTTCCACAGCGGCTTTGGCCATCAAAACAGGCGCCGGACAAGCCAGCCCCCTGGCATCGATTTCTTTCATGGGATGAACCTCCTCTACGGAAAAATGGAATATTTGTTGATGCACCTGGCTCAAGCAGAGGCATCATGCCGGAACTTCGTTTCAGCCGCGCCGCAACGGGTATTAGACTGCCGCCGCCCTTTTATCGTGTTGCCGCCGGCCATCACGCGCGCGGTCGCGGTCATGGCCCGCCCCGGGATCATGACACCCAGACACCCCGACGGGTCAAAGCCTTCTGGAGGGACGCGGTCCCTCGCGTTCGATTCGCGGCCACGACGGCGCGTGGCCCTCCAGAACCAAGCACCACCCGTTAAACCATCACACGGATCACTTCCGCCGGCCCCGGCAGGACATGGCCGATGAGCGCTGCATCGGGCACGCCGGCGGCCCGCAGTGCCGACACCAGATCACCCGCCTGCGCCGTTGGCACCGCCATGAGCAGCCCGCCGGAGGTCTGGGGATCAAAGCACAGATCGGCCACGGCCCGATCCACCCCGGCATCGACAGTGATCATCGCCTCCCGGAAAGCGCGGTTGCGGTAGGCGCCGGCGGGGATGAGTCCCATGCGGGCGAAATCAAGGGCTTCGGCCATTATCGGAATCCGCCCGGCGGAGAGCGACGCACCGCAACCGGAGCCTTCGACCATCTCTGCAAGGTGCCCCAAAAGCCCAAAACCGGTGACGTCCGTACAGGCGGTGACCGGGAAATCGGCCATGACTTCGGCAGCACACCGGTTCAGCGTCGCCATGAGCCGGGTAATCCGATCCACCAGGTCCGGCGATACCATGCGGGCCTTGATGGCCGTGTTGATCACGCCGGTTCCGAGCGGCTTGGTGAGGATCAGCGCGTCTTCGGCGCGCAGCGCCTTTTTGGTCAGCACCCGGTCAGGATGGATGAGACCCGTAACGGACAGGCCATACTTCAGCTCCTTGTCCTCAATGCTGTGGCCGCCGATGAGCACCACGCCCGCCTCGCGAAGCGTGTCGATGCCGCCCTGGATGATCTGCCGCAGCACCGAAAGGTCCATCTCCTTCACGGGAAAAGCCACCAGGTTCATGGCGGTTTTGGGCACGCCGCCCATTGCGTAGACGTCGCTGAGCGCATTGGCGGCGGCGATCCGGCCGAAGGCGTGCGGGTCGTCCACCACCGGAGTGAAAAAATCCACCGTCTGAATGAGCGCGATCTCATCGCTGATCCGGTACACGCCGGCATCGTCGGCACGCTCCAGTCCGACAAGGACGTTTTCATCAGTGGGAAAATCAAGGCCGCACAGCGCGTTGTCCAGGTCCCCCGGAGAGAGTTTGGACGCTCAGCCGGCGCCGGACACCGTTTCGGTCAAACGCTTGTTCTTAAGGGTTCCCACGCGCAGCCTCCTTATGTGGGGTCTCCAGAACCCGTGACAGGGCCTGGAGGGGTTTTTCGGATCAATTCAATCACTGCGCGCCCCTGAATGGGCACAACAGCTCACTGGCCGGGTAAACATGCCGCTGCCCGCAATACGGACACGGATCGTTCAGGGCCACCGTCGCATCCAGCGCTTTGTTGCCGTCGGCATCGGTGACCACTCCCCGGTTGTCAACGATGCTGAACGCGGCGGTTTCAAAAACACGGTTGCATTCCGGGCAGACGAATACAAAGTTCAAGTGCTGGCTTGGTTTCAGGTCCATATTTTCATCCGTCATTACAAATGGGAGAATCGGCTCGGCCGTAATGAAATCCTTCCGTTTTTCTCCGTTCAAGCTTTTCCATCAGGGGCTCGACAATGGGGATAAAGTCCTCTGCCGTGCACGGTAGTGCCAAAAAAACCAGGTCGTACATTTCCTGCCAGCTGATCAACGGGGGATGAAGGGCGGCGAAATCGAAACATTTTCTCATGATTCGATTCTTGTGGTTTGTTCCCTTGACGGCTGCTTCGATGCCCCGGTCCGAAGCTTTTCTGTCAAAGGTTTCTTCTAAAAATCGCTGCAGCTTGCGGATCATGGCCGTCCAGTTGCCTAAGGCTTCGAATTCATCCGGAAGCTGCGGCAGATCCAAGGTTGTCATCCCTGTTTTCCAAGAAACATCATCCGCACCAGATCGTCCTGGGTCAGGTCCGTCATTGCCCCCTGCCATATGCTCCGGCCCTCTCTCATGACCACCGTTCGGTCCGCCACCTGAAACAACTGCCCGAGGTTGTGGGTGACCATGATAACGGAACATCCCCGGGCCTTGAACGCGCGAACCAGTTCCAACACCTTCTGCTGCTCCCAGTGGGCCATGCTGGCCGTGGGTTCGTCCAATAAAATGACCCGGGGATGGAACAGCAGGCAGCGGCATATGGCCACGGCCTGCCTTTCGCCCCCGGACAGATTGCGAACCGGAACGCCGACATCGGGCAGGGAGATTCCCATCTCCGCCAGGGCGTCGACCGTGCGCCGCGCCATTTCACGCTTGTCCAGGATCGGTGCCAGGTGTTTGAAAGCGGACCGGATCGCATAGCGGCCCAGGTAGACATTTTCCCAAACGGTCAGGCTCTCGCAAAGCGAGAGATCCTGAAACACCATCTCTATGCCCAAATTTCTCGAATGGACCGGAGAATCGATGTGGATCTTTTCGCCCGCCATAAAGATCTCTCCGGCGTTTCGGTTCAGAACGCCGGAGAGAACCTTGAGCATCGTAGATTTTCCCGCCCCGTTGTCACCCACCAGGCCAAGGATTTCCCCCTCGTAAAGGGAAAGATCGGCCCGATCCAGGGCGGTCTTGCCTCCGAAGTCTTTTTGGATGTCCTTCATGTACACGAGCGGTTCGGGCATTGTCTTTCATGCTCATCCGGCTGCAGGACTATTTCCAGTCGCTGAATTCGCCGACGTTGTCGGCGGTGACCAGAACGACCGGGATATACAGTTCCCTGGGCACTTTTTGGCCGGCTGCCGCTTTCACGGCTGCCCGGGTGCACAGCTCCCCGATGATGAAAGGGGCCTGTGCGACTGACGCCGTGAGTCTTCCCTCTTTAATCGCATCTTTTGCCTGTGCGATGAAGTCGATGCCGACGACCATGACCTGCCCCTTTTTGCCCTTATCTTCGACGGCCGAAACCGCGGCCAGGGCCATCACGGATACTGTCGGTAATGGTGGGAATTCCCTGTTGGGCCGCCTTCACCAGACCCGGGATGAGATTGTGGCGGGTGATGCTGTGGGCCGCGATGGCGTCGTAGTGCTTTGCCACCATGTTTTCCATGATATCCAACTGGGCCGCGATACTGTTTTCCTGGGGGGCCGCCTGGACGTCCATTTGCACACCGAGATCGTTGGCCGCAGCAATATAGCCCTCTTTGACGGTCACCCAGAAGGGATTGGCCTCGGTGATGATAATGGCGCCGATGCGCAGCGGCTTGCCGGCGTGAGGAATATCTCCCAGTTTGGAAAAAGCTTCGGATCGGACTTTTTGCCATCTGGAGTATTCCGCTGCCGATACGACGGTGCAGAGGACGAGGCCCACGATCAGAACGGCTGCGATCACAGCCCCCAATACTTCTGTCCGTTCAGACTTCATGATGTACCGCTCCTTTCAAAAGGTGTTTGTTGCCTGCCTTCTCATTTTGTCGGCCATGACGGCCAGTATGAACACAGCTCCGATCACCAGTTGCTGGTAATAGGATGGCACGTTGACAAGGGTCAGCCCGTTGGCCAGAGTGCCGATGATCAGGGCGCCCAACAGCGTCCCGCTGATGCTGGATTCTCCGCCGAAAAAGCTGGTTCCGCCCATAACCACTGCGGCGATGGCCTCCAGTTCCATGCCAAGCCCTGCGATGGCCTCGGCAGTATTCAATCTCGCCGTAACCACAATGCTGGCCAGGGCTGCGGTGGCACCCGAAATCATGTACACCGAAATCAGCACCCCCCGAACGGGTACCCCCATTCGAAAAGCGCCCACTGCATTGTCCCCGACGGCCCGCACGTTGATGCCGAACCGGGTCCATCCGATGATCAGCGCAGCGAGGCCCACCACGGCAAACGCAAAAACGGCCGGCAGGGGGAAAGGACCCAGGTGCCCGGTGGCGACGACACGAAATGCAACCGGAAGTCCGTAGATCGGCCGTGCATCGGTGGCGATGAGGGCCAGAGCTCTGTATATTCCAGCGGCACCCAATGTGACGATAAAGGGGGAAATGCCGAGCACGGCGGTGCCCAGCCCGTTGAAAAGCCCCATCAAGACACCCGTCAGGACACCCGCGAAAATACCAGCGAGAATACCGAGCCCGGCTTTCATCGAGGCGGCCATGACAATGCCGCTCAATGCCAGGACGGAGCCTATGGAAAGATCGATGCCGGCGGTTGCGATCACCAGGATCATTCCGATGCCGACGATGATTAGCACCGCCGACTGCACCAGAATGTTGGCAAGGTTTTCCCAGGTCGCAAAATATGGAGACATACAGCCAAAAAAGGCGCTCATGAGAAAAAGAAAAATCAGCAATCCCAGGCGTTGAAATCTGTCTATCCACATGAAGGGAGTTCACTCGCCAGAAGGGACGCTCCCAGCGCCCCCATCATTTGCGGGTCTTTCGGCACAAGCACCGTTCGGCCCAGTTTTTCTTCGAGAAGGGCAAGCATGCAGGGGTTTTTCGCCACCCCGCCGGTGAAGACGATCGCACCCTCGGAGGAGACGCGGTTGAGCATGCCGACTGCCCGGCGAACGACGCTGGCATGCAAGCCCCTCGCGATTTCCCGGGGCCGTTGGCCCCTGGCGATCAAAGAGGTGACCTCGGATTCGGCAAATACCGTGCACATACTGGAAATATTGAGATCATTTTCGGCAAGCAGCGCTTCCCGTCCGAATGCTTCGATGTCATATCCCAGCGTTTTTGCCATAATCTCCAGGAATTTACCGGTGCCAGCGGCGCACCGGTCGTTCATTTCGAATTTTTTCACTTTGCCGTTTTCAAAGAGTGCAATGGCCTTGCTGTCCTGCCCGCCGATATCCAGCACGGTTCGGGTATCAGGGAAAAACACCCGGGCGCCCCTGGCATGGGCTTTGATTTCGGTGACCGTTGGCGCGTCAAAAGAGATCTCGAACAGGTTGCGACCATAGCCGGTGGCCATAATTCGATCGTAGCGGACGCCATCCACCAACTTTTTTGCTTCGGCTATCGGGTCAAAGCCGGTGTCCGCCTGAAGACCGGCTTTTATTTTACCCGCGTCATCCACCACCACCAGTTCGATGGTGCGAGAGCCGATATCTATTCCGGCAAAAAGCATCTTCGTCTGCCTTCCTTATGTCTTAGCGAAGCTGCTCGACAAACGCTTCAACGCGTGTCTTCAACTGGCCGACATCCTCCATGCTGTAATCGGTCTCGATGCGCAGGCAGGGGATACTCTTTTCCTCCAAGGCTTTTTCCACGGGCATGGATTCCATGAGATAGGGCTGGCAGAACTGCAGACCGTAGTGGATCACCCCGTCGGCTTTGTAAGCGGCGACCATTTCCTGGATATGGGCCAGGCGGTCCGGATTGGGGGTAAAAATAGCGCAGTCCACTTGGAAATAACGGTCAACGATGGCGTCCAACATTTCATCCACCGTTTCACCCGAGTCATCGGTCAGGTTGCGAGTACCGCGTTCGCCCACGCAAGATTCCTCGCCCACAATTACCGCACCGACGGATTCCACAATCATGGGCAGTTTCCAATTGGGTACTGCCTGGGGGCACCCGGACACGAGAATGCGGGGAGTGTTTGCCGGAAAAACGCCCTTTTTATTTTCAATCCGCTGTTCCAGCTCATCACAGATCTTGTTTACAGATTCCGTAAATCTGGCAGGGTTGTCGTAAAAGAAAACCTGGTTCGCCAACAGGGCATCCAGACCCGAGATCGGTGCCGGATCCGCTTTTCGCAGAGACGAGATCCGATGGATAGCGGCACGCTTCGCATTGACCGTCCGAATGGCCTGCTTCAGGGAATCAGCGGTGACGGCAACAGCGGTCAACGCTTCCACGGCCGTCTTGAAGCGCCCGTATTCTGCCTTGAGCAGCGCCCTGCCGCCACCGGACTTCACCTGGGGCAGGTCCATGACATAGAGATTGCCCACCAGATGGCCCAGCGTCTCATAGGCTTTTTTCTTCCCGTCGCAGGTGTTCTCGCCGACGATCATGTCGGCGCTTTCCAGATACGGGCAGACCTTGCCGAGTTTAAAGCCGAAGGAGGACTTGATGAGAGCGCAGGTGTTTCGCGGCAGCAGTTTTTCCACATCCTCCGTGGCGAAATCGGCGCCGGAGCACAGCCCCACCAGAGTGGCGTTGGCCGCCAGCACGATCTCCTCCGGAACAAAGACGCAGTAAGAACCGATGATCTTGCGGCCGGCGGCTTTCTCGTCTAAAAGCTCCTTGATCCGGAGCCCGTGAACCTCGCTCATCACGAAGTCAAAATATCCCATCCCCTCGGGTCGGTCCTTCTGGCTGAGAAAAATGTCCTGATACCCTTTGCCGAGAACGCCCAGCAGCGCATCGTGCGCATCGAGGTCGAGCCCCAGATCCGTCCACATCGAACGATAGTCGTCACTCATGATCTTCTCCTTTGGGTGTTATTCCAATAGTTTTTTCCGCTTCTCTATGAAGCTCCAGTTTAGTGTCAAAAACCGGCGGCCCTGATGGCATTGTGATCACCAGTCACGGAGAACACGGGTCTTCGTCGTTTATCCGGAGTCCGAGGATATCCCTGCAGATGAACGTCAGGTCACAGAGCAGGCGCGCCGGGTCTTCATCGCCCGCAAAGGCGCCGGCCGCCGGCCGCAGATGCCACCGCCGGTAAAGCAGCCTGACGCCGTCGAACACCACCGAAATCGCCATGGGAAAGTTGAAGTCATCGTTCATGGCGCTGCAAAACCGTGTCCAAAGAAAACTTTTTCCCGCCCCGTCAGGGTCGTACAATCGGGCCGGCACGGCGGGGTGTGCGAACAACCGGTTAAGCCGCGCGGCGCTTCCGTCCGCAGAGGCCATTGCGGCATCCGATACCGCCAACGGGTGCCGGTATCGCTTGGAGAGCAGCAGCAGTCGCAGCGCATCCGGATGATGGCGCGCCAGCAGATCCAGCAGGTTCAATCCGTTGCCCGTCGACTTGGACATCTTCTCCCCGTGGACGGTGACCATGCCGTGGTGCAGCCAGTACACTGCCGGTGTTTGCCCGGAAATGCTCTCCGACTGGGCGATCTCGTTTTCGTGATGGGGAAATATCAGGTCCGCACCACCGCCGTGGATATCGAAGACATCTCCCAGAAGGTGCGCACTCATGGCCGAGCACTCGATATGCCAACCGGGACGCCCCGGACCCCAGGGGCTTGGCCAGGACGGTTCTCCGGCAAAGGCGCTTTTCCACAAGGCGAAATCAGCCGGGTGGCGTTTGGGGGTGCCATCGTTCCCGCCGGCGTCCCGCATCGGCCGGGGGGCGGCGCTCCCCGAAAGCCGGCCATAACGCGGAAAGGAGGCGACGGAAAAATACACATCGCCGCCTGCCGGATAGGCATGCCCGTTTTGAATCAGCCGGGCAATGGCCCCCTGGATCGGCCGGATATGGGCCGTGGCCCTGGGTTCGGCATCGGGGGAGCAAGTGTTCAGTCGAGCCATGGCGGATCGATAGCGGGCGGTGCATCGCGCGCCCAGGTGCCGGTAGTCCTGCCCCAGCGCATGCGCCCGGGTGATGATCTTGTCGTCGATATCGGTAATGTTGCGCACATAGGTCACCGCAAAACCGAGCGCCCTCAGATAGCGGACAATCACGTCGAAGACGACCGCCGAGCGGGCATGGCCGAGATGGGGATCGTCATAGACGGTCGGGCCGCACAGATAGATCTTCAGCCTGCCCGGTGCTATGGGAACCAGTGGGACCTTGCAACGGGAAAGCGTGTTAAGGACGTGGATGCTCACGATCGGGTCGCCGCCTTGAGCACGTGTTTGTCTTGCCGGCGCACGGTAAACCCGATGTGGTTCAGGTAGTCGAGCACGTGGGTGCCGCCCCAGCGCCCGTAGCCGAGCAGTTCCTTGCAGTCGCCCACTGTGATGAATCCGCGCGCCGCGATCGCCTTTTCCACCCGCACCTTGATGGTCTCGATGGCTTCCGGTGACAGGAATCGGCCGTCATTCAACCGCACCAGCAGTTTTCTGACCGACATGAAATTGAGCAGCTGGCCGACATCTTTCTTATCGTAGCGCCCGTTGTTCAGTTTACAGAACGTATCGGCACTGAATGGGACCAGTACGGACTGCCGCGCAAAATCGAGCAGAAGCAATTTGAGCGCCTCCCGCTCAGCATCCATCATGGATTCGGTATTGGGAAGCAAAAGCCCGCCTTCGAACCGGCTCAGCTTGCCCGCTTTGCACAGCGACGCCACGGCGATGGCAAGCACCGCTTCCGATACCGGGTGGCCCAACCGCTCGGCAATCTCCGCCGCTGTGACGTTTCTTTTGAGTGGGTCTTTCTGGAAAGCGTCCGTGACGACCTGCCGGATTTCATGCCCGAGATCGGACAGATGGCTTGCGCTGATGGCACCGCGGTTTTTAAAGTAAACCAGCTCTCCTTTTTGGACCTTCGCGGTAATGCGCCGCTCGAACCCCAACTGCGGCAGCCCGGTCTTTTCCGAAAGTCCCTTCGCGGTAATGAAATGGCCCCGGTCGGCATCGAAGCTGCGTGTGACGTAGGCATCCACGTCGCTGTCTTTAAGCGCCGAGAGCAACGGGACGATCGCACCGGCTTTGGCGGCCCGATACTTTTCACGGGGCGCCTCGAGCACACGGCCGCCGGCGATCACGGTATTCAGATTCATCGGTGAAACCACGAACGCGTCCTGTGGCAATGCCGCCACCGGTCTGGTCAGTCTAAACTGGACGAGACCGGTTTCCCCCGGGTCAAGGCGATCTCCGGTCATCACAATCGCCAGCGCCGTGGTGACCGAGGTCCCCAGATAGAGCTTTACACGCTGCCTGTGATTGATGCCTTGCTTTGCCGTTGCGACGGTGTGCACATCCGCATTGAGCATAAATGTCGGCAGAAGGGCATCGGGTGGGGCCAGACTCATTCCCCGGCAGGCTTCGATGATGGAAATCCCGTGCAGGTTGATGCCGACCCGTTGTCCTGCGATGGCGTGGGATACCGGCATGCCATGCGATTCCAGTGAGCGCACGCGCGTTTTCTTTCCAGCCGGCAAGAGCACGATCTCATCTCCTGCAGCGACGACTCCGGAGGCAACGGTCCCGCTCACAACGGTCCCGTGACCGGGAATGCGTTTTGTCTGATCGATCCACAACCGAAACGGCTTTTGCACATTTTTGACCGGAAGCGCGCTCAGCATGACGTCGATACGCGCAAGGATTTCAGCGGTGCGCTCCGGTTGTTTCGCCGTGAATCGGGAAATGATCCGGTGGTCTAAAAAGGTGCCGTCGAGCAGGTCTTTTACTTCCAGCTCAGCGATGTCCACCGTTTCATCGTCCACCAGATCCGTCTTGCTCAGAACCACCAGCCCTGAAGATGCCTTGAAGAACTTCATGATTTCAAGATGCTCCAAGGTCTGCGGCATGACGCCATCGTCGGCGGCGATAACCAGAACGCCCAGATCGATGCCGTTGAGCCCCCGGATGGTGTTTTTTAAAAAATCGACGTGACCGGGGACATCCACCACCGCCACGGTGCGACCGGACGGCAGACGCAGCGGGGCCACGCCCGCCTCTATCGACAGGCCCCGGCGCTTTTCTTCGGGCCGCCGATCGGTATCGATGCCTGTCAGGCACCTTACCAGTGTCGTTTTACCGTGATCGACATGACCGGCGAATCCGATCGTGTAATGCTGTTCCATGGGTGTCCGATGAAAAGAAGTGGAAGGGGCAAGGGGAATCGAACCTCCTCCTCGTTAATTAGACGAGGCCGACGGTTTTGAAGACCGCGGGGTGCCCAGCACCGTTGCCCCTTAAAAAAGGCCATTCCAACCAACAGCGCCACAGCCGACGGCGCTGAGGCCTGCAATCATGGCTTTCGGCATGGGATACTGGAAAATCGGCCGCTGATTGTCAAAACGATAATATTGATATTCTTCTGCGCCGTCATTGGCATATTCAATACTGCAGAACAATGACTCGAATATTGACAATTGACGGCGAGTCCGCTATTGGTTCGTATGCGAAGGGATTCCCCATGACGACACTGCAAAAGCCACTACCGGACTGCACCATTTTCCTATTGGCCAAGGCCTACCAGCGGGCCCACGGTATTTTCAAAGCCCAACTGGCCCCCTACGGTCTGACCAACCTTCAGCACCTGGTGCTGGAGGGGCTCTGGTACCAGGAGGGGCAGACAGCGGCCGAACTAGGCAAGATGCTCGTGCTCGACAAGGCCACCCTTTCTGGCGTCATCGACCGATTGGTGGACGGCGAGTGGATTGAAAAACGGCGAGATCCCAGCGACGGGCGCGTGCAGCGACTCTACACGGCCAATAAGTCCGCCGGCCTCAAAAACGAACTCATCGCCTTGCGCCAGCGCGCCAACGCGGATCTACTGGCCGTACTGCCGTTGGGGGAACAGGCGCTGTTAAAACGCATGCTACGGGACCTGATGCAGGACGGCCCTCACACGGGGTGACCCAGATTGAAATCTCGGCCCGCCGCCGAGCAGAAGAACCCCGCTCGCTATGCAAGTGGCGCCAATCTTGGTTCGTATGCGAACTTTGATGAGTCTGCCGCCACCGGCTGCCCGGCGCATGCAGGTTCATCTATATTTCAGGCCAGAAATCACGATACAGGAGAGATTAGAAGGGAGAACGCCATGCTGCTCAACCCGAAAACCGCCACCTACGACCACCTGGACGAACGCTCCAGAGAGATCATGGAAAAAACCATCGCCTTTTTCGAAGCCCAGGGAAAGGCCAAACTCAAACACGACTACCACCACCGTGTCTGGTACGACGACTTCCTTAACTTCCAAAAGGAAAACCGCATCTTCGCCACCCTGCTCACTCCGAGCGATTACGCCGACGGTGATCCGGACAAACGCTGGGATACCGCCCGCATCTGCGACTTCAACGAAATCCTGGGATTCTATGGCCTGGCCTACTGGTATACCTGGCAGGTGTCCATCCTCGGACTTGGCCCCCTGTGGATGAGCGGCAACGAGGAGATCAAGAAGAAAACCGCCCGGCTTCTCGAAGACGGCGCCATTTTCGCCTTCGGTCTGTCGGAAAAAGCCCACGGCGCGGATCTCTACTCCTCGGACATGACCCTCACGCCGCTGGCCGAAGGCCGGTATGTGGCCGATGGTGGGAAGTATTACATCGGCAATGCCAACAAGGCCGCCATCGTATCCACATTCGGGAAAAACTCGGAAACCGGCGAATATGTCTTCTTCGCCGCCGACCCGACCCATGAGAACTATGAGCTCGTGAAAAACGTGGTGGAGTGGCAAAGCTACGTGGCCGAATACGCGCTGAGCGGCTACCCAGTCACCGAGGCCGACATCCTCTCGACGGGGCGCGAGGCCTGGGACTCGGCCCTTAACACCATCAATGTGGGCAAATACAACCTGGGATGGGCCTCCATCGGCATCTGCACCCACGCCTTTTACGAAGCCGTCAACCATGCCGCTCACCGCAATCTCTACGGCAAGTTCGTCACCGATTTCCCCCACATCCGACAGATTTTCGTGGACGCCTACACGCGCCTGACGGCCATGAAAATGTTTGCCACCCGTGCCTCGGACTACATGCGATCGGGCTGCGCTGAAGACCGGCGTTACCTGCTTTACAACCCCATTGTGAAAATGAAAGTGACCACCCAGGGCGAGGAAGTCATCAACCTGCTCTGGGATGTCATTGCCGCCCGCGGTTTTGAAAAAGACGTCTACTTCGAAAACGCCGCCTCAGACATTCGTGCCCTGCCCAAACTTGAAGGAACGGTCCACGTCAACATGGCCCTCATCGTCAAATTCATGGCCAACTATTTCTTCAACCCTGCCGAGTTTCCTGAAATCCCGCGGCGCATCGATGCCGTCAACGATGATTTTCTGTTCCGTCAGGGACCGACCAAGGGACTGGGCAAAATCCAGTTCCACGATTACGCGATCGCCTATGGCAGCGTCGATCTACCCAACGTCACCGTGTTCAAGGAACAGATCGACGGCCTCAAGAGCATGCTCATGACGGCCGGCCCCTCGGTGGACCAGCAAAAGGACATGAGCTATCTGCTGACCCTGGGCGAGATGTTCACCCTGGTGGCCTACGGCCAACTCATTATCGAAAAGTATCGCATGGAAAACGTTTCCGACGATGTGCTGGAGCAGATTTTCGACGTAATGGTGCGCGACTTCACCCGTTATGCCACCGCGCTGTACCTGACACCGGGACTCAGCGACGCCCAGCGCGAGTCGTGCCGCGGCATCGTCCGGGCACCGGCGGCCGACCCGGCTCGCTTCGAACGGATCTGGAAGGATCATGTCTACAGCCGGGTCGACGCTTATGAGATGGCGCCATAAAAAACGGGCGGGGATAAACCCTGCACTGATGAATATCGAAATCGCTATCGGTATCGCTATCGACCTTGAGAAACATCGATTTCGATCCCGATAGCGATCCCGACCCCGATAAGAACTTGGGGATGAAAGGGGACATCATTTTGGCAAGTGTTCTAGGTTAAGGGAAGCATATAATCCGCCAGCCGGCTGGACGTCTTTCGCAGATTCATGCTGATGAGCCTGGCGATCTGCTTCAGGATGTGGATACCGATGCGCGGGTGCTGTTCGAGCAGTTCATCGAAACCAGACTTGGACAGGGATACCATGGCCGTTTTGACCCGGGCCTTTACGGTGGCAGATCGCGGGGTGTTGTCGATCACCGACATTTCCCCGATGGACCGGTACCGGGGTACCGTGGCAATCACCGCCGACGCTCCGGAAGCGCCGCCTTCCTTGAGCACGTCAAGCCCCCCCTGAACCACGAAGCAGACGCTCTCGCCTGGGTCCCCTTCCCTGAACAGAATCTCACCGGGCTCCAATTCGAAAAAAGACATGTGGGCGGCAAGCGTATTGAGGTCGTTCGAGGGCATCCCGCCAAACAACGGCAGATACATCAGCAAATCCACCAGGGTCTCTTTTAAAGGTCGCTTGGATTGCGCAGCGCTTCCCATAATGCACCGTGTCGTTAAAAGATTTGAACATCCTGCCCGTCATGCTCACGGACGGGCATCCGCCCGGCAGGCTTCCCCGCCGCAATGGCGTCCTGTATTCCTTATCGGCACAGAATCCATTTTCCTTGACTCTGAACCAGCGCCCATTGCCGTCACTGTCCCCTATTGAGCCATTGTCATAAACACGTTCCATATAAACAACGATGCCGGGTGTACATCGCTATCGGCCGTAGAAACAATGGAAGACGCCCCAAAAAAAGGCCCGGACTTCCACAGAAGCCCGGGCCGTAAAAATTTGTACTAAAATCATCTATATGGCATCGCGCAGTTTTTTTCCGGGTTTGAACTTGATGACGTTGGACGCCTTGATCTTGATCACGTCACCGGTCTGGGGATTGCGGCCTTTACGGGCCTTGCGGCGCATTTTCTGGAAGGTGCCGAAACCCACAAGCGTCACCTTGCCGTCTTTTTTCTTCAGTGCCTTGCCGACATTTGCCATGAAGGAATCCAACGCGGCACCCGCAGCGACCTTGGACAGGTTCGCTTCCTTGGCCATGAGTTCAATGAGTTCTGCCTTTGTCATCTGAGCCCCCCCCTTTTGTTGTTACGGCATGCTGAAACGCAGCCATGGTGTGATTGTGGGGACCCTACAGGAGCCGAAAACCGATGTCAACATCCAAATGCCCTGTTTATAGGGGCCGGCGAGAAGAAATCCATTGAAACGACCATGAGCCGGACATCGGGGAACGCTGAACCCTGTCAACGCCCGTTTTAGTGCTGTCAAACAAGGTATAGACCTGCCCATTCCGCCGAGCTATGATTGAGACGCCACCGCAGCGTGATCGGATCCGGCGTAAAGAAATGCTGGCACGAACGCCGGCGAGACGCGACGACAGGCGGTCACTGAAAACATCATTTTCATAGATAACCCCAAAAAAATACTTAAGTATTTGTTGAGTTTGCCGATGATGTCATTAGAATAGTGCCAGTGAACGAAACAATAACCTCTGCCCCCGGAGTCGATATGGAAATCACCAGCAAAAATATTAACGCCAATGTCAGTCAGTACGTCAAACAAGTCGAGAAGCCTCAGCAAGTGGCGCCGATGGAACAGCACCAAACACCGCCTCGCCCCAAGGGCGACACGGTGGAACTCTCCGAAGAGGCGAAGTCCCTCCAGCGCACGGAAAAAGCACTGGCCGATGTACCCGATGTCCGCGAGGACAAGGTGGCGGCCATCAGAAACCAACTGGCCCAGGGGACCTACCGTGTCGATGGCCAAAAGATCGCCTTCAACATGCTCAAGGAATCGATCCTCAACGAGAAGGTCTGACCTCTCGGCCCCGGCGGTCCCATTTCCAGGACCGCCGTTATCAGGCTGTGTCGGTCGCATACCCCCTCACCCACCCGGGCAGCCCCAGCACCTTCATTAGTGTCCATTCAGAAATGGTGGATTTTAGTTCAGAGCAAGGCCAGAGCATTTCGGAACCCGGAGGAATAGCGGTGCTATTTGTCTTGGAAACCCGCTGCTTCGTACCGGGTTCCAGACGAACAGTCCGAGGAATCCCGAAAGTGCGGGCCGGCGCAGCGAGCATTGCGGTTCCCTTCGCTTTGACCTACCGCCCCCCGACCCTTCGACACCATTGACCCCGCACGGTCAAATTGGATGGCGCCATCACCGGCCACCGATGCCGCCCGCGGAAAATTTTTCTCCTAAAAGCGGCAGTTTATTCCCACTGACCGCCAAGCTTTTGACCCTCCCCCATTCCGTAAAAATGATAAGAGTCCGTAAATACGAGAATTATTGAATTCCTGGTCCGGATGGCACACGATTTGCCATTACCTCCTGCCAAGCGGCAGAACGCCGTCAACCAAAAACACTTTTTAGGAGGTAATGTATCATGGCACTTCCCAACATCACACTCACAGCCGGTATGCGTCAGAGCCTTTTCGATTCTCAAGCGACAGCCAAGATGATGGACAAGACCGCTTCGCGGTTGAGCTCCGGGCTGAAAGTTCAGACGGCTCTGGATGACCCCATCAACTTTTTCGCCGCCCAGGGACACCGCCAGCGCTCCGGCGACCTGGCCCAGCGCAAGGATGAAATGGGCGAAGCGAGTCAAACCGTCAAGGCGGCCAACACCGGTATCGAGGCCATCACCGATCTGATCGCCTCGGCCAAGTCCACGGCCCAGTCCGCTCTGGCCATCGACGCCACGGCCACCACCACTGCCCAGGACTACAAGGACCGCAGCGCCCTGCTGGTGCAGTTCGAGACCCTGCGCAGCCAGATCGATGAACTGGCACAGGATTCGGGCTACAAGGGCCTCAACTTCCTGCAGGGTTCCACCATGACGGTGGAGTTCTCCGAGAACGCCGGAGATGCCAACCTGAAAGTGATCGGTTTCGACGCCGATGCTACCGGTATGTCCATCGACTCGGCCTCCGGCGTTTGGACCACCGACGCGCTGGTCACCTCGGCCATCGCCGACCTGGATTCGGCCCGCGCCACCCTGCGTACCAAGAGCAAAGAGCTTTCCAACGCCCTGTCGACCATCACCACGCGCCAGGAATTTACCTCCCAGATGATCAACACCCTGGAAGAAGGCGCGGCCAACCTGGTCAATGCCGATATGAATGAAGAAGGCGCCAACATGCTGATGCTCCAGACCCGGCAACAGCTGAGCACCACGTCGTTGAGCATGGCCTCTCAGGCCGCTCAATCCGTACTGCGACTGTTCTAACCGAACAGTCCCGAAGGCTCTGACAGCAGCAATACGCTGTCACCGGCGAGAATGGGAAGCCTCCAGAACGGAAGCTTCCCATTTTTTTTCGTCCAGCGAAAATGTTGGCCGCCGCACCAGATCGACACAGGCATCAACGACCGCGGCGTCGTAGAGGCGGCCGCGGTTGGTCTCCAGTTCGACCAACGCGCGGGGCATCCCCAGCGCCGGCCGGTAGGGGCGGTGAGTGGACATGGTCTCGAACACGTCGGCCACCGACAGTACGCGCGCTTCCATGAGGATGTCTTCGCCGGTGAGACCGGCTGGGTATCCCGATCCGTCCAGCCGCTCGTGATGCTGGAGCACCACCTGGGCCAGGGGCCATGGAAACTCGATGGTGCTGAGGATGTCGCTGCCGGCCCGGGAATGGGTTTTAATGATTTCAAACTCGGGCGCCGACAACTCCCCGGGTTTGCAAAGTATCTCCGAGGGGATGATGATTTTGCCGATGTCATGGATCCGACCGACCATGCGAATGCCGTATACCCGGTCGGCATCCAGCCCGATGGATTCGCCGATCCCGGCGGCCAGCCGTGCGACCCGCTCCTGATGACCGGCGGTATAAGGATCTCGCATCTCGACCGCACGGCACATGGCATGGATGATACCATCCATCGCTCTTTGAAAACGCGCCAGGTTCCACTGGATATCCTCGAGGGCATGGTTGCGTTCGGCTCGGAGGGCGCGCTCACCGATCACCCGCTTCAAGCGGGCCATGAATTCGGCCAAAGATACGGGTTTTTGAATGAAATCGGAGGCGCCGTTGGCCACCATTTCCTCATAGGTGACATCCTGGGTAAACCCGGTCATGATGATGACATCAGCGGCGGTGCTGGCCCGTACGGCGCGACACAGTTCGATGCCGCTCATTCCCGGCATGCGGATGTCGGTGACCACAACGTCGACCCGCTGACGCGCAACGGCGGTCACGGCGGACTCGGCATCCGACACCGAGCGGCACCGGTAGCCGTGGGCGGCAATGCCCTCGGTCAGCATGTCACAAATATCCGGGTCATCATCCACCACGAGAATTGACGGGATGGGGAGGGCAGTTGTCATGGTCACCTCTTCACGCCGGTTGGCAGATCGACGCTGCGAAAACCGCCGGAGCGGCTGACATGGTAATCACTAACCCCTGGACGATGGCAAAATCGTGCACTATCTTGCGGTAACATTTCAGATATTGCTGCAATCGATGAACATTGCTCAATATTTTTTTTGCACACTTTTAAAGGGGTAGCCATATTTGTCCATACAGACCGATCTTTAATTGACGACAGGCTTAAAGTTTGTCTAATATACGGGAGTTTTCCGAAACTTCCCCATGTATCAGCACAGATAAGAGACCCACTACCGGAGCCATGATCGTAGCACTGCGACATAACGTGATACCGCTGATCCCTATGACGATTCCAGGAATCGGCCAGGAGCCACGTGCCCGGACAGCCCGGGAGGACCTGCATGACGCGGGTGAACGCCAGCCCCGGAAGCGCCTGAACTATATCATCGATCCCTACATGGACTGGGCTGCCGATGCCGCGCCTGCCGAACCCGCCCAGATCTACGATCGCCGCAGCAGCGCCGTGCTGCTCGGACCGCCGTCAGTGGGCCAACTGCTCAATATTTACGCCTAATGGATATCGGCCCAGTTGTCTCCCCGGCCGATGTTGACGCTCAGGGGCACCCGTAGCGCCCACACCGACTCCATGATTCGGCGAACCCGGTCCATGGCCGCATCCACTTCTTCCGGTGGTGATTCAAACACGATCTCATCATGGACCGACAGCAGCATGGCCGATGCCATCCCTGCCTCCCGAAACGCGGTGTCCACGCGGATCATGGCCAGCTTGATCAGATCGGCGGCAGTCCCCTGAATCGGCGTGTTCACCGCGGTGCGTTCGGCAAACTCCCGCACGCTCCTGTTGGCAGCGGCGATATCGGGCAAGAGCCGAATACGCCCTAGCAGGGTCGTTGTCTGGCCGGTCTTTCGGCCCTCGGCAATGGTTTCGTCAATGTAGCGCTTCACCCCCGCATAACGATTAAAGTAGTGATCGATGTACGTGCGCGCCATCTTCTGACTGATCCCCAGCGCCTTGGACAGCCCGAAGGGGCTCATCCCGTAAATGATCCCGAAATTGATGACCTTGGCCTGCCGGCGCAGATCGTCGGTCACCATGCCCGGAAGCAGCTGAAAGACTTCCATGGCGGTGCGCTCATGGACATCCTCGCCCTCTTGAAATGACCGGATCAAAATGGGGTCCTCTGAGCAGTGGGCCATCAACCGCAGCTCGATCTGTGAATAATCGGCGGAAACCAGTGTCCATCCCTCCCGCGGGATAAACGCCTCCCGGATCATCCGGCCCTCTTCGGTACGGATGGGAATATTTTGCAGATTGGGGTCCGAGCTGCTCAGCCGGCCCGTGGCGGCCACGGTCTGGTTGAAGGATGTGTGAATGCGTCCGGTCTCCGGATGGATCAGCTCCTGAAGGGCATCGGTATAGGTCGACTTCAGTTTTGACAGTGTTCGGTGGCGCAGCACCATGGCCGGCAGGTCATGGCGCTCTGCCAGCACGGTGAGCACCTCCACATCGGTTGAGTAGGCGGTTTTCTTCTTGGTCTTTTTCACCATGGGAAGTCCGAGGACCTCAAAGAGTATGCGGCCCAGTTGCTGGGAAGAGTTGATGTTGAAGTCTTCACCGGCCAGATGGTGGATCTCTGTTTCGATCTTGTCCAACTGAGAAGCGAAAACTTCGGACAACTGCTTTAGCCGCGCCCTGTCCACACGCACACCGGCGCGCTCCATTCGCGCCAATACCGGCACCAGCGGCACCTCAATAGTGGTCATCAACTCATCGAGACCGTGCTCGGCGAGCATCGGCAGCAGTACGCGGTAGGCGCTCAGGGTGATGTCGGCATCTTCACAGGCATACGGCATCGCGGCTGCGAGCGGCACCCGATCGAAGGTGACCGCATCCTTGCCCTTGCCGGCGACCTCTTCAAAACGGATGGTCCGGTGCCCTAGAAAATCCAGGGCGATCTGGTCCAGGTTGTGGGCCCGTTTGGAAGGATTGAGCAGGTATGAGGCCAGCATGGTGTCGAAGACGACGCCATCCAGTGCGATGCCGTGGTTCATGAGCACGATCCAGTCGTACTTGATATTCTGCCCGACCTTGGCAATCCTTGGGTTTTCCAAAACCGGTTTGAGCCGCGCAATCACCGTTTCCAGCGGCAATTGCGCCGGGGCGGCGTCCTGTGTATGTCCGCAGGGGATGTAGAGCGCCGCGTCGGTCTCGGTGCTCAGAGAAATCCCCACCAACCGGGCCAGCATGGGATGCTGGGAAGTCGTCTCGGTATCTACGGCGATGATATCGGCTGACGTCAATGTCGCCACCAGGGCATCGAGCTGCGTCAGGGTCGTCACCGCCGCGTAGCGTTTTTCCACCGACGGCGCCGTCGGAGAAAAGGCCGACTGAAGCTGACGAAACTCCAGTTGCTGAAAAAGATCGCAGAGTGTCTGGCTATCGGGCGCACTGCGCTCAAACGCTTCAGGGTCGAAGCGCACCGGGGCATCGGTGGCGATGGTGACCAGGCGACGGCTGAGAAACGCCTGGTCCCTGAACCGGCTCAGGTTTTCTTTCTGTTTGGGCTTTTTGATGGATTCCAGGTGCGCATACACCCCATCCATGGATCCGAAGGCGACGATGAGATCGACGGCCGTCTTTGGACCGATACCGGGAACCCCCGGGATATTGTCCGTCGTATCACCGGAGAGCCCCTGGACATCGACCATCTGGGCCGGCGTCAATCCGTAGGTGTTTTTCACCACATCGGTGTCGATGGTGGTCTCTTTCATGGGATCCCAGATAACCGCCGCCGGCGTCACCAGCTGGACAAAATCCTTATCGCCGGTCACCATGACCACCTTGAAGCCTTGTGCCTGGGCCTGCGCGGACAGGGTCCCGATGAGATCGTCGGCTTCGTAGCCGGGCAGCTCGATGATGGGAATGCGAAAGCCTTCGGTCACCTGCTTGATCCATGGAATCTGCTGGGCCATCTCCTCGGGCATGGGCGGGCGGTTGGCCTTGTACTCCGGATACGCGTCGTGGCGAAACGTAGGCCCCTTGCTGTCGAAACAGACGCCGATGAGATCCGGTTTTTTCTGCTCCACCAGAGCAAGCAGCATCCGACTGTAGCCGAAAACCGCGTTGGTGGGCATCCCCTTTGAGTTGGAAAGATCGCGAATCGCATGGAAAGCGCGGTGAATGTAGGCCGTGCCGTCGATCAGGTAAACGGTGCGCTGTGAAGTCATGTCATATCCTGTTGCCTGGGAAACGGGCGAGAGCCACCACGGCACCCGGGCTCACCGGTGTGTCTTGACTCAAGATAGAGGCTGGTTTATGGACCCTTTTGGCCCTTTTAGAACGAGACATACCACGTACCCGACCCGTCAACAAGGAAGCGATCCCCATGCCAACGGGCAGGATGCTCACTAGCGCGCAGGAAATCACCCGTCACATCGGCAACGCAGAACCCGAAGGGGAAGTATTCCAATGACATCCGAACGCCCAGACACGGCATACCGGCAGCGCCGTCAAAAAAAGCCAACCAGCTGTCATCTGTGCGGTACCGCGGGGGTCTTCTGCTGGGCCTGCCGCTGCGGGTTCGGGATCTGCCAGGAATGCATGGAAGAAAACTTCTGGGGCATGTCGTGCAACGGGATCACCTGGCAATGCCCGGACTGCGGGGCGCAAAACGGCCTCGGCAACCAGTGAAAGCGGCTTCAGCCCCTCCCCTCAGGCAAAATCACGCCGTAGGGCGTCTGCCCCGGCCGGTAAAACCGCGGTTTGGTGAAAATGGGATCGTCATGAATCTGTTTGAGCATCGCCTCCCGCGCGCTAGGGTGGGCCACGCAGGCGATGGCCAGCGCCTTGTTGCCCAGGGTCAGGCCCCGCAGGTCGGCGATGCCGTATTCGGTGACCAGCACCAGCCCGTCATAGGCCGACGCAGTGAGACTGATCCCCGCCGGGTGCATGGGAACGATTTTGGAAGCCCCTTTTTCGGTAATGCTTTTGATGGCGATGATGGGGGTGCCGATGGCCGGATCGTTAACCGCCCGGATGAAGTCGGGCTGCCCCCCGACCCCACTGTAGTATCGCCGAGGGTCCACGAAATCGGCCCAGACGTTGCCGAACAGATCGATCCCCATGGCGGTGTTGATTGAAATGAAGGGACGGTTTTGGCGGATGGTCTCGTAGCCGTTGGTGTAGGCGCACGGCCGCATCTGCACCCCGGAGCGCTGGTTCACGTAGTCGTAAAGCGCCTGGGAGCCCATGACAAGGCTGGTGGTGCTGTAGCCCATATTGGCTTTTTTCCGGCGGTTGGTCACAATGCCCGCCTGCTGGAGCAGCATCAGGCCGTCGCCGTAGAGCTCGGTCTGAACCCCCAGGTCTTTGGGCGCGGCGTCGCGGATAGTACCCACCACGGCGTCCGGGATTTTTCCGATGCCCACCTGCAGGGTCACCCCGTCCCGGATGAAGTGCTCCGTGATCAGAGCGCCGATGCGCCGCTCGGCCGGCGGCAGGTTGTCGAAATCGGGCGCATCGAAGGTGTAGACCGGCTTTACGCCTTCGGTGACGAGAAAATCGATGGACTGCTGATCCACCAGGCTCTGGCCCTGGGTGAAGGGCATTGAGGGGTCCAGCTCGGCGATGACGATCTTGGCGTGATCGATGGCCGTGTGCATGGCCTCCACGGACAAGCCGAGGCTGTATTCACCGGTCAACGGGTGCTGGGAGACTTTCATGAGCACCACATCGGGCTGGTAGCGCTGGCCATGACCCAGCAGGCCGGCGATGCCTGCCAGGGTGCACGGCAAGTAGAAGGCACGCCCCTGATTGGCCGCCTGTCGGACCTCCCCTCCGGAAAATATGGAATAGGCCTGGATGCGGTCCTGGAGTCCCTCGGCCACATACGGCACCGGCCCCTGCAGGAGGATGTGGACCATCCTCATGAACGGCAGCGACGGCGTGCCCGCGGTCACCGATCGTGTCAAAGATTCGATGAGGCTGGTGGGGGTGGCGGCATTGGATCCGATATAGCAGTTGATGGCCTGGCGGTCAGAAAAACGGGCGGCGATAACCTCGGCGACGGCATCGCCGCGAATCGTAAGGGGAGCGGTGGCCATATTTTTCTCCTTTGAACAGCGCGCTGGAGCGTTTATGGAAAGCAGATGTCGGCGATCTGCGACAGGCGGTTGACGTGGTATTCGGCGTTCAGGGAAGGATTGGCATAGGCGGCGAACGGCACGCCGGCCGCCGCCGCGGCCCCTTCGTCCACCGCCGAATCGCCGATGAACAGCGCCTGCCCGGGTTCTATCCCGAAGGCGGCGAGAATGTGCATCAATGGATCCGGCGCCGGTTTGGGCCGCGGCACGTCGTGGGCGCACACCACCATATCGAACAGCGCGGTGAGACCGAACTGCGCCAGCACGCGGGCCATGGTGTCGGTACGGTTGGTGGCGATGGCGGTGCGGCAGGCGGGCCTGAGACGCGTCAGCAGCGGCACCAGACCCGGCTCCGGTTGCATGTGCGTGATAAACGGCAGGTAGCTCATGGCTTTGCGGTACGCGTGCGCGTTTGCTGCGGCCTCCGGCGCCTCAAAAAGGTGGGCGATACTGTCATCCACCGTGTGGGAATGGATATAGGCAAACTGCGAGGGCGTCAGCAGCGGTTTGCCGAAATGCGAGAGCACGGCGTTGTAATAGGCCTGGTTGGCCTCGGTGGTATCGAACATGACGCCGTCACAATCGAAGATGACGGCGTCGTAGACCGGCGCTTTCATGGCAATCCTGTCATCGTTGTTGGATGAAACCGGAGACCGGTATGGAGATCTTCGGTTTCCTGGGGCTGTCGGTGAAGATGGTGATCGTGTCCTCCACCCGCCCGGGCCCAGCCACGGTACACGTCACCGTGAGCAAGAAGACCGGCGGCGATGCGCCGGGCAGTGGATCCAGGGTGAACTGGATATCTTTCCCGAACCGGGCATGCACCGCGGTAAAATTCACTGAAAGGCCCGGCGCCGGAGAAATGCGCACCTGGACCATCAGCGGGTCTCCGGCAGTGCCGTCAAATCGGATACGGTCGGGGACGACCAGAATCGCCGGTGCCACAGGAATCTGAATGTTCAGGGTCGTTTCCGGCCGCTGCGGATCATTTGAAAATACTGTCACCCGTTTACGCAAAGTGGTGCCGCCATGCCCCGAGGTGCTGACGCTTACCGTTATTTTTCCCCTGCCGCCGGCAGGGATCTGCCTGTCATAATCGGTGGCAGTGCATCCTCAGTCGGTGCGCACCCGGATAATCTCCAACGGCGCCGTCCCATAGTTTTCAATCACAAAATCGTGAGCGGCGGTGTCGCCTTCGATCACCGGTGGAAATAAATGACTCTGATCCGGAAAATGGATCTGCGGCCGCGAACCCGGCACCGCTGGGCCGGCAACCGCCGTCGCCACCGCCAGCAGCAAAATCGCGGCGACAGCGAACCACCTCTTAACGGATGTCATGGGAAGCATCCTCTCTTTGTTTAAAAAATTAACGATATCCGGTGACAACAACCGACCCAGTACAGTAGGCAATGCCCCCATCAGTGTCAAGCCATGGCCATCGGATCCATATCGGTGACCACCCGCACCTTTGAATCCTGAAACAGATTGGCATTCTCGCTCATCATGGTCCGCATCAACCGGTTCAGAGTGCCGGCATGTCGGCCTTTGAGCAGAATATGCCATCGGTGGCGACCGGCGATCCGTGCCAGTGAGGCTTCCACCGGACCCAGTACCGCCAACTGTGAGAACTGACTGCTGCCGGTCACCATGGCGCGCAACGCCCGTCCCATGCGCTCGGAGGTCTCCGCAGTCTGCTCAGGAATGGTCCCGGAGATTTCAAGAAGCACCAGACGCGTGAAGGGCGGATAGGCCAGCATCTTCCGGTGCTCGATTTCTTCGCGGTAAAACACACGGAAATCCTGCGTCCGGGCGGCGGTAATGGTGAAATGGTCGGGATTGAAGGTCTGCAGCACGACGCGCCCGGGCACATCGCCGCGGCCGGTGCGACCCGCCACCTGGGCCAGCAGTTGAAAGGTGCGCTCTCCGGCGCGAAAATCGGGCACGCTCAGCGTGACATCCGCACAGACGATCCCCACCAGCGTGATGTTGGGAAAATCGTGCCCTTTGGCCACCATCTGGGTGCCGATGAGGATATCGATGTCCCCCCGGCGTAGTTGCCGGAGCATTTTGAGCAGACTTCCCTTGCGTGCGGTCGTGTCCCGGTCCATCCGTTCCACCCGAGCGTCCGGGTACAATGCGGCAACGGCCTCCTGAAGCTTCTCCGTACCCAACCCCAGTCCCAGCATCCTGTCGGAACCGCACTGGGAGCAGGGCGCCGCGGCCGGCAGGGAAAACCCGCAGTAATGACAGCGGTAGCGCCCGGCCCCCCGGTGCAGGGTCAGCGTAATGTCGCAATGCCGGCACCGGATGGCGGTGCCGCAGGCGCTGCAGACCGGGTAGGTGGCATAACCGCGCCGGTTGAGAAACAGCAGGGACTGCTGCCCCCGATCCAGGGTTTCACGGATGGCCGTGCGCAGCGGCTCTGAAAGATGGCGGCGGATGCCCCGCTCGTCACGGATCGTTTTGAGATCCACGATTCGAATCTCCGGCAGGGGGCGCTCGGCCACGCGCCGCGTCAAGCGCAGTTCGGTGTACTTTCCGGTGGCGGCGTTGTGGACGGACTGCACCGACGGCGTGGCCGAGCCCAGAATCACCGGGCAACCGGTCTGGCGCGCCCGCACCACGGCCAGATCCCGCCCGTTGTATCTGAGCCCCCCGTCCTGCTTGTAGGAGCCGTCATGCTCCTCATCGACGATGATGAGTCCGAGGTTCGCTACCGGCGCCCAGATGGCTGACCGGGCACCGACGACCACAGTGGCCGGGGCCCGGCGAATCATCATCCACTGGTCGTAGCGCTCACCGTCGGAAAGCCCGCTGTGCAATACCGCGATGCGCTCGGCCAATCGCGCCCTAAACCGTCGCTCCATCTGTGAAATGAGGGCGATCTCAGGAACCAGCACCACCACCGAGCGCCCGGCGTCCAGCATGCGCCGGGCCAGTTGCAGATAAATCTCGGTCTTTCCGCTTCCGGTCACACCGGCCAGCAAAAAGGGATGAAAACCCGCGTTGAGGCGCTCGGCGACCGTGTCCAAAGCCACTTGCTGCTCGCCGTTGAGTTCCAGATCCTCATCCGGTGTGACGGCATCGCCGAAGGGATCCCGATACACCGCGGTTTCCATCAGTGTGAGTTGTCCGGCGGCAATCATCTGCCGGATCAGCGAGGCCGTTGTACCGGCCGCACGGCACAGATCCGGAATGGAGACGGTTTCCAACTCGGAAAGGGTCTGCACCACCTGCCGGCGTTTGGCCGAAAGGGTCAGTGGTGAAAATGCCGTGGCTGCCGCCGGAAGACCCACCATGGCAATACGCTTCGTACGTACGCGGTCCCCGCATCGCCCCTGCTCTGCCGTCACCCAGCCCCGGGCGACCATCGCGTGCATCCGGTCTCTGCGGACCTGGGCAGCACACGCACTGCTGATTTGCCGCCGATTCAAGGGCCGGGACTTCAGGGCATTGAGAATGGCCTGGTCCGGGGGGGCACCCTGCCCTTGCGCCAGCGCATCCCTGCCGGCATCGAGCAGCGTGTAAAGCGTCGTCTCGGATACACCGATCCCTCCGGGCAGGGCGGTTTTGATCACTTCACCGATGGGATAAAGATAGTAGCTGGCCGCCCAGCGGAACAGGGGCACCATCGATTCAGGAAAGAGCGGAATGTCGTCGAGTACCGATATGACATCACGGATACCCATGGCAGGGTCGGCAGAAGCCGCCCCCAGCACAAAACCGGATACCCGCCGACGCCCGAAAGGCACCAGCAACCGACTGCCGATGTGCAGTCCGAGCCGGAGGTGATCGGGTACGTGGTAGGTGAATGTGCTGTGGAGCGGAAGCACCACCGCCACTTCGATATGGGCCTCGGTCATCGTTGGCCTCTCATAGCCGCAAAAAACAATTCCGCCGGAGCTGCGGGTAGCCGGCCGCCAAATGGTCTTTTTCCTTGACATCGGCGCCTGACTACCGTATTTTTTTATCAATATCGGGTATTTATGCTGTTTTCGCCCCGACCACCAACACTATCTGGTATGCCTCACATGCCGTGCCAACCAGATATGGGGGTTTCATCATGAGCAAATCGGCGGGGCCTTTCAATCGGATACTATCCAAGGAGGACAATATGCGCCCAATTTCCCGTCGTACGGTAATCTGTGTGCTCTGCGCTGCCGTGTTGCTGCTGACCCTGGCGCAGCCCGCGCTGGCCCGAAACCCCTCTGTCAAACAGATCGAACCAACCGCAGAATCCATGACAGCGGATGTTCTGCTGCTGCGCCCGGCCAGTTTTGTCGGAATGGTTCTGGGAGCCTGTGTATACGTCATTTCCGCCCCGTTTTCCGCAGCCGGCGGAAACATTGATGCAGCCGGCCAGGCCCTGGTGGTTGAACCGGCAAAATACACCTTTGTCCGCCCTTTGGGAAGCTTCTAGTCGGCTGTTGAAAAACAGCCGCCGGCCCTCAGGGCACGTGTGCGCCTGAGACATTAAGGATGCCCGCGGGGTATTGCACGCCGGTTTCCAGAAACTTGCTGAATGCGAAACGCATCATATGGGGTGTGTTCTATTGACACACCCCATCATTTTGCATATAGACCTGCCCACAAATTGGCGGCGGCGGTGTGAGCAGACTCCCCTTTCCGATTTCACCTCCGAGACTTCAACGGACCACGGTTAAGCACTTGCTGGCTCCTGCACAGTGACGGGTGACGGTATTTTGCGTCCCCCGGAAGAGGCTTGTCCGTCCCCCGCCCGAAGGCCCAGTGCACACCCTTACGATAAGGAGGCCCCATGCCCGTTATGGTCGTTACCCATCCCCTCATCCGGCACAAACTCGGTCTGATGCGCCAGGATGATATTTCAACCAAGGATTTTCGTGATCTTGCCTCGGAGTTGGCCAGTCTTTTGACCTACGAAGCCACCAAGGACCTGGAAATGGAAAACAGGACCATCCAGGGGTGGGCCGGTCCGGTCACCGTCGAGCGCATCAAAGGCAAAAAAATCACCGTTGTCCCCATCCTCAGGGCCGGCCTGGGAATGATGACCGGCGTCCTCCAGCTGATCCCTTCGGCCAAAGTCAGCGTGGTGGGTCTTTATCGCAATGAAGACACCCTTGAACCGGTGCGGTACTACGAAAAAATGACCAGTCAGATGGAAGAGCGTATCGCCCTGATCCTCGACCCCATGCTGGCCACCGGCGGCACCCTCATCGCCACCATCGACATGCTCAAGCGCGCCGGTTGTCTGCAAATCCGGGGTCTGTTTCTGGTGGCGGCGCCGGAAGGACTGAAGCGACTTGAGGCCGCCCACCCGGACGTGGATATCTACGTGGCGGCGATCGACGAAAAACTAAACGATATCGGGTATATCATTCCCGGGTTGGGCGATGCCGGGGACAAGATTTTCGGCACGAAATAGCGCCAGTTCGCAAGAGGAGAAGTTAATGAGCGATGTCCATTCAACCGAATACCGTTTTCAGCCCAAAGACGCCCTTCTGGGCGCGCAGATGCTTTTTGTCGCCTTCGGCGCACTGGTGCTGGTCCCCCTGCTTACCGGGCTGGATCCCAATGTGGCGCTGTTCACCGCCGGGGCCGGCACACTGATCTTCCAGGCCATCACAAAAAGAATGGTCCCCATTTTCCTTGCCTCATCATTTGCCTTCATCGCCCCCATCATTTACGGGGTGCAGACATGGGGCATTCCCGGCACCATGTGCGGTCTGGTGGCGGCGGGCGTTGTCTACATCGCGCTGAGCCTTTGCATCAAAGCCTTCGGTCCTGAGTTTCTTCACAAAGTACTGCCTCCGGTCGTAGTCGGACCAGTCATCATGGTGATCGGGCTCGTTCTGGCACCGGTGGCCGTCCACATGGCCATGGGACGCACCGGCAACGGCGCCGCATGGCTGGTCCCGGGAAAAACCGCGATGATCGTGGCGGGGGTATCGCTGCTCACCACCATCGTCGCCTCCCTGCTGGGCAAAGGGTGGTTCAAACTGATACCCATCCTCATCGGCGTACTCGCCGGCTATATCACTGCAGTGGTGCTCGATGCCGCCGGGATCTCCGCGGCCGTCCAGGCCGCCTTCGACCCGGGCAAACTGGGCAATTACACGGCGCCGGCCCTGGTGAGCTTCAAACCCCTGGCGGACGCCCCGTGGTTTGCCGTTCCCAAGTTCACCCTACCGACATGGAACCTTGAGGCGATTATCTTCATCGTACCGGTGGCGATTGCACCGGCCATAGAACACTTCGGGGACATCCTGGCCATCGGCAACGTCACCGGAAAGGATTTTGTGAAAAACCCGGGCATCCACCGCACGATGATGGGTGACGGCATCGCCACATCGTTAGCGTCGTTTCTTGGCGGGCCGCCCAACACGACCTACTCGGAGGTGACCGGCGCGGTCACCCTCACGCGGGCCTTCAATCCCGGCATCATGACCTGGGCGGCCATCTTCGCCATCTTGCTGGCCTTCATCGGCAAGGTCGGCGCCCTGCTGCAGACGATTCCGGTGCCGGTCATGGGCGGTATCATGCTGCTGCTCTTTGGCGCCATCACGGTGATCGGACTCAATACGCTGGTCAGAGCCGGCGAAGATCTCACCGAAGCCCGCAATCTGTCCATCGTGGCGCTGATTCTGGTCTGCGGCATCGGCGGCATGGTGCTCTCCATCGGCGAATTCACCCTGGGCGGCATCGGTCTTGCCGGCATTCTCGGCGTCGTACTCAACCTGGTGCTGCCTAAAAAAGCGTAGCATTTATTGATCACCACGAAGTGCACGAAGAACACGAAGGTATTATAACCCTCCTGTTTTCTGGGTTTTCTTCGTGCGCTTCGTGTCCTTCGTGGTTTACATTCAGTGCTGCGAATCGGTCTACCCTGAGAGCAGTGACTAAGCGGGGATCATTTTTTGAAAACATCTGAGGGGAGCACGGCCCGGAACGCCCTGATGACGTCCACCGGGTCCAGAGACCCCCGGTAGGCCTGTTTGGAAAGTGCGTGACGGGCAGCATGAAATCGCTTCCGAACGGCGGTTCCGAGCCGTTCAAGAATATCCAGGTTGTCGCCGCGATAAATGGGGCCCGAGTTCTCAAGGGCAAGAAATGTCGCAATGAGCTCCCGGCTGGCGGTTTTCGAATCCATGGTCCGGTGCCGCCAGTGTTCCATGTAACCGGTCAAACCGTAGATTTTCCGCATCTCTGGCTCATAAACAGGACTCATGGGGATGAGAAAGAAGGGAAACAGCGACCACGAGAGGCTGCCGTCATAGGGCAATGCGTCCAGCGCCTTTAAAAACGCTCGCGTCCGGCGGGCAGTTTCGGCCGTCTCTCCGGGAAAACCGAACAGAAAATAGCATGAGCAGTTGATACCGGCGGAAAGTAGTTTGCGCAGCACCCTGTCGTAGAGTGCCGGGTCTGCCATTTTGTTCATGTTTTTCAGAACCTGTGGGTCTCCCGATTCCAATCCCATCTGGACCTCCGTGCAGCCGGCCTCGACCAGGAGCTGCACATCCACATCCTCGATGGCGCCGGCCCGGATGAAGGTCATCCACTTGAGGCCAAGCCCTTCCTCGGCTATGCGCCGGCATACGGCGGCAAGATCTTTTCGCCCCAGCCGAAAGTTGTCGTCCGTAAACCAAACGTATTTCACACCCCGCCGTGCAACGGCCTTCATCTCAGCGACCATCTCATCAAGGGGTTTGATGCGGTTCATCCGCGGGTCTTTTGAAAAATTACAGAACGCGCAGTGGGAAGTACACCCCGTGCTGGCCTGTAATGAGACCACACCGGATCGGAATACGGTATCGGGCATCTGATCCCAGTCGATCGGCACATCTTCGACACGCGAGATGTCATCGACGCGGGGGCTGAAGTCATAACCGGCTCCCGAGCGGTGCGCAGTATTGGGTAGGCTCTTGTAAGGCCTGTTCTGCATCAGGTTTTCGAGCGCCTGCAGCAGAATGCGCTCGCCGCGAAGACTCACCACATAAAGATCGATATCCGGCTCATCCGCGGTTTCAAGAAAAAGAAATTGCTTTTTTCCCGAGTCCGTATCGTAGTCCTTGCCAGAGGATCTCCGCATCAACAGATAGGACGTATACACAAACGCCCCCCCCGCGATGATGGTGATATCCGGCGCTGCAGAGCGGATGTCGGCGGCCATGATTCTGAGGGTTTCCTTATCGGTGATAAACGTCGTTGAAATCACCACCGCCGCCGGCGACTTAAGGAGCATCTCGTTGAACCGGTCTCTCTCGGTGAGGTAACTGTCGATGATCTCCGCTCGGATGTGGTGCCTGGACAGAACGTTGGTTAGCGAGATCCCGTTCAATTTGGGGGCCGCTGCCCAACTCAGGATGCCGTCTCCGGCAACGGGCGGTGTGATGCGGCCGTCGTTTTCGACATAGTTCATGACAGTCTGAATGTCGGCGGTGCATCCATCAAGCGTGAGCTTCAGCGGATTGGTCGCTGAGAAACTGGATGCTCCGGCATCGGCGATGATGATGACGTCGATGGGCATAACACCTCCGTTGGTGAACCGGCACCATGAGCAGAAAGAAGGAGGGTATTTTTATGCCCATTTGGATGGGATGTCAAATCCGCAGGGCCGCTCCCGCAATCACAAAAAACCCAAACCCGCAGAGCGCCGGTGGACGGATCACGGAGCCCGATTGTCGTTGCCCTCGTGGGGTTTCTGTGCTTTGGAGAAGTTCTCACAGAAACCCATAACAGCGCAGGCGCAATGGCTACCAACCGATATATTATGGAAAATGAGGACGAAATTGAACGCTTGGAGCTGAAGACTGACAGCCAGGTGGTCATCCGGCAGGCTCAATGGGCGGGTTTGGCGCCCGGCCACCGAGCAGCGGATATCGGTTGCGGTACGGGAAAGACGACCGCCGAGCTCCACAAAATCACAGGGCCGACCGGTGAGGCGGTGGGCATCGACATCTCCGCTGATCGTATCGCATATGCCCGAAAGCATTATGGGGGGGCCGGTCTCCGGTTTGTCCACCGCGATTTCGTGACGCCAATCGAAGATATCGGCACATTCGATTTCATCTGGGTCCGCTTCATATTGGAATACTTCGGGTCCACCAGTCGCGCTATCATTGAGAATCTGTCGACCCTTCTGCGCCCCGGTGGCATTTTGTGCCTCATCGACCTCGACAACAACTGCTTGTGCCACTACGGGTTTTCTGAGCGACTGACCCGAACCATAGAAGGGGTCATGCGCACCCTGACGAAGCATACGGATTTCGACCCGTATGCGGGGCGTAAACTCTACCGGTATCTTTACGACATGAAATATACGGACATCGATGTGCACCTGAGCGCCCGCCACTTGATATTCGGCCCCCTGAACGATGCAGAAGCATTCAACTGGCGCAAGAAGATCGAAGTCGCGGCAAGGCAGTCCGGCTACCCGTTCGAGGCGGAATACCCCGGCGGGTATGATGAATTCTTCAAGGACTTCACCCGATCCTTCTCCGACGAAGCCCGTTTCGCATACACACCGATGATCGCCTGCCGGGGGAGAAAACCGAAACCGTCATGACCCCGTCGCCGGATGCCGCTCCGCGGGCCCCAAAAACCGGGCGAGACGATGCACAAAAGCAAAATACGTGTCGGTATGCTGCAGATTCATGATCCAAAGCACGTAACGGCGCGATCCAGTGAACGGCAGCAGAGCCGATGCTTCAGCCGGAAACGCCATCACCGGCATCTTGCCGCCCACAAAGTGATCCGCCAGGCGGGCCAGTGCCGCCGCCAGAATTTCCGTGTTCAAGTCGTCAGTATCGACGAGAAAAGACCTGACGCAGTTCATCAGATCCGACATGTTCATGCCGTTATCCGCCAGGTTGACCTCGAAGAACACTTTAAGCCGGGATTCTCTTCTGAGCGCAAACAGCTGCCGCCGGCGCGTGAGTCCGATCCTGCCATACTCCATCGACAATTCGTCAAAGCCTTCTCCATCAGGCATCAGATCGAAGGCGCTTATCATCAAACCGCCGGAGCGGCTATCATAGAAAACCTTCAGAGAGAGCAGATCGTCCAAATGCGCATCAACGAGCTCCCAGCCCTGCGGCAAGTTTCGCGACCCGGTATCCCTCTGGGAAAAATGTCCATAGGCGAATTGATCCAGGGAACTTTTCGACGGATCGCCCGCATGGCGCGCCGACTCGCCGAAAACCCGGTGGGGAAATTTATTGTCCGGGCGGTAAAACATAAATATGTAGTCCATGTGCATGGCGGTCAATTTATGGGATTCATTGATGAACTGGCCGATCTGGTCGAGAATGGACAACCCGGCGCGTGTAGAATGGGCCAGGAGCGCCGCATGGTGATGAATCATCCAGGCGTTCGCATAGGAACGCAGTAAAGCGCCATGTCCAAGGATTGCCCCGTCCTTTTGGTAGATAAAATGGCGGGCAAAATTCGGCTGCCCCAGATACAGCGCATCGTAGATCTTTTTGATCTGGTGTTTCCGGTCTGCCAACGCGCTATACTTCTCCGGATAAATAAAGCCGCTCTCGAAGAAAAAACGCCATAGCGCATTAAGGTCGAGGCGGCCGTTCATATAGGCATTGGGATTTCCGGCCTGCTGGACCACTTTCTGCAGCTGCATATGCTCCTGGACATCGATGTCCAGGATGGCAATTCCGAACCGTACCTGGTGCCCCGCCCCCTCGCGAACGGTGCAGCAGGTATTGACGACCTGCCCCTTGCACCGTACCAGGCATTCACCGGAGACATCCAGCCGGATGCCGGGGATAATCAATCCGACAAACAACTCCTCCAGCCCTGCGTCCATAACCACGGAAAACCCGGAACCAGAGAGGTCCTCGACCCTCAGCACGTAGTCACGCAAGCTCAGCGGATGCTGAAAAACGGCGTCCGGCGCCGGATGCAGGGTGACCCTTTTGCTGCGATAGATCTTCGGCTTGAATCGACCGCCGCCATCGGCGATCACCGTAAGCAGCAACTGACTGGACCTTCCGGAAGGCAGTTCGCCGTCAATCCGGCATGCTCCAGAGTAGTAGGTGTCTTTTTCGTCGGACAGTACCACATAAGCCATCGCATCCAAACGGATCCAGTGGGCGTTCTGCGACAAGGCAAAGTCGATATCGATCCGGAAGGCATCGGCCGTGTAATTCAGAAGGCGCCCCGGAAATGAGATGCCGTTTAGAAAAACCGTAGCGCGCAACAGCGGGTTCCTGCACCAGACGCACGGGGACGGCGCCAATCGAATGCCATTTTCAGGCAGTCGGAGCCGAAGCCCCTCGGCGCTGGTCTCGACCGTTTCCGGTTTGACCCACAGTCTGTGGACGTCGTCGGACACCAGCAAATAATCCAGATAAAACGGGTCGACGTCTTCAAGGCCGGCATCGGGCACCGCCCAACGGCAAATGACGTCGACACCGGTGCACGGCAGGGGCCGAACACGAACCGCCATCGCATATTGGTCTACCGAATGCCGGTAAACGGCGGTGAGGCTGCCATCGGTGAAATGGATGAAATTCAGGATATTGATCAGGTGTTTTCTACTGATTGGTGAGCCCCGGGCGATCTCAGATGCCGGCACATCGAGATGCGGCACACCCCAAAAACCGTTCCGGACGCTGGCAGGTGACATGGTTTTGCGGATACCCGTTCAGGCAAAAAAGCCGGCGGCACGCGGCCCTCGTGGTGCTTCACCGCTCATGCCGTTACCTTTGTGAAAGTGCATTGCGGATGGCCAGTCCGATCGTTTCAACCGAATACGGTTTTTTCACGTACACACCGGCCCCCAGCGCCTGCACCTTCCGGACTTTGTCTGTCTCGGCAAATCCGCTGACAATTACCGCTTTCTGGTCAGGAACGATGCTGCGCACCCGCGTAAACGTTTCCAGCCCATCCATGCCCGAGTCCATGATCATGTCGAGTATCAGCAGATCCGCACTATGGCGGCGAAGATAATCGAGCGCCTGTTCACCGCTGTCTGCCGTGGCAACGACATATCCCAGGCACTCCAGTACGTTCCTTGCGACCTCCTGCTGGTCCTTCATGTCATCGATGACCAGGATCGTTTGCCCATCTCCCCGGAGGGACTCGAGCCGCAAGGCATCTTCCTGTATGGCCGACAGTTCCCGGCGCGTCGCAGGGAAAAAAAGTGTAAAGGTCGTGCCGCCGCCCACCCGGCTGTCGATATCGATATAGCCGTTGTGGTCCTTGACGGTCCCCCACACGACGGCCATCCCCAGCCCGGTACCGCTGCGTCCCATTTTTTTCTTGGTGTAAAACGGCTCAAAAATCCGGTCCAGATCTTCCGCCGTGATTCCCACGCCCGTATCGCTCACCACAAGCGCGCTATAGTTGCCTTCCTCTACTTCGTCATACCCACGAAGCGGCCGATCCACATAACGATTCATTGTTTTGACAACCACCTCGCCCCCCGCTTCCATGGCTTCCGCCGCATTGGACATCAGATTCATCAGCGTTTTGGACAAGTGAACCGTACTGCCCGTAATGTTATACAGCGTGTGGTCGATCTCAACCCGGAAGGCGACGTCCGGATGCCAGCGCTTCAGGGCAGTATGCTCGGGGCTTTTCAGGTAATCGGTGACGATGTCGTTGAGGTTGATAATGTCGGCCACAGCCACCCCTCTGCGGGCCAGCGTCAAGAGGTCCTGGACGATGGCCGCCGCTTTTTCACCAGAGCGCTTGATGGTGGCCACCGGTTTGCGCAGCGGGCTGTCTTCCGGCAGTTGCAGCATGAGCAGATCGGGATAGCTGACCACACCGGCCAACACGTTGTTCAGATCGTGAGCCACCCCACCGGCCAAGGTGCCGAGTGCTTCCATTTTCTGGGCCCGGTGCAGGCTGGCCACGAGTTCTTTTTTCTCAGTTTGGGCGTGCTTCAACTGGGTGATGTCCGTCCCGATGCAAAGAATTTCGTGAATACTGCCGTCTGCGGACAGAATCGGTCGGTGCGTCCATGCGATCCATATGGATTCACCTGTGGAAAGACGTGTCTGGGTCTCCTTGACGATATGCTTGTCGGGCGTCTCATGCAGCTCTGAAATCAGCGCATCGAGTGACTTGCGTTCCGCTATCGTATCCGGCAAAAGGATTCCGAAAATGTTCTTTCCAATGATATCGTCTGCGCGGTAGCCGAACCGACGCTGGGCAAATTCATTGAAAAATGTGATCGTCCCGTCGGGTCTTCGGCGCAGGATGATGCTGTTGGCGTTCTCCACCAGTTCCCGGTACTTCTTCTCGCTTTCAATGACAACTTGGATGGCATGTGTATTAATAAGGCCCACGGCAATCTGAGCGGCGATCCCGCTCAGGATGCTGACATCGCTTTGCCGCAGCGGTCGCCTGCTTTTCACGTTGTCCACGGCCAGCACGCCCAGGGATCTTTTTTTGTATACGATGGGCACACAGATCAGCGATTGCGTCCCGATGAGCCCGGCAAACGTGCGGCTGCGGGTGGACAAATCGCCGGCGACCGCCTTGATGTCTTCGATCAGAGAGGCTTCCTGCTTTTCAAATGCCTTGACAAAAGCCCCCTTGGAATCCGGGTTGCCCAGCTTGAATTCGGCCCCAATGACCACCTCTTTTAAGGCATCATCGTATCCATACCCTCCGGCAAAGCACAGGCGCGTGCGGGTTTCGTTCGCCAGCATGATGAGGCCCCGGTCAAAATCGAGTCCTTTTCGCATGGCCTGAGTCACCGCAGCGATCAGCTCGCCCTGCTCTAAAATATTGGCCGTCGCCTCACCGATCTCCTGAATGAGCAGGGCCTTATTATACTGCAGATTCATCTCCTCCATGTAGGTGCTGGCCTGATCACTCTGCGCATGCAGCGCACGGGCCAACCGTCGGTTTTCCTTATCGCTGACGATGGCTCCGATGCCCATGGTCACCACCCCATAGGACAATACGGCCAGAAGCCAGTGGCTGAAGGAAAGGACAAAAAAGGAGAAAAAGCACGCCATCAACCCGAAAAGCGCGATGAGGCTGCGCGCGCGCCGCATCGTGGCGGTCTCTGACGGTTTCCAGGAAATCTCGTAGCGGCACCGGTCATCACCGCGGTGCACGCATTCAGGATGAGACACCGTTGCCGGGCTCCCATTGAAAAACTGGGGGATGGCTTCGAACATCCCGGTCCGGTTCTCGCACTGGTAGGGTTTTTCGGAGACAAACGATGCCGGAACCGAAACGATCTCGACCGTGTTTCGGGCAACCTGCCGGGTGGAGACCACCGCACCGCGCGTCAAGTGTGAGGATACCTTGCTGAGGCGCAAATAGACGAATTTTGGGCTCAAAAACCCTATGACAAACTGATTCATGTAGCGGGCGCTTTGGCAGAAAGGCAGATAGCGACCGGTCTTTCTGGCAATCAGGGCATCGCCGGTCCGCTCTCGGACGCGTTCGTGGAAACGGTCCGTCTGCGCCTGCGTAAACCAATGGCCCGGATCCTCGACCTCCTGGGGTGTCATCCCGGCATCTCTGAGGATCTGATCGCAATCGACATCCGGATGGCGCTTCTGCAGGTATTCTACCCAGATCTTGATCACCCGGCTGTTGTACAGCGGTGTGGCATCATTCATAGCGTTGCACCTTCTGTGCAATCTCCAGCAGCGCGGCCTCGATTGGGTGAGCCGCGGTATCTGTCGTCGAAAACAAAACGGCAGCGCTCCCAATACCACACTTTGTCCAAAACCGGTTAGCGTTACCGCTCGTCGATATCGATATAGTTGCGCTCGGGCGGGCCGATGTAGACCTGGCGCGGCCGACACAGGCGCCACTCAGGGTCGTCCATGCTCTCCTTCCACTGGGCAATCCACCCGGGCAGCCGGCCGATGGCAAACATCACCGGAAACATGTTGGTGGGAATGCCCAGCGCCCGCAGCACGATGCCGCTGTAAAAATCGACGTTTGGATAGAGATGGTGGTCGATGAAGTAGGCATCTTCCAGCGCCACTTCCTCCAGCGCCTTTGCCAGATCCAGCAACGGATCTTTGATGTTGAGTTTTTCTATCACCGTATCGCAGACCGCTTTCATGATCCGCGCCCGGGGGTCGTAAGTTCTGTACACCCGGTGCCCGAAGCCCATGAGCCGGAACGGGTCGTTTTTGTCCTTGGCCCGCGCTACAAGGCTTTCGACGGACTCGCCACTGTCAGCCAGACGCTGGAGCATCTCCACAACGGCCTGGTTGGCCCCTCCGTGCAAAGGGCCCCACAGCGCGGCAATACCTGCGGAGATGGCGGCGTAGAGGGTCACCCGGCCGCTGCCCACCAGCCGGACGGCGCTCGTGGAGCAGTTCTGCTCGTGGTCCGCGTGCAGGATCCAGAACACGTTCAGTGCCTTGGTCAAATCGTTGTCGATGACGTAAGGGCGCACCGGGGTGTCGAACATCATGTTGAGAAAATTGGCACAGTAGGAAAGGTCCGGCCGTGGGTATACCACTTTGTGGCCCCGGGAAATTTTGTAAGACAACGCCGCCATGGTCCGCACCTTGGACAGCAGGCGGGTGACGGTCATGTCCATTTCCTCCTCCAGCGTATGCAGCTCCGGATAGAAGCTGCGCAGCGCATTGACCATGGACGAGAGCACCGCCATCGGGTGAGAGGCGCGGGGGAAGTTCTGAAAAAAATCCCGCATGTCCTCGTGGACCAGGCTGTGGTCGTTAAGCAGCACTGAAAAGTGGTTGAGCTCCCGGCGTTTGGGCAGCAGGCCGTGAATCAGCAGGTAAGTGGTTTCGACAAAGCTGGAGTGCTTGGCAAGCTGTTCCACCGGGATGCCCCGGTAGCGCAGGATGCCTTTTTCGCCATCCATAAAGGTAATGGTGCTCTTGCACGAGCCGGTATTGGCATATCCCGGGTCGTAGGTGATAAATCCGGTCTCCTGCCGAAGGCGGGAGATATCGACGGCTTTCTCGCCTTCCGAACCGGTAATGACCGGCAACTCAAAAGTTTTCCCGTTGTATTCGATTTTCAACGTCTCTGACATAGCATCCTCTCCATATCTTGTGTCCATCCGGGATTGGTAGATTCAGGCGCCAGGCACGCTGCTCTACGCCGCACCCCACCACAGGCGCCCCTTTTGGGGCACACCCCATGAAATAGTCGTCTACCGTCCTCAGTTCGCCGGGAAGTGACCGTTCTTCACTGCTTCGGAAGGAATGTGACGGGCGTCGATAAGCAAGCAACCCGCTGGAATGAACGCCCACCTGCGAATCAGGCGGCTTTAAATTACGGCCATCGGCCGCAACTAAAAATTGTGGCGCCGGCAACAACCGCTTTCGTTCAGGCCCTGCGAGAAGCGCAGTAGTCAAGAAACAACGAGCATTCATCCAGGCGCCACCATGCCGGGAGTGCATTGTCACGGAGCTATAGCCAAAAACCCCGGCGGCGTCAAGATTGCCATAGACTTGGTGCCCATGGTTGCCCTCGCCCGCCACAACCGTTATGATAGGCACAAGGAGACGCTTTCATGCCATACACAATGGGCGATGTATATCCAGACCCGCCGCGGTATGCGGCGCATCATGGAACAGGCGCCTGAAATCAAAATTTCCCTGCCCCATTGTCATCAAGGATACCCCCAATGAGCTTCATCGACAATCTGCGCAAAAAAATGGCTATCGACAAAATGGCGGCCGCCGTCATCACCTCCCTGCGCCCGCCGGGCAGCGAACGCCATGTGGACCGCGAAAACATGATCGCCCTTCTTGAGATGGCCGGCTACCAGCGCCTGCGCCGGCGAGACAATGACCTTTACGTGCCCGACGGGGACGCCACCCGTCATGAGGTGCTGGTGCTCGACAACGACCTGCCCCTGTACCACACCTCGGTGGAAGATGTAGAAATGCGCAAAAGCCCCACGGTCAAGGAGATGGTCAACCTGCGCAATATCCGAAAAATCCTGGTGGACACCGATGTCGTGACGAGCCGTCAGGCCGACACGGTCCGGCGGGTGCAGGAAACCTGCCTGGCCGATCTGAACCTCGACTGGAAACCGGCCGACATCCATGAGATTGCCGCCATAGGGGCACGCTCATTGGAAAACGGCTACACCGAAGGCGTCACCGACGCCTTGGCGCTGTTCAGCGAAATACTGGGGTTCACCGCGCCGCCCAAAGCGCTCCAGGTGCCCCACCACGACATCACCGGCCAGACCGGGCGCATCGGCGACGCCCCGGTCGCCTTCGGCCCGCTGGTCGCCTTCAGCCGCATCGACAATGCCCTCAGGCTGGTTGACTCGACCGTGCGCCTTAACGACGCGACGCAGCGGGAGGAGGCCGTCGCCGCGATGACCGGTAAATCAGATCCCGCCGCCCAGGGCCGCGCCGTTTTCGACTGGCTCGAAAATCGCGTTTTGAGCTGAGTGCTCACTAGAGTTTTTAACAGCCCAAAGTGATAAAAAGCAATAAACTAAGGTGTTTTTCGCCTTCACGCGTTGCTATTTGAATTCTCCCATGATAATGATTTCGCCTTTCATGGAGGACCATATCCACAGGAAAAGGCCATCCATTATGTAACATGAAGCGGTGGGGCCATTGGCCGGCGCAATACTGAGATTGCCGACCCTGACCGGCACCGCTTTTTTTATTGAGAGCGAATCTATCCCGGCGGTGCCCCGGGAAACCATAAACCGTCTGTGAAAACGAAACGATCATTTGGCAAGAAGGAGGCAGAGTGCAGACATTTATCGTTAAAGACCTGATGGTGCCGTTGTCGGAATACGCAACGGTGCATGAAGACGCCACACTTTTCGAAGCCGTCTCCACACTGGAAAAGGCCCAGGAGGAATTCGATCACACCCGTTATCGGCACCGGGCCATCCTGGTACTGAATGCAGACGGCCGCGTGGTCGGCAAGATCAGCCAACTGGACGTGCTCAAGGCGCTCGAACCCAAATACGCTGAAATGGCCGGTCAGAAAGGGATGCACAACTTCGGCTTTTCCAAAGAATTCACGGTATCCTTGATCAAGAGCTATGGCATGTGGTCGACACCGCTGATGGACTTGTGCCGCAAAGCCCTTCAAACCAGAGCCCGAAACATCATGTACACCCCGTCAGAAGGCGAGTACGTGGAGGAAGGCGCGTCCCTGGACCAGGCCGTTCATCAACTGGTCATGGGCCATCACCAGTCTCTGCTGGTCGCCCGGGGTGACAAGATTACCGGCATCCTCCGACTCACGGATGTTTTTGCAGCGGTTTTTCACGCGATGAAGGAATGCCAGAAGGAACACGGGGGCAGCGCCGGATGACCCAGCCGGACTCCAGGGGGGGAAACCGGCTGCGATCACATATTTTACACGGAGGTTAGCTCGAAATGACAACAAATACGTTCTCTGCCGCTGAAAAAAAGATCGAATGGGGCAAAATGGCCGCACTGCTGACCGGCGTCGCCCTGTTTTTTATCACGTACTATTCACCGGCCTGGCCCGATGCCATCGACCCCACGGGCAAGAGCTTCGCGCTCAGTCCGGAAGGCAAAGGGGCGCTGGCCGTTTTTCTCATGGCCGGCACCTGGTGGGTGTTTGAAGTGATCCCCATCGGCGTGACCAGCCTGGCCATCGGCGTCATGCAGGTGCTGTTTCTCATCCGGCCGGCCAGCAAGGCCTTCAAGGACTACATGGACCCGTCGGTGCTCTTCATCTTCGGCTCCATCGTCATCGGCCTGGTCTTCACCAAAACAGGCCTCACCAAACGCCTGGCCTACAAGATGCTCGCCATCGTGGGGGAAAAAACGAGCATGATCTACCTGGGCTGCTTTGTGGTGACGGCCGCCCTGACCCACATCATGGCCCACACGGCCGTGGCGGCCACTATCTACCCGCTGCTGGTGGCGATCTACGCGCTCTACGGTGAAGGCGACAAGCCCACCAAATTCGGCAAGGGGCTGTTCATCGGCATGGCCTACGTGGCCGGCGCCGGCTCCATCGTCACCCTCCTGGGCGCGGCCCGCGGCGCCGTGGCCCTCGGATTTTACAAGGACATCATGCAAAAGGATATCGGCTTTTTCGAGCTCTCCTATTACATGTTCCCCATCGGCTGGCTCATGACCTTCCTGCTGTGGGGGTACTTCATGGTGGTGCTCAAGCCGGAGAAAAAAAGCATCCCCGGCCTGAAGGAGCGCGCCAAGACGCTTAACGCCGCCTTGGGCGGCATCACCCGCAAGGAAGTCATCGCCGCCAGCATCGTGGGGCTGTGCATCCTGGGCCTGGCCCTCTCGGCACTCCTGCAAGCCGCCATCCCCGGCTTCAACCCGCCCCACAAGACGGCGCTCATCCTTTTGAGCACCATCCTTTTCTTTATCACCGGCATCCTCGACATCGACGATCTTGAAGCGATTCCCTGGAACATCATCCTGCTCTTTGCCGGTGCCATGAGCATCGGCTTCTGCCTCTGGGAAACCGGCGCCGCCGAGTGGCTCGCCATCAACTGGCTGACCATTTTCAAGGAATCCCATTGGTTCGTCTTTGTCATGAGCATCGCCTTCTTCGTCATGATCATGACCAATTTCATCATGAACGTGGCAGCCATCGCCATATCCCTGCCGGTGGCGCTGGTCATCGCCCCTTACCTCAGCGTGTCTGGCGAAGTCATTCTGTTTGCTTCCCTGGTGACGGCCGGCATGCCGTTTTTGCTGCTGGTGGGCGCGGCGCCCAACGCCATCGCCTACGACTCCAAGCAGTTCACGACCGGAGAGTTTTTTCTCTACGGTATTCCGGCCAGCATCATTCTGATGATCGTGGTCGGCTTTGCCGTGTACGTCCTGTGGCCGCTGATGGGCATGCCCATAACACTGTAATCGAAAGCTTTTCATGATATGGGGCGATGGTCAGAACAGCCCCATGGAAAGGCGCCGGCAATGGACTGAGTCGGTTCAGTACATTGATTTTTTACCCTTGTACCGTGAAGGTCAATAATCAAAGGGGAATGAATGGATCTTTTCTTTACCGCGAACCTGATCATTGCAGCCGGGGGCGCATCCGCCATGCTCACCTGGCGGCAGTTCACCCTCATGAAGGCCATCAGCGTGCTGGCGCTGGCTGCAGGATGCCTGATCGGCGCTGTCGATGCCATGGCCAAACTGCTGAACCCGGGAAGCTATATCGCCAGCGTCAAAGTCATGAACGCGGCGACGCTGGCTTTCCGTATGGACACCCTGTCCGCCTTTTTCCTGGTGGCCATTTATGCCATCTGCGCGCTGGCCGCGCTTTACAGTTTCCACTACATGGACAAGCCGGAAAAGGCTCTGCGCACGGCAGCGAATACGCTGTTTTTCAGCCTGCTCATCGTCTCCATGGCCCTGGTGGTCACCGCCGATAACATGCTCGCGTTCATGCTGTCGTGGGAGAGCATGTCGCTGTCTTCCTTCTTTCTGGTCATCTATGACCACCAGTCCGCGGAAAACCGCCGGGCCGGGTTTCTCTATTTTGTCTTTTCCCAGGTCGGGGCCATGTTCATCCTGGCCGGGTTCGGCCTGATCTACGGCCAAACCGGCAGTTTCGAGCTCCTGGCAACCTCCCTGAGCGTCCCGCTGAAGACCGCCGTCTTTGTGCTGTGCTTCATCGGCTTCGGCTCAAAAGCCGGCATTTTCCCGTTCCACATCTGGCTGCCCTATGCCCACCCGGCGGCCCCGAGTCACATCTCGGCGGTCATGAGCGGGGTCATGATCAAAACCGGCATCTACGGGATTATCCGCATTTACAGCCTGCTGGAGCTGCACACGCCGCTGCCCGGGCAAATCGTCCTGATCACCGGCATGGCGACCGGGATATTAGGAGTCGTCTATGCGCTGGGCCAGCACGATCTGAAACGGCTTTTGGCTTACAGCAGCGTCGAAAACATCGGCATCATTCTCATCGGCCTCGGGATCGGCATGGTGGGCGTTACGGCCGGCCGGCCGGTCATGGCCGTGCTCGGCTTCACCGGGGCGCTGCTTCATGTGCTCAACCACGCCCTCTTCAAATCGCTGCTGTTCATGGGCGCAGGGGTGGTCATCCAGAAAACCGGCACCCGATCCATCGATGCCCTCGGCGGCCTGATAAAGCGCATGCGCACCGTTGGCATCACCTTCCTCATCGGGTCCCTGGCGATTTCCGGCCTGCCGCCCTTCAACGGGTTCGTCAGTGAATTTTTCATTTATCTGGGCAGTTTCCGGGGCGTGGCGATGCACCAGAACGCCTTTGCCATGAGTGTGCTGGCCATTATCAGTCTGGCGATCATCGGCGGCCTGGCCCTGGCCCTCTTTTCAAAGGTGATGGGGGTGGTGTTTCAGGGCGAACCCCGCACACCGGCAGCCGCCGCAGCCGAGAGCGGGGGGGGCATGATGCTGCCGCCGCTGGTGATTCTGGCCGCAGCCTGCTGCGTGGTCGGAGTGTTTCCCCGGTTTTTTATCTTCATGGCACTGAAGGCGGTCGGCGCGCTCGGATTGGGCTACGGCCGCATCGCCATTGAGCCGTTTATGCCGATCACCACCAATATCAGTGTGGCCGCCGCCCAGTTTGTGATCGTCATGGGCCTGATCGTGGCGCTGCGAATGATGGCCTACAAGGACAAACCCATCTCACGCGCCGGCACCTGGGGCTGCGGCTTTACCCAACCCACCGTCAAGATGCAATATACCGGTTCTTCCTACGCGGCATCGATTTTGGATTTTTTCAAGCCGGTCGCCCCGCGCCACGTGGTGCACCCGGCAGTCCGGGGCCGGTTTCCGCGACCGACGCATTACCACAGCCAGATCGGCGACATTGCCGAAATGCATATGGGCACCGTGGTGGTCCGCCCCATCCTGTGGCTCTTCGACCGGCTGCGCTGGATCCAGCACGGGGATATCCACCTGTATATCGGGTACATTCTGGCGGCCATCGTGGCGTTGCTCTTTTTCATATAAACCCTTGGTGCGACATGTCGTTGAACGCACCATCCAATGAGGCGGTTTTATGATTAGATCCTTTTACCTCTGGCTGCTTGCCATTCTACTGGCACCGCTGCTCTCGGCGATGATTCTCAAGGTCAAGGCCTTCTTCGGAGGCAAAAAAGGCCCCCCCCTGCTGATCAACTACTTCACGCTGATCAAGCTGCTGAAAAAAGGGTCCGTCTACAGCACCAGCACAACCTTCCTGTTCAAGCTGGGCCCCATGGTCTCCCTGGGCGCCGCGCTGACGGCGCTGATGTTTCTGCCCATCGCCGGGTACCGGCCCCTGTTCTCGTTCACCGGGGACGTGATTTTCGTCCTTTACCTGCTGGGGCTGGGACGGTTTTTCACCATTGCCGCGGCCATGGACACGGCCTCACCCTTCGAAGGCATGGGCGCCGCACGGGAAGCGTATTTCCCCATTATTTGCGAAGCCACGCTGTTTATGGTGCTGATCCTGTTCTATCTGCTGACCGAGCAACTGCAACTGGCGGCTTACTTTACCGCTCACCAGCCCAAGTCACTGTGGCAGGCGGCCGGCTCACCGCTGCTGTTTGTCGTACTGGCCTTTTTCATCGTCCTGCTCACCGAGAACTCGCGGGTTCCCGTGGACGATCCGGCCACGCACCTGGAGCTGACCATGATCCATGAGGTCATGGTGCTGGACCACAGCGGGCCGGACTTCGCACTCATCGAACTGGGCTCCTTTTGCAAACTGTTTTTCTATGCGTCAATGGTCGCCACCTTGATCGTCCCCTTCGATCTGGGCCACCCCGCCCTGAACATGGGCATGTATCTGGCCGCCCTGGTGACGGTCTACATCGCCGTCGGGGTGACCGAATCGGTCATGGCCCGCTACCGCATGGACGCGGTGCCCAAGTTTATCCTGACCTCTTTTGCCCTGGCCTTTTTTGCAACCATCATCACCCTGGAGTATCTCCCATGAGCCATCCGGTCGATACCTTATTATCTCTGGTGCTGCTGTCGATCCTATTCTCCCTGGGCTCCAGTCGTCTGCCGGGGCTGATCAAGGTCCTTGCCTTTCAGGGGATCGTGGTCTCCATCGTGCCGCTGTTTATCGGACACGATATGACGGGCGGCGGACTGGCGTTTACCTTGGTCACCCTGACCATCCGGGGCATCGTGATCCCCTTGTGCATCCACCTGGCCATCAAAAAGGTGGCCATCCGCCGGGAGGTGGAGCCGATCATCGGCTACCATGCCTCACTGATCGCCGGACTCGGACTGATCGTGGGGGCGACTTTTGCCAGCCACAAGTTCAACCTGCCGGCCAGTGGCGCCAGCGCCCTGCTGCTGCCGACGGCCATCTCGGTCCTGGTGGCCGGCATGTTTCTGCTTACCGCGCGGCGAAACGCCATCGCCATGGTCCTGGGATACATGATGATGGAAAACGGGATCTACCTGGTGGGAACGACGTTTTCGGTGCGGGCGCTGCATATTGTGGAATTCGGTATTTTATTGGACGTGCTGGCCGGCGTGATGATCATGGCCGTCATCCTTCAGAATATCAAGCAGACCTTTGACGACGTGGACACGGCACTGCTCAGAACTTTAAAGGAATAGGTGGATCTTTATGGTTGAAATCGTCTTTGTGGCGCCATTTATCGCCGGTCTGCTGGCTTTTTTCATGCCACCGCGCCTTGGCCGATCACTCCTGGTGCTGACCGGTGCAGTGCACTTGCTGTTTTCCATCCTGCTCTGGGCGCGCCGGCCGCAGCCGCTGTTTCCGGATTTCTTTGCGGTCACCCCCGAAGGCCTGCTGTCGCTGCTGGTGATCTCTCTGCTCTTTTTTCTGATCTCGATCTACACGACAGGATACCTCAAGGCCTCCGATCTCCGGAGCGAGAACATTTTCACCGGTTCGATGCTGCTGTTTTTGTCCACCATGACCATGGTGACCCTCTCCGACCACATCATGGTGATGTGGATCGCCATCGAGGCCACGACACTGGCCAGCGCCCCGCTGATCTACACCCATCGCTCCGCCGCCTCATTGGAGGCCACCTGGAAGTACGTGCTGATCTGCTCGGTGGGCATTGCACTGGCCCTTTTGGGCTCGGTGCTCATAACGGTGGCCATGGACGTGGGCCGAGTGGACGCGCCGGTTTCCTTTTCCGCGCTCACCGCCGTTGCCGGAAAGCTCGACCCGATGTGGCTGAAGGCCGGCTTCGTGTTCATCCTGGTGGGCTATGGGACCAAAATGGGACTCGCCCCCATGCACACCTGGCTGCCCGATGCCCATAGCGAAGCCCCCAGCCCTGCTTCTGCGCTGCTCTCGGGCGTGCTGCTCAACTGTGCCTACCTGGGCATCTTTAAAACCAACAAAATCATGGTCGCTGCCGGTCTGGGCGATTTCTCCGGCACCATTTTGATGGTCTTCGGCCTGCTCTCGATCATGGCCGCCGCCACCTTCATCCTGAAACAGACCGAATATAAACGCATGCTGGCCTATTCGAGCATCGAAAACATGGGAATTATCGCCTTTGGCACCGGCATCGGCGGCATCGGCGCCTTTGGGGCCATCGTGTGCCTGATTCACCACAGCCTGATCAAGTCGTCCCTGTTTCTCACGTCAGGCAATATTCTCCTGGGATACGGCAGCCGGATGATCGCCAGCACCGGCGATCTGGTTACAAAGATGCCGCGCACCTTTGTGGCGTTCTTTGCCGGCTTCGCCGGGATTTCCGGGTTTCCGCCCTTCGGCATTTTTATCGGCGAGCTGTTGATCATCATCGGCGCCTTCCGGGGCGGCCACTACTGGGGGGTGGGCCTGTTCATCGTGAGCCTGTGCGTCATTTTCGCCGGATTTGCCAATCAGGTGCTCAAGATCTCCTACGGCCAGAGTGACACGGTGGTCCGCATCCCTGAGAAGGCCAACATGATCTGGCCCCAGTATGCGTTGCTGCTGACCTCCCTGATACTGTGTTTCTGGCTTCCGGATCCGCTGTACCAGGCGATTATCCAAGCGGTGACTTCCAGCGGCGGAGGTTTTTAATGGAAACGGGTTTTATCGAGATCGAAAATGGCGCGGCCGTTGCCCGGGACACCCTCCCGCACCTGCCCTTTGAAACGTTTCGCCAGGAGGCGCTGAAAATCGTCGACGCCGGGGGCAAAGTGGTCCAGTTTTTCGCCTATCCGGATGGGCAAGACCTCAAACTGCTGGCGGTGCTGCGCACCGACAAACTGCTGGTGGCCGGATCCGATGCGCCGGCGGCCTACCCGGCGCTCAGCGCCCAGTGCGAGCCGTTTCACATGTTCGAGCGCGAAATCGCCGAACAGTACGGGATCCGCCCGGAGGGTCACCCCTGGTTGAAAATGGTCCGCTACCACCCCAATTACAGGGATCTGCCGGACGTGTTCGGCAACGACTACTCGGAAGATATCCCCGGCCGCTACGACTATTACAGCGTTGCCGGAGATGAGATCCACGAGGTGGCCGTGGGCCCGGTGCATGCGGGCGTCATCGAACCGGGCCACTTTCGCTTCAACTGCATCGGTGAGCGCGTCCTCAATCTGGAGATCCAGCTGGGATATCAGCATCGGGGCATCGAACCGATGCTGCTGACAGCCGCCGCAAAGCGTCTGCCGATCCTTGCCGAAAGCATTGCCGGAGACACCACCGTGGGCCACAGCCTTTGCCATTCCCAGGCGATCGAGGCCCTGTCCGGGATGGCCCCCGATGAAGGGGCCCGCATTATCAGGACCATCGCACTGGAACTCGAGCGGCTTCAAAACCATGTGGGAGATCTGGGCGCCCTGAGCGGCGATGTGGCCTTCCTGCCCCCGGCCAACTACTGCGGCCGCATGCGCGGCGATTTCCTCAATATGTCTCTGCTGCTCTGCGGCAACCGTTTCAGCAAGGGATTGATCCGCCCCGGCGGCGTCCGGCTTGCTATGGACGATGAGATCCGCACGACGCTGAAATCGCGAATCCTCGAAATCCACCCCCAGGTTGCCCACACCATCGATCTGCTTTTTTCAACGTCCAGCGTTCGCTCCCGTTTCGAGGGGTGCGGGGCCGTAAGCACCGGTGACGCGGAAAAGCTCGGTCTGGTGGGCCCGGCCGGCCGGGCTTGCGGCCTGGCCTACGACGTCCGCCGCTGCTTTCCGACCGAGCACTATGGCCGCCTTAAGATTCCTGAAAATGCCAAATCAACCGGGGATGTGTATGCCCGGGCCAGGATGCGGGCCGATGAGAGCCTTCAATCCATGGGGCTGATCCTGTCGATGCTGGATGCGCCGGTGGAAACCGCCTGCGTGCCGCCTGCGGCGGAGATAAACCTTGCCGGTTCGTCTTTCGTCGTGACCGTCAACGAGGCCTGGCGCGGCGAAGTGTCGCACTGCGTGCTTACCGATGACACCGGTCGTCTGCTGCATTACAAAATAAAGGACCCCTCGTTCCACAACTGGAACGGCCTTTCCATGTCTTTGCGTGATACGGGAATCAGCGATTTTCCGCTCAACAACAAAAGCTTCAACCTGTCGTATTGCGGATTTGACCTGTAGCACTGGATGTGAACCACGAAGAACACGAAGTGCACGAAGGAACAACCAGAAGAAGTGCGTTAGAAATACTTCGTGTCCTTTGTGAAGATTATAGCCATTGATAAAAATTCGTTCCGTTTGCACAACATCTTATGGTGAGCATCGATATCGATCCCGATTTCGATCCCGACCCCGATAGGATCTCGGGGATGAAACGGAACAATATTCTGACAAGTACTCTACTCAGAACTTGATGGAGAGAGACAAAGATGCTCAATACGCTTAGAAACAGATTCGAGCAGGGCTACCGGACGACCGGGTATCCGAAGAAAAAGATCGAACTGTGGAAACGCTACCGGGGCCGCCCGCAGATCAACCGGGAGGCTCCCGCAGAACTGGTGGCGCGCTGCGCCGCCGCCTGTCCCCAGGACGCCATTGACAACGAAGCCCGCACGCTGGACATGGGCCGGTGCATCTTCTGCGGGACCTGTGAACAGGTTTCCGGCGGCGAATTTGTCACCTTTACCCAGGATTTTGAAATCGCCGTTGCCGAAAAAGAGCACCTGACAGTGGACGGATCGCTGGCCGATCTGGCCGCCCACTCCCGCCGGCACTTCAAGAAGCTCTTCGGCAGGTCCCTGCAACTGCGCCAGGTGTCCGCGGCCGGCTGCAATGCCTGTGAAGCCGATCTCAACGTGCTGGCGACCCCCTTTTTCGACCTGGCCCGGTTCGGTATCAATTTCGTGGCCTCACCGCGCCACTCCGATGCCATCGTCGTCACCGGTCCGATTTCCCGCAACATGAAAACAGCGCTGCTCACGACCTACGAGGCCGTTCCAGCGCCCAAGGCCGTCATTGCCGTGGGCAGCTGCACCCTGACCGGCGGACCGTTTCGCGGCGGCCCGGAAATCACCGAAGGCCTGGACACCCTTTTACCGGTGGACCTGTTCATTCCCGGGTGCCCTCCGCACCCGCTGACCAATCTGCACGCCCTATTGACGTTTTTCAAGTAGTGTCCATCCATAAGGGGCCATCGGCCGGCACAAGTTTGACAAACTCGTAAAAAAATCAGAAATCACCACAGAGGACGCAGAGAGCGCAGAGGTTAAATATGTTCTCTGCGTTTCTCTGCGCGCTCTGCGGTTCAAAATCACTTTTTCCGGTTTCACCAAGTTTGATCTCCGGCTTCGGACCGACACGCGGCAGCGGCCCACTAAAGGCTTCACTTTGTTACTAATTTTATGCTATTGTCGGGCTCTACCGCGTTCTGGAGGTGACCTATGGATACATTCACAGTCGAAGAGTTGATGGTCCCGCTGTCCGAATATGCCACTGTCAGGAAAGGTGCCACCCTGTTCGAGGCCGTGCTCGCCCTGGAAAAGGCCCAGGAGGAATACGACCGCAGCAAGCACCGGCACCGGGCCGTACTGGTTCTCGACAAGGACAACCGGGTCGTCGGCAAACTGAGCCACATGGATGTTCTCAAGGCCATCGAACTCGAACCCGATGACGATGTCCTCTACAAGCTCAGCGAACTCAGTGACTTCGAGTTCAGCGACAAATTCATCACCTCGCTGATCAAGGACCGGCCGCGAAAGGGCGTCACCCTCAAAGCGCTTTGCAAGAAAGCCTCTAAAATCAAAGTGGAGACGATCATGCAGGCGCCCATGGAGGAGGAATATGTGTCACCGGAAACGTCTCTGGAAATGGCCCTCCATCAGATGGTGATGGGCCAGCACCAGCTCTCCCTGCTGGTTGCCCGAGATAAGGAAATTGTCGGCATTTTGCGGCTGTCGGATGTCTTCGGTGCCATTTTCCACACGATGAAGGAATGCGAAATTGACAACGAGTGAGGATGCCTCATGGAAGCATTGAGAAATCTCTTCGAACGGATCAGCCAGCGCGTCAATATCAATCTGAGAGAACTCCAGTATGACGTGCGCCCCTGGGTAGAGGATCTGGTCCCCAGCCAGCAGTTCAAGAAATTCTACGCGTTTTACGGAATCACCCCCAACCACACGCTCGATTTCCAATTCAGGGAATCGAGCCTTGCCGGCAGCTATTTTCTGGGAAAATGCAAGGTCACCCGATCCATCCTTTACAAGAGCGACATCCGGGGAGACGAGCTCAAGAAGAAAAACGATGCCTACCCTTTCAAAGAGTTCAACATCGTGTTGTCCAGGGATGAAGAGATTGACATCAAAGACAGCTATCTGATCAAAACCCTGGTGCACTGCTTTTCACACGATCCGGAAACCCTGGAGACTTTCTTCATCAAGGATACGGTATCCACCCACTATGCCAATATCCACGGATCACCGATGGAAGGATGTTTTCTGGGGCCCTTTTCCACGGTTGATCTGACCACGGCCCACGACAGCGTCATCGGCGCATTTGCCTATATCCAGGCCGGAGAGATCGCTCACCAGTGCATCGCGCCCGGCACGATCTGGATCCGCAGCCCCGGAAACTTCAATTTTCTCTACAAGCATCCCCTGGACCGCCTGAACCGCTATATCCATTTTGCGCCCGGGGCTCCGCCCCAGGGGCTGTTCATCGACTTCGTGGAAGACCGGCAGGAAGCCTTTCAACGGGTCTTTGAAGTGGTGAACATCGATCAACCCGTCAAAGTCCCCAAGAATGCCTCCCTGGACCGATTCGCCGTCATCAAGCCCAAGACCACCATCAGCGAAAACGTCCTGGTGGCCCAGCGCGCATTCCTGCAGAATGCACACCTGGGGGTCGGCGCCAACGCCCAGGAGAACTGCTACATCATCAACTCCCACCTGGAAGGCAATAACGTGACGGCCCACGGCGCCAAAATCATCGAGGCCGATCTGGGCAAGACGGTATTTGTGGGCTTCAACTCGTTTTTAAGGGGACGCCCGGATGCGCGCCTGACCATCGGCCAGGAAAGCATCATCATGCCCCATACCATCATCGACGCCACCGAACCCCTGACCATTCCCGCCGGCCAGTTGGTCTGGGGGCTGATTACCAGCAAAAAAGAACTGGCCGACAACAGTATCAGCCAGAAAGACTTTGCCAAAATCACCAGCGGCACCACAAAAGGCGGAATGGTTTTCGAAGGCAGCGGCGCCACATTCATCACCGGCTTCCGTGATCGCATTCATCACATCCTCGAAGCCAACGGTGCCCTGTTCAACGGGCTCAAAAACAAGGGGCATGCCCAAAGAAATCAGAAGATTTCATTTAATACCATCCAGCCGTATACCGACGGCGCGCTGGAAGGACTTTACCCCACCATCATCATCAGCCAATAAAGAAGGCGGGCTGGACAGCGCCCGCCTTCTTTATTTTGGTGGCGGGGCCAAAAAAGAGGGTGCCTGCAACGCCGACTACTGCAGGAAACATTATTTCCGTTGATACTTCCGAGATGAAATTCTCCAGATTGTGCAAGCGGAAAACAGCCCTTTTACGGTTCAATGGTCTCCATGGAAAAGGAGGCCATTTTTCATTATGAATTCAAAAACCGTAAGCACACCGCCCCCAAAAAACCGCGCCCAGAGAAACCATCCCGGTTGCAGCGTCTGCAACGCACCCGCGACACGCCCTTTCTTATGCGTAAACGGTCGGCATTATCAGCGCTGCGAGCGCTGTAAGGCGACCTTGCTCGATCCGGCGCAGTGGCTGTCCGCGAGCGCCGAATACGAACATTATCTGGCGCATGAAAACGATCCGGCGGACGCCGGTTACCGGCGGTTTCTATCGAAGCTCGCAGCGCCTTTGCTGGAAAGGTTGCCTGCCGGCCGGGAGGGACTCGATTACGGATGCGGGCCCGGCTCTGCATTGGCCCGGATGCTCACCGAGGCCGGGCACCGCCTGACCCTTTTTGATCCCTTTTTTGCACCAGACCGGACCGTGCTGGATAAGCACTACGACTTTATTACCTGCACCGAAACCATCGAGCATTTTCACCGGCCGGCCGAGGAGTTCGCCCGTTTCGAGCAGATGCTGCGACCGGGTGGATGGCTGGCGCTCATGACCTGCTTTCAAACCGACGACGCCCGCTTTCCATCATGGCACTACCGCCGCGACCCGACCCATGTGCTCTTCTACCGCGAAGTCACCCTGCGGCGCATCGCCCGAACATTCGGGTGGTCCTGTCAGATCCCGGTCAAAGACGTGGCACTGATGCAAAAACCGTTGTAGCATTTTCGATGCTGTTTAATGGGCCAGATATTGCGAACAGACCCACGCCAGCCTTCCGAACGCCTTGAGCAGGGCACTGTCCTCAAATTCTCCGACGACCATAGGCCGAATCGACAACCTGTCGAGCCACTGTTCCAGGGCACTGCGCAGCGTCGTGTGGTGCGATCAACTGATGGGCGATTATAACTTTGGCACCACATCGGCAACGCCCGCGCCGAGGCCTGCCAAGGCGGTGGCACCGGCAAGAAGCACACCCCTGGGGCAATTCGCGCCACCGGTACAATATGCACCATCCCCTCATCTCGCCCCTGTGCGATAATCCCAGTCGCCAAAGATGACCCGAAACGCCACCAGCGCTCTCCTCACTGGGGCCCAATTATTTTTTCTTCTATATTTTCTGACCCTTACCAAATCACTTTTTTTCTCTCCCGCCAACCATTACTCAAGCCGACATCTGGCACACCGATTGCTCTTAGCAAGCGCAACGGAGAAATTCTCCCCTGCCGCGATTGTAGGTAGCGCGCTGGGTCAAAACGGTGAATCGATGTTTGATGCGATCGAATTAACACGTCATTTCAAAATGTTGCCTTCTCTGTCCCGCAGCCAGTGCCACCACAGAGGAGGCAGACGGCAGCAGTAACGCAACATCACCGACAACGGCCGGGTGTCGGCGAATCTATTTACACCGTGTAAAGAGCGCCGACAGTCGCCGTCATCTTTGGGGAGAAAGCGACCACCAGCGGGCAGACGCCCGCCACCCTTCCTCGCGAGCGGGGGGGAAATCGCCGACTAAAGGGAGCACTCATATCGATGGACGACACTGCCAACCGGAACTACTACCGCTCGCTGATCCGAAAAATGGTGACCATCGTCATTCTGGTATCCCTGACGCCGCTGTTCCTCGTCGGCGGGATCATTTTCGATCAGTTTCAGGGCATCTATCAGACCAAGGTATATGCCCACCTTGAGGAACTGGTGGCCAAACACCGGCAAGCTATCGACAGCTTTCTCAGCGAGAAACAGCGAAAGGTCCGATTCCTCGCGGAGACGTTTACTTATGCCGAACTCACCAACGAAGTCTTTCTCGCGCAGCAGTTGCAGCACCTGCAAAAGATGTTCAGCCTGGTATTCGTCGACCTGGGTGTGGTCGACGCCGATGGCCGCCAAATCGCCTACGCCGGGCCTTTTGGTCTTCGCGGCGCTGACTACAGCATGGCCGATTGGTTCAAGCAGGCCATCCATAGCCAATACTATATCAGCGACGTGTTTCTGGGATTGAGGGATTCCCCCCATTTCATCGTAACCGTGCGTAAAACCATCGGCGGCCGACCATGGATCCTTCGGGCGACCATCGACTTTGTCTCTTTCAACGATCTGGTGGAAAACATCCACATCGGCGAGACCGGCTTCGCATACATCCTCAACCGGGACGGTGTTTTCCAGACCCAACCCCGGCAGACAGTAATGGTCACCGGTGATTTCAGACCCCCCAACGGTACGGAATCCCGCAACCGCCGAAGCCCGGTTGTCGTGCGCGAAGTCAAGAATAGCAATGGCACCGTATACCTGACCGCAGTCGCATCCCTCAAAGGCGGCGACTGGCGGCTGGTGTATCTCCAGAAGCGCTCTGACGCCTTTTCCGCGCTCACCCAGGCCCAGATCATCGCCCTGTTGATCTTCGGTCTCGGCGGTCTGGGCATCGTCCTCATGGCAGTGTTCCTGTCTCGTCAAATGGTCCAGCGCATCCAGCGTGCCGATCAGGAGAAAGAACTGATGAATCTCCAGGTCATCGAGACGGGAAAACTCGCATCCATCGGAGAGCTGGCTGCCGGTATCGCGCACGAAATCAACAATCCAGTGGCCATTATGGTCGAAGAAGCCGGCTGGATCGAAGATCTGCTGGAGGAGAATGAATTTGCTGAGAGCAGCAACCTGGAAGAGTTTCACCGCGCCCTAAAGCAAATCAACACCCAGGGAAAACGCTGCAAGGAAATCACCCACAAATTGCTCAGCTTTGCCCGTAAGACGGACTCGCGCATTACGCAGATCCATCCCAACACCCTCATCAATGAAATGGTCGCCCTGACCGAGCAGCGCGCCCGATACGGCAATATCCAGGTTGTCACGCACCTGGGCCCCGGCGTGCCGGCCATCGCCGGGTCTCCATCGGAGATGCAGCAGGTCCTGCTCAATCTTATCAACAATTCCCTGCAGGCGATGGAAAAAGACGGCGGCACCCTCGAGCTCAACACGCAGGTGGCTGGCGACGAAGTACTGATTGAGGTCAAAGACAACGGTCCCGGAATCCCCGCCGCCAATCTGCCGCGCATCTTCGATCCGTTTTTCACCACAAAGTCCGTCGGGAAGGGGACGGGGCTGGGATTGTCCATCTGTTATGGCATCATCAGTCGAATGAACGGACGGATTGAAGTGGCCAGCCGCGTGGGCAGCGGCACCACGTTCACCATCCGTCTGCCGATAGAGGAAGATTCTGAAAACCAAGAAACACCTAAAACGGGTTCACCACTTGATGAAAGGAGCAACCAATGACTGAAGCCAATATCCTGCTGGTCGATGACGAAGTGGCGTTCGTCGACGCCATGACCCGCCGCCTGAGGAAAAGAAATACGGAAGTGTTTCAATCCTATGACGGCGCTCAGGCCATGGAAATGCTGGCCGCGCATGCCGAAATCGAAGTCGTCATCCTGGACGTCAAAATGCCCGGCAAGGACGGCATCGAGGTCCTGGTTGACATAAAGCAAAAGCACCCGCTTGTGGAAGTCATCATGCTCACAGGCCACGGCACCGTTGAATCGGCGATCGATGGCATGAAGCAGGGCGCCCATGACTACCTGATGAAGCCCTGCGACATGGACGTCCTCATGGAAAAGGTCAAAGACGCTGCCGCCAAGAAGCGACGGCACGAGGAGAAAATCATCGAAGCCCGCATTAGAGAGATCACCTCGCGGCGGGCATAGTGAACCGACAAGGGACGTATGTGAGGCGATATCATGAAGGGACGTGACGCATCCGGACGATCACGGGAGGCCACCGGCGGTGCCTGCCCCGCACGCGCGCCCGTCCGCTGCCTGCTGGTGGACGACGAAGTGCCGTTCACCGAAGTACTGGCCAAGCGGCTGGCACGGCGGGGTTTTTCGGTGGAAACGGCCATGTCCGGAGAGAAAGCGATTCGAGTGCTCCGCAAAAAAGAATTCGACATCGCCGTGCTGGATCTGAAACTCACCGACATGGACGGCATCGAAATCCTGAAAATATTCAAAAAGATGGTGCCGGAGCTGCCGGTGATTATGCTCACCGGCCACGGCTGTGAGATCGCCGCGCAGGAGGGCCTCCGTTTCGGGGCCAGCGCTTATCTCACCAAACCATGCGAGGTCGCCGATCTGATCGATGCCATCATGTCGGTCGTCCGTACAGGGGAAAAAGACCATGAAGCCCATTAACGTGTTGCTCGTCGATGACGAGGCGGACTTTCTGGAAACGCTGGCCAAACGGCTGACCCGCCGGCAGATGGCCGTCTTGACTGCCGGCAGCGGCGCCGCAGCCCTGGGCATCCTGGCCACCACCGACATCGACGTCGTGGTGCTGGATGTCAAAATGCCCGGCCAGGACGGCATCCAGGTGTTGAAGCAGATCAAGAAGGAAAAACCGCTGGTGGAAGTCATCCTGCTCACCGGGCACGCCAGTGTCGAAGCCGCCATCTCCGGGATGGCGATGGGGGCCTTTGACTATCTGATGAAGCCGATGGACATCGACGACATTGTCTACAAGCTGCAGGATGCATTTAAAAACAAGGCACTACAGGAAGAAAAAATACGGAGCGCGCAAGCGCATGACGCGCCGCGCCCGCATCGATAATCGGCAAAAGAACGCACACCGCACAAACCACAGGAGGCAAGGAGGGAAAATGAATTTTTTCAGGCAGTGGGGACAATTCATGATGGCGGGATCACAGATCTTCGCCCAGTGGGAGATTGACAACGCCCGGACGATTCTCAGCAGCCGGAAACGGATGTGGATTCTTGGTCTGCTGACGATTCCGGTGCTGCTCGGCGCCGTCGCCTTCGCCGACCAGATCGGCAGCGCACTGCCGGCCCTGATCGGCGGCAAGAAGGCTTACAGCCCGGCCTTTTACAGCACCGGAATCTTCATCGTGTCCATTCTCATCGGCATGGGGGCGGGTCTGATCACCGGCTGTATCGGCGCCGGCGGCGGGTTCATCATCGCACCGGCTCTCATGAGCGCCGGCATCAAGGGGATCCTGGCGGTGGGCACCGATCTTTTCCATATCTTCGCCAAAGCCATCATGGGCAGCGTCATTCACAGGAAGCTAGGCAATGTGAATGTCCCACTGGCCATGGTCTTTCTCATCGGGGCCATCATCGGGGCCACCGTGGGGGGCGTCGTCAACCGGGTGCTCTATGAGATCAACCCGGTCCTGAGCGACGCCTTCATCACCACGGTCTATTCGCTCATGCTCGGTTTTTTAGGCACTTATGCCATGACCGACTTCCTGCGCTCGCGAAAATCCAGCCAGACCGAGGGCGCTCACGGGGGCAAGAGCGAGGGGGCCGAACTGGGCAGCCTGCCCCGAAAGCTGCAGGCCGTCAATCTGCCCCCCATGGTCAGCTTCGACTTCGACCTGACGCCGCAGGGCCGGAAAATCTCATGGCTCTTTCTGGTAATCTCCGGCGCCCTGGTGGGCCTAGCCGCCGGCATCATGGGGGTGGGCGGCGGTTTTCTCACCTTCCCCATCTTCGTTTATGTGCTGGGGGTGTCCTCCATGACCACCGTGGGCACCGACATCTTCCAGATCGTCTTCACCGCCGGCTACGCCGCCATCAGCCAGTATGCCATCTACGGTTTTATCTTCTACACCCTGGCCATGGGAATGCTGCTCGGTTCATTGCTGGGCATCCAGATCGGGGCCATGGTGACCAAGGTGGTTCCGGGCATCACGATCCGCGGCTTTTACGCCATGGCGGTCATGGCCGGTGCGGTAAACCGGATCTTCGCCCTGCCGTCCAAGCTGGGCGCCCTGGGAGTACTTCCGATATCCAAGGGGGCCGGTGATGTACTCAACACCATCGGCATCTGGGCCTTTTTCATCGTCATCGGCGGGTTTTCGGTCTGGGTCATCGGTACGTTTCTGAAAAACATCGACAAACTCAAAGGGGGGGTTCACGCATGATCGCTCATAAAAAAGAGTTTTACGGCGGCTTTGCCATGCTGGTGGCCTTTTTTATCGTGCTGGCCATCATCTTCATGCCGCTATTCCATGGCCATAACGGTCTCAACTATCTGGACTCGCTTTACAACTCCATCTCCAAGGGATCGGCCTACTACATTCCCAAGGTCATGGATGAAGCCAAGACCCTGGACGGCCGGAAAGTCGAACTGGCGTTTGCCATGAACAACGATGAGCAGGCGGATCAGATCGCCAGTCAGCTCATGGCCGCCGGGGCGATGGTGAACCGCACGGGCATCCAGCTCAAAGTCTCCGCTGATCTGGGCCTCGTCCTTCAGGCCGCCCTCGCCGACGCCGACGCCATGTACAACAACGACGGCGCCGCGCTGTCGGGTCGATACGGCTTCAACGAGCGCCAGGCACTGTTCAACTGGTGGACGGCCTTCAACAAAATGGATAGCGAGCTGAAGCGTCAGAAGCTGTTCAAGGAGGCCCGGATCACCGATCTGGCCAAGACCAAGGCCGTGGAAACCGCCTACAACTACTACGGCATCCAGGCGGAGAAAATCACGGGCCGGTTGGGGGTGGTGGTGTTCTCGCTGGTGTTTTATGTTATTTACACACTCTGGTACGGCTTCGCCATCCTGTTCATCTTCGAAGGATGGGGATTGAGCCTGGAGCACTAGCCCGAAGAGCCGACACCCGCCGCATCTGGCGGCGGGTGTCGCCGCCGCCCGCTTTGGCGTCACCGACATCGACAAAGGATGCGCTACCGGTGTTGAAGCATTTTCGATCGCTATTTTCCCGAACCGCCGAGGCAGGCGCTTCGAGCGAATCCGTCGAGGTTCTGCGCGCCGATTTCAAAGAACGCTACCACGATTTCAAGCTGTTGATCACCGCCAACAACCGAGCGCTGGAAGTCATGAACGACATCGAGCAGGCGCTGGCCGGCGGCGGTGTTTTCGGCATGGCCTTCGTTCGGGCGCGCTGCACCGCGGTGGTGGTGAACGTCTTGCAGATGCTGATCCGCATGAGCGGGCTTTCAAAGGGAAAATATGACCCGCTGTTCGCGCGTTTCGGAGAAATCCGCAAGCACATCGAGACCATCATCGCGGAAAAGTCTCCGCAGATGGCCGAGCCCCCGCATCTGGTGATCACACTGAGCGATGTGAGGCTCACGCATGCGGACACGGTGGGCAGCAAAATGGCGCAGTTAGGAGAAGTTTGCGGCGTCCTGGACCTGCCGGTTCCCGACGGATTTGCCATTACCACCGCCGCCTACCGGCACTTCATGACCCACAACGAGCTGCAGACGGAAATCGACCGCCGCATCCAGAATCTGACCCCGGGCGACTTGAAAGAAATGCAGATCGCCTGCGCGGCCATCCAGCAGCGCATCATTTCAGCCGCCATTCCGCCGGAGCTCTCGACGGCCATCGCCGCCGCCTACGGCCGCCTCGCCACTGGCCGGCCGGGCCTGCGCGTAGCCATGCGCAGCAGCGCCCTGGGGGAAGACATGGCCGAGCAAAGTTTCGCCGGCCTCTATAAATCCCGTTTGAACGTCGCTGCCGAAGAACTGGATCTGGCCTATAAGGAAATCGTGGCCAGCAAATACGGTCTGAGCGCCGTGGCCTATCGCCTCAAGCGCGGCCTGCGCGACGAGGATATCGCCATGGGGGTGGGCTGCCTGGCGATGGTGGACGCCGCCGCCGGCGGGGTCATGTACTCCCGCCATCCGGTGGACCCGGAGGCCGGCACGGTGTTCATCAACGCCGTCCTGGGTCTGCCCAAAGCCGTGGTGGACGGCACCGGCGGATTTGACCAGATCGAGGTCAGCCGGCAGCGCCCCCTGAGCGTACTCAGGGAGACGATCACCCGCAAGACGGAAAAATTCACCTGCGATCCCATCGAAGGCGTATGCCATGAGACGACCGTCGCCACAGACGCCGATCAGCCGGCCATTACCCGCCAAACCGCCTGCCGCCTGGCCGACATCGCCCTCGCGCTGGAGACTCACAACGGCGCCCCGCAGGACATCGAGTGGGCCGTCGACGGGCAGGGGCACCTGTTCATCCTTCAAAGCCGCCCCATGGCCCACGGTATCGTCGATCAGGCCGCGACGAGCCGCATCGATACCACCGGCCCGCTGCCCCCGCCGCTGCTCAGCGGCGGCGCCACGGCCTGCCGCGGCGCCGCTTCCGGGCCCGTCTTTATCGCCAAAAAGTCGGCGGACATGCTGCGGATGCCCGAAGGCGCTGTCATCGTGGCCCGCCAGGCCCTGCCGCTGTGGTCGCCGCTGGTCAGCCGGGCCGCTGCCGTCATTACCGAGGAGGGCGGGGCCGCCGGCCACCTGGCCCACATCACACGCGAATTCGGCGTCCCGGCCATCTTCGGGCTCTCCGGTGCCGTGGATAGCTTGACCGAGAACGCGCCGGTCACCGTGGACGCCACAGCGGCGCGTGTCTACCCGGGGCTGCTGCCCGTCATCGGGGCCAAAGCCGGACCGATGCGCCCCGCGCAGCGCTTTCAACGCAGCCCGGTCTATCAGACCCTGGAGCGCGCCAGCCGCTGGATCGTTCCCCTCAATCTGCTGGACCCCGATTCCATGGACTTCACCATCGCCAACTGCCGCACGCTCCACGATATTACGCGCCTCGTTCACGAGCGGTCGGTGAGTGAGATGTTCGCCTTCGGCACCGAGCACCGGTTCCCGGAAAAATCGGCCAAACAACTGGTGGACCGCGTGCCTCTGAAATGGTGGGTGCTCAATCTGGACGACGGATTCAACGGCCCGGTCACCGGCCCGCGGGTACCCATCACCCAGATCGTCTCCATACCCATGCGCGCGCTCTGGGGGGGCATCACGGCCATCCCCTGGGACGGACCGCCGCCCCTGGACGGCAAGGGCCTCATGGCGGTCATGTTCCGTTCCACGACCAACACGGCGCTCACGACCGGCGTGCGCTCCAGCTATGCCGCCCGCAGCTATTTCATGATCACCCGGAACTATTGCAGCCTCAACACCCGGCTCGGATACCATTTCTGTCAGGTCGAAACACTGGTGGGAGACCGGGACCCGGAAAACTACATCCAGTTCCGGTTCAAAGGGGGCGCCGCGGATGAACAGCGGCGCCTGGGTCGCATCCATTTCGTTCGGGATATCCTGGAGAGCCAGGAGTTCCACGTCGACATCCGCTCCGACGCGCTGACCGCGCGGGTGGAAAAAAGGCCTGCGGAGGCCATGTGCCGCCACCTCAAGACCATCGGCCACCTAATCATCCACACCCGACAGTTGGACATGATCATGAGCAATCCCGCATCCGTGCGGTTCTATCGAAACAAACTGATGAGCGATCTTGAACGGCTGCATACCGGTGCCCAAACGCCGGCGCCGAGCAGCGATTCGGCACCCGGATAAGGGCGGATCAGCGCCCGGCGAAGTGATGGAAAAAAAATGGCGCATCCGTGGTGTTGTCGATTTTTTGGCCTTTTGTGCCCTTTAGGGAAATACAAAAAGTTATTTTGAACCGCAGAGATCGCAGAGGAACGCAGAGAATATGTTTAATAATTATTGGGTTTTCTCTGCGGTCCCTGCGTCCTCTGTGGTGATTTCAGTCTTTTTACACGGCCATCAACTCTGAACCCCCTGAACCCCCTGAACCCTTGAACGCCCTATCCGAGGCCCCATGGATCTTGCCGCCTACTTTCGCAGTGTAATGGCGCTCAGCCACGGCATCGTGGTCACACTCGATACCGACGGCCGCGTCATCCACGGCAACACCCTGCTGGAGCAGACCACTGGCTATCGTATCACGGACATGATGAGTGAGGACTGGTTTGAGCTGGTCATACCCGAAGCCGATCGCCAAAGGGAGCGGGAGCAGTTTGCCCGGTGCACCCGTCAAAGCGACATCCATACGTTCAGAGGACGCATCCGCCGGCGGGACAGACAAATCGTTCACATCGAGTGGCGGCTGAAGCCGCTTGCCGACGCCGGCTCCGGCATGCCGGGGGTCATGATGGTCGGCCATGATATTACCGGCTTCATCAGCGGCCGCCAGCACCTGATCCGCGAATGCGCCGATCTGCTGGAGCGCAACCGTGAATTGACCTGCCTTTACGGCGTTGCCCGCATCGTGGAAAACACGGACCGGGCTCTCGACGACATACTTCACGACATCATCGCCCTTGTCCCTCCAGCGCTGCAGCGGCCGCAGGAGGCATCGGTGGCGCTGATCGTCGACGAGCGGCGCTTACACACACCGGGCTACGACACGGCCGCCATCCGCTTTGAACAAGAGATTCTCGTTGGCAACATCCATCGCGGTCGCCTCTGTGTGGCCACGGCGACTTTGGACGGCGCACCACACTTAGCCCAAACCCGAGAGGAGGTCGAACTCATCGCCGTGGTGGCGCGTCAGGTGGGCCTGATCATCAGCAAAAAGGAGGCGCTCGATTCCCAGCAGGATCTCCAGATGCAGCTGCGCCACGCCGACCGCCTGGCAAAAGTCGGTCAACTGGCCGCCGGTGTGGCCCATGAATTGAACGAACCACTGGCTAACATTCTCGGCTTTGCCCAACTGGCCGCCAAGGAGGACGGCCTTGCGCCTCAGGTGACCAAAGATCTGGAGCACATCGTCAGATCGGCCCTGCACGCCAGGGACGTCATCAAGAAACTGATGCTGTTCAGCCGGCAGGTGCCGCCCCGGAAATCGCCCACAGACCTGAACGGTGTCATCGAAGACGCCCTTTATTTCTCCGCATCAAGTGCCGTGCGTCAGGGCGTGACGGTGGACTGCCAACTCGCCCCAGAGCTGCCAAGCATCACTGCCGATCCCCAGCAATTAAAGCAGGTGGTGATCAACCTGTCCACCAATGCCATCCAGGCCATGCCGGACGGAGGAACCCTGACGATCCAAACCCATGCGAGCGCCGAGCATGTGTTCATGAGTGTGGCAGACAACGGCTGCGGAATGGCTGCAGAAACGATCGAACAGATTTTCACCCCGTTCTTTACCACCAAAGACATCGACCAGGGGTCCGGACTCGGCCTGTCGGTGGCCCATGGCATCGTACGGGCCCACGGGGGCAGTATCGATGTGCATAGCCGGGTGGGAGAGGGATCCACGTTCACCCTCTCTTTTCCATTGACGACCTGACGCCTTTGAGAGATGTATCAGTGGGGAAAATCGCCCCACAACCATTAACCAGGGAGATCGTCATGGCGCGCCCCGAACCGGGCCGAACCTCGCCACCCCCCAGTGTGCTGGTGGTCGATGACAGCCGGGACACGCTCGAAGTCATTCAACGACACCTGACGGGTGCCGGATACCCGGTCTTTACATGCACCAGTGTCGATGACGCGGTCGCCTTTCTCCAAGACCACCGGTCCGACCTGGTGATCACAGACCTGCGTATGCCCAGAGCGAGCGGTCTCGATCTGATCAAGTATGTCCGGGAGAACCTAAAGGACACCGAAGTCATGATGATCACCGGCTACCCGTCCATCTCCGGTGCCGTGGACGCCATCCGTGACGGCGCGGCAGAGTACCTGGTAAAGCCGTTCACCGAAGACGAGCTGATGTCGACGGTGGGCCGTGTGGTCGAGCGGTTGCAGCGACGGCAGATCGCTGAAGCACCTCCGGAAGCCGGCAACCGGTTCGGCATCATCGGCCGTTCTCCCGATATGCTACAGGTCTTCCGTCGCATCGAAAAAGCGGCCACCACCGAAGCCAATGTACTGATTTCCGGTGACAGCGGCACGGGAAAAGAACTCGTGGCTCGGGCGGTGCACTACCACAGCGACCGGCGCGCAGCACCTTTTGTGCCGGTCAACTGCGCGGCCATCCCCGACAGCCTCCTCGAAAGCGAGCTTTTCGGCCATGTCAAAGGCGCGTTCACCGGGGCACGGGACTCGCGCGCCGGGTTTTTCGAGGTTGCCAACGGCGGCACCATTTTCCTCGACGAAATCGGCGACGCCAGCATGGGCATGCAGGGCAAGCTGCTGCGCGTCATGCAAAGCAAAGAGTTCTGCATGGTGGGTTCCAGCCGACTGCGCACGGTGGACACCCGCATCATCGCCGCCACCCACAAAGATCTTACAGATATGATCGCCAAGGGTCTGTTCCGTGAAGATCTCTACTACCGGCTCGACGTCATCGACATCCGGCTGCCCCCCCTGTGTGAACGCGGCGATGACATTTTACTCATGCTCCAGCAGTTCTCCGAAACCCTGGAGGCCAAGGCCGGCCGCCCCCCGCTGCACTTTACCGACGAAGCCCTCGAGGCGATACGGGCCTACAGCTGGCCGGGCAACATCCGGGAACTGGAAAACCTGGTGCAGCGGCTCGTGGTGGTCAGCGATACCGAAAAGATCGATGTCATCGATCTGCCACCGGCCATGCGGTTTTCACCCAAGCGCGCCGCCTGGGCCGTGCGCTCCCTGGCCGAAGTGGAAGCCGAGCACATCCTCACCGCGCTCGGCGCAACGGGTGGCAACAAAAGCAAGGCGGCGGCGATCCTCGGTATCGATCGCAAAACCCTGCGGGAAAAACTCAAGCGGGCCCAGGCGCAGCAGCGCCATTCCGCGGTCACTCCTGCAGGAGATACGCCGGCCGTTCGAAACACGAGGTAGCACAATGTGGCATCGCACCGACCTGAAACTGCGCATTTACCTTCCACTGAGCCTGATCATGACCATTACCCTGGTGGGCGCCCTCCTGTCCCTGTGGTACACTCACCGGATGGACAACCTGTTCAACGAGGAACTGCACGAGCACATCGCCGCCTATCACAACGCCGCCGCGCTGGAATCGGCATTGGTCAACCAGAAGGGATACGTGTCCTATTTCTTTCAGGACCACGACCCGGCGTGGCTGTCACAGCTCGAAGCATACCGGCGCATTTTCCGGGAGCGCTTGGCCGACGCCCGCGCCGCCACTGACGACAAGATGCTGCAGATGATCCTCGAAGACATCTCCCGGGAATATGACCGGTACGTGAGCGAAAAAAACACGGTGATCGATCTCTACAGCAATGGGAGCAAGGAAAAGGGATTGGCACTTCACCAGACGGTGCGCGCGCGGTTTTTCCACATCCTCGAGCTGACCGCGCGCTACAAGGAAATCCACAACACCCGCATCACCGTCATCCAGATGAAAGTCCATCAACAGGCCCGGGACCTGCGCATCATCAGCGTGGCGGCGATTGTGGGCATGGCCCTGATCGGGCTGCTGCTGGCCGGCATCATCGGGTACCAGGTCCTGGGGCCCATCCAACAGCTGGCTGAAATCACCAACAAAGGCGGATCGCCGGCAGACTCCGGGGATGTTGTCGAACGGCTCAGCCACAGCGTGAGAGACCTCATTGCTGACGCCGGCCAGAAAGAGACCGCGCTGGAAAAAAGCCGGGAATCCCTGCTCCAGGCCGAAAAGCTGGCCATGGTGGGCAAACTGGCAGCCGGTGTCGCTCACAGCGTGCGCAACCCGCTCACGTCGGTCAAGATGCGTCTGTTTTCCCTGAACCGCTCCCTGGCGCTGAAACCCGATCAGCAGGAAGACTTCGACGTCATTTCAGAAGAAATCCGGCACGTGGATGCCATCGTGGGAAATTTCCTCGAATTCTCCCGGCCGCCCAAACTGACCGTGCAGCGCATCAGCCCCTCGATCGTCGTTGATCAGGCCGTTCAGCTGCTGACCCACCGGCTCAAGTCCTATGATGTCTCTGTGACCGTGAAACGGGAACGCGTCCTGGATGAGGTATCGGCCGATCCGGAGCAACTCAAGGAAGTCATGGCCAATATCATCATCAACGCCTGCGAGGCGATGGTCGACGGCGGAGCCATCACCATAGTGGAAACCACACTCAACAGCGGTGGACAAAGCCAGGTGCAAATCACCTTTACCGACACGGGACCCGGTATCCCGGAAACGGTGCTCGAGCGGATATTCGAGCCGTTTTTCACCACCAAAGACGACGGTACAGGACTGGGCCTCAGTATCGTGGATCGCATCATGCGCGAACACCAGGGTGCCATAGACGTCAGCTCGGCGCCCGGTCAGGGAACAACGTTCGTTCTGTCGCTGCCCCTGGCGACCGGTGGCCAGCCATAAACGGCATATTTTTGCCGTCTATCAAAAGTGATATTGAACCACAGACACGGAGGACACGGAGGTTTTAGGTTTGCGATCTTTGCGACTTTGCGAAAAGTTCTGGTTTTTTACAGAATCACCAACAACAGGAAGGTTTGCATCGTGGACACCATAACCATCATCGATGACGACGATCAGCTCAGAAAAAGTTTTGACAAACTGCTCACCAGTGAGGGCTACCGGATAAAGAGCGCCGCATCGGGAGAGGCCGGCATCGCACTGATCGCCGAAGAACTTCCGGATCTCGTCGTACTCGACATGCGCCTGCCGGGCATCAACGGCTTTGAAACATTTAAGCGCATTCACGAGTTGGATCCCAAGCTGCCGGTCATCATCATGACCGCATTCGGCACGACCCAGACCGCCATCGAAGCCACCAAGCTGGGCGCTTTCGACTATATCATCAAGCCGTTCGACATCCCCGAGATGCTACAGATCATCAAAAAGGGCCTCGAGGCCGGTCGTTTCATGCGCCTGCCGGTAGCCATGAACTCCGCCCCGGAGCGCGCCTCGGCCGACGCCATTATCGGCAGCAGCCCAGCCATGCAGGAAGTCTACAAAGCCATTGGACGCGTGGCGCCCACCGACGCCACCGTGCTGATCCGGGGCGAATCGGGCACCGGCAAAGAGCTCGCCGCCCGGGCGATTTATCAGCACAGCCGCCGCGCGGCGCGCCCTTTCCTGGTCATCAACTGCGTGGCCATCCCGGAAACGCTGTTGGAAAGCGAACTGTTCGGCTACGAGAAGGGGGCCTTCACCGGCGCCGTTCACCGCCGTGTGGGCAAACTGGAACAGGCCGGCGGCGGCACGGTCTTTTTAGACGAGATCGGAGACATGCCCCTGAGTCTTCAGGCGAAAATTCTGAGGCTGCTTCAGGAACGCAGCATCGAGCGGCTGGGGGGCCGGGAGACGATCCCGGTGGATGTGCGCATCATCGCCGCCACCAACCGGGACCTGGAAGCGGGCATCCACAACGGCACCTTCCGGGAAGACCTGTATTTCCGTCTCAAAGTGGTGACCATCACCTTGCCGGTGCTGCGCGAGCGCAAGAGCGACATCCCGGCGCTGGCGAGCTATTTTCTCGGACGCCACGCCGTCGACAATCGGGTCGACAACCCCGGCATCACCCGCGCCGCACTGACCCACCTCTCGGAATACGCCTGGCCGGGAAACGTCCGGGAACTGTCCAACGTGCTGCAAAAAGCGCTCATTTTTCAACAGGGGGGCCCCCTCTCCGTCGAAGACATCACCCGTGCCATCGGCCCGCCATCGGGAACTGCGAAAAACGATTCTCCGTCGACGGACCAGCCGCTGCTGACCTTTCTGCGGCAGCATGTCCAAAACTACACCGGCGAACATCTTTTCGAAGACTGTCTGGACGAAGTCGCTGACCAGCTGATCCGGGAAGTACTGGCAATGGCCAACGGCAACCGCTCCAAAGCGGCCAAACTGCTGGGGCTCTCCCGCCCCACCCTGCACGCCAAGATCGAGAAATACGGCCTGAGAATTGAGACGGCCGTGCACCGGTAAACGACCGCCTAAATAGCGGGCGCTCGTTTACAGGGTGTAAAAGGTGCGGACACTTCGATCACCCGCCGGAGGCGCGCGCACCTCCCATTCGATCGCGATCATTGATGGTCCCGCAAAAAATCCTCCGATTGCCATTCCGGACGCGTAAAACGAGATCCGGAATCCAGAAGTATCTGAAATTACAGGATCCCGGCCTTTGCCGGGATGACGAAAATGAAGAATATGGCTTTTCCCCGCATTGTCGGCATTGAATCCGTAAAAAATGATTTTGAACCGCAGAGACCGCAGCGGGGCACAGAGAATATTAAGAATAATTAATAAGTTATCTCTGCGCTCTCTGTGTCCTCTGTGGTAATTCTATGTTTTTTCTAAAGCCGTCAATAATAGTGCCCTGGGATAGTGCCTGGAACCACATCGGCTGGCATGACGTTTGCTCATTTGTTTTCTCAGCGGCCTTTTCAAAGCTGCGCCGCCTCATCCCGACACCCGTGTCCGCGAAAGGAGACCCGCCCATGGCAGCCAACTTTCGAATTCGGAAAACCCGGCGCCCCAACCGGCTCGAAGTGGCGCTGAGCGGGGACTTCGATGGATCGTCCGCCGCCCATTTGGCCAACGTGCTGGAGCGCAACCGTGAACGCTACGGCGTTATCCGTATTCTTACCGACGGCATGGGGCAGGTGACGACATTCGGGTGCCAGGTGTTTAGGGGCCGCATGGCAGGTCAGGTCTGGGCCGGACGACAGTGCCGATTTGCTGGCAAGTGGGCGGACGCCCTGGAAGAACAGATTCCGGCAATCCGAAAGGCGGCGTAACCAGTTTTCCTTGGATTTTTTTTACAGTTGATCACTGGGCAGGGGCCAAGGGTCCGAGGGTTCAAGGGGTCAAGTGAAAACAACCAAGAAAAAGGAATATATCCCAATCCCTTTAAAAGGGCACACTCACTAACGACAATACCGACCACCGACCTTCAGCAAGGAGAACCGTCATGTTAGTTAGAAACTGGATGTCACCCACCGTCATTACCGTCGATGCCGAAGACACCATGGACCGCGCGTTGAAGATCATGCGGGAAAACAAAATCCGGCTGCTGCCGGTCGTGAGCAAGGGACGGCTTTCCGGCGTCCTCACCGACGGCGATCTCAAACGGGCCTCGGCCTCGGACGCTACGACGCTGGACATCCACGAACTGCTGTATCTCATCTCCCGAATCACCGTGTCTCGCATCATGTCCAAAAAACCCATTACCGTTCCCAGCGACTTTACCATCGAAGAGACCGCCGAAATCCTGCTAAAGGAGAAGATCTCCGGCGTCCCGGTGCTGGGGCCGGACGGCGATGTGGTGGGGGTGATCACCCAGACCGATATCTTCCGGGCGCTGATTTCTCTGACCGGTATCGGCAAGCGCGGCATTCAGTTCGCGTTCCGCATCACCGACCGCCCCGGCTCCATCAAGGCGCTCACCGACATCATCCGCGCTTACGGCGGCCGCATGGCCAGCATCCTGAGCAGCTATGACGGCGAGCCCGAAGGAAAGCGCAAAGTGTTTCTGCGTGTCTACGGCATCGACCGGAACCGTTTGCCGCAGCTGTTGACGGAGCTGCGCGTTTATGGAGCGCTTCGCTACATGGTCGATCACGCGTCCAACCAGCGTGAAATCTTCGAGTGAAATGCCCCGTTCTTTCTCTCTTTATAATAGAAATGGCCCCGTAAAAAATCCGAAATCCGCACTCACCCCGGCGAAGGCCGGGGTCCAGAAGTGTTTGGGACGCTCTTGATCCCGGCCTTCGCCGGGATGACAAAAATCGGTGTCTCCGACCGCCGCCTGCGCGTCACGCCCTTGAACACCCGCCCCCCCCGCTACGCCGCTACCCCTTGAACCCTTTCGGCGCAGCCCGCGAACCCTCGTCGCTGTTAAGCCGTATAGGCGCAACCCTCGAACCCTTTTTTACAGCATGTAAACCCAACCGACACGACGCCTTCCCACCACACACCCACCCCGCTCAAGGCATCACACTATTTCAAATTTTTTCAGAAGGTTATAACTGCTTTAGATTTTATTTTCACTTGGCACACCTGTTGCTCATAATGAAGCTGAAGCCGCTGTTTACAGACAGGGGCGCCCCATCAATCGAACAATAAGGAGCCGTCGATGAACACCTCACCACTGAAGAAACTGCTGGTACTGCTGGACGGATCGGAGCGCTCTCTGGAAACCGTCCGTTACCTGGTCACCACAGAAGAATTTCACAAGGCGTCCATAGTGCTGTTCCATGTCTTCAACGCCGTGCCGGAATGCTACTGGGACCTTGCCAAGGAGCCCAAGAGCATCAAGGTCGTCCCCAGCATGCTGGCCTGGCAGTCCCAGCAGAAAAAGGAAATGCAGGCGTATATGGAAACGGCCCGGGACATACTGCTCGAGGGCGGCTTTGCAGCCAAGTCCATCCGCATCCACATTCACAACCGGAAAAACGGCATCGCCCGGGACATTCTCGCAGAAGCTAGAAAAGCCTACGATGCCGTGGTCATGCGGCGCCGCGGATTCACCCTGCTGCCGGAGATCATCATGGGCAGCGTGGCCACCAAGATCATTCAAAGACTGAACTATCGGCCCATCATCATCGCCGGGCTCCGTCCCCCCGGATCGCGGGCCCTGCTGGCCTTTGACGGGTCTCCGGGGGCTTTTCGCGCCGTCGAGTTCACCGGCCGGGTGATCAAAAACAACGCTACCCAGTTGCGCCTGCTGCATGTGCTGCGCGGCGACGCGTTGCCTTCCATGGGCGGGATGTTCGCGCCCAAGGAATGTATTGATGATACCAAAGCCCGGATGGAAAAATTCTTCCAGAAAGCCATCCATCGCCTCACCGCGATCGGCGTTGCGGAAAACCGCATCACCTGCCGCATCGAGGAAGGCGCCCGCAGCCGCGCGGCCGCCATTGCCGCCGAGGCCGCCCAGGGGGACTACGGCACCATCATCGTGGGACGCCGAGGACAAAGCCGCGTGCGCAGTTTTTTCATGGGCCGTGTGGGCGACAAGCTCATCCACCTGGCCAGGGAGCGAACCATTTGGGTCATCAACTAGCGCCATTGTCAAAAAAAGCGTTCCATTTAAACACCGAGGCCGGGTGACCATCGAAATCGCTATCGGTATCGGCCGTAGAAACAATCGATGTCGATCACGACAGCGATCCCGACCCCGAGAGGGTCCTGGGAATAATCGGGAGGTTTCCATGCTGGTCAAATACTGGATGAGCGCGCCGGCCATCGTGACTTCACCCAATGCCCCTGCCGCTGAAGCCGCAAAGTTGATGCGGCAACGGGGCATCCGGATGCTGCCGGTGGTGGCCGGCAGCGAGCTGGTGGGTGTGGTCACTGAAAGAGACCTGAAAAAGGCGTCTCCGGCCAAGGGCACACCCTTGGAAACCTACGAACTGCTGGAACTCGTTTCCGAGATCAAGGTCAAATCGGTAATGGCCCGCAACCCGGTCACCGCGCGGCCGGAGGAGAGCATCGAGGAGATCGCCGAGCGGCTGCTGACGCTGCGCATCTCCGGCGTCCCGGTCATCGGCCCGGGCGGCGGCCTACTCGGCGTCATCACCCGGTCCGACATCTTCCGGGCCCTGATATCCCTGACCGGCGCCGGTAAAGGCGGCATACAGTTCGCGCTCACCATGGTGGACCGGCCCGGCTGCATCAAGACGGTCACCAACATCATCCGCCAATTCGGGGGCCGTCTGGTGAGCACCCTGTCCTCCTACGAGCGCGTATCGCCGGGGTATCGGCGGGTCTATCTGCGGATGAACGGTATCGATCGCCCCAGTCTGGAACGCATCCGGGAGCTGATCAGCCAACACGCCACCATCCTTTACATCGTCGATCCCCAAAACGGAATCCGGGAGATCCGCTGTTGAATAATCCGCAATTAACTTTTCACCACTCACCAAGGAGCCCGTCATGAAGACATTCAAGAAAATACTCTTTCCGGTAGACCTTTCCCCTTCGTCTGAAAAAATCGTGCCTTTTGTCCAGACGATGGCAACGCAATTCGGCGCCGCCGTCCACCTGCTGTTTGCCGCACGGGTGTTCGAGTACTTCCAGAGCATTTACGTCCCGCACCCGTCCATCAATCTTTTCGAAGAAGAAATCGTCAAGGGCGCCACCCGACGCATCGATGAATTCAAGTCGGAACACTTTTCGGCCTATCCAGACACGAAGGCCGTCGTGATCCTCGGAGAAGCCGCCGAAGTCATCCGTGCCTACATTGCGGAAAACGCCATCGATCTATTGATCATGGGCACCCACGGCCGCAAAGGACTGGACAAGGTGATTTTCGGCTCCGTGGCCGAGCGGGTCATCAAAGCGTGCCCCGTGCCCATGTTCATCATCAATCCCAACACCATCGCTTGATCAGCACCGCACAAGGGGACCCTGTCATGGGCGTACACAATCTGGAAAAGATCTTCGACCCGGCATCGGTGGCCGTCATCGGGGCCAGCCAGCAGGAAACCTCCATCGGCAATGCCATCATGCAAAATATCATTCATGGCCGCTATACCGGCCGCATCTACCCGGTCAACACCAAACACACCGATGTGTGGGGGCTCCCCTGCTTTCCGGATCTGCCATCGATCATGGCCCCGATCGATCTTGCCGTCATCGCGACACCGATTCACAGCGTGCCTCAAATCATCCGCCAGTGCGTGGCCTCAGGGGTGGCCGGAGCGGTGGTCATTTCGGCCGGCGGCAAAGAGACCGGCGCCAAGGGCCGCCAGATTGAGGAAGAGATCCGGCAGGCGGTCGGCGACAGCGGCCTACGGATCATCGGTCCCAACTGTCTGGGCATCATGTCCGGAAAAAGCAGCTTGAACGCCAGCTTCGCCCGGCAAAAACCCATGAACGGCAAGATCGCGTTCATCTCTCAAAGCGGCGCCATCTGCACCGCGATACTGGACCGCGCCGCCGATGAAAGTATCGGTTTCAGCCATTTCATCAGCCTCGGGTCGATGCTGGATGTGGATTTCGGCGACACGATCGATTATCTGGGTGGCGAGCCTAACGTCAGCAGCATCGTCATGTATGTGGAAAACCTGGTACGGTTTCGCACCTTCATGAGTGCGGCCCGGGCCATCTCCCGAGTCAAACCCATCATCGTACTCAAGGCCGGGCGCACCGCCGCCGGCGCCGCTGCCGCCGCCTCCCACACCGGCGCCATGACCGGAGAAGACGCCGTTTACGATGCGGCTTTCGAACGGGCCGGCATCGTTCGGGTGAGAACCTTCGAAGAGCTCTTCGATTGCGCTGATTTTCTGGCCAAGCAGCCCAAACCCCAGGGGGCGCGCCTGGCCATTATCACCAATGCCGGCGGCCCGGGGGTCATGGCCGCCGATGCCCTGTCGGACTATGACGCAGCGCCGGCCCCCCTGCCGGCTGAAACCATTGACCGCCTGGACCAGATTTTGCCCGCCCACTGGAGCCGGAAAAACCCGGTGGACATCCTCGGAGACGCCAGCCCCGAGCGTTTTCTCGAAGCGGCCCGCATCTGCATGCAGGCCGGCGACATCGATGGGCTCCTCATCATTCTCGCACCCCAGGCGATAACGGCACCGGCCGACGTGGCCACCGCCGTGGCAGTACTCGCCAAAGAACGCCGGATTCCGTTGTTTGCCTCCTGGATGGGTGGCAAAGGCGTGGAAAAAGGTCGCCAGATCCTCAACGCGGCAGGCATCTCCACTTACGACACCCCGGAACGGGCCGTGCGGGCGTTCATGGATCTTCACCGATATTCACGCAACATCGAAGCACTCCAGGAAATCCCCGCCAACCTTCCGGTCAGACTTCAGTTCGACCGGGATCGGGCCCGGGTCCTTATCAACGCGGCCATTGAAACACAGCAGCCATGGCTTTCGGAATCCGACGCCCGTTCTCTGTTAACGGCCTACGGTATTCCGATAACCGCCGCCATCACCGCCGCCGATGCCGATGCCGCGGTATCGGCGGCCGAGAGGCTGGGATTTCCGGTCGCCATGAAAATCGACGCCGCCGGCATCGTCCACAAAAGCGATGCCGGCGGCGTGCGGCTGGGCCTGTCATCGGCCGAGGATGCCCGAAATGCTTTTCTTGCCATCACGAACACTGTCCGAGATCGCCATCCGGAGGCTGTCGTCCACGGCGTCACCCTACAGCCCATGGTGGCCGCCACCGGTATCGAGCTGATCGCCGGCGCCACCCGGGACCGGGATTTCGGTCCTGTCATTCTCTTCGGCCTGGGCGGCATCCTCACCGAAGTCCTCGGTGACCGCGCCATCGGCCTGCCGCCGCTCAACCGGGTGTTGGCCCGGCGGCTCATTGAAAAAACCCGGGCCGCCAGGCTGCTCGCCGGCTATCGCAACATTCCCCCGGCGGACATGGCCAAGATCGAGGGGGTGCTCATCCGGCTCGCCCACCTGGTAACGGACTTTCCCGAAATCCTGGAGCTCGACATCAACCCGCTCATGGTGACGCCCGGCGGCGTCATGGCCGTTGATGCCCGCGTGCGCATCGCCCCATCGGCCATCGCCTCCCCGCTGCATCTGGTCATCAGCCCCTACCCGCGGAATTTGGAACGCCATACCGTGACCGGCGGCGGCCTGGAAATTTTCGTCCGGCCCATCCGCCCCGAAGACGCGCCGCTGCTGGAAGCGCATTTCAGCTCCTTGAGTCCGCATAGCATCTACATGCGGTTTTTCTCCCCCATGAAACGACTGAGTCCGAAGATGCTCGCCCGGTTCACTCAGATCGACTACGACCGGGAGATCGCGCTGGTGGCCATCGCCGAAAACGACGAGAACACCCTCATGGGGGTGGGCCGTGTCATCACCGAACGGGACCGACGGCGGGCTGAGTTTTCAGTGGTGGTGGGCGATCCCTGGCAGGGGCAGGGTATCGGGGCAGAGCTGCTGCGTCAGTGTCTCGCCATCGCCCCCGCCCATGGTATCGAAAAAATATGGGGGACGGTGCTCAGCGAAAACACCCAGATGCTCGCTCTGGGAAGAAAACTCGGATTCTCCATCAAAAGGGGAGAAAGCGGCGGAGAATACGAACTGTTTCTCGATCTGAAAAAAATGGACACTGAATAGAACGACCGCCTGACACTTAGCAGTGAGGAAACCGTGGCTCCCATCAGGAACATACTCATCGCCGACAAAAACCCGCACGTGCGCCAGCTCATCAGCCGGGAACTCCGAGGGGCCGGCTTCCAGGCCCGTACGGCCAGCACCTGCAGGGAAATTTTCCAGTGGACCGGCCCCGGCCAATGGGCCGATCTGCTGGTGATCGACCCTGAGTTGCCGGACTGCCAGCCCAAGGAACTGCTGGGCCATATCGCCGCCCTGCACCCGGAGTTGCCCGTCATCATTCACGCCTTCGGTGAGCCCCCGTCTGAAGCCGGCGCGGCAACGCCCGGCGCCGGTCGATACGTCGAAAAGTCGGGAAACAGCATTCCCCGCCTCCTCCAGCTCGTCCAGACCCTCACGAATCAACCGTCGCTGCCGGTCCATTCGCCCTGCCACAGCGATCTGACAAAATCCTGATAGGGTACGATGTCTATCCCCTCATCGCTTCTGCGTCTTCGCTGGTACATTGGCAGCATCTCCGCGGATATACATGCATATTGACGTTAGTGAAGCAGTATTACAAGAGCCCGCCAGCGTCACGGTCATATTTGCGCATGCCCGCACAAGCACTGATCGGCAAGAGGGCAGCCGTGGCGTAGCCGAGAGCGGCCGAATCGGAGGCGCGCCCATAACACCGCTGTGCCGTCAACTCGCTCAGGTATTTGCGTCACTGGCCTGAGCTTGTCTTGACCGGTGCAGTCTGGTATCCATGAAATTGGCAATGTGATCGCCCAATATTGATAAAACCGTAAAACGTGATTTTGAACCACAGAGGCCGCAGAGAACCGCAGAGAATATACGAATAATCAGCAATTTATCTCTGTGCTCGCTGTGTCCCCTGTGGTGATTTCTGACTTTTTACGAAGGAACGCGAAAACCGTCAATGATCACCCTGCACCGACACAAAGCCGCCCCGACGCGCAAGATTCCGCTGCGCGTCAGGCTCTTCCCCTTTCTTCAATGGGGCCGTCGTATTGACGGGACCACCCTGCGGGCCGATCTGTTCGCCGGCCTCACCGGGGCCTTTATCGTGCTGCCTCAAGGCGTGTCCTTTGCCATGATCGCGGGGCTTCCCGCCGAATACGGTCTTTACACGGCAATCATACCGCCGATTATCGCCGCGCTGTTCGGCTCATCCATGCACTTGGTCTCGGGGCCCACCACGGCTATTTCCATCGTGCTATTTGCGACCTTGAGCCCCCTGGCGGAACCCGGATCGGCCGACTTCATCCGGCTGGCACTGACATTGACGTTTCTGGCCGGCATCTTCCAATTGGTCTTCGGGCTTGCCAGACTCGGCACACTGATCAACTTTGTTTCCCATTCGGTCATCGTCGGATTCGCCGCCGGGGCCGCCTGCCTGATCGCCACGGGCCAGCTCAAGCACGCCTTAGGGATACCGATCCCCGGTGGGACATCCTTTTTGTCGAGCTGGGTGATTCTTTTCAAAACGGCCGGCCAGACCAATCTCTACGAACTCACCGTGGCGGCGGTCACGCTGGTGTGCGCCGCGACCCTAAAGACCTGGCGCCCCCGGTGGCCCGGCCTCTTGATAGCACTGATCATCGGGAGCCTGGTGAGCATTGCCGTCAACGGCGAGGCTCACGGGGTGCGGCTTCTGGGCAGCCTGCCGGGCAAGCTACCCCCGCCCTCTTCTCCCGATTTTACCATGGACACGATTCGCGTGCTGGCCCCCGGCGCGCTGGCTATCGCGCTCATGGGGCTCATGGAGGCGCTTTCCATCGCGCGGTCCATCAGCGTGCTGAGCAACCAGCACATCAACGGCAACCAGGAATTCATCGGCCAAGGGCTTTCCAACATCGCCGGCAGCTTCTTTTCCGGGTACGCCGGCTCCGGGTCGTTCACCCGCTCCGGCGTCAACTTCGATTCCGGAGCCCAAACCCCCATGGCCAGCATCTTCTCGGCCGTGTTTTTGGCCGCCATCGTTGTCCTGATCGCCCCGTTGACACGGTGGCTGCCCCTGCCGGCCATGGGCGGGGTAATCCTGGTAGTGGCCTTCAAGCTCATCGATGTTCGGCACATCAGGGAAATAGTAATCAGCAGCAAGGCCGACACCCTTGTTCTCCTGGCCACCTTCAGCGGCACACTGCTCTTTGATATCGATTTCGCCATCTACGCCGGGGTGCTCCTGTCGTTGGCGATCTATCTGACCCGGACCTCCCACCCCCACGTCACCGTCATGGCTCCTGACCCGGCCGACCCGCGGCGGCGGCTCACAGAGATCGACGGCACAAACCTGCTGGAGTGCCCCCAGCTCAAAATCATCCACATCAACGGACCGCTGTTTTTCGGCGCCGCCAACCACGTGTCTGAAATCGTGGAAGAGCTCGACACCGACGTCCCCAAGCACCTGCTCATCGTCGGCCACGGCATCAACTTCGTCGACGTCACCGGTGCCATGATGCTCACCCAGGAAGCGCATCGGCGCAAAAAAATGCAACGGACGCTCTACATGTGCCGCCTCAACCGCGACGTCACCCATTTCCTGGACCACGGCGGTTTTGTGCCCGAAATCGGCACGGACCACATCTTTTCCACGGAATATGACGCCATCGCCAAGATTTTCGCCCGGCTCGACATGGATATCTGCCGCGACTGCACCAGCCGCATTTTCAGAGAATGCCTGAATGCTCCCAGCTCCGAGGGCCGGACGTGAGATCAGAAACGCAGCACCCAGGTGCAATGGGGCAGTAATGCGGCACCCGGGCGCAGAGCGCTGCAAAGCGGCTCACCGGGATCCGGAAACGGCCCACGCTTCAATCCATCTTGATAGCCGCCTTCTGAAGCACGTAGACGCGGACAGTGGCTTCAGCGCCGACGCTCTCCTTGACGATCTGCTGAAGATCCATTTTCAGCGTGGCCGAAATCGGTCCATCGGAATCCAGCAGCATGGCGATACTGATACCTTTCTCGGTGAAGGACGATCGGCCCGCCATGATGATATCCACCCCCAGTTCCTGATCAATGCGGTCTTTCAGGGCCGAATACAGGACGCTGGACAACGGATAGGCCATCGGCCGGTTCTGTCCTTCGTGTACCGCCTTGGCAGACTGCATCCCCAGCGGCACACTGAGCGTGACGGCAAACAACGCCAGGATCAAAATGACCCGGCGCGCCCACAGGGCCGGGCCGATCCCCAGTCGAACGCCCTTAACGCCCAGCAAACGAAACGCCGAGGCCGCCCCAAGGGTGATGGCCACCAGGTTGGTCAGGTGAAGGACGGCCGCACCACCGGCCACGCCCCAGAACCCGCGGCTGATGCCGATGCCCACCGTGGCCAGAGGCGGAACCAGCGCGGCGGCAATGGCGACTCCGGCGAGCGTGCCGGCCAGCCCCGGCCTGGCAAACGCATAAGCGGCGGCAAGCCCTGAAAAGTAGGCGACCAGCAAGTCATAGGCGCCGGGCGTGGTGCGCGCCATGATCTCCCGGGTGAGATCTCCGGCCGGGCTGGCCAGACCGATGATGATGGACAGGCCGAGGCCGAAAGCAATCCCATAGGCAAGGGACTTCAGGGATTCCTGGAACAGGCGGATATTGCCCTGGATGAGCGCATAGCCGGCACCGATGAGCGGGCTCATCAGGGGCGCCACCAGCATGGCGCCGATGACCACGGCCCCGGAATCCTGCAAGAGCCCCAGGGCGGCAATGGCCGTGGCCATCCCCATCATCATCAGAAAATCCGGGTTGAACCGGGCCCCCTGAAGCAATTGGTCGAAAACGCGGACGCGTTCGGGGGCATTCAGCCTGGGCACATGGGTCATGAGCCGTGGAAACAGCGTCCTGAAGCCATCCTCGCGCAGCGGCCTCAAAATACCCACCGAGCAGTCCTTTTCCCGCTCGGCGGTGATCACCGACTGGGCCGTGCGGAATTTTCTCAGCACCTGGTCACTGGATGCGGGAATCAACATGAGGTCGCCGCCGCGCACCGCACGCACCAGCCCTTCAAGGGGTTTTTTCGCGACCATGACATCGGGGACAAACCGGTCCGAGACGGGTATACCCACCCCGCGCAGCTTTTGCTCGAGCTCCTTTCTGGCGATCACCCGGGAGTCGGCCCCGAACTCGTGTCCCACCAGCAGCGGAACGACGGGCACCGGCTTTTCCGATATTTTCACGGCAAACGCCAGGGCGCTGGCAACCAGTGATGTGTCCATGGGCACCAGTACCCGCTGGATGCCATGCCCGTGCCCGGCGGCCGGGTCCAAAAGCAGCGCATCGCAGGGGGCAAACCGGAAGAGCCGGTCCACCAGTTCAGCGTCCGGTGCGACGTCTGCAGGCGCACGGCCGTCGTGTTCCAACACGACAAGATCCACCGTCCGGCCGGCAATCGCCTCCAGGACCGCCGCCACCCGATCGGGACTTCGCAGCGAAAGCAATTCGACGCCACCTGCCCCGATGCGGTCCAGCAGCGTCCGCACGGTCCGCAGCAGACCCGGACCGCTGATGACCTGTTCAACCGTAACCGGGGCCGCAGACTGAATGGGATGCCCTTCGAAACAGCACAATACGGAAAGGGTCCCGGCGGCGGATTTCACCATATTCGTCACCATATCGACCATGGCTTCCGGTCTCAGTGACCGGCCGAGAACCAACATGGTTTTCATCAGATACCTCCTTTGCAGACGTTCCGGTACATGTGCCTGAAAAGCTGCTGCCGCCACTTTTGCGTCACTGGGGACGGCGGCATTTGGGGGCGGGGCGATCCGACTCTATCTGAAGTCAAAACCCCGCTCAACAGGATTCTTAATGGGGCGACGTCCGATAAAGGGCACAATCGTCGCCACAGAGGCAAATGGCGCTATTGGATTGAACTCAGGGGGGGTCTAACAAAAAAGGGGGGGGCGCCTTCAGGGCAATCGCATGAAGAAATCAAGCAGAATCGAAATCGGGATTCCACCGTTGATCCTTCAACAGTGGGGTTCACTTGCGTCTCAGGCGCCGTTGCCGGATACCGTGGAACCGCTGGGTCTTCCCGCAGCCGGGATCTTGCGGCCCTGTTCGTTTTTTCTCACGCCGGCCGCCTGTATTTTCGCCAGGACTTCTTCGAACCGGATCGGCTTGAGCAGGTAGTCGAAGGCGCCCAGCTTCATGCCCTCGATGCTGGTCTCCACCGAGGCGTGACCGGTGAGCAGGATCACTTCCGCCATGGGCTGGAGCCGCTTCATCTCCCTGAGCGTGACGATCCCGTCCATACCGCCGGGCATCTTGATGTCGAGCAGCACGACGTCGAAGGGCCCTTCCCTCAGGGCTGCGAGCGCCGCCTCACCGCTGACGACGCCCCGGGCATGAATATGCCGCTTTTCGAGCCGTTTGACGATGGTCTCGAGGAAATCGACCTCGTCGTCCACGACCAGTACTGAGACGCGTTTATCTGGTGCCATCATTTTTTCTCCGGTTCGATAATGGGAAGACGCACGGTAAATGTGGTTCCCTCCCCGAGGGCGCTGACAAAGGAAATGGTGCCGCCCATTTTTTCCACGATGCTGTGGCTCACCGACAGGCCGAGCCCGGTACCCTTGCCGGTTTCCTTGGTGGTATAGAAGGGGTCGAAGATCTTTCGCTGCATATGCTCCGGGATCCCGGCCCCGGTGTCTCTCACATGCAGGGCAATGAAAGCGCCATCCCGCTCAGCCGTCACGTGAATGCTACCATTGCTGCCGATGGCGTCAATGGCATTGGTGAGCAGGTTGAGCAGCACCTGCTGGAGCTGAGACTGGTCGCTGGCGATGACCGGCAGATCGGCGCTGACGTCTGTCGTAATGGTAATGTTGTTGATACGCGCGTGGTTTTGCATCAGATCGATGGTCTGCCTGAGCACCTCGCCGACATCCACGTCGTCGCAGCGCGGCTCCATCCGCCGGGCGAAGCCGAGCATGCCGTGGGTGATTTTTCGGGCGCGCTCCACGTGTTCCTCGATCTTATCCACGGAGGCCCGGTACTCTTTGAGACTGTCACTGGACTGAAAGACTTCATCTTCCAGCAGATCGCGCATCCAGCCGGCCTTTTCTCCGATGACGGCCAGTGGGTTGTTCACCTCGTGGGCGATGCCGGCGGCCATCTTCCCCAGAGCTGCCAGCTTGTCGCTTTGCATGAGCTGAGCATTGAGGGCGGCCACTTCCCGGTCGGCCGCCTCCAGCCGCCGGACGCTGACATGGGTGGCAAACACCGAAATCAGGATGATGCCCAAACAGCCGGCGGCAATGACCAGAATTTCGATGTTGCGCATGCTGATAAAGCCGGAGTACTCGTCACCCGCGGTCTGGACCACCACCATCAACCATTGGCGGTCCTTCATCCATGCACCGGCCATGTAGCGGGTTCGCGCCCCGTCGGTCAGGCGGACGACACCGACCATGTTGCGGTCGAACTGACCGACATCGAGCGGCGCCGCGCCCAGCACCTCTCCGTTGAACCGGGGGCGGGTCTGATAGATGCCCTCGGTGTTGATGATGTAGGCATCCCCCCCCTGCCCGGTCTGAACGGTCTGCACCAGGTGATTGAAAACGTCCGAATCGATGGTGGCCCTGAGGATAAACCCCTTCTGGCCGTCGTATCCGCGCACCGAGATGATGAAGTGGGGGATCTGGCGAAACCCCATGAACACGTCGCTGACGTAGCTGCCCTTGCTCATGGCCTCCTCGAACCACGGCTGGCCGGCGTAGTTGACGTGCTTGAGATCGTAGGGGCCGACGTAGGCCAGGTGCCGCCCGTCGTTGTCGATGAGCCCGAGATCCACCAGGCCCAGACCGTCGGTGCGCCGGTTGATGGCCTTGAAAATGGCCCCCAGCGTCTCATTGCGGGAGAGATGCTCAAAGGAGTTGGTGCCGACGATGGTGGACAAAATGGCCGTGCGCTCCCTCAAGAATACTTCCACTGCGCTGCTCTGGGAGCGGGCGAGCGCCCCGAGTTGCGTCTCTATTTTTTCATCGAGCACCGCGGCGAACTGATAGTAGATCAGACCCCCCAGAAAGATGAGCGGCATAACCGCCACGATGAGGGTGACCAGAATGATGTCCTGTCTGAGCTTTGCGTATCGCGTCACGGCCCGCCATCGCTTTCTCCGGTCCCGGACGCCGGCGGCCTTTCGCCCCCCAGGCGGGATACGTAGCAGTTCGGTGTCACCGGCACCGCCAGCCCGAGTTCGGCAGTAAAGTGGACCGGGTGAACGCTGTCGATACAAAAATCGGTAATGGGCTGAAAGTCCCTGCTCAGCAACGCAACGCGCTCTCCGGGGCCGATGCCATCGGCCGTCCCCAGGCCCGCGATCATTTCCCAGCGGTCCTTTTTGCGAGCCAGTTTATAGATGGCGCCGATCCCCAGGCGGCGCAGCCGCCGCTCTTCGCTGCGCGTGGCCTGCCACGAGGCGGCCAGCATGGCGGCCACTACCGGAACCAGCCCCAGACCGATCCACCATGGCGGAATCCCCAGAAACCGCATGCTGAAGGAGGGCGCCGCACGGTCTTTGGCGGCGGTATCCGGGAAAATATGCACCGTGTAAATAGGCTGGGACTCGGGCTGCTCGTTGGGCTGAAGCACATACAGAGCGTAGTCGCCGGGCTGCGCATCCGGGTGCGCCCGAAGCACGGCCCGCCAGATGCGGCCGTTACGCTCCAGAAAGCGCACTGAGAAAAGCGGCGACACCGTGGGCTCGGCGCGCAGCAACCCGGCCAGCAGCACCGGATCCTTGATCTTGTTTTCTGAAAATATATTTCCCTTGACCGGTGACGGGAAAACCGCCCCGTCCAGTTTTCCGCTGATGACCGTTTCCTGCCCGGCGACGACTCGAAAGGCGCGCGGCGACGAGCGGACCGCCGACACGCAGGTATCCAGCATGACGGCCAGCATGAGCAGCAGCAGTAACGGGTTGAGGCGTCTCACCACTGAGGGGTTCATGCGCGGCTTCCGTCGCAAGCGGCTTTCGTGGCATCGGCGCTGTCCGGCGCCGCGTCCTGCCATCGGTGGATAAAAAACCGGGCGACCACGACGGTCACCACCAGGGCCGGCAGAAAGGTCTTGAGGAAGAATGCCGTGAGATCACCGCCGCTGCGCTGGCCGAAATACATGCACAGCGCCAGTTCCAGCACCAGCATCGCGTCCATGGTAATTACCGCAAGTTTCTGTTTCAGGTTCATCGTATTACTCCATGCCATCGTGCTGCGGTCAGGGATAGGGCCGGCGGCGGCGATCGGCCGGCGCCGGCCCTCACCCGACTATTTTTTACGCAAGTCCTGCTTGGAAACGTTCATCACCTTGACGGCCCGCTTGACGTCGCCTTTTTCCTCATAAGCGATGCGCAAGATGTCCCCGGCCTGCGGCGTGATACCCACCTTGGCCTTTGAGACGTCGTATTGGCTGACGATGCCAGTGGGCACGCCATAGGGATGATCCTTGCTGAAGTTGGTGTCATACTCTTCGAGGGTGAACTTCGCCGGCGACTGGCTCGCGCTGATAAAGCGTCCCTGGCTCACCTCCCCGGCCCAGGCCGTTGCGGTCATCGCCGCCAGCAGTATTGCCGTAATGACGAGTGCTCTGGTCTTCATTATACTGTCTCCTTATCGGGGTGCAGTTAGTGTCATTCAGACGCCTTAGGCCGTCTGTGCCTTTTTCTTTGCCCGAAGCTCCTCGGCCGCCCCCACCCACATTATTTTTATAATGTATACGCAGATCAGGGAGATCGTTCCGAGAATCAGGACCGCGGCGGATGCCGAGAAACCGTACTGTTTGAGAATGATGGAAACCATGCAGCACAGAACAGCCGTGCCGAAGGCCAACCGAATGCCGTAACCCTTGGCGTACTTGGTGGCCACGGTGCCGATCTGAGCGCCGATGGCGGCGCCGGTGAGCATCACAAATACGGCGACCAGTTCGATGCGCCCTTTGATGGCATAGGTGAATGCGCCGTAAAGCCCTGAGATCATGACTTCGAAAAGGTCCGTCCCCACTGCGATGTGGGTCGGGCATCCGATGAGATAAACCAGTGCCGGCATCCGCAGCAGGCCGCCGCCGATGCCCAGAAAACCCGCCAGCACGCCGGTCAGAAAGCTCACCATGATAGGCAGCCAGGCCGAGCAGGTAAACCCCGCCGTCTTGAAATGCATCATGGGCGGGATGTTGATCCGGTGAAGGGTCTTATACCAGGTGATCCCCTCGGTGCCGTGCTCGCCGTCGGTGACACCGGCCTTTTTCTTGCTGACGGCCACGTAATAGTCGTAAAAGACCATGAAGGCGATCAGGGCGAGAAAACCCACATAGACCCAGCGCACGACAGGCCCCACCTGCCCCAGGCGCTCCAGGTACATCACGATCTGCGCCCCGCACTCGATGCCCACCATGGTGCCCACAAGCATCACGATGCCCAGTTTGTAATCCACATTGCCGAATTTGGAATGGCGCATGGTCGAAATCATCGACTTGCCGGCAATATGGGCCATGTCGGTACCGATGGCAAACGCCATGGGAAAGCCGAGGATATTAAGGCCGGGGGTCACCATCCAGGCGCCGCCCATGCCGAAAAAGCCGCCGATGACACCCACTGAAAACCCGATGAGCACCAGCCCGGGCCAGAAGATCTTGACCCCGGCGATGGGCATGTACATGTACAACCAGTCTGCATTGGCCAGAAAATCCATAGTGTCCTCCTTTAAATCAGCAGGCGGTCGGCCTGCGAAAAATTAGTGTTCGACGATTTTTCGGCTCTTGAGATCCAGTCCGGTCCGCGACATGAGAAAATCCATCAATACCCCCAGCACGCAGCCGTAGACGGCCGTCAATGCCGCGGCCCATACGGCAAACAGGGTGGTGTTGAAATTGTAGAGATCGGCAAAGTAGCGCATGACGCCGCCGCCGATCACCCGGGTATCGGCCACACACACCAATTCCGAAGCCCCGCCGCCGCCCGCCCACGCAGCCCCTGCCCACGTCAGCAGGGTCAGGACGCCCACGCCCATCCATCCGGTCCGTCTTACGATGTTCATAAATCCTCCTTTGCGTTGTCTTGTCTTGCCATTTCATTGCCCTTTCGGGGCACTGTTCTTCTGTGTTCCGGCGCTTGTCCGCCGCCGTTTGTAGCTCTCATTTGCAGCCGCCATGCCATTGCACGGTTTTTGCACGATAAAACTGCGTCGCTGGGTAGCATTGGGGCTGAATTGAACAAAAGGCAGGACAGTACTCGAAAAAAATGACGCGGGAGATTGGAATGGCCGACCGGAATTGCCAAAGGGATGATCACAGTGTAAAGAAAATCGACAGCGCTCCTCAGCCGCTGTTCAACAACCAGTTCCCCTATCTCAATCTGGCACGGTTCCAGCGTCCCATCGCCTGGAACAGCCTGAAAACCCGCCTGATCATCACCATCACCCTACCGGTGGTACTGCTCATGGTGATCGCCGGCTATGTGACGTACTGGATATCCCAGGATTTCATCGCCAGAGCCCTGGAGCGCTCCACGCGGCTTCAGGTCATGGCCATCAAGCATGAAATCGAATCTTTTCTAAATGAGCGGAAAAAGACGCTTCTTTTTCTTGCAAACCAGGACATCAACGAAACGACTGCGCCCCTGTTTCTCGCGCAACTTCGGGCAACCCACGGGGTCGATTACCGCAGCATTCTCTTTTTGAGTGCAAATGACGCAAATCACCTGATGACTTGTGCAAAAGCCGGGCACACCGCCATTCTGCCACCGACGGCCATTCAGTCGATGAGCCCCGACCCCCGGATCTTCATGGAATCCCTATCCGGGCTCTCACCCGGCGAAGTCTGGATCAGTTACGTCACCGATTCCGTGCTGCCCTGCACCGATCTCAGCGGCGGCCTGCCAAGGGTTGCCGACCACCTTATCTATATGGGAACCCCGAGCCGATCAGGTTATCTGCTGATCGCCTTCAACGTAAAGGCCCTCAGGAACATCCTGTCGGTGTACAACTCGACCCGCTCGCCGCTGCATGCCTTCAACCGGACACCGGAAATCCGCTACAGTTATCTGTTCGATGCCGATGGCTGGATTCTGTTTCAATCCGAAGACCCGGAACAACCGGACGCGGAACTCGCCACCTTTCTGGCCCGCACCGGTTTCAGCGGCACCCTGGGCCGCCCCGGTATCCCGGGCGCATTCCGGCCGGCTTCCAAACACGGGCGTTTCTGGCAGATGGTGACCGCCGTCCGGGAGGGACAATACGCTGCCGTACGCCTGGACACCAACGGCTCGCAAACCAGTGAGAAGGAGGCGTTTCTCGCCTACGCGCCCATCCGTTTTTCTCCGGGTGGCGAGGCGTCGGCGTTCATTTACGCGGGGATCGGCTATATGGACGTCAGTCGCCTGACCACAGCGGCCGGCTACAAGCATCTGGACGCCATGTTTCTGATTATCCTGTTCACCGCCGCGGTGATGGTCATTACGATTTTCATCCTGGGCACCCTGCTGACCCGGCCGATTCTCTCGTTGGCCTGCCAAGTCCGCAATCTCGATCTGACCGGCCGGCTGGAGCCCTTGGCCCAACCGTACCGGGGCACCGAGGTCATCGCACTTCGTGATGCAATCAACCACATGATCGCCACCGTCAACCGGCAGGTGGAAGAAATCCGGCAGCGTGATGTGACCATCCACACCGCCGCCCAGCGTGCACCGATCGCCCTTAAGACCGTGATGCCCGCGGCCACCCCGGAAGAGCTCTCCCAGGTCCCCGGCATCGTCGGCTTTGGCACGAAACTTGATAAACTCCGCGGGGAGATTCTGAAGGCTGCGCGCGTCGATGTGGACGTGCTCATCCAGGGAGAAACCGGCACCGGCAAGCAATTGGCTGCAGAAGCCATACACCGACTCAGCGACCGGGCGCCGCAGCCGCTCATTTCCATCAACTGCGGCGCCCTCGATGAGCAGCTCCTGCTGGACACCCTTTTCGGTCATGTCCGCGGCGCCTTCACCGAAGCGCGCACCGATCGCAAGGGGGCGTTTTTGCAGGCCAGCGGCGGCACGCTGTTTCTGGACGAAATCCAGTCAGCCTCGCCCAAGGTGCAGCAGTCGCTGCTGCGGGCCATTGCCATGCGGCGGATCCGGCCTTTGGGCAGCGATGGAGAGATCGAGGTGAACGTGCGTTTGATCGCGGCGGCCAACGTAGATCTGAGAAAACTCATCGAAAAGGAAATGTTCCGGGAGGATCTCTATTTCAGACTCATGGTGATACCGATTCACACGCCCCCCCTGCGCGACATTGCGCAAAACATCCCGCTGCTGGCCGGCCACTACCTCCAGCAGCACCGGTTCCAGACCAACCGGGGAGAGCTGGCATTCAGCAAGGGCGCGCTTGAAAAACTCTGCAACTACCGGTGGCCGGGCAACATCCGGGAGCTGCAGCACTGCATCATGCGGGCAGTGGTCATGAGCGAATCGGCAGTACTGCAGGCAGACGATGTCGTGCTCGGCGCCGACGGCGACAGTGACGGGTGTATCCCGGCACAAACAGGCGCCGCCCTCGCTGAATACCTGCCGCAGCCGGTTTCCCGGCCCGGCGATTTGTCCCAAAACGATGCCGCCACGGCGGCCGCAACCCAGCCGCCCGAAACGGCGTTGCCGCCAGGCCTCAACAACCGTCAGCGGCGGGCATGGCCGAAAATTCTGGAGCATGGCGGCCTGCGTCGACAGGAGTACCCGCCGTGGTGCGGTGAAAGCGTATCGACGCGCACGGCCATTTACGATCTGCAGGATCTGGTAGACAAGGGACTGCTGCGGCGCACGGGCAGCGGACGGAGCGTGCGCTACGAGCTGATCTGAAATCACCGCAGAGGGCGCAGGGATGACTCAATTTAGTATTCGATGTAATTATTGAGAGTCTCTGCGATTTCTGTCGTTCAAGAATACTTTTTACAGGCTTATCAACCTTGACAGTCCTGAAAAAGCAATTTTCTCGCAAAGACGCCAAGTGCGCCAAGAAAAACTTCATTAATATTATGTGATACCTTTGCGGCTTTGCGAGAGACACCGGCTTTTTCCCTGGCCATCGCCCTTGGACCTGTACCCTTTTCATCAATCAGGCTGGAGAAGCATCATATGATATTTGATTGGCTACGCCGCCGCCTCGGTAAACCGGCGCCGCCTTCCGGCGGGACGCTGGCAGTGTTTCACGAAAAATACGACAACTTTCAGCGCCTCCAGGAATCCAACGCCGAGTTGCTGGACATCATCAGTGACGCCGAAGAAAAATTAAATGGTGAAACGGTATTCGGTGCGGGCTACCTGCTGCGCCTGGCCACGCGCACGGTCTTTCACGCGGGGCGCATGGTCTACAGCTTGGACCGGCTGTCCGACGGCCGCTACGGCCAACTGAAACAGGTGTGGGAGCGTATCGGTGCGGACATCAACACCCGACTGTCCACCACCCGCCGGCGCCTTCCGGCGCCATGGGTGATGCCTTTCGATGCGGTGGGCCGCGACATGGCCGACGTCGTCGGCGGCAAAAGCGCCAACCTGGGAGAGGTCCACGGCGCGGCGGGGCTTCCGGTTCCGGCCGGATTCGCCATAACGACGAGTTCCTTTGAAGCCTTCTTAACGCACAACAACCTGGTTGAAGCCATCAATCGGTTGAAGATGGAACTCTCCGATGAGCGCCCCGAAACCCTGGACCGCCTCAGTGCCCGGGTCAACGATCTGATCATGTCGTCCGAGATCCCGCCGCCGGTGGCCGAGGCGATCACGTCGGCGGTTAAAGACCGGATACCACCGGGACCCGGCGGCGCACTGCCCGCCGTGGCGCTTCGCAGCAGTGCCGTCGGTGAAGACGGCGGTGAGGTTTCCTTTGCCGGGCAGTATTCGAGCCTTTTGGGCGTTCACCCGGATGCCCTGATGGACGGCTACCGCCAGGTGCTCGCCAGCCTGTTCTCCCCGCGCGCCGTCGCCTATCGCATCCTCAAGGGCATCCGTGCCGACGACATCGCCATGGGTGTGGTCTGCCAGCAGATGATCGCCGCCAGGGCCAGCGGCATCCTGTTCACACGGGATCCGACGGGCCAGCGCGCCGGCGCCATGATCATCAACGCCACCTGGGGACTGGGAACCGTTGTGGCCGATGGAGAAGTGACGCCCGACACCTACTGGCTGTCAGCCGACGCCCCTCACCCCGTGCTCGAACGTCGGCTCGCCACCAAACACCGCCGCCTCCAGTGGTCAGCGGAAACCGGCGCAGTCACGGCCTCAGCAGTGCCCCAGGCGTGGCAGAATGCCCCGTGTTTGAATGATGCGCAGCTGCACACGCTGGCCGTCTACGGCAGCCGCCTGGAAACCCACTTTGGCAGCCCCCAGGACGTTGAATGGGCGCTGGACGAGGCGGGAGCGCTCATCGTACTGCAGTCGCGCCCCCTGACGGCGGTCCACCGGCAGCGATCCGAGGCGACACCCCCGGTTGCCGGCCACGACCTGCTGGCCGAGGGCGGCGATGTGGCCTGCGCCGGTGTCGGCGCCGGCCCGGTGCATGTCGTCCTCAACGACGAGGACCTGAACCGCTTTCCGGAAAACGGTGTCCTGGCCGCGCCCCATTCATCGCCTCGGCTGGTCATGGTGATGCACAAGGCCAGCGCCATCATCACCTGCGCCGGCAGCGTCACCGGCCACATGGCGTCACTGGCCAGAGAGTTCAACCTGCCGACGATTCTGAATCTGCCGGAGGCCGTCACGCTGGCCGCCCCGGGCGCACTCATCACCGTGGATGCCAACAGCGGCCGGGTTTACCGAGGGCGTGTCGAGGAACTGCTGAGCGAACCATGCCGGCGCCCCCACCGGATGATCACGACCCAGATGTACCAATGGTTGAAGGATCTCACAGCGCTCATCGTCCCCCTCAACCTCACCGATCCCGACAGCCCCGGGTTCTCACCGGCCGCCTGTCGGACCGTCCACGACATCATGCGTCTGGTCCATGAAGTGGGTTACCGGGAAATGTTCCAGATCAGCGATCTGGCCACGGACCGGACGGGTCTGTCGGTCCGGCTCGATGCCGGCCTGCCGCTGGACCTTTACGTCATCGATTTGGGCGGCGGCATCACTGCCGAGGCGTCCGGCAACCGCCAAATCACCAACGAACAGGTGACCTCGGATCCGTTTCGCGCGCTGCTGGGGGGCATGACCTGCGACGCCCTCATCCGGCGATCCCCTGCGCCGGTGAACCTGGGGGGCTTTTTGTCGGTTTTTTCCAGACAGATGCTCTCACCGCCGACGATCCACACCGAGCGTTTCGGCGAAAAAAGTTACGCCATCATCTCCGACAAATATCTCAACTTCAGCTCCCGGGTCGGATATCACTTCAGTATTCTGGATACCTTCTGCGGTCCCGAAGAGGCCAAGAATTACGTCAACTTCGAATTCAAGGGCGGCGCGGCCGACGACCTGCGCCGCAACCGACGCGCGCGGGTGATTCAGCGCATCCTCAGCGCCCTGGGGTTCTGGACCCAGGTCCGGGGCGACCGGATCCAGGCCCGCTTCGGCAAACAGACGGCGCAAAAAATCAAATACGTCCTGGACCAGTTGGGGCGTCTGGTCATGTACACCCGCCAGATGGACATGCTCATGACCGACGAGGCTTCGGTGGATCGCCTGGCCGCCTGTTTTCTCTCTGGAGACTATGCCATGAGCACCCCGGCGCCGCCCGCTGCTGCCCCCACCGATGGCGCCTCCGGATAGCGCCGCGTGCACCGAAGCATGCGTTTTGAAAGTCGGGCACCTTGCCCGGCCGGCAGCAGCATCCGAAAACCATTTAAGTGTTGTCGCAAATTCATGAAATAGTGTAAAAGCAGATATTCCGCTCGGCCTCATTCTTGACACACGCTGCCCGGCAGTAAACAATTGGCATGAACGCCGTGGGGCAATCCGGTGTTTCCCCACGCAACGGCTTAACGCATTGGTTCTTCTTTCTACGATTTCTCATGAGGTCCCCCTCCGGTGAGGGCCTCAATGAAAACATGACGGCCGTGGGCCTTTCGGAAATTATTGTAACGTTCAGCAACTGGGGGCGCTCTTAAAATCACATCACCCGACTCACGGAGAACGCTAAGAAAGCCATAATCACAAGTGAGCGTTGTGGCACTCAATAACACCGGAGTCATCAGCCGTTGAGGGTTCGCTGGTGCATGGTAGAGAACCGAAAAAGGACAAATACCGTGAAATTTTTCAAAAGAAATCCACAGCGACATGATTTCGCCGACGACTCCCGATGGAACGGGACACACCGCCGGATGGCGGCTCTTCTTTTCGCGCTGCTGGCGGCGGCCGGCTGCTCGGAGAAAATCGAACCGGGCAACACCGCGGGGGCCAAAGGGCCGGCCGTTCCGGTGACGGTGGTCACCGTGCGCCAGGAACTCCAGCCTGTCGTCTACGAAGCTGTTGGAACGGTCAAGGCGAAAGTGTCCGCCACGGTTTCCAGCAAGCTCATGGGGATTATCAGGGCCTTTCAGGTCGCCGAAGGGGACCGGGTTTCCTCCGGTGACGTCCTCGTGGTGTTGGACGAGCGCCAGGTTTCGGCCCAATTGAGTCAGGCCAAGGCGGCCCTGGCAGAGGCGCAGAAGGCAAAAACCGCGGCCCTGTCCGCCCAGCAGGCTGCCGAGGCCGATGCCCAGCGGGCCTTGCTGGCGTATCGCCGAGGCCGCACCATGCTCGACGGCGGGGCCATCACGCAGGAATCGTTCGAAACCGTCGATGCCCAATACAAACAGGCCCAGGCCGCCCTGTCCCAGGCTAAAGCCATGGTGGACGCCGCCAGTTCCCGCATCCACCAGGCCCAGGGGGCGGTTGACGCGGCGGCGGTTGCCCTCAAAGACGCCCGGGTCCTGGCACCCTTCGATGGCAAGGTGACGGCGAAACTGGCGGACGCGGGGGGGCTGGCCGCCCCCGGCACCCCGCTGCTGACCATCGAGCGGGAAAGCGGCTACCGGGTCGATCTCGCGGTTCCCGAAACCTATATCCATTCGGTGCATATCGACCAGCCGGTAAATGTCCGCATCCCGGCCGTGAACGATCTCACGCTCACCGGGACGGTGGACGTGATCATTCCGTCCGCCGACCAGAGTAGCCGTACGTTCATCGTCCAGGTGGGCGTCGGAGATCCGTCGGCCCTCAAATCGGGCATGTTCGCCCGGGTCCCGCTGACGATCGGCGAAAAACGAATGATCCGCATCCCCGGCTCGGCAGTGGTCCGGCAGGGACAGTTGACCGGGGTGTTCATGGTGGACGGCGAGAAGACGGCACGCTTCCGGCTGATCCGGCTGGGCCGCACCTACGGCGATCAGGTGGAAGTCATTTCGGGCCTCCATGACGGCGCGCTGCTGGTGGCGGCACCCGAATCGAAGGTCTCCAACGGATCACCAGTGGAGTTCGACAAATGAAAACATCCTACGGCCCCGCCGGAAAAATCGCCAAATACTTCATCAACAGCAAGTTGACACCGCTGATCATCGGGGCATCGATTCTGCTGGGCTTGGCGGCGGTGGTGGCCCTTCCCCGGGAAGAAGAACCCCAGATCATCGTTCCCATGATCGATATCTTCGTGCAGATGCCCGGCTCCGACGCCGCCGAGGTGGAGCAGCGCGTCACCCGTCCCATGGAAAAACTGCTGTGGGAAATCCCCGGCGTCGAGTATATCTATTCAACGTCATCACCGGGCATGGCCATGGTGGTGGTCCGGTTTTTCGTTGGGCAGGACGAGGAAGGGGCCATCGTCCGGCTTCAATCGAAGCTCATGGCCAACATGGACCGGATCCCGTGCTGCATATCCCCACCGCTCATCAAACCCCGCTACATCGACGATGTCCCCATCCTGGCGCTCACCTTCTGGAGCGAGACGGTGGACCCCTATCAACTGCGGCGTGTGGCCGCAGAAGTGGAGGACCAGGTCAAACGCGAACCCAATGTCTCCCTGACGGCGCTGATTGGTGGTGAGAGCCGCCGGGTTGAGGTGCAACTGGACCCGGTGCGCATGGCCGGCTACGGCCTTGACCTGTCGGCCGTCGCCCGTGTCGTAAGCGCCGCCAACCAGGCCTCCGATGCCGGGGCGTATCCCTCTGCCGAAGGCCAGATCATCGTCCACACCGGAGACTTTCTCAAAACGCCCGAAGACGTGGGCAACGTCGTGATCGCGGCCCATGGGGGGCGGCCCGTTTCGCTGAGAGACGTGGCCACCATCTCCGACGGACCGCCGCTGCCCGGCCGCTATGTGTTCTTCGGTACCGGGCCGGCCTCCGGGGAAAAAGGCATTTCGCCCGCCACCGCGACCAAGGCACCATATCCGGCGGTGACCCTGACTCTGGCCAAACGAAAAGGCACCAACGCCATCAGTGTCGCCGAGAAGGTACTCGAGCGGTTGGCGTCCCTCAAAGGGGTCGTCATTCCGGACGACATCCAGGTGACGGTCACCCGGCACTACGGGGAGACCGCAAAGGAAAAAAGCGATGAGCTGCTGCTGCACATGCTGATCGCCATCGTGTCGGTGACCATCCTCATCTGGTTCACCCTGGGACACCGCGAGTCCGGGGTCGTGGCCTTCGCCATACCGGTCACCCTCGCCCTGACCATGGCGGTCTTCTACCTCTACGGCTACACCCTGAACCGCATCACCCTGTTTGCCCTGATCTTCTCCATTGGCATCCTGGTGGACGATGCCATCGTGGTGGTGGAAAACATCGTCAGGCATTACCAGCTCCCCGGTAACGGGGATCGACCCCGCGCCGTGGTGGCGATCGAAGCCGTCGACGAGGTTGGCAATCCCACCATTTTAGCCACCCTCACCGTCATCGCCGCCATTTTGCCCATGGCCTTTGTCGGGGGCCTCATGGGTCCCTATATGCGCCCGATTCCCGTGGGGGCGTCGGCCGCCATGGTATTTTCGCTCATCGTCGCCTTTATCGTCACCCCCTGGGCTGCCTATCGGCTCCTGAGGCCGGCCGGCGGACATGACCATGGCGCGCATGGATCAGAAGACTGGGCCACCCGCCTTTACCGCAACGTCATGGACCACCTGCTCCACGTACCCCGGTGGCGATGGTCTTTTCTGACGGGCGTGGCCGTCATGCTGGCCGCAGCCTGCGCCATGGTGGCGGTGGGCATGGTGAAGGTCAAGATGCTGCCCTTCGACAACAAAAGCGAGTTTCAGGTGATTCTCGACATGCCCGAGAGCGCCACGCTGGAAGACACGGCCGCCGCCGCCTTCGAAATGGGGGAGTATCTTGCCACCGTCAACGAAGTAGTGGACTACCAGATACACGTGGGTGCAGCGGGCCCCTTCAACTTCAATGGGCTGGTGCGCCATTACGACCTTCGCCAGGCAGCAAACATGGCGGATATCCAGGTGAACCTGGCCGGAAAAGGCCGACGCCGGCAGCAGAGCCATGACATCGCCAAGCGGGTGCGCACGCCCCTTGAGCAGATCGCCAAGCGCCACAGGGCGCGGGTCAAGGTGGCCGAAGTGCCTCCCGGCCCGCCGGTGCTCTCCACACTGGTGGCTGAAATCTACGGCCCGGACTACGCGCGGCAACGCGAGATCGCCCTGAAGATCCGGGATGTCTTCGAGCAGACCGACGGCGTGGTCGATGTGGACTGGTACATGGAGGAAGAGCAAACCCGCTACCAGGTGGCGGTCGATCAGGAAAAAGCCGCCCTCAACGGCATCAGCGTTGCCCAAATCACCCAGACCCTTCAGGGGGCGCTCTCCGGCAGCCGGACCGGGCTGCTCCACCCGTCGATAGAAAGAGAAGACGTGAACATCGTTTTGCAGCCGCCGCTGGCTCTCAGGGCGGGGCTGGATCGGCTCGAGGCCATCAGTATCAGCGCCGCCGACGGCCGGATGGTATCCCTTTCGGAGTTGGTGAGCGTGGACCGTACGCTGGCAGACCGCAGCATTTATCATAAAAACCTGATGCCGGTGATCTACGTGGTCGGCGACGTGGCCGGCGCCAAGGAAAGCCCGGTTTACGCCATCCTTGAAATGCGAAAGAAAATCGATGCCATCGCGCTGCCGGAAGGATACCGCATCGAGCAGCACACGGCCGCGCTGCCCGACAGCGACCAGCGCTTTTCAATGAAATGGGACGGCGAGTGGCATATCACCTACGAAGTGTTCCGCGACCTGGGGATGGCCTTTGCCATTGTGCTCGTGCTGATCTTCGTACTGGTGGTGGGCTGGTTCCAGTCCTTTTCAACGCCGATCGTGATCATGATGGCCATCCCCTTCTCCCTCATCGGGATCCTGCCGGCCCACTGGGCCATGGGGGCCTTTTTCACGGCCACATCCATGATCGGCTTTATTGCCGGTGCGGGCATCGTGGTCAGAAACTCCATCATCCTGGTGGACTTCATCGAGCTGCGGCTGGCCGAGGGCGCGCCGCTGGATCAGGCCGTCATCGATGCGGGCGCGGTGCGCTTTCGGCCCATGATGCTCACGGCCGCGGCCGTGGTGGTGGGCGCATCGGTGATCCTTTTCGACCCCATCTTCCAGGGGCTGGCCATATCGCTCATGGCCGGCGAAGTGGCCTCGCTGCTGTTTTCCCGGATGACGGTGCCCATCCTGTATTTTCTGGACAAGCGATGGGAGACCGCCCATGTGACGGGCGGCGCCGACCATCACCCTGCGTTGTCGGAAACGGCAGAAAAGGCGAAAACCGATTGACTCGCGCAGGGACGCTGAGACGCAGAGAAAAGCGGGTTGAGGGTTAAAAGCGGATCAATGGTCCAGCAGTTCAAGGGAGATGGTTTGTGAAAAGGTCGGATTGGGGAGTCATCCCGGCGGCTTGTCGGGCGTAGCTCACAGAGCGAAGCCTGAAGCCCAGGATCCAGACTGCAGGCCGTAGAACAGGTGAATCACAGCGAAACCCATCTGGGTTGTCTTGGAAACCCGATGCTTCGCACCGGGTTCCGGGTTCCAGACGAACAGCGCCGGATTTCGCGGTATGACGAAATATGGAATCAGGCGGTTTAGTGTTTTCAGGTTTTTAGTCTTTGTTCGCAGTTCTCAGCGCCCCAGCGCCTCTGCGCCTCTGCGCCTCTGCGCGAAAATTGATTATTTAAGCGTTTGTCAATTTTGACACCGGCCTCACTCACCGATGCAGCCCGGCCAACTCGAGGTAGACCTTGGAACATCTTATCGACACCGATGGCTACTGGGCGGTGCTGATCGGCACCTTCCTGGAAGGGAAAACCATTCTGCTCAGCACCGGTTTTGCCGCGCACCGGGGATACCTGGCGATGATGCAGGTCATCCTGGCGGCGTTTGCGGGCAGCCTCTGCGGGGGCATTCCTATAGCGCTGGACAAAATGAAAACAAAGGCCGATCGATGCGACTGACATGGATAATGATTGGCATCATGCTGGTTACCGCCGGCACGGCCCACGCCGCCGATGCAGTATTGTCGATGGCTCAGGACACCTGGCCTGCCGGCAGCCGGGTGCTCTTTACGGCATACGCCACCCCCGATGGCCTTCGCGGCGGATGGGATGGATTTCCGGACACTGTCGCGTGCGAACTTGAGAGCGGCGAGACCAAAGAAACCGTCGTCGCCCGCAGGATTGAAAGCGCAAATGCCGCCACCGAAGCGGCCTCCTCGGAAGATCGACAGCGCGACTACGGATTCGATCTTCCCCCGGACCTCATCGGAACGGTGCGCATGAGAGCGCCTCAGATCGCTTCGGCCCCGATTGTCTTCATCGTTTCGACGAAATCTGAAAAGACGCAGGCAAGCCCGGAGGATTCGCCCTCCCTGGATTCCTTTTTCACCGTCTACCAGCCGTATCTCGGGAATATCTCGGCCTACAAGCCCATGTATTTTCTGGTGGGCACCGATCCCGCAGACAGCAAATTCCAGATCAGCCTTAAATATCGGCTGTTCAACACGGAATCGTCATTCGCAAAGAATTACTCGGTGGTGGACGGCATCCACCTCGGATATACCCAGACCTCTTTCTGGGATCTGAAATCCAATTCGGCCCCCTTCAAGGACACCAGCTACAAACCGGAAATGTTCTGGGTCTCCGGCAACCTAAAAACCGACAGCAGCGCCATGGCGGGCCTGTTTGTCCAGACCGGCCTCCAGCACGAGTCCAACGGCCGCAGCGGCGATGATTCCCGGAGCACAAACTTTTTCTATGTGCAACCGGTGCTTATCTTTTTCGACACCGCCACCCGATACGGGCTTCAAGTGGCCCCCAAGGTCTGGGCCTACGTGGACAACGACGATGCCACCAACCCGGATCTTGCCGATTACCGGGGCTATTTCGAGCTGGAGCTGAAATTCGGCAGGGCGGACCGCACCGTTGTCGGCACGACAGTCCGGTGGGCCCAGAAGGGCGCCTCCGTGCAACTGGATGTCACCTATCCGCTGCACCGGTTCATTTACCAGGCACTGGATATCTACCTTCAAGTGCAATATGTTGATGCATTGGCAGAAAACCTTCTCGACTACAAAGAGCGCAACCAGGCCTTCCGGATCGGACTGTCCATCGTCAGGTGACCTGATGGTGGCGGCGTTTTTTTCACCGGTCAATTATGACTCTACCGTAAAAAGTAATTTTAAACCGCAGAGAGCGCAGAGGCACGCAGAGAATATGTTAAATAATCATTGGTTTATCTCTGCGGTCTCTGCGGTCTCTGCGTCCTCTGCGTCCTCTGCGTCCTCTGTGGTGATTTTAGACTATTTACATAGCCATCAAGTATAGTCACCACGAAGTCCACGAAGAACACGAAGGTTTTATAGCCCAATTGGTTTTTATGTTTTTCTTCGTGAACTTCGTGGTTCACATTCAATGGTTCACGTAACGCGCCCATTGCGCTTTAATGACAGCCGCATCAGAAAATACCGCGGAGATGGATAAAAAACAACGACATGCCCCCCTTGACATTTTGAGTTCCCGGTCACTCTTTATCGGATAACCCAAACAGCTAAAAAAACCGGGAAAAACCAAAAAGGAGAAACCCATGCTCAGCGAAAAAACCACCAGCGCCCTGAACGCGCAAATCAACCGGGAAATGTATTCGGCCTATCTTTACATGGCCATGTCAAACCATGCCAACCATATCGGGCTCAAAGGGTTCGCGAACTGGTTTATGGTTCAGTTTCACGAAGAGATGCTCCACGCCATGAAGATGTACGAATACGTCCAGCGCCAGGGCGGGAAAGTCAAACTGGCCGCCCTGGACGCCCCGCCGGCGGAGTTTGCCTCCCCAATGGACATGTTCACCCAGACCCTGGCCCACGAGCAGTTCATCACCCGTTCGATCAACGATCTTATGGATATCGCCATCAGCGAAAAAGATCACGCCACGCAGATTTTCGTTCAGTGGTACGTGACCGAACAGGTGGAAGAGGAGGAAAACGACAACGACATCATCGCCCAGCTCAAACTCATCGGCGACAACCCCCAGGGGCTGATGATGCTGGACCGGGAGCTGGCCGCACGGATGACCACGGTGCCCACCGATTTCAGCAAAGGGGTGGCGTCCGCCATGGCGGCAGCGCCGGCGGCGTGAACCGGCATCATGCGAGCAATCCACACTTCGTGTTGCGTGGGTTGCCGGCGGACTAAGTTTGATGGCCATGTAAAAAGTCTGAAATCACCACAGAGGACGCAGAGGCAAACCAATAATTATTTAAATATTCTCTGCGCTCCTCTGCGCTCTCTGCGGTTCAAAATCGCTTTTTACGCCTTCACCAGTGATCGGAAAAACGATGAAACCCAAACTCATTGTCATCGGCTTGTTGATGGCCATCGTTGTCGTCTTTGCCATCCAGAACCGCCAAATCGTCACGGTCTGGTTTCTGTTCTGGGAAATCACCGGCTCCCGGGCGGCGATCCTGCTGCTGATATTCACCGTCGGCTTTTTCACCGGATGGCTGGCCGGATTCCGACGCAGGAAAAAGCAGTAGGCGACAATGCCCGTCAACACCGGCACCGCAGTAACTCCAAAAGGCAGAGCGCCCACACAGCACTCCCTTTTTCAACAGCTCGTCCCCTTCGTCGCCCTGGGCCGCGCCTTCAGGGTCTATCCTGGCGAGTGGCGGCTGCTGGCCTGGGTCACCCTCATCCAGATGATCATGAGCGCCAGCACCATCATGATCAACAACATGGCTCAGACCGCATTTCTCAAGCGTTTCGGCGTGGAGGCCCTGCCGGTAATTTTTCTGAGCGAGGCACTGATCACCTTCGTAGTTGCCGGCGGCCTCAGCATGCTGATGGAACGCTACCGCTCGCTCAGGGTATTCACCGGTCTGCTCCTCTTTTACGGCATCTGCGTGGCATCGATCCGGCCGCTGCTGGCAACAGACGCGCAGTGGGTCTACCCGTTGCTCTTTATTCTCAAAAGTCAGGCCGTGGGCCTTTTGCCCATCCTCTTTTGGGACATCCTCGCCGATTTGTTCACCACCCAGCAGTCCAAGCGGCTCTACACACTGGTCATCGCCGGCGGCGTGCTGGGCACATCGGTGGGCTCCATGACAACGCGCCCCATGGCCTCGTGGCTCGGTACCGACAACCTCCTTATGGTGTTCGCGGCCGGTATGGGGCTGGCGGCATTGCTTAACAGCTTAACGGAAAAAGTGACCGGTGCGCCCATCCAGCCCCAGAAACAAAAAGCCTCCCCCGGCCCCCGGGGCGGCCGGTATGCTGAAATGCTCACGTCGTTTACGGCCCATGCGCGAAAATCCGTACTGCTTCGCTACATGATCGTGCTGCTGGCGATCCCCAATATCATGCTGCCGATACTCGACTATCAATTCAATGTACTGGTGGATCAGTATTTCGAGTCCGAGGCCCTGATGCTCCAATTTTTCGGCCTCTTTCGCGGGATCTCAAACGCGGTCATCTTTATCGCCCTGATGCTGTCCAGCCGGCTCATTTCCACCTGGGGCATACCGATGAGCCTGATCTTTCACCCGATCAACTACGCCGTGGCCTTTATCGCCATTTTCTTTCGCTTTGACCTGATTGTGGGCGTCTACGCCCGCTTTTCGACGGAACTGCTCAAGACCGCCCTGAACAACCCGGCGCGGGCGGTGCTGTATAATTTTTTCCCGCAGCACCTGCAGGCAACGGTACGCGTGGTGCTCAGGGGCGGCGTGGTGCGGCTTTCCGATTTCGCCGGTTCCGGCTTTCTGGCACTCATCCGGGGCTCGGTGGACCCCCGGATGCTCTCGCTTATCGCCGTCCCGCTGGCGGCGATCTGGGCGGTCACCACGGTGCGCCTCAAACGGGCCTACCCCGGTATCCTCATCCAGTCGCTGGCCGATGAGCAAAAGGACATCTCATCACTTGAAGACGTGGATCTGCGGATGCTGTCCGCCGACCGGCAGGCGGTGAACACGTTCCGCCGCGGGCTGTCGTCCCCCGATCCGCAGACCGCGACGGCCTGTGCCCAGTTCATGATACTGGCCAAACCGCTCGGCTGGCAGGATGATTTTTTCCAGGCGGTGCTGACCCAGAGCGCGTCCACCCAACGGCCCATGCTGTCGATGATCAGCGCCCGGGATGCCCGAGATCACCTGCCCGCCCTGTACCGTATCGCTGCCGGCGCCCCGCCGGACACGCTGTGGGTCTGGCTTGAAGCGCTGACCCGGCTGGATCCGTCCGGCAGCGCCCCCTTTCTTGAGCAGTATCCGGACCACCCCGACCCCCGGGCGAGGCGTGAAGTCCTGGCTGGTCTGGGGCGCAGTGACGTCCCGGCCAACCAGGCTGCATTCGCACGCGAGGTCCAAGCGCTGCTGGCCGGTGATCCCCAGCAGAAAAAAACAGCCATCATCCTTGTCGGCAAATCCGGAGACAGGCGTTTTGCCCGCCTCCTGCTTGAAACACTCTCCGGCAGCGAAGATATCGAACTGATCGAGTGGGCACTCGAAGGGCTGGCGCGGATGCGCCATCCGACGCTGTTGACCTCGACCGTGATGGCGACCCGGCACCCCGCCGCCCGTGTGAGAATGAAAGCACTGGAAGCGCTCAAGGCCCTGGGAGAGCAGGTCCCCTCTTCCCGGTTCATACCGCTGCTGAAAGATCCCGACCGACAGATCCGCCTGCTGGCGTCGTCCGTCATCAAAGAACGTGGACCCGGGGAATTTGAAACCTTGCTGGCAGCGCTGGCAGTGCCCAACCACCGCCAGCGGGCCGAGATCGCTGAACTGATCCGGCAGTTGGGCGTGCCCGGTGTGGCGATATCGAAATTTGTAATGAATGAACTGCGCCAGGCGTACGAATTGCTCACTCAGGTGCAAACTTTGAAAGAAGCACTGTCCGGTCGGGCGAGCGGGCTGCTCGTAAACTACCTCGATGAAAGGCGGGCCGAAAAAACAGATATCGCCCTGCACGTCATCGGTACCATGGTATTCGCAGATCGTTTCCGGGTGGTTCTCAAGGCATTGCAGTCCGGGGATAAACGGGAAAAAGACAATGCCATCGAAGCGTTGGAGAACGCGCTGCACCCTCACATCCGCGCTGCGCTGATACCGCTCATGGTAGCCGCGCCGATTGGCGACATTCTTCGCAAAGGCAGGAGATATCTGAATGCAGCGGGATCACATCCCGTCACGCCGGCTCAAACACTGGCGGGGCTTCTGCAGATGCAGGACCCCTTTCTCATCAGCCTGCTCCCGCAGGTAATCAACGAAAACCCGCCCCTGGCGACCGCATCGGCGGCGGTGGCCACAGACCACATTTTTAGATCCGTGGCTTCCGCCTCGCCCTGTCTGATCCAGAGCATTTATCTGCTGCGCACCAATCCCCTCTTCCACGGTGTGCCCCTCAAGGGGCTGGCGCTGATTTCGGGCGATGCCGAGATTCTCGAAGGCCGGCCGGGCGATACGATCCTGAAAGCCGGCAGCAACGATCACCGGGTGATTCTGATCTGCCAGGGCGCGCTGGCCATCGACGGTGGCAATGGATCCGGTTTTTTGACCGAAATCTTGTCTGACAGCGGTATCGCCGGCGATGTGGCGTGCTTGAGCGGCGGCGCGCAGCTGATGGCCGTCCGTTGCGAAACAGCGGCGCAGCTCATGGTTTTCCCCTGTGAGGTCTTTCAGCGCATTCTCATGGAGTACCCGGTGGTGGCCCTCAATCTGTGTACCCACTTCAGCCGCCTGCTGAGAAAATACCACCTGCGGCTGTCCTCCCTGTCAGCGCCGGATCCGAAACCACAGGAATGAAAGCATAAATTTTGTTTATAATACTTGTCAGAATAGTGCGAAATCACCACAGAGGACGCAGAGCGCATCAGTGCGTGTTTTGAGAAATATAGAGTCCCACCTGCCGGGCCACCAGCACGGCGAGAAAAAACTGACCGATGATGGCTTCGACCACTGCAAAACTGCGGGCCACCGGGCCCACCGGAATGATGTCACCGTAGCCAAGGGTGGTGAGTGTCACGAAGCTGAAATAGAGGTAATCCCCGAGGCCCGACGCTTTAGCTGAAAACTGATCGGCAAGTAAAATACCGATCAGCGAGTAGGCCTCGGCCCATATCAGGCCGATAAGCATGTATACGCAGAGCGTACCGCAGACCTGCTCGAAAGTGACGCGGTCGATCTTCAGGATATGGCGGACGATTGGGGTGGACCCCAAAGCTTGGACAGCCGGATGGGTTCGTTAAGCTAAGAGCCAGAAGAATAAAATATAGAGGCATCAGGCCGCCTCAGAGTAAGGGTGAGGCAGACCGTAGTAGACCTCATCCGGGGTTCTGTCGTCAA
>JBDRRP010000106.1:0-8998 GCA_043825735.1 Pseudomonadota bacterium | reverse complement strand
TAAAATAAAAGGCCCTTGCTCCAGGGCATCACCATCTTCCAGCGGATCTTCTCCGTCGAAGGCTTGAACGTCACACGCTTGGCAACGTCACTGCGCTTGTCTACACCAAACTTCTCCCGCTTTTCGGCCGCATTGGCTGTGGTGAGCGTAAAACTGGCTGCCAGCACCAGCGCCAACGCAATGGTAAGAACTCGTTTCATTTTCGTAGCCTCCTCCGTCACCTGATATTGTTGACAATCTACCACCCCGGGATGGCGTGGCAGGCCCTACCGCATCCTTGTGCGCAACACACCAACGCTGCAGAATCTGCGGCAACTGAACACGAAAAATAAACTAAATCTGAAAAACAATTGGTATGACCTTATCTATTTGAATTTCTTGCAGAGGTCAAGAAAAAACTTGAATAAAGATATTTTGAATGTTATTCATTATTTACTAAATTTTCCGGCCCTACGCACAGCAGTATGCAGGCATTTTGGTCTCTTTTTTATTGGTATTACCAATATTTGGCTGAGAACGGCTTAGCCATCGATACGCTTTGTAAGCAGGAGGAATCCATGAGCCATCAGGCGCTGATCAAGGCCTTCCAGGAGATCCTGGGAACGGACAATGTATTCACTGATGTGACAGACCGACTCACCTATTCCTATGACGCCGCACCCTTGGAAGCGGTCATCCCGGATGTTGTACTGCGCCCCCGGAGCGGCGCGGCGCTGGGCCGTGCGGTCGCGCTGTGCAACGATAGCCGCCTTCCCGTAACCGTACGCGGCGCGGGAACGAATCTGAGCGGCGGGACCATCCCCACCGCTGGCGGCGCAGTGATTGTCACCAACGGCCTCGACCGAATCCTCGAAATCAATGAAGAAGACCTTTATGCCGTGGTGCAGCCTGGTGTGATCACCGCCAAATTTGCCGCCGCCGTGGAAGCCCGCGGCCTTTTCTATCCGCCGGATCCGGGCAGCCAGGCGGTGTCCACGCTGGGCGGGAATGTGGCCGAAAATGCCGGCGGCCTGCGCGGACTCAAATACGGCGTCACGCGCAATTATGTCATGGCGCTGGAATTCTTCGATGCGGGGGGCAACCTGGTGAAAACCGGTGCCCGCACCGTGAAATGCGCCACCGGATACGATCTGAGCGGCCTTCTGGTGGGCTCTGAAGGCACACTGGGCGTATTCAATGAAATCACTTTAAAGCTGATACCGCCGCCGGCGGCCCGCCGCGCCATGCTTGCCATGTTCGACAGCATCGAAAAGGCCTCCACCACGGTCGCTGCCATCATCGCCGGCCGCATCGTGCCCGCGACACTGGAGATCATGGACAACTTCACCATCCGTGCGGTAGAAGACTACAGCGGCGTCGGGTTGCCGGTTGACGCCGCCGCCCTGCTGCTGATCGAAGTCGACGGCCATCCGGCCCAGGTGGCCGAAGAGGCCGAAAAAATCGAGACGATCTGCCGCAAACACGGTGCGACGGGCATCCGAGTCGCTGCCGACGACAAGGAGCGAGACGGTGTCTGGGCTGCCCGCCGCAGTGCGCTCTCGGCGCTCGCCAAGCTCAAACCCACCCTGGTCCTCGAAGACGCCACCGTACCCCGAAGCAAAATTCCGGCCATGGTCCAGGCGATACAGGAAATCAGTCGGCAGTTCGATCTATCTATCGGCACCTTCGGACACGCCGGCGACGGCAACCTGCACCCCACGATCCTTACCGACAAGCGTAACAAGGAAGAATGGCATCGGGTGGAAAAAGCCATCGATGCGATCTTCGAAAGGGCCCTCGCCTTGGGCGGTACGCTCTCCGGTGAGCACGGCACCGGGATTGCCAAGTCCAAATACCTTGAAAAGGAAACATCCGCCGGAACCATTTTCTATGCCAAGCGGATCAAGGCCGCACTGGATCCCAACAACATTCTGAATCCCGGAAAGATCATCGGAGGATAATCATGGCGGATGTCGATGCCATCGCCCGGTTGATGAGAGAACTTGAAGAGCAGTTGGTGGTCTGCATGCGCTGCGGCATGTGCCAGTCCGTGTGCCCGGTCTACGAACAGACCGGCCGGGAGGCCGACGTGGCCCGGGGTAAGCTGGCCCTGCTGGCAGGGCTGATGACGAAGATATTCGACGACCCGGAGGGCACCCTGGAGCGGCTCAACAAATGTCTGCTCTGCGGCTCCTGCGCGGCCAATTGCCCCAGCGGTGTGGACACCCTGGGCATCTTCCTCAAAGCGCGCGCCATCCTGACCGCCGCCATGGGGCTTTCAGCACCGAAAAAAGCCATCCTCCGGGGCCTGCTGGCCCATCCGGCGCTCTTTGACCGCCTCACGGAATGGGGGGCCGTATTCCAGAAAGTGTTCACCCGCCCGGTCAACGACGTGATCGGGACTTCCTGCGCCCGGTTCATGTCGCCGCTCATCGGGGAGCGCCACTTCCGGCCGCTCGCCGAAACCCCGTTTCACCGGCAGGTGCCCGCCATGAATCAGCCGACGGGCAATTCCGGGCGCCGCGTGGCCCTGTTCGTCGGGTGTCTCATCGATAAGCTCTTCCCCGATATCGCACTCGCAACGCTGAAAATCATGGATCACCACGGCGTCGGCGTCTTTCTTCCCGAAGGCCAGGCCTGCTGCGGGATACCGGCGATATCCTCCGGCGACCAGGAGACCTTCAACCACCTGGTGGCCCACAATATCGCGCTCTTTGAAAACGACGCGTTCGACGTTCTGCTGACGGCCTGCGCCACCTGCACTGCCACCATCCGTGAAGTGTGGCCGCGAATGGCGTCCGGGCAGCCAAAAAACCGGCAGAGCGCGGTGGCCCGGCTCAGTGCCAAGGCCATGGATATCAACGCCTACCTGGTCAACGAACTGGGCGTTTCACCGGCGGCGGAGCCGGCGCCGGATGCTGTCGCCGTGGCCTACCACGATCCCTGCCACCTGAAAAAATCCCTCGGCGTATTCACCGAGCCCCGGGCGGTCATCCGCGCCAACCCCCGATACCGGCTCCGGGAACTGGCCGCACCCGACAAATGCTGCGGCATGGGGGGCAGCTTTAATTTGCAATATTACGATATCTCCCGTAGTATCGGCACCCTCAAGCGCCGCGACATCGAATCGTCAGGATGCCGGATCGTTACCACCGGATGCCCGGCCTGCATGGCCCAGATCTCGGACATGCTGTCTGGGGCCGGTGTGAATGTCCCGGTCAGACACCCCATCGAACTCTATGCTGAAATGATAGAAAGAAAGCGCTGATGGAACTCAAACCGATCAAACTCAAACGGATCTCCGACCAGGTGTTCGAGCAGCTCCGGGAATCCATTTTCCGCGGTGAAATCAAGCCCGGACAGCAGCTCATGCCGGAGCGGGAGCTGGCCCAGGTTCTCCAGGTCAGCCGCACGAGCGTTCGCGATGCCATAAACAAGCTCGTCACGCTGGGACTGCTGGAGCACCGCCAGGGGCAGGGCACCTTTGTTCAGTCCCCGGACACACGTCCGGAAAATCCCCTGGCAGCGGCCATGGAAACCGAAGACGCCACCATCCACGACCTTTTAGAGGTGCGCATGGGGCTGGAATGCAATGCCGCAGCGCTGGCCGCCATGAGGGCCAATGGCAAGGATGTATCGATTCTTGAAAGAAGCATCCAGGAAATGAGGGACGAAACCGAATCGGGGCGCCTGGGGACCGAAGCCGACGTCGCCTTTCATATGGCCATCGCCTACGCCACCAAAAATCCCGTCCAAGTCAGCCTGATGCGCAGTTTTTACGATTTTCTGTTTGTCGGCATCAAAAAGAACCTCGCCCATCTCTACGAGAACCCAGACAACATCAAGGAAATCCTCAAGCAGCACCACGCCATTTACGAGTGCCTGCGCACGCACGACCCCGATGCCGCTTTCGAAGCCATGCAGCGGCACATCACTTTCGTCATCGATTTCTTCAAATCCAGAAAATAGCTCGCTGAGCTCGCGTCATATGGCCGCTGCGCGGCCGTCACATGCTGGCTTCGCCAGCGTCATATGCTCGCGTTGCTCGCGTCAACTGGGCCTTCGGCCCGTCAGTTGCGCCTGGCGGCGCTTCAATTGCCCCTTCGGGGCGTCATATGTGCCTTCGGCACGTCAACAATGCCTTCAGCAGTTTACTTTCGCCTATGGCGCAGCACTATTTTCTTCTATTGAAATTCAGAAGCTATTCATTGACGGCAAAGCCGATTAACGCGAACGCAGTGAGCAATCGACGGGCCGCAGGCGCTAATAAAGCAATCCCTTGAAAAAATCGTTTCCCTTGTCGTCGATGAGGATGAAGGCGGGAAAGTCTTTCACGGTGATCATGAATATGGCTTCCATGCCCAGCTCCTCGTAGGCCACCACATCCACCTGGGTGATGCACTCCTTTCCCAGACGCGCCGCCGGACCGCCGATGGAACCGAGATAGAATCCGCCGAATTTCTTGCAGGCGTCCACCACCTGCTGGCTGCGGTTGCCCTTGGCCAGCATGACCATGGAGCCGCCCTCGGCCTGAAAGATCGGCACATAAGGATCCATGCGTGCCGCCGTGGTGGGACCGAATGAGCCGGATGCCTCACCCTCGGGTGTCTTGGCCGGGCCGGCATAGTAGATGATGTGGTTTTTGACATAATCGGGCAACCCCTTGCCCGCATCCATGGCCTCCTTGAGCTTGGCATGGGCGATGTCTCGGCCTACCACGATTTTACCGGAAAGCAGCAGCGGGGTGGCCACGGGATACCGGGTGAGCTCGGCACGGATCTCGTCCATGGGTCTGTCAAGATCGATCGGCACCGGCGCCTTTCCGGTCACCGCCACCGACGGCAGATACCGTGCCGGATCGGTCTCCAGCTGTTCCAGGAAAATCCCCTCGGCGGTGATCTTGGCCTTGACGTTGCGATCCGCGCTGCAGCTCACGCCCACCCCGATGGGGCACGAGGCCCCGTGTCGCGGCAGCCGCACCACCCGCACATCGAGGCAGAAGTGCTTGCCGCCGAACTGGGCGCCAATGCCCAGCTCCCGGGCCACGGCCATGAGCTTTTCTTCCAGTTCGATGTCCCTGAAAGCATGCCCCGTCTCAGCACCGCTCGTGGGCAGCGCGTCCAGATAGCCGGCCGAAGCCAGCTTCACCGTCTTCAGTGTCAGCTCGGCGGAGGTTCCCCCCACCACGAAGGCCAGATGGTAAGGCGGACAGGCCGCGGTGCCCAGAGAGCGCATCTTCGCCGTCATGAAGGGGATCAGGGTGTCGGGATTCAGCACCGCCTTGGTCTCCTGAAAGAGATAGGTCTTGTTGGCCGAGCCCCCGCCCTTGGCGATGAACAGAAACTTATAGGCATCGCCCTCGGTGGCATAAAGGTCGATCTGCGCAGGCAGGTTGCACCGGGTGTTCTGCTCGGCGAACATGGTCAGCGGGGCGTTCTGGGAATACCGGAGATAGTTTTCGGTATAAGCGTTGAATACGCCCCTGGAAAGCGCGGTGGCGTCATCGGCGCCGGTCCACACCTGCTGCCCCTTTTTGCCGAGGATGACGGCGGTGCCGGTGTCCTGGCACAAGGGGTAGACCCGGTCGGCGGCGATCACGGCGTTTTTGACCATCTCCAGCGCCACCAACCGGTCGTTCTCGCTGGCCTCCGGATCGGTGAATATGGCCTGCACCAGCTTGAGGTGGGACGGCCGCAGCAGGTGAGAGACGTCCTTGAAGGCCTGCTCGGCCAGCAGCGTCAGCCCTTCGGGCTTCACGACAAGGATATTTTTCCCCTGGAAGGTCTCCACCGACACGAAGTCGGTGGTGAGTTGGCGATAGGTGGTGGTATCCGGCCCCAGGGGGAACATGTCCTGATAAACGAATGCGCTCATGGGTGTTACTCCTCAATGAGAGTGATGGATGCGGCGTCGATAACCAAAGGGAGTTTTTTAATAGACCCCCGATTCATCTGTCAAGGGATCGGCTGCTTCTTCGCTGGCGCCGAGTTACGGTATCGAAAACCATTTATTTGTTGACTGCAAAATTAATGGGACATAGAATATGTAAAAAATCTCTTTAGAGAATAGATACAGTGCTGTATTTACAGTTATTTTATGTGTTTTATAACCGGACATAAATAGGGACATATATGAGGGCATATCTAAAGACGCATCCATGGTTGACGTTTCAAATCGATTTAAGACACCTTGATTATTCGATTTGGATCGAGCTCGGAGAAGCTCAATCTAAGTGTGAACATATTTCTGGAGTCCCTCTTCGGCCTTCTGTAGCAAAACAGCTGCACGAAGTCTATTTAGCGAAAGGAGTCCTAGCTACAACAGCAATCGAAGGAAATACGCTGACAGAATCACAGGTTCTTCAGCATTTTGAAGGCAAATTGGAGTTGCCTCCCTCAAAAGAATATCTCTCAAATGAAATAGACAATATAATAGCCGCTTGCGAAGTAATCTCTACCGACATTCTTGTTCGAGACAAAGTTGAACTGTCAGTTAATAAAATTGAGGCTTATAATAAACTGGTATTAAGAAATCTATCCCTGGAGGATTCAATCTTACCTGGACAAATCAGAACCTTTCCAGTTGGCGTTGGTGGCTACCGCGCGGCGCCAGCTGAAGACTGCCTGTACCTGCTTGATAGGCTTTGCCAGTGGCTTAATGAATTCGAGATCCCTGAAAACAACAGGATTGTTTTTGGAATCATCAAGGCCATAATCGCCCATATTTATTTTGTCTGGATACATCCGTTTGGAGATGGAAACGGCCGGACGGCCAGGCTGATAGAATTTCAAATCCTTTTAGAAGCTGGGATACCAACACCCGCCGCACATTTATTAAGCAACTTTTATAACCAAACACGAAGCGAATATTACCGGCAGCTGGATAGAACAAGCAAAGCCAAGGGCGATATAGCTCATTTTATAAAATATGCGATAGAAGGATATGTTTATGAACTTAAGGACCAACTAAATATTATCAGAATGCAACAATGGGACATTGTATGGCGTAACTATGTTCATGAAAAATTTAAAGACCAAAAATCTGAATCCGCGATCCGCCAAAGGCATTTAGCGCTGGATCTCTCTTTCCAGACAGACGAATCAATTCGTATATCTAAAATACCTGAGGTCAGCACCCGGATGGCATTCGCCTACGCAACAAAAACAAGAAAAACAATGGTACGAGATGTCAACAAACTCATTGGCATGGGATTAATGGAACGTACCCAGAATGGCATTCGCGTTAAACGCGAAATTATTTTAGCTTTCTTGCCCTCAAGAAAGTTCAAATAACGCGGCCTCCTGCGCTGGCCAGGCCACGCTATTTCGTTCCCCCCAAAATCCCGCGGATGGCCGCCGGAATCTCAGACGGCATCAGCACCACCTTGGCGTTTGTCGAGGCCGCCAGGCTTTTCAGGGATTCCACGTATTTTTCACCGATCAGGTACATCACGGGGATTTCATTGCTGCCGATGGCCTCGGTGACCATCTGGATGGCGCGCCGGCTGGCCTCGGCAAGAACGACCTTGGCCTGGGCATCGCGCTTGGAGGCTTCCAGGCGGCCTTCGGCCTCTAAAATGGCCGCGGCCTTTTCCCCGTCGGCCCGGGTCACCGTGGCACGCCGCTGGCGTTCGGCCGCCGCCTGCTCTTCCATGGCGGTCTGCATGGTCTGGCTGGGGTTGATATCCTGGATCTCGACGGTTTTCATGGTGATGCCCCAGTCCGAGATATCGTCAGAGATGGCCGCCTTGAGCTTGGCCTTGATCATGTCTCGGGAGGAAAGCGCATCGTCCAGATCCATTTCACCGACAATGGAACGCAGCGAGGTCTGAACCAGGTTCTGGATGGCGATCCGGTAGTCTTCCACGCCATAGACCGCTTTTTCCGGTGAGATGATGTTCATGTAGGCCACGGCGTTGACGATGATGACGGCATTGTCGCGGGTGATGACCTCCTGGGAGGGGATGTCCAGCACGATGTCTTTGCTGGTGACTTTATGGGCCACGGTGTCGATGTAGGGGATGATGATATTCAGGCCCGGGCCGAGCGTCTTCTGGTATTTGCCCAGCCGCTGAACAACGTGCTTGCTGCCCTGGGGAACGATCCGTACGCCCAGGACCAGGGTGACGATCACCAGCGCGACGAAGACAACGACAACGATCAGTCCTTCCATGCTTTCCTCCAAATCTATGTTTTTTTGACCACCAGCGTATTGCCGGAAATGTCCGATACCGACACCCGGTCGCCCACGGACACGGCGGCATCACAGATGAACGGCCACTCCTCCGATCCCAGCAGGGGAATGGTGAATCGCACCTTGCCGCGTCGCCCGTCTTCCGGCGCCTGGACCACCTGCCCGGTTTCGCCGATGACGGCCTCGCGGGAAACGCCCGCGGTGGTCCGATCGGTCATCCGGGGCCGGATGAACTTGAACCATAGAAATGTGAACACGCACGATGCGATGGCCCAGATGAACAGCTGCCAGGTGAAACTGATGCCAGAAAAAAGCAGCATCAGACCTGCCACCACCAATCCCCCCAGGCCGAACCAGAAGATGGTGAAGCTGGGCACGAATATCTCCGCGATAATGAGAATCATGCCAACCACGAGCCAGTGCCAGTATTGAACGGCGATATCCATGTCGTTTCCTTAAACCCGTGGATGGTCTCCCGGTATTTGCATGTCCATAAAAAATGGTCCCGCTGGATAATTATCATGGAACCACCAAGATCGGCAACGGTGCGCAGTCGCTCGCTGAATCGTCGATCTCCATCATTTGGTTTCAGGCTTGTACAGAAAGCTTCAATTGACGCTATCCGAACCATTGGATGCTTTGCCAGGAAGGTCACGAAGACAAAAAGTTGTAACCATAGTTTAGACTGGGGTGGACCCCAAAGCTTGGACAGCCGGATGGGTTCGTTAAGCTAAGAGCCAGAAGAATAAAATATAGAGGCATCAGGCCGCCTCAGAGTAAGGGTGAGGCAGACCGTAGTAGACCTCATCCGGGGTTCTGTCGTCAA
>JBDRRP010000105.1:0-67537 GCA_043825735.1 Pseudomonadota bacterium | reverse complement strand
TCGCCCTGTTTACCCGGTGGGTGCTCATTTCCAGTCTCACCAACGAGCTTCAGCACAGGGGCTTGGGGATCGCCAACAGCATCGCGGAGGGCAGCCGCAGCTATATCGTCACCGAGAATATCCCCGAACTGGTGAGCCTGCTTTTCGATGCCCGCCTCGGGGAGCGCAAACAGCTGGTCACCTATGTCTATATCCTGGACAAGGAAAACACCGTGCTGTCCCACACGTTCGTCGAGCCGTTTCCCGCCCAGTTGATCGATGCCAACCCGCTGCCCGATGAGGCGGCCCAGAGCATCACCCTGCTCACTCTCGAGGCCAATACGGTTTACGACATCGCCGTTCCGGTTAAAGAAGGCATCTATCGGATCGGGACCGTCCACCTGGGGCTCAACAAAGGCCACATCGATCAGCTGATCGCCAAGCTCAGGACCACGTTTCTGGGATTCGTGTCGGTGGTGACCCTCTTTTTCTTCTATATCAGCCACGCGCTGGTCAGATACATCACCCGGCCGATTTCGGAATTGATCCGCATCACCGAAGACATCAGCAGCGGTGACGCGGCCATGGTAACCGAGGTCTCAGAACCGCTCCACGGTATTGTGGACGGTGAGTATGGCCCGCTGCGCCCCGGGGCCGAGGCTCCGGTCATCAGAGACGAAGTGCAGCAGCTGCGGGCGTCTTTTATCCAGATCACCCATCGTATCCGGCACTCACAGGTGCAGCTCAAGGAATCGGAAGAAAAATACCGATCCTTGTTTGCCGGGGGGCCCAATCCCATCTTCGTCGTGGACCGCAGCACGTTGATCATTCTGGACGCGAACCCTTCGGCCCAGGAAACCTACGGGTACGGGCCGGAGGAATTGGTGGGGCGCTCGTTTACCGGGCTCGGACCCCTGGCGGTGGACGACCTTCCGGTCACCAGCGCCGCGGCGTTGGGAGAGGGCCATCATTACCGGATGGTGAGCGCCAAGGTGCAGTACTTCAGAAAAAACAGCATCCCGCTGTATGTCAACGTTCATGCCAGCCCAACAAGGTACCAGGGGCGTGAGGCCATCATTGTGGCCACCACCGATATCACCGAAATGGTGGAGAAAGACAGCCAGCTCATACAGGCCAGCAAGATGACCACCCTGGGAGAAATGTCGGCAGGCATCGCTCATGAGCTCAACCAGCCCCTCAATGCCATCAAGATGGGCAGCGAATATCTGGAGATGGTGGCTGAAAAAGGGGATCGGTTGACGCTGGATGATCTGACCGAGGTCGTCCGGGAGATCAGCGCCCAGGTGGACCGGGCCGCCGGTATCATCATCCGGCTGCGGGATTTCGGTCGAAAAGCGGATTTCGCCCGGGACCGCATCTGTATCAACCGCCCCATCCAGTCTGTCATCGATATCGTCGGCAAGCAGCTCAGTCTTCAAAACATCCGCATTCGGATGGATCTGGACCCGGCGCTGCCGATGATTTTCGCCCATCACAACCGGCTGGAACAGGTGATTTTCAACCTGGTGACCAACGCCCGCGACGCCATCATTCAGAAGCAGGAAGCCGGCATCACCGACGGAACCCCGGAAATCGCCATCCGTTCGGGCCTGGAAGACAGGCAGGTGTTTGTCTCCATTGCCGATACCGGCATCGGCATCCCGGCCGCTGTGCGCAAGAGCATCTTCGAGGCGTTTTTCACGACCAAGCAGATGGGCGAAGGCATGGGGCTGGGGCTGTCGATCACCAACGGCATCGTCAGGGACTACGGCGGGCGCATCGATGTGGCCAGCGAGGAAGGCCGGGGCACGACTTTCCGGCTGGTGTTTCCGGCCGTCGGATAGTCTGCAACCGCCGCAAATGCCACGGCGCATGTTTTGATCACCACGAAGTTCACGAAGGACACGAAGATTTTAATACCCTCTTTATCTTAGGGTCTTCTTCGTGCACTTCGTGTTCTTCGTGGTTCCCCTTCAATGGTGCGGGCAATGTCAACATCCGGCTTATGGCCCCGTGATAAACCCCTTCTCTTTGGCCAGCATATCCAGGTGCAGGGTGGCCACCTGCTCCAGGGGCGGGTAGAACGGGCGGGTGATCTGCCGCAGATCGACGGTTTTCATGTACCGCCGGCAGATTTTGCACACATCCACCCGGTATTCCTTTTCGGCGGGGTCGTAGAGGTATTCGCGGTTGCCGGCGGCGGCGTCACCGCAATGGGGGCAGGCGACCCGGCGCACCGGCCATCGGTGCCAGCAGAAGCCGCACAGCAGCGTGCGATTGCCGTCGGCGGCGATGGCGGAGATTACCGGATCACTGCCGCAGACAGGGCAGTGGGCTGTGTGGGGCGGGGTATCGGCGGGCAGCAGCGCGGCAGCCTGGCTGCTGATGTGCTGCAGTGATGGCTCCATGCTTTGATAGAGCAGCGCCGCCAACAGATCTGCCGCCAGACCGGTCTTTTCGGCGGCATCGGCTACGACCGCATCGGTTTCCTCCAGCACGGCGCGAAAGAGCGCCGCGGCATCGCGCTCGCCGCTCTCGATTTCAGTGGCCAGCGCGATCGCCGCTGCGGCGCTTTCGGGACGAGTGGCGGCCAGTATGGCGCACAGCTCCCGCAGCAGTGCGATGCACCCTTTGATATCCACGGTAAAATCGGACAGGCCGAGCAGGGCGAAACCGTTTTGCCTGCGCTGTGCGGTTTCTTCTTCGGTCACGACGGGCGGCGGCAGCTGGATGCGCTGCCGGGCCGCTGCCTGGGCTGCGAACATGCGTCCGTAGTAGTCCAAGAGGGGGCGATAGGCCGGGCGTCGTTTGGCGATGTCTTCTACGGCACGGGCGATCTGGTCTGCGGTAACGGCAACGTCGGTCATGTTCTCTCCCGGGGGGAATCATCAGTGATGGTGCGGAGGGCTTAAGACTGATGGTCCTGTAAAAAGTCCGAATCGCTCGCAAAGCTAACGGATTCATCAAAACTGCCGGCCAAACCGCGGCTTGAGGCTATCAGAATCCATGCGGTATGAAAAGGGGGGGTGCGGCCTTTCGGCCCCACCCCCCCCATTGGTGGTCACGAAGGCGTTATCCCATGCGGGAAACCGCCCGGGTGAAGGGCTCGACCATCCGGCGCAGTGCCGCATGGCGGGTGATTCCGGTGCCCGGTGCCTGCGGCCCCAAGGCGTACTCGAAGTACTTCTTCGGATCGAAGGCGACCAGATACATCACGCGGACAACGCCCACGTCGATCAGCCGCGCTTGGGGATACTTCTTTTTTACGGCTTCCAGCCGCGCCTTGGCCAGCGCGCTCATCTCCTCCAGATCGCCAAAATTCATGGCGCCGGTGGGGCAGGTTTTAACGCAGGCCGGCAGCAGCCCGTTGACGACCCGGTCGTGGCACATGTCGCATTTGGCGATGGTGCCGTCGGTGGCGGCCCGGGGGATGTTGTAGGGGCACGAGTCCTTTACGGATTGGGGATCCAGTTCCCGGGTCTTTGCGGTGTAGAGCACCGCACCGGTGGCGCTGTCGCGGTAGATGGCCGCCGGATCATTGACGGCCTCCGCGCACGGGGGCTCGATGCAGTGACGGCACTGCTCGGGAAAGAACAGCCACCGGAGCTGACCATCGATGACCTCCTCGCGCATTCGGACCAGCTTGAAGGTGTCGAAGGAAAGATCCGGCGGGTTCTCATAGGTGCCCCGGTTGGTGGTCTCCTCGGCCGGCTGATTGTGCCACTGCTTGCAGGCCACCTGGCAGCCGCGGCATGCCGTGCACACTGTCGTGTCTATAAAAAAGGCCTTGCTCATTTCAGACCACCTCCTTTCACACCTTCACGATGTTGACCATGAAGGCCTTGGTTTCGGGGATCCGGGTATTGGGGTCTCCGGTTGACGGGGTGAGCAGATTGGCGCTCTCCTCCTTGCCGCTGACGGGCGTTCGCCAGCCGTAATGCCAGGGCATGCCCACCTGGTGAACCACGCTCTTGCCGATTTTGAACGGCTTGAAGCGCTGGGTGACGATGGCCGTGCATTCCACCTTGCCGCGCGCGGAGCTGACCATGACCCGCTGACCGTTGGTGATCCCTTTCAGTTTGGCCAACTCTACGCTCATTTCCACGAACATTTGCGGCTGGAGTTCCATGAGATAGGGCTGGTAGCGGGTCATCAGGCCGGTCTGCCAGTGCTCGCTGACCCGGTAAGTGGTGGCTACGAAAGGAAACCGCGGATCGCAAGAAGCGTACTCGTCCGCCTTGCCGGAAAACACCGGTGCGGTAGGATTGATGCGCTGCTTGTTCATCGCGTTTTCTTCCACCGGGCACTCCAGGGGTTCGTAGTGCTCGGGGAAGGGGCCGTCGTTGAGGCCGGGACCGAAGATCTGGGCGTGGCCGTGCTTTTGCATGATGAAGGCATACTTGCTCTTGGGGTTGGGCTTGCCGTCGGCACCCACCAGCGGCGGCCACCCGCCGTCGGGCACGTCGCCGATCCATTTTTCACCGGTCCACTCGATGACCCACCGGTCTTTGTTCCAGGGCTTTCCCGCAGGATCCACCGACGCGCGATTGTAGATGATGCGCCGGTTGACCGGCCAGCACCAGGAGAATCCCGGATAGAGGCCGATCTTGTTGGGAGCGTCCTCCTGGCCGCGGCGGGCCGCCATGTTCCCCTTTTCCGTGTAACTGTTGCAGTAGAGCCAGTTGGCCGAAGAGGTGGATCCGTCGGCCTGGAGAAAGGCGAAGCTCGGCACCAGGGTGCCTTTTTTGTATACGGTGCCCTTGATATCGACATCCTTGAGGAAGTAGCCGTTGATTTCCTTGGCCACCTTGTGTGAGTCGTAGGCGCCGTCGGTGAGATAATCCCATTTGAGGTTTAAGATGGGCTCGGGGAAGGTGCCGCCATGGGCGTAGGCTTCCTTCAGCTTGCGGCCGAATTCCAGGATGATGTCGCCGTCCGGCCGGCTGTTGCCCAGGGGTTTGGGGCCCTGATAGCGCCACTGCATCCAGCGGCCGCTGTTGGTGATGCTGCCTTCCTTTTCGATGGAGGCTGCCGCCGGCAGCATGAAGACTTCGGTCTTGACCTTCGCCGGGTCCATCCCAGGCCCTTTCCAGAACGAGCCGGTCTCGTTGTCGAAGAGGTTGACGTTGACCATCCAGTCCAGGTTGGCCATGGCCTGGCGGTTCTTGCCGGCATTGGAGCCCGAGCAGGCCGGGTTCATGCCCCAGGCGAACATCGCCTTGATCTTGCCGTCGTACATGGCATCGAAGATATCGAGCCATGAATAGGGGACGCCGTCATCCACTTTGGGCAGCCAGTTGTAGCCGAATTCGTTTTCCGGCGTTCCCGCATCCCCGAAAAAGCTCTTGAGCAGGCTGACGGAATACTTGGGATAGTTCTGCCACCAGTTGGCGCTCAGCGGGTCCTTGCTGACGGGGGTGTATTTTTCATTGTAGGCCGCCAGCGAAGTGTCGCTGGACCGGGGCGTTTTCAGGTAACCAGGCCAGATGTGCCACAGCAGGCAGTGGTCGGTGGAGCCTTGCACGTTGGATTCGCCGCGAAGCGCGTTGACGCCGCCGCCGGCCACACCCATGTTGCCCAAAAGCAACTGGATGATGGCCATGGTGCGGATGTTCTGGGTGCCGGTGGTGTGCTGGGTCCAGCCCATGGCGTACATGATGGTGGCCGCCTTGCCGGGTTTTCCGGTGGCGGCGTAGGTCTCGTAAATCTGCTTGAGCAGGGGCTCGGGCGTGCCGGTGATCGCGGAGACCAGCTTGGTGTTGTAGCGATCGTAGTGTTTTTGCAGCAGCCGCATGACGCAGCGGCTGTCTTTAAGGCTGCGGTCCATTTTGGGGACACCGTTGGCGTCCATCTCGAACGCCCACTTTTTCTTGTCGTAGGCGTGTGTCTTGGCGTCGTATCCGGCAAAGAGGCCGTCTTTGAAGCCAAAGTCCTTTCCCACGATGAAGGCGGCGTTGGTGTAATTGGCCACGTATTCTTCATGATAGCGTTTATTGTCGAGGATGTATTTGATCATCCCGCCCAGAAAGGCGATGTCCGTGCCCGAGCGCAGGGGGGCATAGATGTCGGCCTTCGAGGATGTGCGGGTGAACCGGGGGTCCACGCTGATGAGCGTGGCGCCGTTTTTCTGTGCCTCGGTGACGTACTTGAAGGAAATGGGGTGGTTTTCAGCGGCGTTGCTTCCCATGATGAGGATACAGTCGCTGTTTTTGATATCGATCCAGTGGTTGGTCATCGCACCGCGTCCGAACGACTCTGCCAGAGCCGCAACTGTGGCGCTGTGTCAGATCCTGGCCTGGTGTTCGATGTACACCAGCCCCAGGGCCCGCATGAGGGCCTGGTAGGTCCAGCACTCCTCATTGTCCAGGGCAGCACTGCCCACCGATGCGATGGCGGTGGTGCGGTTGACCACCTGCCCCTTTGCGTTCTTGGCCTCGAAGGAGGCGTCACGGGTGGCCTTCACCCGTTTGGCGATTTCGGTCAGGGCCCAGTCCCAGGAGACCGTTTTCCACTCGCCCGAGTTCGGTGCCCGGTACATGGGCTCCGTGATCCGGTTTTCGTTTTCGACCAGTTGAATGAGCGATGCCCCCTTGGAACAGAGCGCCCCCCGGTTGATGACGTGCTCCGGATCGCCCTCGATGTTGATGGCGCGGCCATCGCCCCTGGTGCTGGTGTGAACGATGGCGCCGCAGCCCACTGCACAATAGCAGCAGATGGTGAGGGTCTCCTTGGCGTACTGGGTCTTGAGCATCTGGGCATGTGCTTTGACCGGAGATAGGTCAAATCCCATACCGCTCGCTGCAAGACAGGCCGCCGCTGCGCCGGAGACTTGGACAAATTGTCGACGATTGACGTCCATCCCTATTCTCCTTCCTGGTGTAAGTGAGTGCCCATCCCACCGGTGGAAAGGCACTGGTTGCGTGTTTCACTGCTTGAGGGGAGGCCTGTGGGCAGCCCCTCGCAAATGTCAGGGAAAATGCCCTTTCCGGCGCGAATTTCGGAGGTGCCGCTCCTGAAAAGGCCACCGCCGGAAAGGGCCGGGGCATCGCTCGGACATGGCCATTCCGATGCCCTGCACCGCCGATAACAGGGGGTTGGTTACGAAAGGGTTACAATTTTGGTTCCCGCTTGATATTCGGAAGCTGATTTATACCCGCAACCCCGAATGTGAACCACGAAGGTCACGAAGGTCACGAAGTGCACGAAGAAAGACCAAAAATAAGGATTGGATAGAAAACCTTCGTGTCCTTCGTGATCTCGTGGTGATCAAAAATATCGGGCGTAACGGGGCGCCGGATTACGTGCGGTGTACGATCCGGCGGTACAGGGCGGTGGTGGCTTCTTCCGGGGGGATTCCGAGAAACGATTCCGCGTAGGTGCGGTAGATTTCATAAATGCGGATGGCTTCGTGGCGCCGCCCCAGATCGCGGTAGAGGGCCATCAGTCGCCGCTGGGCCGTCTCCACACCGGGGTCAGTGTGGACGATGGCCTGGAAACAGGCAATGGCCCCTTCGGTGTCTCCCTGCTGCCGGTACGCATCGCCCATGACTTGAAGCATTTCCAGATAGTGGTTGCGCAGCGCGGCCCGCTTGATCTCGACCCATGGTGCATACGGCTCTTCTGGCAGAAATTCTCCATGGTAGATATCGGTGGCGGCGCGGCCGGCGCGCATCATGGAATCAGTGTCTGCAGACACCCTGCTGCGGTTGAAGGCTTTATAGGCATCGAGAAACTGTTCCACATCCACCCGGCAAAAAGCCGGGTCCAGGGACACCCGGTTATCTGTGAGATGGACATAGCGGGACCCGTGAGCCGGATTCAATGCCGGTTCCAGCACTTTGCGAAGCCTGTGGAGGGTGACTTTAAAGCGCTTGGCACCGGCCTCCGGCGGGCTTTCCGGCCACAGATCCTCCATGAGCACCTCGCGGGGGATGTCTCTCACGCCGTGGACGATGATGGCCTTCAGCAGGTTGCGTGGTTTGCCGCCACCCCAGTCCCGACTGGCAATGGCCTTCGTCTGATCCCGGCAGACCGAAAAACCGCCGAAGGTTCGGATATGCAGCAGCAAAGCGGGTGGCGGGGCCGTGGCGATATCCGCACGGCTGCCGCCGCCGGGCGTTACGCCGCGCAGTTCGGCCATAATTATGGAGGCCTCGTCGGGGGGAAGGGGTGCCACGACCCGGTCCATTATCGCGGTTGCCGTTGCTGTCAGCTCCGGGGTTGACGATATTTCTGCGGCCAGAAGGCAGGCCGCGATGACATCACTGCGATTGAGCAGTAAAAAAGCGTTTTGACCGTTTTTGGAGATCATCGCGAAACCAGCTTCCAGGTGAGGCCGCATCGACGCGTCCGTTGCTCCCGAGGCGGCAGCCAGCGCCAGGGCCAGATGGATTTCGGCTGCGGCGGCGGCGTTTCCAGGCGTGATAAACCCAGCCAGGGCGGCGCTCAGATGGGCCGTGATATCGGTGTCCGGTGTTACATGGCGCCCTACGACATCCTGCAGCACCCCGACCATGATGGCATGGTGACAGTCGGGATCGTGCGCGGTCAACCGCTGCCCGGCCACGGCCAGTTGCCTTGCGGCGGCCACATACCGGCCCTTGTGATAGCTGACGGCACCTTCCAGCCGCAGCGCCAGTGCTTCCAGAAGCGGGTTGGATGTCAGGGCCGCGATGTCACCCAAGTGGCGCACCTGGACATCGGCGCTCGCCAGGGCACCCTGGCAGATCCTGAGACGCCCCACCTGCTCGATGAACAAGGGGTAGATAAACAGCAGATCATGGGTGTCGATTTCCTGCTGAAGCGTGTTTACAAGCGCTTCGGCCTCGGTAAAACGACCTTCGATCAACATCAGCTCCAGACTCAGAATATGCCTGAGCGCGCGGTATTCGGGGTAGGTGGTGCCGTCGATGGCTGACCCCACTGCCGCCAGCGTGATCGTCGCCCGCTCGAAATCACCGGCGGTGATATGTCCGAAGGCACCGATAACGGCGGCATTGTTTTGAAGGGTGGTCTCGCCGATCCGCTCGGCCATCCGGCAGGCCTGCTCGCAGGCGGCGATGCCTCGGCGGGTATTGCCGCCGGCGGCGATGGCGCCGAATCCGACCTGCATCCACAGCAGCGTTTTGGCATAGGCAAAATAGCGACGCCCGCGCAGCGATTTCAGCAGTGATTCCGCGTCTGCGATCCACGCTAAGACCTTGTCCGAAGAGATGCCGGCAAAGACGGCCGATTCGATACGGTAAGCCGTTGACAGCAGCATGCCTTTGGTGTCGCCGGCGGCGGTGAAAGCGCGATTCACCGCGGTAAAGGCGTCCACGTCCCCGGGGCCCTTGCGCAGCCGGCGACACAGGATACGGTAAAACGCGAGCCAGTTGTCCTGAGGTGCGTGATTTCCGGGAATCCATGCCAGGTAGCGGTGCAGGTCGGCGATGCGCCCGCTGACCACCAGGTCGGTACCGATTTTTTTGATGACATCGGCCACCCGATCGATGCGCCCGGCCCTGTGATAAAAGCCGATGGCGTCTTCAACCCGGCCTTCACCATCGAGGTTTTCGGCTAGGCGCGAAAGGATCCGCTGCTGCTGGTCCAGCGCGGTGGTGCGCTCAAATCGGGTAAGGAGAAAATCCCGGAACAATTGGTGAAACCGGTATCGCATGCCGCATTCCGGATCGACGACCGTCTGGATAAAGAGATTGCGCTGGAGCAGGTCGTCAAAGAGGGATTCGGCCAGGCGGGTGTCAACGACGCCGTTGAGAAGACGCGGCTCGATGGTTTCAGGAAGTGCGGCGGCAACGAGAAACGCCCGGGTCTCTTCAGGCAGGGCCGCGAAGATTTCTTCCGAGAAAAAGGCCAGAGTTTCCTCCCTAAACGTGTGCTCCAAGATGTTTGCCAGCCGGGGGCCGTCGCTTTTCGACCCGGCATGGTCCATCAGTTCCGCAGCCAGTACCAGGCCTCCGGCCCAGCCTTCGGTTGCGCGATGGATGTCTTTCAGGTGTTTTGGACGGAGGGGGCCCGATAGGCGACGGCGGAAGAATGCGTCGGCTTCCTGGGCACTGAAAGCCAGATCCGCGTTGGTGATCAGGATCATTTCCTGGCGTACCCGGAACCGCGACAGCCGCAATGCCGGCTGCGTACGGCTGATCAGATAGGCGGTAGCATCGGCGGGCAGGCGCTCCAGCACCCAGTCGATGAGCTGGAGCGAGGGGGCCTCCGGCGGCAGGCATTCCATCCCGTCCATGACCAGGTTGAAGGGCCCGGCGATATCGCGCAGCAGCCGGCCGATGCGCTCGCGGTAGCGCTGGCGGCCGGCCTTTGGTCCCAGGGTCACCGGGGGAGATGCCAGATGGACGTCGGCGGTGATGCCTTTTAGGGCAAGGGTCAGCGCATTGACCAGGAGTAAAAAGAAATTGACGGGGTCGGCATCCGTGCTATCCAGATGAAGCCATGCCGCGGGCGTATCCTTTTGGGAGAGATAATCCGCCACCAGGGTGGATTTTCCCTGGGCCGCCTGCCCCAGTACCAGCACCACCCGTTTTTGAGGAGCGGCGTCCAAACGGGCGTTAAGGAGCTGGCGGCGCAGTACGTGCGGCGTGACCGGCGGGGTGATTTTGGTCAGGTTCAGTGGCATCACTGGTTCCGTAATGAGGAAAAGCCGCGACCGGTTAACCCGGCGGCACGGTGTATACTGGCGCGGGGCCTTGCCGTCGTGCCGTTCAAAATGGTATTGGATAAAGCAGCCATCTGTCAATCCGACGCGCGACATTGGCGAGCGCACAGCCCCACCGCCGTTGCCGGCGCTGTCAGCCACGAGGAGGTCGACTTTTCCCATGCCAAGCGTTTTGGTCATCGATGATGAAAAAGCCACGCTCACCATGTTTCGGCTGTTTCTCAAGGCTTTCGGCTATGATGTCCTTGTCGCCGAGGACGGCGACACCGGGCTCGCGCTGTTTGGTGCTGAAAAACCGCCCCTGGTTTTTACCGATCTCAAGATGCCGGGCATCGACGGGTTCGATGTCCTCAGGGCTATCAAGGCGGCCTCGCCGGAAACCGAAGTCATCGTTATCACGGGGCACGGGGACATGGATCTGGTCCTGCGCGCCCTGAATCTCGATGCCACCGATTTTATCAATAAACCGGTGAGTCGCACCGCGTTGCAGACCGCTCTGGATCGGGCCGAGCACCGTATCCGCCACCCCGAGGCCCGCCGGTGCCGGGTGACCGCGACGCCAACCACTGTCGATCATCCCGCCGTTGTATTTATTGAGGGCGTTCTCAATGCCTCCGGTAAAGAGACGCTGCGACGCATCGCTCAGGCCGATGATGTTGCCGGCTGCCCGGGCGTGGTGTTTGAATTTGCCCCTCACGCGTCCTTCAACGGCGCCGGACTCGACCTGTTCATACGACTGCTGGCCGATCTCAAGGAGCGTGGTCTTCCGGTCGCCATCTCCGGGTTGTGTGAGAATTTCAGGATCATCATGGAAATGATCGGTGTTCCCAAGACGCTCCCCTTTGCAGCCACAATGGCCGAGGCGTGTGCCGCCATCGCCGCCGAAACGCCGGAGCATTGAACGGCTCGCGCGCACCCGCCGGCGCACGCCCGCATCGCGGCGTTTTCGCTCTTGCAGAGCCCTTGCCTTTCAAATCCGCCGTCTGGAAGATATTTATTGTTTGACAGCGCGCTTGATTTTCTTTAATTTACCCGGTTCAGGCGATAACCGCAGGATCGGTGGCCGTGAACGGGTTCCGCCAGCGGTGATGTGCTGAAAAGAGGCTATGGAAACGATTCATCGATCACAGCAAATGCAGGAGACCGCGGCAGCGCTGAAGCGTGGCGGCCGGCGCATCGGTTTCGTTCCCACCATGGGGTTTCTTCACGAAGGGCATCTGTCGCTCATGCGCGAGGCCCGGCGCCGCACCGATGTCCTGGTGGTCAGCATTTTCGTCAACCCTGCCCAGTTTGGCCCGGGCGAAGATCTGGATACCTATCCACGGGATCCGGAAAAGGATGAGCGGCTTTGCCGCGAGGTGGGGGTGGACCTGCTTTTTTTCCCCGATGTCGGGGAGATCTATCCGCCGGGGTTTCAGACCTATGTGAGTCTCGAACAGCTGCCCCGCGGGTTGTGCGGCCGGTCGCGGCCGGTTTTTTTCCGCGGGGTGGCCACCGTGGTGACCAAGCTTTTTAACATCGTGCAGCCGGATGTGGCCGTGTTCGGGGAAAAAGACTTCCAGCAGCTGGCCATTATCCGCCGGCTGGTGACGGATCTTGATTTTCCCATTCAGATCATCGGCGGGGCCACGGTCAGGGAGCCTGACGGGTTGGCCATGAGCTCCCGTAATGCCTACCTTGAAGCCCATCAGCGAGAGGCCGCCCTGAGTCTGAGCCGCGCCCTGTGGCGCGCCCGGGAAAGGGTCGCTGACGGTGCTGCCGACGCCCGTGAGGTCCTCCGTGAGGCCGAGGCGTCCATTGCAGCCCATGAAGGCACTCGGATCGATTACATCGCTATTGTGGATCCCGGCACCCTGGAACCCGTGGCCACCATCGCCGGCAGCACCCGTATGATTCTGGCGGTTTGGGTGGGCAAGACCCGGTTGATAGACAACATGGCCCTGGAGACCCGTGTCTGAGGCCGCCGCCCAGCGTAGCACACTGTGTTTGCCTGTTACGATGAGGGCTTTGCTTTTTTAAGACACATAAATGGATGCCTGCCCAAGGGGCAGGCGCGATCATAACCAAGGAGACATCATGAGCAAAGACAGCTACCTCTTCACCTCCGAATCCGTCACCGAAGGGCACCCGGACAAAATCGCCGATGCCATCTCCGACGCCGTCCTGGATGCCATCATGACCCAGGATACCCAGTGCCGGGTGGCCTGCGAGACCATGGTCACCACCGGGCTGGCGTTTATCGCCGGCGAAATTTCCACCAATTGCTACGTCCACATGCCGACCATCGTCCGGGAAACCATTCGCGAGATCGGCTATTCCTCATCCCAGATGGGATTCGACTGGCAGACGTGTTCGGTGATCACCAGCATCGACCAGCAGTCCCAGGATATTGCCCAGGGGGTGAATGAAGGCGAGGGGCTGTATAAGGAGCAGGGGGCCGGCGATCAGGGGCTCATGTTCGGATTTGCCACCAACGAAACGCCTGAGTTGATGCCCATGCCCATCATGTACGCCCACAAGCTCACCCGGCGCCTGGCAGAGGTCCGTAAAAACGGGGCCCTCGATTTTCTGCGTCCCGACGGCAAGTCCCAGGTCACCATCGAGTATGACAACGGCACTCCCAGGCGGGTTGACGCTATCGTCGTCTCCACGCAGCACAAGCCCGACGTCACCTACGACGATCTGCGTGAAGCCGTCATCGAAGAGGTCATCAAGAAAGTGATTCCGCGGGAAATGGTGGACGGCGATACCAAGTACTTTATCAACCCCACCGGCCGGTTTGTAGTGGGCGGTCCCATGGGTGACTGCGGTCTTACCGGGCGCAAGATCATCGTGGACACTTACGGCGGCCAGGGCAGCCATGGCGGCGGGTGCTTTTCCGGAAAGGACCCGTCCAAGGTGGACCGCAGCGCCTCCTACATGGGCCGCCACATTGCCAAAAACATCGTCGCCGCCGGTCTGGCCAGAAAGTGCGAGGTCCAGATCGCCTACGCCATCGGTGTGGCCCAGCCCGTGTCGGTCATGGTGGATCCCATGGGCACCGGCATCGTGCCCAAGGCCCGATTGGAAGCACTGGTAAGAGAGATCTTCGATCTGCGCCCGCGGGCCATTATCGAGTATCTGGACCTGAAGCGGCCCATTTACAGGAAAACCGCCGCCTACGGTCATTTCGGCCGCACCGAGCCCGAGTTCACCTGGGAGCGCACCAACCAGGTGGAGAGACTCAAGGACCTGGCCGGCCTGTAGCCCACCAAGCAGCGCAACCGAACGAGTGCCCATCCATAACAGGAGTGAAATCATGTCCGTAACACAATTGAAAGAAGCCGCCGGCGCCATTCTCGAAATCATGCCGGATCTGCCCTATAAAGTTGCCGACATCGGTCTTGCCGATTTCGGAAACAGAGAAATGCAGTTGGCGGAAAACGAGATGCCCGGTCTCATGGCCGTTCGTGAGAAATACGGTCCCTCACAGCCCCTTCGCGGGTTGAAGGTCACCGGCAGCCTTCACATGACCATCCAGACGGCCATGCTCATCGAAACCCTCAAAATTCTGGGGGCCGATGTCCGGTGGGCGTCCTGCAACATTTTCTCCACCCAGGATCATGCCGCTGCGGCAATCGCCAAGAACGGTTCGGCAGCGGTGTTCGCCTGGAAAGGGGAGAATCTTCCCGAATATTGGTGGTGCACCGAACAGGCCCTGCTGTGGCCCGATGGCAGCGGACCGCATCTGATCGTGGATGACGGCGGAGACGCCACTTTGATGGTTCATCACGGGGTGGCTGCCGAGAAAGACCCCAGCCTGTTCGCGCGCAAGTACGACAGTGCCGACATGAAACATCTCATGGCCCGGCTGAAAGCGACCTATGAGCGGGATCCCGGACTGTGGACCCGTGTGGCCGCTGGCATCCGCGGGGTTTCCGAAGAGACGACCACCGGCGTTCACCGGCTCTATCAACTGGCCAAAGAAAAAAAGCTGCTCTTTGCCGCCATCAATGTCAACGACTCGGTCACCAAAAGCAAATTCGACAACCTTTACGGGTGCCGCGAATCACTGGCCGACGGCATCAAGCGGGCCACCGACATCATGGTCGCCGGAAAGACTATCGTGGTCTGCGGCTACGGTGATGTGGGCAAAGGGTGCGCCCATTCGATGCGCGGTTTCGGGGCCCGGGTTCTTGTGACGGAAGTCGATCCCATCTGTGCCCTGCAGGCAGCCATGGAAGGCTTCGAGGTCAAACCCCTGGAAGAGGTGGCCCATCTGGCTGATATTTTCGTTTCGGCCACCGGCTGCTACAAAGTCATCACCGGAGCCCATATGGAGATGATGAAAAACGAGGCTATCATCTGCAACATCGGGCACTTCGACAACGAAATCGACATGACGTATCTAGAGACGACGCCGCAGTGCCGCAAAGTGAACATCAAACCCCAGGTGGACAAGTGGATCCTCAAGTCCGGTCGTTCGGTGATCATCCTGGCCGAGGGACGCCTGGTGAATCTGGGCTGCGCTACCGGGCATCCCAGCTTTGTCATGAGCAACAGCTTCACCAATCAGTGCCTGGCTCAGATCAAGCTGGCCGCCGAGGATCTGGCGCCGGAAGTGTACACATTGCCCAAGACCTTGGACGAGGAAGTGGCCCGCCTTCACCTGGGACGGCTGGGCGCAAAACTCACCACGCTCACCCAGGAGCAGGCCGATTATCTCGGCGTACCGGTGGAAGGTCCTTATAAACCGGATCATTACCGTTATTAGCCACTCAGAGAATTGAAACAGGCAGCGCGGCCGGTGGGGATTTCCCCGCCGGCCGTTTTTTTCAGGGCGCTGCCGCGCGCTATAGTGTGTTGTAACGACGCTTGTGCGTCGTCATGACGGGACAACTGGCCGGTTTACCGGGGTTCGACTTTGTTTCAAGTCAATCACTTCGATGAGCGTGTTCTTTTCTTTGCACGCTCTAAAGAAGATGAATCCGTAAAAAAGCAATTTTCTCGCAACGACGCCAAGAAAAACATTTTTATTATCAATTCGTTAACTTTGCGATCTTTGCGGCTTGGCGAGAAAATTGCTTTTTAAAAGCTTGTCACCATTTGGGGGGCACTGCAACATTGACGCATCGTATCGCGCATCGTGAGACGGCAGGCTTTATGGCTGCGGGTCGAGGACGACGAGCACGCGGCACTCCCTGAGAAATGCGAGGTGCGCCACTGCGCTGCGCAACCGGGCGGCGTCGGCGTTGCTGACCACCAGATCACAGCGCGTTTCTCCGACGGCCCTAAGCACCCGTGTGGTCATGGGCAGCGCGCCCACCCGGGCCGCCGCGGCTGCCGGATCCATGACGGCGCTGTAACCGCTCATGCCGGCATGTACGGCAAACTCCCTGCTGACGAAGGCCGAGCCGTAAACCGTCCGTCCGCTTTCATCCCTGACGGCGATGGACATGGCCGCTCTGGCACCGGTGCCACGCGCATCCAGCACCCATCCCGTATACGGGCGCTGCTTGGGTGACGGTGCCGCTGTCGGTGCCGGGGGGGGCGTTGATTCGGGAGCGGGCGGGGGGGATGGGGCGATTGCCATGATCGGTTGCACCTGGCGGATATCGTCGGGGAGCAACAACTGCGCCGGCCCGCTGTATAGTGGCAGCATCATTTCGATTTCAGCCGTTCCATCTGAAAGGTATCGCTGGTTGGCAACGGGCAGATTCTGGAGGAGGGCTTTAAATTCCGCGGCTACGCGGGGGGCGCCGTCCATGGCACCGCCGATCGTCAGGTCCGAGCGGATACGGACCTGCCGTGCGGTGTGCAGCAGGCGTTCGACAGCGTTGGCCTTTGCCCCCATGAGCACGCGCTCCGGAATGCCACCGGCGGTGTCGCCGATGGCCTGTGGTGAGGAGATCCCAACGGCATGAAGCGTCCCGTTCGACCAGTTGATGACGCCACCGTCAACGCGTTCGATGGCGTCTGTCGGCGGGGGCTCCGGTGCGCACCATACCCGGGGAAGCATCATCGCGGTCATGACGATGGCAACAAGCGTCAACGCCCAGCAGCGGCAAATGATGCGTTGCAGGTGCCTCGGGGCAGGTATCGTTGTCAATGGCATTTACCCCTGGCAGCGCTGCTGTGGCAGGCGCATACGCCTCTCGGCGATCGGGTTTACAGGGGGCCGCTTCCGCAGCGATGCGGAAGGCGGGGGTTACTGGGCCTGAGTATTCAGCGACATCTCCAAGCGGCTGCCGGCAATGGACTTCAAGGTCATGTCAAAATAGCGACTTTTAAAGTGCGCCATCTGCAATTCATTGGCAAGGTGTTCGGGCCAGCCTTTGTACTGAAGTCCAAACTCAGCCGTTTTCCCCGAAAAATTGACCAGTTGCACATCCACGACGCTGCTCACGTCCGACTTGAGTACGGCAGCCATCTCCGCGGCGTGGGCGTGGTCGCTCACGTTATGCACCACCAGATCGATCTGGCGCTGACTGTAAAGCTCCTGCTCCCACAGTCTTACCAGCTGCCGGCGCAGGTCTTTCCACACCGCCGTCACGCACTCTGCGGCCCCCTTGTCGAGCACTGCCAGTCGATTGGCACCCGGCAGCGACTTTACCGCGGAGGACGTTGCCAGGAGCTCCCCCGTACCCGGGCGCTCGATGGCGGCCGTCAGGCTCACTTCGTGAAGCTGAAGTTTTACGCCCTGGTATTCCGACGTGCTGCTGGAGAGCTCCAGCCCCAGCACCACTAACAGTCCCAGCGTCGGCGTCTTGTCGGCGGTGGCTGTGAACACCTGAAACCCGTCCGCGCTCAGCTCCCGGCTGAGCCGCTGGGCGGCCTTGCGTGCGGCGGGCACCACGTCCGGGGCCATCCCGGCCGGCAGCGTCACGGCCACCCGAGGGTTCTTCTGCCAGCTGAGCACCTTGCGGAATCGGTCCATGTCCGCCACCAGCGCACCAATTTCCACGCGCGCCCGCAGCTCCACTTCATAGCTGCCAAGATCCGTCTTGCCTTCGTGCAAAATCTGCATGTCGCGCAGGTAGCCGGCCGCGTGGCTCATCACCTGATCCCGGGTCACTTCGAAATTTTCCACCACTGTCTGGGAGCTCACCTGGGTGCCCAGCGCCTGCTCGATGGCCTGTCGCTTGGCGTCGTCCAGGGCTTTTTCGCGGGCGATGGCCTCACGGCCCTCTTCGTAAAAACTCATACCCGTCACCGTTACCACTTCAGCGGCCCACAGCGCCGCGGGTGCGGCCACGAACAAGATCATAAAGCACATGCCGGCGAAAGCCATAACAGCGCGTGAAGCGGTTTTCATTATAAGAGCTCCTAAAATACGATAATGATGCGGCATTGACCGAGAAAACTGCCCTGAATCGCGGAGATTTCCCGGAGCAGATCGAAGTCAGCCGGGTTGATGGTAAGGTTCCGGTCTCCTGACTGGGTGCCCACGGCTTTGATGGTCATGGGAAGTGTGCCGACGCGCTCGTTTTGCTGGGCCTTGGCCAGATCCCGGTAGTAGCGCACGTAGCCACCGGAGACGGCCACATTCAGATCGATGTAGTCTCCGGGGTAGAGTACCACCTCCTTGCCATAGATTTCAGGCTTCAGGCAGGGGCGAAAACCGAGGCCGCGGGCATCGATAACGAGCCCCGTGAATTTGACCTGGGACTTGGTGGTGGCCGGTGCGGTTTTTCTGGAGCCGGCGTTTTCCATGATCTCCAGACGGTGGGTCATGTCCTCCAGTCGTGCGGAGAGGGCGTTTAGCTGAAGTTCCTGGCGTGCCAGCCGGGCATCAATGGCGGCGGTGTCGGTATTGTCCATGGCGGCCGGCAAGACCAGCGGGCGGCTGCGCGAATAGTCAACCCAGGCGACGACAAATTCTTGAAGCCTGTGAACCATTTCCTTGTAGGCGGCATTGGTCTTCCGAAGGCCGCCCACCTGCTGCTCCAGTTCCATGATGCGGCGTTCCAACCGGTCCAGGCGTTCATCGATGCGCGCCGTTTCCGGTGCACTGCCGGGGGCGGGCGCCTGCACGGCCACGCGCAGCAGCATCTCCCGCAGTTCGCCGCTCAAGGGGATGCTCACCCAGGCCTTGGCCGATCCGTCGTTGAGATAGTCTATCTTGTCCACCGTGGAATTGACCAGCACACCACTGACCCGCGACTCGATGGTGTCGTCCTTGAGCACAAAATTCTCAAGGCGGCTGGTGGAATCGATATGGACGCCTTTGACCACTTCGAGGAGGTTTCTGCGGGCCACCACGACGGCAGCGCGCTGCGCCAGAATACGCATCTGGGCCGGGCCGACCTGTCGGTTCACCGGCGCACCGAGGCCCACGGCCGTCAGTTTTTCTCCCACCCAGTCGATGGTCCCGTAATCGGAGACCTGCTCCACCGCAGTGTCCTGGCCGGCAGCGATGCCAACGGACATGACCACCAGTACGGCTGTGAGTACGACGACAGGCAGTGACGAACGAACCTTCATAAACACCTCCACGGTTTGGTGCCACATAACCGGCTAATTTCCGATTTTAGGGAGCTGCGCACTCATCGGGTACGGCGGTGAGTACCGGCTCAATGACGATATCACCCAGAAAACCTTCCATTGCGGGCTGGGGCGTGCCCCAGTAATTTCGGGACATGTCCACCTGGATGGGGGCGTAGCTCTGGACCTGGAAGGGATCGTTGTTGATAAACGTATTGCTGCGAAAGCGGGGACTCAGCCCAGCGCCTTCCAAAACGATGGCGCCCTGGCCCTGGTTCTCGTTGAAGGTGCAGCAAGTGACCTCCGGTGCCGCGTTGTCCATCAGGTGGAGCCCCGCCTGGGCCGACTGGCTGATGGTGATGTGCCTGAGGGATGGCGCGCTGCCCTGAATGCGCACACCGGTGTTCGCCTTTTCGATGACCACGTGGGTGAGTCCGGATTCTCCGGCGTTGGTGAAGACAATGCCTTCCCAGGCCCCGGGGCCGGCCGTATCGCTTGGGGGGGCCATTCTGACGGGGCGTTTCAGGGTGCCGTAGGCAAACAGGCTGCCCCCCTCGACGATGATGGCCGCGCCGGAGTTGAACAGGAGCGTGGCGCCGGGGGCGATGGTAATGGCGCCGCCGGCAGTGACCCGGATCGGGGCGGTGACGGTAAACGGGCTTTTTTGGGCGCTTAGAAGGATCGGCGCGGAGACAACGCCGCCCAGCGTCGGGCCGGGCTGGGGCAGCGCGAGCAGTCCGGCAGCGGGGAGTGCAACGGCAGCCAGCGCTTTGCTGAAACTGCCGGTATTGCCGGCCTTGTCGACCGCCCGAACGCGGGCGTAAAACAGGTCGAAATTGTCCACCCCGGAGATCATTGCTTCCGGCGGCTCGCTGGTCAGAGCCCGGGTAAATCCGCTGATGGGAGACGCGCTGGTCCAGATTTCATAGCCCGCGAGATCATCGGCATCGCTGGCCGCCCACGTCAGGTGCACCTTGCCGTCGAGGGGGGCCGTGATCACGTCACCCACGGGTGCCGGTGGAAGGCTGTCGATATCCACCAGGTGCACTGCATCGATCGCCTGGGCCTGCATGCCGTCTGCGTTCACCAGGTAGGCGCGCGCAGTGAGACCGTAGGCCTGTTCATCGGGTGCCACCTGGTAGGCGCCTTCATAAATTTCACGGTTTTCCAACTCCCCGGAGACGCTGGCGAGCATCTCCGGCGACATTTCCTGGCCGGCTGCGGCAGCGGCCTGCCGGATGGTCTCCAGTACTTCGCCGCGGATCTCTGCTTTTCGCTGGGCCGTCACGGGCGCGAGGGCGATCCCGCTCTTGAAATCTCCAAGGTCGACAACCGCCTGGCCACCAGGGTCCCCGACAATGCGAAATACGGCTTTTTGGCCAAGCGTGAACGGCTTGACGGCGTTGACGGCGGCAAACATGTCAATGCGCGGGGCCGCCGAAAGGGCGATGCGGGCCGAAGTGGGCAGATCGATGGTGGAAACGATCTCTCGGAACAAATCGTCGGTCTGGCTGAGCATTTCCTCCTGCTTGAGATTCCAGATGGAGGCCATGGCCGAAATGATCAATCCCACCGGAGAGGTGGAGATGCCGCCGGCGTGGGCGCGCTGCACATGAGTGACGCGCCACAGCAGTCTTCCGCTTTTAAGATCCCAGAATTTGACCTCACAGCCTACGGCGGTCTGGGAATAGATGCCCGCATAGATTCGGTCAAAGTGGGTCACTTTTCCAGTAAAGACGGCGTCCACGCCCAGGATGCTTTTCAGCTTGCCGGGATTGTCGGCGATGAGGGCGTCAATTGTCCGGGGGTCTGTGAAACCGGCATTTTTGAGGCGCTGATCGGTCTGGTGGAGTTCCAGGTCCTTGAAAGGCAGAGAGGCGATGTGGTTGTAAAGGCCGCGGCGCACGATTTCAGGAGGGTTTTCCGAGTCGTAGGAAATGGAATAACTTTTGTCCTCCATTTTCTCAAAGGGGAGCACGGCAATGCTGGCCGGTTTGTGCTTCAAAAAGTATGCGGTGTTTTCGTATTCACCGGAAAAACGCGTAAACGCTTCGGTGGATGCCACGATGAGCACGTTCTCGTCGTCTTTTATTGCACTGGCGCAACCTGCCATGGACAGCAGCAGGCAAAGGATCAACAGGGGGGCGAAACGGGAAATGGCTGGTTTCATGGTCGCGGCTCCAGTTGCGGGTTTAACGACGGATATCGGTGGGCGCAGGGTATGGGGCAGGGGGCCCGCACCGGGAACACGGGCGAAAGAAAAGCAAGCCAGCAACTGTTTGTCCGCCCGAGCGCATCCGTCTGGTCAGTAAAATATAAAGACGGATCTTTGTCAACGACCGGCTGTGCGGGTTCATGCTCGCCGCCGGCGGTGCCTCCCATTGCCCGATAGTGGTTGACCGCGGAGACAGGAATCTCTTATAAACCACGGATATGCTGTTAGGGCCTTGTATTAAGCCAAAAACAACAATTGTCGTTCACCAAATATTAAATCTACGGGTAGCCTTACGCCGGGTGGCGGCGCATCTGCCGGGGCTCCCCAATCCCATGGTCGGATGCATGCCAGAGCGATTTTCACAGCATAGTATTCCAGCAAGGATCGCCGGAAGCACCGGGCGCCGGATCATCCAGGCCGCCGACAGCGCCGGCGCATTGTGCGCGCTGATCTGGCGCCTGCTGCGAAAACTGTACCGCCCGCCCGTGGAAGGGCGTGCGCTGGTGCGAAGGGTGGTGATCGAGCAGGTTTACTTCACGGCCATCCAGGCGCTCTGGCTGATTGTTCCTATCTCTTTGATCATCGGTGCCGCCCTTATCGCCCAGTTTGCGCGGGTATCCGGCCAATACGACCCCGGTCGGTTGATGGTCATTCTCGTGGTGCGTGAACTGGGCCCCTTGATTACCGCGCTCATCGTCATTTTGCGGTCGGCGACGTCGGTGACCATCGAGCTGGGCTATATGAACGTTCTAAATGAGTTGGACGTTTTCGAAGCCGCCGGCATCGATCCCTGGCGGGTTTTGCTGCTTCCTCGTCTCGTTGGGATTACATCGGCCATCTGCAGCCTGTTCATCGTTTTCGACCTGTGTTCGATTCTGGGAGGGTATCTGATTATCTGGACGTTTACCTATCTTCCCGTGGCCGATTTTCTCAACCAGGTGAGCAAGGCCATCATTGGTGCCGACATCTGGGTCGGCATCGTCAAGGGGGTGCTGTTTGGCGTGGTCATCAGCGCCACCAGCATCCACCACGGCCTTAAAACCCATCGCCGGATCACCGATATCCCCCCGGCCACCTCCAAGGCCGCAGTGGAGGCGTTTTTTTACTGTCTGTCCCTGAATGCGCTCATATCACTTTTATTTTATCTATAAATGGATCGGCGACCATGGCCGTCATCGAACTGAAAACCTATTGCATGCCTGCTGAAGATACCGAACTTGCGTTGGCGCCGTTTGACTTTTCCCTGGCGCCCTGGGACGTGTGTGCGGTCCAGACGGATACTGCCGATTTGGGTCATCAGTTTCTCAAAGCACTGGCCATGATCAGTGCGCCGGTCTCCGGTGAATACCGCTGCGATGGGCGCACGCTGTCGCTCCGGCGCTATGCCGAGTGGCTTCTGCATCGCCGGCGGATCTGTTATATCGGGCCGGTGTCAGCGTTGATCAGCAACTTGTCAATTCGGGAAAACCTTCTGCTTTCACGGTTTTATTACGAAAACGATCTGAGCGTGGATCTGTCGGCGGATGTGAAACGGTTGTGCCACGATGCCGGCCTGGGGGGAAAGCTGTCGGCACGGCCCGGGGAGCTCAACCCGTTGGACCGGCGCATCGCCATTGCCATTCGTGAATTGACCCGAGACGCAAGCCTGGTTATCCTGGACAATCCAGAGGATCTGTTCGGCCACCATACCGTTTACCTGCTCGTGGAACATCTGAAGGCGCTTCACCGGCAGGGTGTACCCATGGTAATGATGAGTGACGGCGAAAACCCCATCCGCCAGTTGATCACCAGAAGCGTCTCCCTCATCGGCGGCCGCCTGCGTGAAGAGGCAAGCAATCTGGCCGAGCAGATCGAGGCGCTGCGATAGGCGGCTGGCCGCCGGTCGGCAAGCCGGCGACCGGACGATCGCGCACTGTGCGGTGGCGATGGCGACGCCGTCGAGGAGGGGCGGCTGCCCAGCTCCGGGTTTTCTCGAAGTGGCCGTGGACGGGCCCCTTTAATGTGAAAGGACAAACGCGGGCATGGTAACCGATTTCAGTTCCAGAGAAAAAATCGTGGGGCTGTTTGGGATCCTCATCGCCATTTTACTGCTGGCGACCACTATCGTGATCGGCAGGGGTAAAGACTGGTTCCGGCCGTCCATGACGTTTTATGCGTCCTTCACAGAAGGCTACAACCTTGAGGTCAACACACCCGTAAAGCTCTACAACACGGATATCGGCAAGGTGAAGCAAATCGAGTTGGTGGGCGAGAAGGTGACCGTGGAGCTCAGAATTTTCAAAGAATTCGCCGATCGCATGCGTGAAGGGTCAGTGGCTACCGTAGAGAGCCCCACATTGATCGGCTCCGAATTCGTTTCCATCAAGCCGGGGCCCCTGGATGCGCCGCCGCTCATGGATGGCGCGCTGATTCTTACCAAAGCCAAAAAATCGCTGTCTGACATCATGGCGGAGTTCGAGGTGGAAAAGACCGCCAAAATGGTGGTGGAGGCCATACAGGGGATTGCCGAGACGGCCCAGCAGCTCCGGCGGCCGGAAGGTCCGTTGATGACATCGCTGGCCCATATTGAGGGGGCCACCCGTCATCTGGAGATGATTACCGGCGAGTTGCAGGCCGGGAGCGGCACGGCCGGCAGCCTGCTCAAATCCAGGGAGCTTTTGGAGGCGGTGTTGGCCAAGGTCGACCGCCTGGGTGACATTCTCGATGAGCTGATGGTGGCCGCGCGGAAGGTGCCGCCCACCATGGACATGGTTCAGGAAAACCTGGTCACCATCAAAGGGGTGGGCTTGAAAACATCGGATGGCCTCGATCGGCTCAACCGGATTCTGGTTGAAATCGACATCACCGTCGGTCATCTGCGCAATACACTTAAAAACGTGGAAACCGGTAGCTATGACATCCCGGATATCATGCGCACCACCGAGGAAGGCATCCAGGAGCTGCGCGAGGGCCTCGAAAGCGCCGATCAGATCATGGAGTCCATCAAACAAAATCCGCTGATTCGTTCCAATCTTCCCGAGCAGCCGGCACCCAGCGCCACCGACGCGGGCATCCGGCCCTGACCCCGATTGCCATGGCGGTGCAAGCGGCGTCTTGCCTCACCGGCGGGCGATCACCACGAAGTTCACGAAGAGCACGAAGATTTTATAAACAAAATCAGCTGCTTTTGATTTTCCCTGTGCCCTTCGTGACGCCGTGGTGATCACAATGTCATCGGGGGTGCCGGTCTTTTACGCTAAACTGGAGCTTCATAGAGAAGCGGATTTTGTTAAATGTTTTCTTCGTGTCCTTCGTGAACTTCGTGGTGGGCCATCCGGTTTTTCAGTACCATCCGGAACGCTCGGCTACACCCGCCCGCCGGACCAGTGGAGTTTGGCCTTCAGGATGTCGTAGTAGTTGTGATCGGGCAGGGTGATCATCCGGACGCTGTGGTTGTCCTTGCAGATGCGTACGATGTCACCGCCGGTGATATCACAGCCCGCCTGACCGTCCATGGTGAGCATGATGTCCGCAGTCGGTTTGGCCAGTCGCATTTCAATACAGGCGGTATCCGGGATAATCAGCGGGCGGTTGGTGAGGGTGAAGGGGCAGATGGGCGTCATGACGATGGCGGCCACCCCGGGGTGGATGACCGGCCCCCCGGCTGCCAGTGAATAGGCGGTGGACCCCGTGGGGGTGGCGATGATCAGGCCATCGGCGCGAAAGGTCGTCAGATAATGGTTGTCCACATGGGTTTCGATGTCAGCCAGGCGGGCCAGAGCGCCCTTGTTGATGACCACGTCGTTGAGAACGACGCCGGTCATCACCGGCCGGCCGGCCCGCAGTACCGTGACGGATAGCTGCATGCGCTCACGGATTGCGGTGCGGTTGTCGAGAACCATCTCCGCCGCTTTGAACAGCTGATCTTCGGTGGTTTCTGCGAGAAATCCCACTTCTCCGAATTTGACCCCCAGCAGAGGAATCTGCCGGCGGCCGATCCAGCGGACCGCGCTCAGGAAGGTGCCGTCCCCTCCCAGCACCATGACGCACTCGAGGGTTTCCGGGGCGCCGGTGTCAGCATTCACGGCTCCGGCCATATCCGCCGAAAGTGAGGGACTGCTCTGTCGGATGACGGTGCAGCCCCTGCCGGTGAGCCAGTGCTCCAGTTCGGCAGCTTTGCGGCAGGCCTGCGCATCCTTCTTGACATAAAGACCGATGGTTTTCACGGACGACGCTCTCCTGCAGATAACCCCATAATGGTTGAACGGACGGTGCGTCGTGACAATACAAATTCCGAGGCGCCCCTGCAAGTCGGTTTTTGGGGCTCGAGGAGTTTAATTCTGCCAAAAATTGTTTGACATGAACAACCTTGCTCTCTATAAAACGCTGATTGCCAGTTATCAAAAAAATGAGATCCACCTTTATTTTTTTTCAGAGATCCCGGTGCCAATGGATGTACAGGAAGAAATCTCTGCGCTGAACATCGGGCGCCGGGTGCGCCAGTTTCGGCTGAAGCGGGATTTGACCCTCAAGGACGTATCGGAAGCCACCGGCCTGTCCAAACCGCTGCTGTCCCAGATTGAGAACAACGTGTCCGCGCCGCCCATCGCCACCCTGCTTAAAATATCCAAGGCGTTGACTGTGGATATCAGCGCCTTTTTCCAGAGTCGGGAAACGGCACGGGGTATTGCGGTCGTGCGCGCCGCTGAGCGCGTGAAGAGCATTCGTCGACGGGGCGACGACGGCGCCGCTGTGGCAGAATACCGCTACGAATCGCTTGCCCATCCGTTTTCATTCAAAATGATGGAACCCTTCGTGGTTGAAATCGAGTCGCGGGATCTCGAACAACTGGTCTATTATCAGCACCGCGGCGAAGAGTTCATCTTTGTCCTGGAGGGGCGGGTGGCGTTTCATTCCGAAGAAAAGACCATCACGCTTGATTCGGAGGACAGCTTGTACTTTGATTCCGGCATCCCTCATGCGTTGCGGCGGGTGGGGGACGGCACGGCCCGAATTCTGGCCGTGGTGTGCGCTCCGGATCAACATTGATTGATATCATTTGGTAGTGCAATCGTCCATATTCCTTGACGCCTGATATCAAAATGGCTATTTATTCAAGGTTATTTGTTTGGCAATCGAAGGACGCATTTACATAATATTTTGAGGAGGGCTTACGATGAAAAAGCATTACGGCAAACTTTTGTTTACGGCAGTGGTCAGCGCATGCTTGGTCTTGGGCATGACCGGTACGGGGTTGGCCGATACCCTGAAGCTCGGCGTGGCCGGCCCCCACAGTGGCGACTTGGCGTCCTACGGCATCCCCACCGTCAAGGCGGCCGAACTCGTTGTCAAGGAGATCAATGCCAAGGGAGGCGTTCTCGGGATGCAGGTTGAACTGATCGTGGAAGACGACGAATGCAAGCCTGAAAAGGCCACCAACACCGCCACCAAACTGGCGTCCCAGAAAGTGGCTGCGGTTCTCGGCCACATCTGCAGCGGCGCCACCAAGGCCGCCCTCGGGATTTACAAGGACGCCGGCATCATCGCCATGAGCCCGTCTGCCACCAACCCGGCGCTGACCCAGAGCGGCGACTACCCGAATTTTTTCCGGACCATTGCCTCCGACGATGCCCAGGCGCGCCTGGAAGTGGACTTTGCCCTGGACACCCTGAAGTTTACGAAGATCGCCGTTCTTCACGACAAGGGCGACTACGGCAAGGGGCTGGCCGAATTCGCCAAGTTATTTTTGGAAAAAGACTCCCGCGCCAAGGTGGTGCTGTATGAAGGTGTCACTCCCGGCGCAGTGGACTACTCCGCCGTCGTTCAGAAAATCAAGAAATCCGGCGCCGAGGCGGTCATCTTCGGCGGCTACCATCCGGAAGCGTCCAAGATCGTTACCCAGATGCGCAAAAAACGCATGAAGACCGTTTTCATCTCCGATGACGGCGTCAAGGATGACACGTTCATTAAAGTGGCCGGCGAGTACGCCGAGGGCGTTTACGCCACCGGTCCAAAGGACACCACCAGCAATCCGCTGGCCATCAAGGCCGGCAAGGAGCATCAGGATGCCTATGCCGCTGATTACGGGGCCTTCTACCTGAATGCCTATTCTGCCGCGCTGGCGCTGCTCAACGCCATCGAAAAGGCCGGCAGCACCAATTACGACGCGGTGACCAAGGCGCTCAGAACCGAACTGGTGGACACCCCGCTGGGCCAGATCAAGTTTGACGAGCGCGGCGATGCCATCGGTGTCGGCTTCTCCGTCTACCAGGTGAAAAAAGGCGTTTACGTCGAAATCAAATAACGCTACTGTCATCGATTGTAACGGGGGGTCTGGCATCCTATTGCCGGCCCCCCCCTTTTTTAAGAACGGTGAGCCGGCGGCAGCCCCCTCGGTTCCCGCCGGGTCTATTCGGAACTAAGCGATGGAATACTTTTTTGAACTTTTCTGCGGCGGCTTGACGCGGGGCAGTATCTACGCCCTCATCGCGCTGGGCTACACCATGGTTTACGGCATCGTCGAGCTGATCAATTTCGCCCACGGCGAGATTTACATGATCGGCGCCTTCACGGCGCTCATCGTGGCCAGCGTGTTGGGTCTGCTGGGCTGGCCCCAACTCGCCATTCTGGTGATCGCTTCCCTGTGCGCGGTCATTTACTCATCCAGCTATGGCTGGACCATGGAGAAAATCGCCTACAAACCGCTGCGCAACGCGCCGCGCCTGTCCGCGCTGATCAGCGCCATCGGGATGTCGCTGTTTTTGCAAAACTATGTGCTGCTGGCGCAGACGTCCGACTTTCTGCCGTTTCCCAGTCTTATCGCCGACTGGGAGTGGTGGGAACCCTACGCGCACATCATTTCCACCCAGGAAGTCGTCATCATCATCACCACCACCGTCGTCATGATCCTGCTCACCTTTCTGATCAAGTTCACCCGCATCGGCAAGGCGATGCGCGCGACGGCCCAGGACAAGTCCATGGCCATGCTGGTGGGGGTGGACGTCGATCGGGTGATTTCCGCCACGTTTATCATCGGTTCGGCCACCGCCGCACTGGGCGGCGTGCTCATCGCCTCGCATATCGGCCAGATCAATTTTTACATCGGGTTTATCGCCGGCATCAAGGCGTTCGTGGCCGCCGTACTGGGCGGCATCGGCAGCATTCCCGGCGCCGTTGTGGGCTCTCTGGTGCTGGGCTGGACGGAAAGCTTTTTCACCGGATACATCTCCAGTGACTACGAAGATGTGTTCGCGTTCGTTTTTCTGGTTGTCATTCTGATTTTCAGACCCCAGGGCATCCTGGGACGGAAGGATTCCCAGAAAGTATAAAATATTTTCCGGCCCGGCGAAGCGCGCCGGGGCATTATCCGGAACCATAGTTTTTGGAAGAAGAATAATGAATCAAAAAGAAATCAAACGATCGGTGCTGGCAGCGCTCTGGTTCATGTTTTTGACCTTTCCCATCCTGGTGATCCGCGTCAACACGGTTGAAAACATCATCGAGTGGCGCTGGCACAACATGCTCTGGATCGGCACGGGAATCTTTTTCCTCTCCTTTGGCTGGCGCTACGCGATTCGCCGCAAAGAGATGGGGCGAAAGGCCGCGGCCGCGGGCGGTGACGATCGGCTGCCGTTTTTTCAGCGGGTGATCATGACGCGCCAGGTGGGCATCCCGGCACTGGTGGCCTTGGGCGCGGTGTTTGCGTTTTTTCCGTTCGTGTTTTCCATGTACCAGACCAATATCATGACCAACGCGCTCATGTACGTGATGCTGGGGCTGGGGCTCAACATCGTGGTGGGCGTCGCCGGCCTGCTCGATCTGGGCTACGTGGCCTTTTACGCGGTGGGTGCCTATTCCTACGCGCTGCTCAACTATCATTACGGGTTCGGCTTCTGGATCGCGCTGCCCATCGGTGCCGGTCTGGCGGCAACGTTCGGAATCATTCTCGGCTTTCCGGTGCTGCGCCTGCGGGGCGACTATCTGGCCATCGTTACCCTGGGCTTTGGCGAGATCATCCGGTTGATCCTGGAAAACTGGAACGAGTTCTCCTTTGGCCCCAGCGGCATCGCCAACATTCCGCGGCCCTCGCTGTTCGGCATAGAGCTGTCGCTCCAGCAAAGCACCACCTACATTTATTTTCTGATGATCGCCCTGACGCTGTTTACCATTTTTTTCGTCAACCGGCTCCAGAATTCCCGCCTGGGGCGGGCCTGGCTGGCACTGCGCGAAGACGAGGTCGCCTGCCAGGCCATGGGGATCGACAAAACCAAGACAAAGCTCACGGCGTTCGCCCTGGGCGCGACCTGGGCGGGTCTGGCCGGGGTGGTGTTCGCAGCCAAGACGACCTTCATCAACCCGGCAAGCTTCACCATCTGGGAATCCATCAATATTTTATGCATCGTGGTGCTCGGCGGCATGGGCTCCATCATCGGGGTCGTCGTGGGGGCATTCGTGCTGATTCTGCTCCCCGAATACCTCCGGGCCTTTTCCGAATACCGGATGCTCGCCTTTGGGGCCATTCTGGTGTGCATGATGGTCTTTCGGCCCGGCGGCATCATTACCAACATCCGGCGCACCTATAAGTTCGAAGGCTAAAACCTAATGTCCACCCATAAACGGCATCTTTCGGTCCAGAGCGGCGTATTCGCACTTTTCGAAATCCTCGACATAGCTCCACTATGCCTGCGGTTTCGAAAATGCTCAAGCCTTGCTCTGAACCAAAATCTACCATTTCTGGGCGGACATTTACTAACGGCAGGACCACATCAGGCATGAATGACATTTTGGAAGTCAAGCAACTGACCATGGATTTTGGGGGCCTTCGGGCCCTGGACCATGTGGATCTCAATATCCGGGAGGGGGAAATCGTCGCCCTCATCGGGCCCAACGGTGCGGGCAAGACCACATTTTTCAACTGCATCACGGGCATCTACACGTCGTCGGCGGGGGATGTGCTGATCACGCCCCCGGGCAAGGCAACGCTGCGCATCAACGGCTTTAAGCCCAACACTGTGGCCGAACATGGGATGGCCCGGACCTTTCAGAACATCCGCCTGTTTCAGAACATGACCGTGCTGGAAAACGTCATGATCGGTCGTCACTGCCGGATGCATGCCGGCATCCTCGGGGCCGTTTTCAGGAATCCGGCCACGCGATTGGAAGAACGCCAGGTTGTCAAGGACAGCTATGTCATCATTGAAAAACTGAATCTTCAAAAATACGTCAATGAGATGGCCTCCAATCTGCCCTACGGTGCCCAGCGCCGCCTGGAGATCGCCAGGGCAATGGCCACTGAGCCCTTTCTCCTGTTGCTCGATGAACCGGCGGCCGGCATGAACCCCCATGAGACAAATGATCTCGACGATCTGATCATCAAGATCCGCAATGAGGAAAAAATCTCCATTCTGCTCATCGAGCATGACATGAAGCTGGTCATGAGTCTGTCGGATCGGATTTTCGTCGTTGATTACGGCAAGAAGATCGCCCAGGGAACCCCCGAGGAGATTAAAAACAACCCGGTGGTGATCAAGGCATACCTCGGAGAAGATTTCGATGCTTGAGTTGAAGGAAATTCATACCTATTACGGAAATATCCAGGCGCTCAAGGGTGTGAGCCTTACCGTCGGCGTGGGGGAAATCATCACCCTGATCGGCGCCAACGGCGCCGGAAAGACCACCACCCTCATGTCCATCTGCGGCGCCGTGCACCCGCGCCGGGGAGAAGTGTGGTTTGAAGGCAAGCCGATTCACGATGTGCCGGGAAACAAGATCGTCGAACTCGGCATCAGTCTGGTCCCGGAGGGCCGGCGGATTTTCCCCTACCTCACCGTGGCGGAAAACCTCGACATGGGCGCCTTTCTGCGCCGCGACAAAAACGGTATCCGAAAGGATCTGGAGTACGTGTACGATCTGTTTCCCATCCTCGCCGAGCGTCGCAGCCAGGCCGGCGGCACGCTCAGCGGCGGGGAGCAGCAGATGCTCGCCATCTCCCGCGCCCTCATGGCGCGTCCCAAACTGCTGCTGATGGATGAGCCGTCACTCGGCCTGGCGCCGCTGGTGGTCAAGCGCATCTTCGAGACCGTGAAGAAGATCAATTCCGAAAGCAACACGACGATCTTTCTGGTGGAGCAAAATGCGAATATGGCCCTGAAACTGGCCCATCGGGGGTATGTCATGGAAAACGGCCTGATTACCCTTGCCGATGATGCCTCGCGGCTGCTGCAAAACGAGGATGTCAAGAAGGCCTATCTGGGTATTTGACCGATCCACCGGCCACCGGTCTTCGAACGCTCGTGCAGATCGCACGGGCGTTTTTTTATTGAAGATCATGGTTCGAAAACATCAGAAATGACGCTCGCTTCAGGTTTCCGCCGTCGCTGCGCTTCCGCCTAAAGGCTTCGGCGGACATAATGGCGGACAGTTCGCTCTGCGCGCTATGCCCGACAAGATGCCGCCAAGATTGCCTATAGACGGTATATTCAGGTTGCCTTTAAACCGTTAAGGAGGCATCCATGCCGGTTTGTGCTGGCGTCATGTCTTTTCCGAAGGCGCGGTCGCTTGCGACAGGCGCGTTCTTTTCTTTGCTTGCCCAAAGAAAAGAACCAAAAGAAAGGGCACCCAACAACTTGTCCGCCTGCGGCGGATTCCCGAGGCGTGCGTGCGATCGCGGCGGGGATTGCGAACTCGCCCGCTGCGCGGGCTCAATCAGGCAACCCCCTTGTCTCCGCGATCCCCCGCCCCCCTCGGCTGCGTTGTGACCGGGTAAAACTCTAAAAACCAAAAACAGCAACACCAAAAGGCTCAGTGCCGGTTTTATCGACTTTTGATGTTCCCTGCGTCCCTGCGCGAGAACGGTTTTTGGTTTTCTTTGTGGACTATTGGTTTACTTGCAGTGCTGCGCTTCACATCAGCTCGAGAATCGCCCATAAGCAAGTCGCAGGTCATCTTGCTGAAGATTGCAAGGGCGAGGATCAGGCGGATTCTTTTTTCAGGAAGGAGACCACCGCCGGCGTCGGCGGGTCCACCGGTGCGGGGCCGTCATGGCGGATGGTCGACAGCTCGTTGAGGGCTTCGCGGATTTCCCGGGATCCCTGCTGAAACACACGGTTCACCGTGGCATAATCCTGCCGGGCGCGGCGCGTGGAAAACCGGCCGCTGGTTTGTTCGAGATAGGCGCGGGCCATGTCTTTGACATTTTGCCAGGTGTCCCGGCGGGTCTGGTTGCCCAGCGGGGTCAACGTGTCCAGGTGCGTCATCTGGCGGCGGTGAAAGCGACGATCCGATCCGGGTCTCACCGTTGCCCACCACAGCAGCATGGCGATCGTCGACACTCCCGCGGCGGCGCCCGTGAGCATCAGGGGCGACATGCCGGCGAACACCGGACTGGAGAGCATCAGCAGGGCGGACGCCCCACTGGCCAGAAGGCTGAAAAGCCCGGCGGTAATCCATGCCTTGAACTGATGGGCGCGCCGTCTCAGCCGGTAGTTCGAGAGCGCCTCCAGCAGATGGGTCAACCGCTCACTGTGGGTCTCTACAAAGGCGGCCAGGTTGTCGAGCCGGTGCTTGGGCGCCTGGTGAATGGCCTTTTTAAGGTCTTCTCTCTGGTTTTCCAGAAACTGCAGGTACCCGGCGGTTTCGGATTCGGTGGTCCGTGCCGAAGCGGCCGCCCGGGGCGAGTACGTCAGATGGATCATGGGGATGTCTTTTCGGCCCGTCATCTGTGACAGGTTCCAGCACAAGGTGCCGTACACCCGCAAAAGATCGGTCAGCGAGGCGCACTCATCGATGCGGTTGAGCACAAACAGGACCCGGTCTTCAAAGGTCTTGGCGGGCAAGGTGTCACGCAGGCTCGCATGGGCTTCGCGCACCGTGCCGGCCTTGTGCGGATCAAAGAGGATCAGCACCAGGTCGGAAATTTGTGCCAGATCGCCGATGACATCCTGGTAGTTGTAGCCCCGGTCGCGTTCGGTGATGCTGTCGAGCATGCCCGGGGTGTCGATGATGCTGAGCGTCCGCAAAAACGGCGAGTTGACCTTCTTCATCCGGAAATGCGACGCGAACCGCTGCCCGTGCCGTTTGAGCGCCTCGAAGGGATATTCCGGATCGTTGAGAAGATATTTTCCGTCGCGGGTTTCGGTGACCTGTACCCCGTCGCTGTTGTCCTGGCTGTCGGCGTAGGTGATAATCGTGAAGGAGTCGTCGGTGGGGGCCTGGCCGGTGCCCTGGATGTCGGCGCCGAGGAATTCGTTGATCAGGGTCGATTTTCCCGAGGAATAGTTTCCCAGCACCAACACCTGGGGGCGCCACTTGATGTTGGATTCCAGGGGCGTCTCGCTGTAGCCGTAAGCGAGCGCCACCGGGGTCAGATGATCCTCGACGAGGGCCAGCAGCTCCTTGCGCAGTGATTTGATGTAGTTTTCACGGTACATATCGAATCCGATGGCCCTTGCCGCAGTGGGGACGTTGCGGTCCCCGCCGGTGCGATCCGCCGGCGCCTCTGCGCGCCGACCAGCCCCTGAATATGCGATAATGGTGTTCAGGTCAAGCAGGATCATCCCCGCTACTTGCTTGATATCGCTATTGAACCGGCATTAAGCCGTGTATCAGCCCGTGCGTCGTGCGCCATCGGGGGCCGTCCAGCCGGTTTTCATCGATAAGCCCGCGGAACATTTTTTATCCCCGCCGCGAATGGATTTCGGGAGGGGGGGCGTCGCTCCCGGAACCCCCGGGTGCCGCCTTGCCGGGTATCCATTTACAGGTGGCCCATTATCTTTTATACGCTTCTCTATGAAGCTCCAGTTTAGCGTCAAAGACCGGTTTTCCCTATTGCATTGTGATCACCAGTCACGGAGGGCACGGAGAAAATCAACAGCGGTTGATTTTGGGTATAAAATCTCCGTGTCCTCCGTGACTGGTTCAATATCACTTTGGGAAAATACCAACTGGCGCTTTCTGCATAAGCGTAATCTTTTATTCAGACGCCCTTAACATCGGGCCATTGGCGACAATGCTGCGGGGTCCCATGATCCACTCACCTCACCGAATGGAGATCTTTAGAACCCGAGATGAAATTCACGGCTTTTTCCAGCGCCTGGGGATCAGGTACCTCTCCCGTACCCGGGTGGCCTGGAAGCCGCTGCTGTCCATGGATCTCAGCGCCAGCACTTACTATCGGGAGAACCGGGGGCTTTTCGACGACCTCTGCCGGGATTATGGCAAAATGATCGACAGCGGCCACCTGGCGCCGTTGTACATCCGCAAGATCAACGAGGCCATCGGCTACGGGGTGTTCGCCGCCGCGCCCATCCGCGAAGCCGAGTTCATTGGAGAGTACGCCGGGGTGGTTCAGCCCGAATCGGCAGCAACCGGTGCCGAAGAGGGCGATGGGAGCTATGAGAGCGACTATTCCTGGTACTATCTCGACCCGGTGCCGTCAGGGCCCACCCTGGAGATCAACGGCCGCTGGGAAGGCAACGAGTTGCGGTTCGTCAATCACGGGCCGGCGCCCAATGTGGCCGTGGAGCATACCCTTCATGAGGGGCAGTGGGTCCTTTTTTTCAGGGCCGCCTGTGATATCGCCCCCGATGAGCAGCTGCTCATCGACTATGGCGACGGGTATTGGGAAGACGGGTATCGTGATGAGCGGGCCATCGGGTAGGGGTTTCCGGACGACGGCTACCGGGCGGCGGAATCCTTGCGTATCAGCACCAGACCGTCACTGCCGTAATCGGTCCCTGTGACTTTGAGATCCGGCCCCTGGTGGGCGAGGGTCAGCATCCGGCGCGCACTTTTGTCGCTTTTCAGCCTCAGTGTCACCTGCTGGTCGTGGCTGTCGATGTCCCAGCGACCGGTCATGACCGCAGCGCTTTCCCGGTCGAACCGTTTGTCGGCAAAAAGGCAGGTGCCGTCCGTGTAAAGTGCCAGCAACAGCTCCCCCGGGGACGTGGGCGATCCCGGCAGCGACGCCGTGTAGACACCGGCCAGCGAATGCAGGTAATCGGTTTGGCGGATGCCCTTTTCCTCGGGCGTTCGCGATTGATCCAGGGCAACGCAGGATACGGCGGCCGATACCAGCAGCACCAGTATCGCTCCCATCGCGCTGAGGCGTTTTTGTACGCGTCTATTTTTTTTCATATATCCTCGATTGCGTCTCCTCCGGCGTTATTTAGTGCCCATCCATAAACGGCATCTTTTGTCCCAGAGCGGCGTCTTCGCACTTTTCGAAATCCTCGAAATAGCACGCTATTCCTCCGGTTTCGAAAATGCTCAAGCCTTGCTCTGAACCAAAATCTACCATTTCTGGATGGACACTATTTAGGTAGTCGATTTTCGTTTTAACCAAGAAAGCACTTTGAAATCAAGATTGTTTCGCCGATTACCATGGCCCTTGCATGGGGCGCAAGCACCACCCGCTCTGCGATGGCATATGGATGTTGACAGGGTTTTTCTCCGAAGGCTACCATATGCTTTAAAAAAAATAGCCGCTCACGGAGGGATCAATGCGTTATTGCCGCTTACTACCGTTGGTGATTGTCGTTGCCTGTTTGTCATGTATGGCCATGGTGCTCGTGTCGCCGGTCGCCACTACCCATGCCGGTTGTGGTGGCGGTGGTGGCGGCGGTGGTGGCGGTGGCGGCGGCGGTGGTGGTGGTGGTGGTGGTGGTGGCGGCGGCGGTGGTGGCGGTGGTGGCGGTGGTGGTGGTGGTGGTGGCGGTGGCGGTGGTGGTAGTATCGGAGGTGGTAGTACCGGAGGTGGTAGTGCCGGTGGTGGCGGTAGCGGCGGTGCCGGGGCCGGTGGTGCGGGTGGCAGTTCAGCCAGCGCATCCGGTGCCGGTGGCGGGATCCTTTTGCCGGCACCGCCCCTGGGCAGCAACGATCTGCCGACAGATATGGGTTATCCGCCCGGTGATAGCCCCCGGGAACGCTACATCCGCCGATATGAGAAGAAACTGAAAGACGATCCAGATGATGTGGATGCCCTGAAACGGCTTGGTTTCGTCTATCATCACCAGGCGGCCCTCCACGTCGACGGATATCTGGACCGGGCCATCGCCAGCCTGGAGGCGGTGATGGCGAAAACCCCGAGCGACTGGGAGGCGTATGCGTTTCTCGGCAGCTGTTATACCATGGTGGCCCGGGACAGCAGCAACCCGTTTACCAAAATGCACATGGTGAGCAAGGGCACCGGCATGATTGACGATGCTGTCAAGAAGGATCCCAAGAACATCCTCATTCGTGTGCTCAGAGCCAACAACAGTTTGAATCTTCCCGGTTTTCTGGGCCGGCGCCATTTTGCCATGGAAGACTACCTGTACATCGAGCAGATTGCCGACGATCCTGAGGCTGATTTCGGTATCCCGTCGGATCTGGGGGAAAACGACAGCAAGGATGTCATGGCCCAGGTTTTTTATAAACTCGGCCGGCTGTATGCCGCCGACGGAAAGCTCGACAAGGCCCGCGAGTATTACGACAAATCGGTTGCCGCGTGGGCCGGATCTCGCTGGGCCCAGGGCGCAGCCGTTGAACTGAAAAAGCTATAGCGCATCAGGTGAGCTGCCCATATACACCAACCTATGGAAAGGATGCACTGCAATGACAGACAAGGTCCTCATCGTAATTTCCTGTGGTACCGACAATCCCAACCGTGCCACCCGGGGACTGTTTTTCGCCGCCGTGGCCCACAAGCAGGGCAAACAGGTCTCCGTCTTTTTGCTTGATGAAGGCGTTTTTTTGGCTCGCAAAGGGATGGCCGCTAACGTCCAGGCCGCCACCGGCGACAAAGCCGACGATCATCTGGCCTATATCCAGGAATTTGGCATTCCCATGCTGGTGTGCACCCCCTGTGCCGTTGCCCGGCAAATCGGCGAAGCGGACCTCATCGAGGGGGCCCGCATGGCAACGGGCGGAGAGATGATCGCCCTGGCCTGCGAAAGCGCTGTGATCAGTCTCTAAAGTCCTGCGGGAAATGGCCGATAACGGATATGAAAACCGGCGCTGTTGCCATCGTGCCAGTGCGTTTTCATCCCAACCTCCGCGACGGCTCCGGGGATCGGCCCCGGAGTCGTCATTGTTTTTAGGCCTGCCGCATCTTTTCGTGAAGAAACTGCTGGCTTGTGATATGAAACGGGTCATCCGCCGAAGGGGGTACCGGGAGAAAGCGTCATGCTCAAAGCCAATTGGCCATATGTGCTCATCGCAGGACTGCTTGTGGTTTATTTCCGCACGGCACACCCGCAGCCGGTATGGCCGGAGAAAGTCATTGTCTGGGCGTGGCTGCCATACGTGGTGCATGTGGTGCTCCATAATTTTGTCGACGGTTTTCAGAACACGACCCGAAACATCGCGCGGATCACGCTCATCCGCACCAGTGGCAAGGATTACGACCATCGCCGGGTATCCCCTGTTCAGCTCGCGCTGGTGCCGTCATTCATGACGCCGGTGACCCTGGCATGGTTTGCAGCGCACATCGGTTCATTTGCCGTACTCCTCTATTTCCAGGGCTGGGGAACCGCCCTGGGCGCCGAGATTGCCCTGATCCTGCTGGGGTGGGTCTTTCCTATCCAATACGCCTTCCACCTGAAACACATCTGCCGTCTTACCGATGATGCCGACTTTACAAACAATAGCCTCCTGCGGGAAGCGGACGTATCGCCCGATGCCGTGAGGGCCGTGGTGGCCAAGGCCGTTGCGGAGAAAAGAAATCCACAGGAATGGTGGGCCACGCTGGCACACGGCCGTTGAGCCGTGCCGGGGTTCACTATCGCGCCCTGCGGGGCGGCAAGGGAGCAACGCCATGAAACAGGCATGGAAAGGGGCATTGTGGTCTGCGCTGGTGTTTCCGGGATTGGGCCAGATGATGCTCAAGCACACCCTCCGGGGGCTGGTGGTGATGGGGGCGGTTCTGATCGGAGTGATCGCCTTTGTGGTAAAGGCCACCGCTGTTGCCGTTCAGGCCCTGGATGCGCCCATCGCGGCAGGAAACTCCATCGATATGACGGCCGTCAACGAGGCTGCCACAAAGGCGGTGGCTTCCGCCGACGGTCTGATCATGCAGGGGGCGCTGCTGTGGATAACCCTGTGCTGGGTCCTCGCAGCGGTGGACGCTTTTTTTCTCGGCAGAAAACAGGATACCAACACCTGATGGGCCCGGTGCCGGCGAAATCACTACCGGTATCGGGGTGTATGACATGACACAGCGCTTATGACTGCCACAACATACGGCCTCACTGTCGATCGCATCGTTGCGGCGGTCTGTCGCCTAGGGGCTTCTATGGCCGGTGTCCTGCCCATGGCGGAGCTGCTGACGACCCCGTCACAGGGCGGTCAAAAGCATCCGAACTGGCCCAAATGGGCCGCTTCGGTCCTGGTTTTTGGTCTGGACCACCCGACGGATCTTCTTCCCCTGGACGATTGGGGGGGCAAATACGGCACCCTCGGCAACCGGCGTCTCATCGGCGTCGGTGACCGCATGATCGACTGGCTGAGCATGGACTGCGGGATTCGGGCCCATAGTCTGCCCTATCCGCCACATGCCGGGGGCATTTTCCTCAAAGAGGCGGCCGTGGCAGCCGGCCTCGGCATCATCGGCAAAAACAACCTTATGGTTTCACCGAGATTCGGCGCCCACCTGCGCTTTCGTGCACTGCTGCTGGATGCTCCCCTCAAGGGGGCGACCGCCCCACCCGTGTTTGATCCCTGCCACGGCTGCGATGCGCCGTGCCGGCGCCGCTGTCCCCAGGAAGCGTTCCGGGACGGGCACTTCAACGTCGATCGGTGTCGACGACAGATGCAGCGAGACTACGCCTGCCGCCAACCCCCGACCAACACCGGCATCGGCGCTGCGGGGCTATACCTGCTTAGGTTTTGCCGGATCTGTGAACTTTCCTGCCCGGTGGGTGAAAAACAACCACCTGCTGATTCCCAATCCTCAGGATGACTTTATCCGCCGCAGTGAATGTGAACCAGAACACGAAGTGCACGAAGGTTTTTTAACCCCCCAAAAAATATATCTCGCGCAGAGGCGCGGAGACGCAGAGAACTGCGGAAAATGGAATTGCGCGAGTGTTTTTCCCTGCGTCTTTGCGCCTCTGCGCGAGGTATGAATTATAAAATCTTCGTGTCCTTCGTGTCCTTCGTGGTGATAATCAACGCAGGCGCGTGCGGTTATTGCGGCGCCACTTGATGGACGTAGACATCCGACTGGGTGGAGTTCGGCGTGTAGCGTGAGGCGGCGAGATCGACGTTCCAGTGCTGACGCCCCCCCTTGTGGAAGGCCAGAGGCGATGATTTTAGAAAGCCAAGTCCCCGCGAGAAATCCGGGCCGTGATCGAACTCCAGCCCGCCGCAGGACATAATTCCCATTTCACGGGAAAACGGCATCACCACGATACGGCCGGCACCCGGTTTGAGTTTCCGGTACATGGCCGGTGCTGCCAGGTGGGTGAGGATCGCCTTGCCCACGGTCGGTTCCGGGTTGATGAGCATTACAGCGTCGATGCTGTGGGGGGGCAGGTGATCGAGGATGGCAATCTCGGCGCGCAGAACGGCCAAATTTTCCGGGCAGGCCTGTTGCGTGTTCAATCGTTTTTCCCGCCAGGCCAGCGCCACCCGGCGGTAGCCGGACCCGCAGCCGCCGGGACCGCTCCAGTCGAATATGTCGGTGGCCAACACCCCGATATCAGGGTTCTGAAGCGCCACTTGCCGGGCGATGTCCGCCGTGCCGCAGCCGATTTCGACAATCTGCCTCGGCAGGGCCATGAGGCCTCGGCATTTCAGGATGTCTTCGGGGAAGTTTCCCTGCGCAAAGAGGTATGCTTCGAGGGTGTCGGTGGGAATTGTTGCCGGTGGTATCGTTTCCATTTGCGGGGGCACGGTGAAATCGGTGCGGCCACGGCGCAACGGCACCATCCTGCCGGCGCCTGCCCATCGCCGCATTCCCCTCAGCCAGTCTCTGAGGCGGCCATTTTGAAAAATTGTTATCGGCATGCGCTTCAGCGCGCTCCGGTAGAGATGGCATCCACAATCGTGTCTATGAGAAAGGGCCGCTGGTCGCGTTCCTTCCACTGAGCTGGCGCTGTCGCTGGCAATGATGATCCGGACAGGCGGCAACCGGATGTTGTTGGAAATTGTAGTGTCACGGCAACCGGCGTGTCAATGGGCAAATGTGCCCTGCCGCTGTCTCCGGCCCGGTGTCAGTTCACCTTCATGGCCAGGTCGATGATAAGCTGGCCGCTGTCAGTGATACAGGGAAAGCTGATGACCGGAATGCCTTGGGGATAACGCATCTTATGCCGGCCGATCACCACGCTGGGAACGGAGATGGACGTATTTCCCGCAGGGAAGTCGGTCTTGGCGTTGCCGGCAATCATGTTGGCAATTTCGCCGATCGCATCGGTGCAGTCCTCGTCGATTTCGGTGAGTTCTTCGTCGAGCAGGGCGGAGGCCAGTCGAAGGGCCAATTCCTTTGAAAGATTGATGACCACGCAACCGCTGACATCCCCGGACAGGCCGATGATGCTGCTGATCTCCTGCTCGGGCACCGGCTCTTTTTTCAGCGTCGGTTTGCCCAGCTTGAAGGGCAGCTCCAGCATGGTGTTGAATACGTTTTCCACGGCCACCAGGAATGGGTTGATATATTTGACGTCCATTTGAACCCTTTCAATGTCGACGTTGCCACCGGGCATCGATGGTATAAATGAAGCGGCCTTCTCTGTGGCAGTGCCATCGCGGTGCTTCTGAGGGTGCCACCTACCTAATACATGAATGTGGGCCGCTTTTCTACGGCGGAGACCGAACTTGCACGGCGCTGTCCGGATTCGGCCATGAGCGGTATGACGATCTCGGTGGATGTCATTTGGGCCTGCCCCCGGCGTTTTTCACGGATGTGGATGCATTATCGATGTCCAGAATATCGGTTTTGCCGCAGCGTTTGGTGCGGTAACGGGTGATCCCCATCAGTTTCCGGGTAATGTCACCCATTTTGTACACCTGTTCACGGATCAATGCCATACGCGGGTAAACCGGCGAGGACGGATCCAGGTCGAGAAACATGAGCTCGCTTTGACCCATCACGCTTTGCAGCGGCTGGTTGAGTTCGTGGCCCACCGCACCCGCTGTTTCAAGAACGCCCTGGAGGCGTTCGCTTTCCCGGAGGGCCGCTTCACCTTTTTTGTTTTCTGTAATGTCCCGGACATACTCCACCACACCGGTAATGGTGCCGCCACCGTCTTTCAGCGGATACGCGTAAATTTCCAGCCATCCCTGCTGCTGACTGCCCACAATGAGCGGAATTTCGTTGACCTGCGGCTGGCCGGTGTCCATGGCGCGTCGGGACGGACAAACCGTACACATCTCCTGTCGGCCGTGATAGGCCTGGTAGCATCGCTTGCCGACCAGGGGGTATTTGCCCTGGTACAATTTTTCCATGGCCTGGTTGACCTGAAGAATATTGAACTGCGGGTCCAGAACGCAGATGCCGTCCTGGATGGCATCCAGGACGGTGTGCAAAAATGATTCTTTTTCCTTGACCGCCTGATCGGCCAGAATCCGCTCGCTCACATCTTCCAGAAATACGAGTGTCCCTCGGAACTTGTCCGATACATCCAGCATCCGCGATAGCCGTACGTGAATGTGGTGCCGGCGGCTGCCCGAATCAATTTGCGTTATGAAATACATTCCCGGTTGATTATCCCGCGTAAATTCGAGCACCGCATCGGCCAGCCAGGGGAAGAGGGTGCTGAACGGTTGCTTGCCGCTGACGCTGTGGTTGGGCGTCTCCGGTTCCAAGGGGTAATATTGTGAAATTGATTGGGTCGCCTTGCCAATGAATCGACGGGCCGTGTCATTCATGTTCTCCACGTACAGATCGTCGCCAACCAAAATGACAGCGATGGGCAGGCTTTCGAAAACGGTAAGATATTTGTTTTTTTCGTTGGTCATCCGCCGGTTGGTGTCTTGCAGTTCGTTCACCCGGTCCTGCTCGGTGGTTGACAGCCACGCCGTGGTGAAGCCGATTTCCACCCGGTCGAAGAACCGGATGATGGCGTGCCGGCAGGCATTGTGCGCATCACCGGCAAAGCCGCCGTGGTCGACCAGATCCAGGTATGCCTGCCGGTAATATTTCATCAACGCCAGAAACATCGCCAGGTTGATCCCGCGCTGCCGGTGGCGCTTCGCCTGGGTGACGCCGAAGGCCGCCGCCGGATCGGCGCTGTAATCGTCGTCGGGGGAGAGTTCGAGTTCGGCCGGCGATCGGCGCAGCGCTGTCACGAGGGATGCCGACAGGCCAGAAATGGACAACTGCCAGGCTTCCAGGAGCGTGGAGGTGTAGCGGGTAAAGCCCTGGGTCTTGGCATAATGGAGGATGCGCGCCATCAGCCAGTTTTCGCTTTCCATGATCAATCGGTCCAGAGCGGTCGTGGGACTCCCGGGTGTTTCCGCAGGCATTTTCTTCGTCCTTGTTGGTGCGATCGATCGGGATCATATCCCGGTTCAAAGGTTCACCGGATGACTCTGCAGGTATTATGCCAGCATAAAGAGGGAACAAAAAGTCTCTGGATAGGCACGATTTAGGGCGCGGCGGTCAGGGGCGGTGCCGAAGCCGGGGGTGGTGTCCGGACCCGGTCGTCAGTGAGTTGACAGCCTGGAAAGGGGGCGTGTCAGAAAACCCGCACCCGGGGCGGGCGCTTGCCGCCAATTAATGTGAATGGCATTCATGGTCTGAGAAAAAATCAAAAAATATTTGACACGGCAAAAACAGTCGCATATATACCGACCAGGCGGTCGGTTTACCGACTGGACGGAATATCCGCCGGTTTTTTCCGAACCCCTCACGTCATGGCGGGCCGCACCGCGAACGCGCGCTGCCGACAGGCGTTTCATACAAGGAGATCAGTCCATGCCCCCCATCCCTGAGCTGGAGGCGATTCGTAAAGCGCAGATCATCGATGCCGGAATGCGCACGATTGCCGAGCGCGGTTGCGCCAACGTGACCATGGATGATGTCTGTCGGGCCGCCGGAATGTCCAAGGGTGGCCTCGCCCATTACTACCGGTCAAAAAACGAGCTTTTTAAATCGGTGTTTCAGGAATTTTTCGAGCGGATCTTTCAGCGGGGCCGTGACACCATGGGCCAGTTGGAAGACCCCCTGGACAGGATCCTCTCGTTTGACTGGCTCTACGATCTGGAAAACCCGGACATGGGCATCGGCTATCCACTGCTTTTCGACTTTATGGCCATCGCCGTGCACGATGACGACTACCGCGAGATCTTCCACGGGTGGATCGACGGCTGGGTGGCGCTGTTGCGTGAGGCGCTGCGCGAAGGCCTCGATCGCGGCCTGTTCACTGATCTGGATCCGGAAAGCACCGCCCGCACCATCTCCGCCATCTATCAGGGGATCGCCACGCGCTGGTTTCTAGATCCGGCGTGTCACACGACGCCGTGGGCGGTGGCATCATTTAGAAAGGCCATCATGGGGCTCCTGGGCCCCCATATCACAGCGATGCATCCGCCTGAGAACCGGTGAGCATGGCGGGCGGATGTTTCCGCCCCGCCCATCGACGACAACCACATTGCGTCTGGAAGGAGACACCATGGCCGTTTTTGAAAGCAAAGAGAAAATGCAGACTGTTTTGGGAGGGCTTTTTGAAAAACTGCTCTCGGATCCGGAATTCGGCCCCAAATTCGTCAAGTCCGACATTACCATCAAATTCACCATCTCCGATCCCACCGCCGAGCTGTGGGTGACCCCGGGTGACGGCACCACCGGCGAGGTCCGGTGGGGCGCCCAGGATATGAAAGCCACCATCGAGATGACCCTGAGCGGCGACACCTGCCATAAGTTCTGGCTCAAGCAGATCGGCATGCCCATTGCGCTGGCCAAGGGGCTCATCAAGGCCAAAGGCCCCATGCCTAAAGTCCTCAAGCTGCTCCCACTGCTGAAACCGGCCTACGCGGCATATCCCGACTGGGCACGATCTAACGGTCTGCCCACCGAGTGACATTGAAAGGAGGACCGCCATGGAACGCAGCATCAAGCAATACGAAACAGACCGAAGCGAATCGGCACGAATGGCCGCGCGGCTGATCCTGGCCTCGGGCACTACGACACCCCGGGTGGGGGGCGTGGGCGAGTGCACCATCCATATTGTAGACGACGCCTGCGACATCGAGGATATCTGCCAGAAGATGGAACAGATGGCCGGCATCAAGGAAAGCTGGGCGTTTTTCGCGCGGGACGCGGCCATGCTCCGGGATGCCGACGCGCTGCTCATCGCCACCTCTCTGAGGAGCCTCACCGACCCGGCCGACATCAACTGCAACATGTGCGGCAAACTGGTCTGTGAGTACCTCAAGGAAGAAAAAAAGCTGCCTGCCGATCCGGATGTGGCGTTTACCGGTCCGCTGTGCACTTTCAGGGCCGCCAACATCGCTTATGCCGTGGACGGCATGGTTGGCCAGGCACGGAATCTGGGCATCGACTACGGGGTCTACTGGTCCGCCGGTGTGGCGGCCATGCGCCTGGGTCGGCTGCCCCGGGCCACGGGCTTTGCACTGGCCGTGGCGATCTCCGTGACGGAGAAAAGTCCGTTCAGGGACATTCCCCAAAAATATGCCGAAATCAACCAGCGCTCCATGAACGACCGCATGATCAACCGGCTGTGGCCGCAGTTTCGTTCTATTTACAGTTGAGACAGAAAGGGAAAAGACCATGGCAATTACCGATATGTCCCAAATGGTCCAGGCCGGATTGGACCGGGCCGTGGAACTCATGGCATTGGCCGCCCACAACAGCTTCCGTTTCAACGACCGCAACACGGTGAAGATCATCGCCGTGGGCAACGAAGAACTGGAGCAGATCGCCGAATACTGCTTCTCCCTGGGGGACATGTCCCCCCTGGCCGCACGCGATGGCCGCAACCTGATCCAGTTGATGAAGGAGCCCTGCACGCTGCTGGTCATGGGCGACAAGCGCAAGTCCGACTTCAACTACAACTGCGGGGCCTGCGGGTTTCGCACCTGCAAGGAGATGAACGCGGCCGAAGAGATGGAGTCCCTCACCGCCAACGGCCCATCCTGTCTGTTTAAAAACATCAACCTGGGCATCGCGGCCAATGCCGCGGCCAGCGCCGCGCACCGGCTGGGGCTCCATTGCCGGGTGTTCAGCAGCCTTGCCTTTGCCGCCATGGCGATGGAGATCATCACCGGGGTGGACATCTGCGTGAGCGTTGCGGTGAGTGCCGCCCGCAAGAACCCCTTCTTCGATAGGCACGAGTACTGGACCCGGGAGCACTGGGATGAAATTTTCGACAAGGAGTTTCCGACCTACAACCGGGGGTTTATCGGAGCGGTGGAAGACTAGGCGCGCCATATTCAATACTCAAGTAAGGCATGTTGCCATATCGCCTTTCATGCCGGCATTTCTTTGCGCCGGTTCCGGTCACGCTGCAGCGGCAGGCTGCTGACAGCGATCATTAGAAGAAGCCGAGACCGAAAAAGAGGATACCTGCGACACCCATTTAGCCAAACATTTAGAGTGATTGCCAGAATAATGTTCCGTTTGATCCCCGAGATCCTCTCGGGGTCGGGATCGATATCGGGATCGAAATCGATGTTTTCCAAGGCCGATACCGATAGCGATTTCGATTTCGATGCTCACCAGGAGGTTTTGTGCAAACGGAACATATTTATGTCAATAGCTCTAATGGGTGGATCGTCCCGAAAAACAACTGCGCGTAGCGACACCGCATCAAGCGTTGAACATTGAGCCTTTTTAACGAGGTAACCCTATGCCATCCAAGGCCCATTTGAACCAGGCCATCGTCTCACACCTGATCGAGATGAAGGCCGATGACAAACCCGACCAGGAAATCCTGGTGTTTGAAAACGGCGATGCCGAGGCTGACCGTGTCACGTACCGGCAGCTCTTTGAGCAGTCCAACAAGGTTGCGCGGTTGTTTCTGGATGCCGGGATGACAAAGGGCGACACCTATGCCCTGTTCATGCGTAATCACGCCGAGTTCGTCTACGGTATGCTGGCCGGGCCGGTGATCGGGGCGATCATGGTGCCTATCGATCCCCGCAGTCGGGGCGAGCGGCTGCGCTTTCTCCTGGAACACTCAGGGGTCAAAACCGTCATTGTCAGCGACGAACTGCTGCCCCAGTTGGAAGCAGTGCTACCACGGACCGCGGGCGTGAAGCATGTATTTGTGGTGTGGCGAAAAGCGCACGGGCTGCCGGTGCCGGCCGCCTATCCCGTCCTCAACGAGACGCTGGAAAAGGACGCCTGGGAAACGGTGCCCCAGCAGATCATGGATGTGCGCCATCCCATGCAGATCATTTACACTTCCGGCACCACCGGTGACCCCAAGGGGGTGATGATACGCAATAACCGTTTCGGCGTCTTCAACATCGTTACCAAACTGGTGTGGAAGTACACGCCCAAAGATGTGCTGTACACCGGACTGTCCCTCACCCACGGCAACGCCCAGGCGGTGACCCTCTTTCCCGCCCTGGGTGCCGGCATCCCGGCGGTGTTCAGCGCCCGGTTCACCAAGAGTCGCATCTGGGATATCTGCCGGACCTACGGCTGCACCAGTTTTTCCTTGCTGGGCGGCATGATGGCAGGGATTTTCAACGAGCCGCCCCGGGAAGACGACGGCGACAATCCGGTCCGGATCGTCATCAGCGCCGGCACTCCGGCGTCCATCTGGGAAGATTTCGAGCGACGATTCGACCTGAAGATCCTGGAGTGGTACGGGGCCGTGGAGGGCGGCTTTGCCTACAAACCGCCGGGGGTGGGGCCCGTGGGATCCTTCGGCAAGCCGATTCCCGGAATGATGGCCTTTCGGGTGGTTGACGACAGCGACCAGGACACCGCCCCCGGACAGCCGGGCGAGCTCATCTGCCGAATGATGAAAGGCGAGACCACCGTGGACTATCTGGGCAACACCCAGGCCTCGGAAGACAAAACCCGTGGCGGCTGGCTGCGGACCGGCGACATCGTCACCCGAGACGAGAAGGGATGGTACTTCTTTTGCCACCGTAAAGGCAGCGCGCTGCGGCGGGCCGGTGATTTTATCCAGCCCGACCACATCGAGCGGGTGTTGGGGGCGCTTGCGGACGTGAGTGAGGTCTGCGTTTACGGCGTCCCGGCCGCCTCGGGCGCACCGGGTGAAAGCGATCTGGTGGCTGCGCTGAGCCCCTTTCCAGGCCACCGCATCGATCCGGCAGAGATCTTCGATGCTTGCCGGCGCGCGCTTGAGCCCAATTATATCCCGTCCTACCTGCAAGTCGTGGACGAGATTCCAAAGACGATTTCCGAAAAGGCGCTGGATCGGGAGCTTCGGGAGCAGTTCGCCCCCGATGCGCCGAACGTGTTCTCATCGGACACCGCATAGTGAACAGCGAGATGATATGACGGGCGCCTTACGACAGGCGATCATCTATAGTATTTGTCAGAATAATGTTTCGTTTCATCCCCGGGTCATCTCGGGGTCGGGATCGATATCGGGATCGATATCGATTGTTTCAACGGCCGATACCGATAGCGATACCGATTTCGATGGTCACCCGGCGTCGCGCTGTTAAAATTTAACGTTTTACGGATATCCATAAAGCTCAAGTAAAACCCGCTGCCAAGGAGACGATCATGACTGGTTATACGGATCTCAACATCGAGCTGACAAAGGCCCAGAGCGTCATGAAGGAAGAGACCCACCGGTTTGCCAAGGAGGTGCTGCGGCCGGCGAGTCTGGAACTGGACAAAATCCACGACCCGGCAGCGGTCATCGACAGCCCCTTGTTCTGGAGCACCATGAAAAAGGGTTACGCGCTGGGCTATCACACCATTTTCCTACCGGACACTTACGGTGGCCTGGCCACCGACCCCATCGAAACCCACATCGTTCTGGAAGAGCTCGCCTGGGGGAGCGTCGATTTTGCCATCGGCCTGGGCATTTCCTGTTTCCCGGCGTTTTTTGCCTCAATGGTCCCCTCTGACCGGCTCATCGAAGAGATCATCGAACCCTTTTGCAGCTGCACCGATGCCAGCATCATCGGCTGCTGGGGGATCACCGAACCCGATCACGGCACCGACACCCTGTGTCCGTTCACGCCGGCCTTTGCCGATCCTAACATCAGCGGGCAGACGCGGGCGCGCCTGGACGGGGACGAGTACGTCATCGACGGGCAAAAAGCCGCCTGGGTGTCCAACGGCACCATCGCCACCCATTGCCTTCTTTATCCCACCATCGACGCCGCCAAAGGGATGGCCGGCGGCGGGATCTGTATCGTGCCCCTGGATCTTCCCGGCGTAAAGAAAGGGCGGCCCCTGGACAAGATGGGCCAGCGCGCCCTGAACCAGGGGGAAATCTTCTTCGACGGCGTGCGGGTTCCCAGGGAATACATGCTGGTGGACGCGGAAAGCTACGAGGCCATGCTGGACGTCACCCTTTCGACCGCCAATGCCGCCATGGGCGCGCTGTTTGTGGGCGTGGCCCGGGCCGCCTATGAAGAAGCCCTTGCATATGCCAAAGCGCGCATCCAGGGTGGAAAGCCGCTCTTTTCGCACCAGATGATCAAGCACAAGCTCTTTAACATGTTCATGAAGATCGAAGCCGCGCGCGCCCTTTCCCGGGCGGCCATGATCTACAACTACAACAACACCCCGCCGGCCATAGAATATTCCATCGCCTCAAAGGTCTTTTGCACCAACACCGCTTTTGAAGTGGCCAGCGATGCGGTGCAGATCTTCGGCGGCAGCGGGGTGAGCCGGGAGTACCCGCTGGAGAAGTTTTTCAGGGACGCGCGCGCCGGCATGATCGAAGACGGCGCCAACGATTCACTGATGATCACGGCGGCGCATCATTTATGAAAAAAGGGTTCGAGGGTTCGAGGGGTCAAGGGTTCAAGTGAAAAACCGCTTTCACAACAGGAGCCCCCATTGCTTTGGTTTTAGGGGCACTGTTTCGATCGCGTGGCCGATTTCCATTAAAGCGCGGTTGACGTTCACTTGGCCCCTTGAACCCTCGGACCCTTGGACCCTGAGTCTCACCCAACGCTATGGAAGATCAATGACATGACGCCCAACCGCCATCTGAAAGGGATACCAATATGACAGACGTCTACATCATCGGGTTGGGGATGCTGCGTTTTGGAAAGTATCCGGACCGGGACGTACGGGACATGGCCCACGAGGCCACCGATCTGGCGATCGCCGATGCGGGGCTCGAAAAGAGGGACATCCAGGCCGCTTATTTTGCCAACACCTTCTGGGGGATGTTCGCCAACCAGCATTCCATCCGGGGCCAAGTGATTTTGCGGTCCATGGGCATCGACGCCATTCCCGTCACCAACGTTGAAAACGCCTGCGCGGGGGCCTCAACAGCCCTTCACCTGGCCTACACCGCCATCCGCGCGGGCATGGTCGATGTGGCCCTGGCCCTGGGCTCGGAGAAGATCACCCACCCCAACAAGGCGCTCTCGCTGGGGGCCTATGCCTCGTGCATGGATGTGGGCAATTTCGAGGCCCATCTGAGGATGATGGCGCAGGTGAACAAAAGCTTTACCGTAGAGATCCCGGCCGACCAGGGCCCGCCGGGAGAGGGGCGCAGCATTTTCATGGATGCCTATGCCATGGGCGCGCGCTGGCATATGAGCCGGTTCGGCTCCACCCAGCGGCAACTGGCCGTGATCTGCGCCAAGAACCACTGGCACGGATCCTTGAATCCGCTGTCCCAGTACCAGCAGGATATGAGCGTGGCCGAGGTGCTGGCCGATAAGCCCGTGGCCTATCCGCTCACGCGCGCCATGTGCGCACCGGTGGGAGACGGCGCAGCGGCGGCCATCGTCTGCTCGGCAGCCTATTTGCGAAAGCTCACCGGGGTTCGACCGGTAAAGATCCGCGCCTCGGTATTGGGCAGCGGCACCGACCGGGATCTGGACGGCGAGGACATTGGCGCGCGTCTGTCCCGGAAGGCCTACGAGATGGCCGGTGTCGGTCCTGCCGACATCAGCCTGGCCGAACTTCACGATGCCACCGCCTACGGTGAGCTTCACCAGACCGAAGCCATGGGCTTTTGCCCTATGGGCGAGGGCGGTCCGTGGGCCGAAACCGGCGCCACCCGGCTCGGCGGCAAGCAGCCGGTCAACACCAGCGGGGGGCTCGAATGCCGCGGCCATCCCATCGGTGCTTCGGGGCTGGCGCAGATTTTTGAAATCGGCAGCCAGCTGCGCAGCGACGCCGGCAAGCGGCAGGTGGCCGGCGCCCGGCTGGGGTTGGCGGAAAACGGCGGCGGCAACATCGGCGTGGAGGAGGCCGCCATGTGTATTCATATCCTGGAAAAGGTATAAGCGGGCGTTTTCTGTGAGATAGCGTACTTGTCAGAATAATGTTCCGTTTGATCGCCAAGATCTTATCGGGGTCGGGATCGAAATCGGGATCGAAATCGATGTTTTTCAAGGTCGATCCCGATAGCGATATCGATGACGACATGGACGCCGAAAGGATTGGACCACCATGAAAAGCATCTTCATTACCGGTGCCGCTTCCGGGATCGGGAGGGAAACGGCGCTGCTGTTTGCTGAGCGGGGGTGGTTCGTCGGCCTTTTCGATGTCGCCGAATCGGCGCTCATCGGGTTGTGTGAGCAGATCGGGGGCGAGCGCGCCTGCTGTCTTCAGGCAGACGTCACCAGCGAAGAAAGCCTGCGGCAGGCGGCCGATCTCATGGCCACGCGCACCGGAGGGCGGCTGGATGTGTTGTTCAACAATGCCGGTGTTCTTTTCATGGGCCACCATCACAGCATCCCCCTGGCGGCGCAGGCGCGGACGGTGGATGTCAATCTCACCGGCGTTCTCACCGGCATCGCCGCCTGCCTGCCCCTGCTTATGAAAACCCCCGGCGCCCGGATCATCAGCATGTCGTCGGCGTCGGCGCTCTACGGGACCCCGGAGCTGGCTGTCTACTCGGCCACCAAGGCGGCGGTGGGCGCCCTCACCGAAGCGCTCAACATCGAATTTGAATCGCTGGGAATCCATGTCTGCGACGTGATGGCGCCTTATGTGGCCACGCCGATGATCACCGGCGCTTCCCGGGCGGCCACCAGCGTGTCGCGGCTGGGCGTCCACATCACCCCCCGGCAGGTGGCCGAGGTGGTCTGGGTGGCGGCCCACCGGAAAAAACTGCACTGGAAGGTCGGTGCCATGATGCGGCTTTTGGCATTCAGCAACTGGGCGGTCCCGTTTTTGAAGCGCCCGCTGGCGAAGCTGCTGGCGTTTTCAGGGACCGGGAAGTAATCCGGTGACGGGGGAGGTAACTTCACGCCGCCGGATCGGGAGAATTTCACAAATGATACCCTCTGAGGCCATCGACTATCCTCACCCGGAGCTCAACCGCACCATCGAGGCTATCGGCGGCCACTATATGCTCACCCACGAGCACCGATTCAGCATCGAGGGGGCTGAAGTACTGGTTTTTGAAGGCTACGGCGTGGTGGAGACATCGTGCTGCGGGACGGGTGGGTGCCGCTACGCGGTGGTTTCCGGTGATCTTATCGCCTACCGGCACGCCCGGCTGCCCGGCGGGCAGTGGGTGTCGCGGGTATCGCCCGTGCGCGGCGAGCGCCGCCGGCGCGTGGTGCGCGACTGGCTCGTCCGCCAGCGCCAGGTGCATCAGGTTGTGTTTCTATAAATTGAAGCATCTCCCAAAAAGTTGATCGATGGATAGGGTCCAAGGGGTCGAGGGTCCAAGGGTTCGAGGGTTCAAGGGGGCAAGGGTCCAAGCGAAGAACAACAGAGAAAACACTCTGATACGTTGCGGCCCAGGCCTTTGGGCCGCCGCCATGCGTATGTGTTTTGACCGAGTCTCCAACAGGGTGCGTGGATCGGCTACCAGCCGCAAAAGTACGCGCCCGCCTTACAACAACAGCGTACAAACCTTTGGCCCCTCGAACCCTTTTTCCCAATAGGTGAGAGAAGGCTCTATATTTGATGAATCCGTAAAAAAGCAATTTTCTCGCAAAGACGCCAAGTACGCCAAGAAAAACAATTTTAATATCAATTTGTTAGCTTTGCGATCTTTGGAGTGCGAGAGATTCGGATTTTTTACGGGGCCATAAACGCTGACCGTCGAATTAATACCCCATCGACAGCCACCGGATCGGCGTTTGGTAGTTGGTCTTTTCATTCATCATTCGACGTTCGCTTTTCTCAGCGCCTCAGCGCCTCTGCGCGAGTCAATCGGTTTTAGACTTTCTGTCATCCCGCCGTCTTGTCCGCCGTAGCCTTGGCGAAGGCGGGTACGCGCTAGGGAAAGATAACTTCCGGGCCGGTCACCGACGCCAGACGGATGATGGCCCCGGAGCCACCGGCACCCATGGTGCAGTTGACGATGGTGGTGCCTTCCACTTGTTTTGCCCCGGCGGCCTCGTGGATGTGGCCGCAGATGACCATCAGGGGATGATGCCGGTGCATCAGCTCGGCGATACCCGAGGACCCTGCGTGGATGCGGCCCAGGACCCGATCCCTGCAGCCCCGCGGCGGCGGGTGCACCACCAGCACGGTTTGAGGGGTCAGCAGGGCGGCTGCGGCCTCGAGCAGCGCGCGCTCGCGCCAGGCGATGCGCGATCTCAGGGGCAGCATGACCGTGCCGCCGATACCCGAAAACCGGAAACCTTTTCTCGTGACAGCGCTGAGATGAAGATCGGTGACGTTGGGCAGTGCGGTGATGGGGGCCATGTGCGCGGCCGGGTCCGTGTTCCCGCGCACCAGGAGCACCGGCAGGTCCAGGCTGCCCAGGCATCGGGCCACGGGTTCCGGGTCTTTGCGGTCCATGAGGTCACCGGCCGCCACCAGGATGTCGGGACGGTGTTCACGGACCATCTCCCGGATGCGCGTGAGCCGGTCGGCGCGGCCGTGGATGTCGGCAATCGCATAGACGATCACGGCCGTCTCTCCAGTGCGCTCAGCAGGCGCATCGCGATATCACCTTTTTGAGAATCCGCAGAAAGGCCGCCGTGTCCTCGGTGGCGGCGGCGATCTCCACAGTCGGGCTTGAACGCGAGCCGGGGTGCCATGATCTCCAGTCTGTCTCAAGGGATGCGTAGGTTGGGGTGACAGGGCGTCGAGTGGCATTCATAGAGAGATTTTACTTTGTTGTCAACGCCGCGCACGGTTGACAAACTCGCAAAAAAGCAATTTTTCCGCATCAGGCTTCGCTCTGCGAGCTACGCCCGACAAGAAGACGCCAAGTGCGCCAAGAAAAGCATCATCATCAATGCGTTAGCTTTGCGATCGTTGCGACTTCGCGAGAGATTCCAGGTTTTTACAGGATCATCATCGTCGGCAGTCGGCGATTTCAGGGCCTGCGACGCATTTGACAATTATTCGCCGCCGCCTTAAAATGTCAATCAATTGTGTCATCGCGAACGGTCTCGGCAGCCGGCGATTTTCACCCGAACTGATCTCGCCGGACGCGGCATTCCTGACCGGAGGCCTGCGGACAACCACCCCTGCGGGGGATAAACCGTCTTCCGTCGGGTGATACCGCTTTTTAAAGGACCGCTAGCCCGATGAAGGTTTTTATCGTCGATGGCAACGCGCTCATTATCCAACTGCTGACCCGTCTTTGCGAGGACGCCGGCCATAGCGTCTCATCTGCTGAAGACGGCTACGACGCCCTCCAGATCATCACCACCACCGTTCCCGACGTCGCGTTCATCGACTTGATCATGCCCCGTGTGGGCGGAGATACCCTGTGCCGGATCATCCGCCGCATACCGGCTTGCAACAGTTGCCGGCTCGTGCTCATGTCCGGTGCGGCTTCGGAGGTGGACATCGACCTGGCCCATGTCGGTGCCGACTTTTTTCTCGCTAAAGGGGCCACGCGCACCATGATCGAAAATGTCCGCAAGGTGCTGGCCGATCTGACGGCTGCCGATGCCTCCTCGGCCGAGTCCCCCATGACAGTGGGAATGGAAGATGTGCTCAAGCGGCGCATCACTACTGAACTGCTGGCGCGGCGCGAGCATCTGCAGGAAGTGCTAAACACGGTCTTCAACGGTGTTGTGGAGATTGACGACGGGAAAATCATGTACGCCAATACCGCGGCCGCCTATCTCATGGGGCGTCCTCTGGAAAGTCTGACCAATACGCTCTTTACGGAACACTTTGCCCCGGAGGTGCAATCCCGCCTGAACGATTTTTTGAGCACCACCGGTAATGGTGACAGTTTGTCGGAGGCGCTGCCCTTGAGAAACCGCATGGTCAGGGTCAAGAGAGCGCGTCCGCCCGAAGGGGGGGCTGCCGGCGATATCATCATTATCGTAGACGTCACCGATGCCCACCGCCTTGCCGCCGAGCGCGAAAACGCGCGGCTGCGCCTCGAAGACCGGGTGCAACAGCGTCGATGGCAACTGGAGAGCATCAAAGAAAGGCTGCTTCGCGAGGCGGAAGCCCGGAAACAGTCCCTTGCACGCCTGGAAGCTGAGGAAAACCGGTTTGAACAGTTCATGCGTTTTCTGCCGGCCGCCGCATTTATCAAGGATGAGAAGGGCCGCTATCTCTTCGTCAATGACGCTTTTTGCCGCACTTTCAACGTGGACCGGGCCGGTTGCCTGGAATACCGCGATCGCGATTTTCTTGAAGTGGCCACGGCCGAGCAGATGGAGAAGAACGACCAGTCCGTACGCCTGCGAAAATCTTCCCTGAGCACCGTTGAAACCGTCGGCCAGGGGGACGCCAGAACCTACTATGTAACGACCCGGTTTCCGATTTTTCGAAACACCGAACCGCCGCTGGTCGGCGGCGTCGTTATGGACATCTCCGAGCAGAAGCGTCTGGCCGAAGAGCGCTTCGAAATGCAACAGCACATCCATCGGCTCCGGAAAATGGAGGCCATCGGGGTGCTGGCGGGAGAAATGGCCCACGAGCTCAACAATCTCCTGTCGGGCCTGGTGAGTTATCCCGATTATCTATTGACGGTCGGCGGACCGCTCTCGCCCGATTTCCGGGAAAAGATCGAGCGGACCAAACTGGCCGGGGAAAGAGCGGCAGCGGTGGTGACGGATGTGCTTCACCTGGCCGGCGGCGACATGCAAAAACGCATCCTGCTGGACCTCAACCAGGTCCTTGACCGGTGCGTCGGCCAAGAGGACATTGTGCATCTGCTGCCGGCCGATATCCGTTTTGAAACGCGTCCGTCCGGGGAACCGGTCTGGGTACGGGGGACCGAAGGGCTTTTGTGCAAGATCATGCGGCGGTTGCTGGACTACGGCGTGGCCAACATCGGCAGCGCCGGCGGCGCCGTGTCCCTGGGTGTCGAGGCGGTTTGTCTATCATCGGAGATCCGGGACTTCCAGACCATTCCCGCCGGCGACTACGGCGTGATTTCCTTTACCGAAACCGGTCCGCCGCTGAGTGCGGAAGAGCGGGAGCAGCTTTTTGAGCCCTTTTTTCTCAAAGAGCGCCTGGGACGGATCGACAGCGGGCTGTGGATGTCGGTGGTCTGGGGCATCGTCAAAGCGCACGAAGGATATGTCGCCCTGGGCACGGAACCGGGGGGCGGCAGTCGATTTCGCATCTTTCTTCCACGGATATCGACCGGTATGGATGCATCTTACCCTAAAAAAGCCTGACGGTTATCCATGATACGCCGGATTATCCCTAGTGAATGCAATCCCGGGGACCGCGCGGCTCTGGACTGGTGCGGTGCGGTGGATCAGGCCCTGCCTGAGGCTAACGCAGTTGCCGGCGGTGCGTCCGCTTCGGATGAGACACTGGATGCCGATCCTTCCGGCGGCGCCCTGGCGCGGTTTCACCAGGTTGTCGGTTTCACCCTGGTGGAGCTGCTGATCGCTGTCGTTGTGATCGGCGCGCTCGCTGCCATTGCCATCCCAAGCTACCGACAATATATCGAGCGTGCGCAGGTCGTCAAAACATTATCGGATCTAAAACTGCTGGAAAGCGAAATCAACCTCTATTTCGTCGACAATCAGCGCTACCCGGTGTCCCTGGACGATATCGGCCGGGGCAATATGCTGGATCTCTGGGGCAATCCCTATCAATACACCAATATTTCCCTGGATTTGGAGGAAATCGAAAAGGTGACGGGCCAGGCGAAAAAAGCGGCTGAGGATGAAGAGAAGGTGACGGGCCAGGATAAAAAAGCGGCTAAGGATGAAGCCGCGGATGAGGCGGCAGCGAAGGAAAACAGCGGCGTGGGCAAATTCCGAAGTTACCACGGCACAAAGCCCATCAACACCGATTTCGATATCTACAGCATGGGGCCCGACGGGAAATCGGCCCGGCCGCTCACGTCCAAAAACAGCCATGACGACATCATCCGGGCCAACAACGGCGGCTATTATGGACGCGCCTCGGAATTCTGATTGCCGCGGCACCGGGAAAGCACGGTCGGGCCATGGTACCGACAGCGCCGGTTTTCCTTGAACGGGGAGAAGGCTTATGATGAGACGATTCCTCATAACACTGTGTTTCATTGTTGCGGCAGGCTGTGGCAGGGGCGACGGCGGGGAGGCCTACAAGGCCCGGCTGGTGGGGATATGGGTTTCCAACCATCCCAGTTATGAAGGCTGCGAAATGACGATTGCAAGGGACCGCATGGTGTTTCAAGCCGATGACGGCACCATCAAGACCACCGCCATTTCAGACATCGATTACACCAAAGACGGCCGTGGGCACCTGCTCCAGCTTCATATGACGGAAGGTGGGGAGCCGGCGTATACCATGTCATTTTACCTGGAAACCGGGTCGGACGGCGACCACCTTCGCTTCAAGAATCAGCCGCAGGTCGTCTGGGGCCATGCCCCCATGAAGTAAGCTGAGAAAACTGGAGGCGTCACACTGTGAGTTTGCGCTTCGAATTCAAATCCTTCAAGACCCGCGTGGCCCGGCGGGTGTTTTTACTGTTCATCGTGTGCGCCATCGTGCCGGTCAGCGTGCTTGGCACCGTTTCCTACCTGCAGGTGAACCGTAATCTGGAAAGGCAGCATTTTCAAAGACTACGCCAGGAGAGCCGGGCCGTGATGCTGTCGATTTATGATCGTTTTCAACTGCTGCAAAACGAGATGATCACCCTGTCGACCATCAGCGCCGGCGGTGATCAGGCACCGCACATGAGCGAGCGCATATCCAGGCACTTCACAGCCTTGCAGTGGGAAGATCCGGTCACTGCCGCACCCGCCGGATCGTTTTCTCTGGAGATTCGGCAGGAAGCCGCCGGACCACAGTTCGTGATGCGTTATCGGAGGGAAAAGGCCGGTAAGCAACTGGTTGCCCGGTTAAACACCGCTTACGTGTGGGAAGCCACGGAGCGCATCTCTCAGGTCAGCGAGGTGATCGTCATGCAGGCCACCGGTTCGGTGCTCTATGCCACCGCAGATGCCCATGCTGCCGATATCCGGGCGCTGGTCGCCGATAAAGGGTGGCCGCAAAATGGAACGATGGATTGGGGGGGGGGCGACGGCCGGTATTACGCCGGGTATGCCGTCCTTTTCCTCGAAGCGCTCTTTGTCGGCAGCCCATCCTGGAAGGTGGTGATCATTACACCGGCCTCCCAGGTGCTGGAACCGATGTCTAAGTTCAAACTGACGTTCCCGGCCCTGATCGTCTTTTCTCTGGGCCTGGTGTTCATGCTGGGCCAGTATCTGATCCGGCGCAGCACCGGCCCCATTGAAACCCTCCAGGAGGGCACCCGGCACATTGCCGACGGAGAGTTCGGCTATGCGGTGGACATCACCAGCGGTGATGAATTCGAGGACCTGGGCCACTCCTTCAACGACATGAGCCGGCGGCTCAAGGACAGCCAGGCCCTGCTGATCCGTGCCGCCCGCATGGGAACCATGGGGCAGATGGCCTCGGGCATCATCCACGAGGTCAAGCAGCCGCTGTCGGCCGTTTATGGACTGGTGCAACTGGTGCTCATGGATACCCCCGACCCGCGCAACAGCGAATCCCTTCAAACCGTGCTCAAGGCCGTCGAGGATCTGGATACCTCCCTGAACCGCTTTCGCACGTTCAGTCAAGATACACCGGTGGACATGCAGCCCGTTGATCTCAACGAGATCATCGAGGAAGTGTATCGGCTGCTGGCCATCCGCTTTCGCAAATGCAAGATCGAATGCCGGTTGAAACTGGCGCCGGCACTGCCGTCGATTCTTGCCGACCGGCGCGGCCTGCAGCAGGTGCTCAGCAATCTGATGATCAACGCCCTGGACGCGCTGGAAGAAAAATCGCCCGCCGCGCCGCTGGTGGAGATCAGCACCCGCCTCGCGGAGGGCCGCGTGGTCCTGGCCGTGTCCGATAATGCCGGCGGCATTCCCGAAGAGATCCGGGACAAGATATTCGACCCGTTTTTCACCACCAAGTCGGCGGAAAAGGGAACCGGCCTTGGCATGGCCATCGTCGAGGCCATCGTTCATCAGCATGGCGCCGGCATCACCCTGGACTCCGTGCAGGGCGCGGGGACCACGATCCGGATTGCTTTCAGCCAGGAAGAAGAAAGGGGCGCGGGATGAAGCCTTCATTCAAACGGCGTCAGTACCCCATCGTTTCGCGAAGCCGCCAGTACCGAATGCTCCTGCTGATAATGATCTACACCTGCTCCATCTGCGCGGTGCTCTTTGTCGGCCTCTTTGTGCCGGATATTTTGGTCATGCAGGATGACGCCGCCAGCATCACCCTGCGCGCCGCCGCGGCGGATCGCCTTCTCTCGTTGCACGCCCGCCTGTGGCCAACGGTGCTGGCCATCGTCTGTCTCATCGGACTGCACTCGTTTCGCGTGTTCACCCGGTTTATCGGCCCCTTGTACCGGTTTCGCTGGGCCTTCGCGGGGGTGGCTGCGGGTGAATTGACCCGCCGGGTACATCTTCGCACCGGAGACGAGCTGATGCAGGAGGCCGATCAGTTCAACGCCATGATGGATCAGGTGTCGGGCATCATCGGCCGGGCGCAGACAGCCGCCGAGGCTGCGCTGAGTGCCGCCCGGCAGATAACGGCGGCGGCCGAGGCCTCCGACGGAGCGGCGGCAGTGGCGTTGCTGACTGCCGACCTGACGCGCACCGTGACCGATCTGGACGAGCAGTTTCGCCATTTGATCGTGGCGGCACCGGCTGCCGCAGGCGATGCCGGAGCCCACTGACGTGCCGCCATCGGCGCGCGGTGTTCACGGGGGGTTTGCCCAACCGGCGCATTTGCTTTATACTGGCGCACCTGCCGGCGCTCGTCGAGCGTTCCGTGCGTATTCTGACACAGAGGAGGTTTATCCATGAACGTAGTCGCTTTTAACGGCAGCCCCCGGCGTGACGGCAACACTCAGGTGCTTCTCAGGCATGTCCTTGCCATCCTCGCCGCCGAAGGGATCGATACCGAACTGGTTCAGGTGGGCGCTAAGAATATTCACGGCTGCATCGCCTGCTACAAGTGCTTCGAAAACAAGGACCGCCGATGCGCCGTGGACAACGACATCCTCAACACCTGCATCGAAAAGATGCTCTCCGCCGACGGCATCATCCTGGGCTCGCCGACCTACTTTGCCAACATGAGTCCGGAGATCAAGGCGCTCATTGACCGGGCCGGTCTGGTGGCCAAGGCCAACGAGGATATGTTCCGGCGAAAAGTCGGCGCTGCCGTGGTGGCGGTGCGCCGTGCCGGCGCCGTGCACACCTTTGACGGTATCAACCACTTTTTCACCATATCACAGATGATCATCCCCGGCGCCAGCTACTGGAACATGGGGTTCGGCCTCGAAAAAGGGGAGGTGTCCGGTGATGCGGAGGGACTTCAGATCATGGAAACGCTGGGTCGCAACATGGCGTGGCTGCTGAAAAAACTGGCCGCCTGATCCGGGCGGCGCACCGTAATCGAAGGCATCGCACCCCTAACAATCATGCAGAGGTTTCATGGAACTAACCAGCGTGGCAAGAATCGTGGCATGGATCGGCGGAACGGTATTTACCTATGTCTATGTGGTCTCCATCGGCCACCAGCGTGATGATGGCAAGGGGTGGTTGGACGCTCTGGTGAAGAAAAATCCGATGCTGCTCTTCGGCTTCATGGGGATTCTGACACTGGTTAGCCTTTTCATGTATTAAACGCCATTTCAAAACCCGCCCCGAGGTCCACGCCACCGAAGGCGACCACGGCCCGGCCCGCCCCCCAGGCCTTCGATCTGGCTGAGGCATGAACTGCCGCCTGACCGGCTTTCGGTGGCAGTCGCATTCGCTTTCACGCGATTTGAATCCCGTCAGGGGCTGACAGGTCTCAATCCGCCGGTGGCGGACCAGTGGCCCGGATTTCACACCCGCCTTGAACATTGACAAAAATCCGCATCCATAAATAGACATTACCGATAATTTCTAATAGTGGCCGATACCGACACCAATTAACGCCATCACGCCGTCGATGCGTTCCTTCTGTGTCATATTGAGTCGTTATCGGTAGCTTCTTGGTAATATTGGCATATGCTCATAAAAAATGTTTGACCTGTGTTGTTTCGACGCTCATAAACTGTTTCTTCGTTCGAGGGTCGCCATGGTGGTGGCTTCGTGTAAAGGCCCCGGGGCGAGCCATCTACACGGGTATCAACAACGGCAACGAGGAGGAGGCTATGGGCAGATTCTGCGTTCGTGCGATTACGGTGACGGCCATATTTGTGGTGATCGCTGTTGCAGGGCCGGCGGCGGCCAAGGAACAGGTCATCATTTTCCACGCCGGCAGTCTGACCGTGCCGCTGGCCAAAATGGAGGCGGCGTTCGAGGCGCGTCATCCGGACATCGACATCCTCCGGGAGGCGGGCGGCAGCACCAAAATGGCCCGCATGATTTCCGAGCTTGGAAAACCGGCAGACATCATGGCGTCTGCGGACTACCAGGTGATCGACAAGACCCTGATTCCCGATCACGCCGACTGGAACATCCGTTTTGCCACCAACCAGCTGGTGCTCTGTTATACGGACCAGAGCCGGTTCGCCGCTGAGGTGACGGCCGGCAACTGGTATGACATTCTGGCGCGAAAAGGGGTGGTGTGGGGGCATTCAGACCCCAATCTGGACCCCTGCGGCTATCGCAGCCTCATGGCGCTCCAACTGGCAGAGAAATTTTACGCCAAACCGGGGCTTTACGACCGACTTATCGCCAACCGGCCAGAAGCCAATGTGCGGCCCAAGTCGGTAGAGCTGGTGTCAATGCTCAAGACCGGCAATATGGATTATGCGTGGGAGTATCTGTCGGTGGCGGTTCAGCACGATCTCAGGTACCTAACGCTCGATGATCACATCAATCTGGGCAACTACGCCTACGAGCGCTTTTATCAGCAGGCCGAGGTCCGCGTGAGCGGCCCGAAGCCCGGTACCTGGGTGACCCGCACCGGCAACTCGGTGACTTACGGCGTCACCATGGTCAACAGTGCGCCGAACCCCGGCGGCGCGGTGCTGTTTCTGGAATACATGCTCTCTGCCGACGGCGGGCTGCAGGTGCTCAAGGAAATGGGCCAGCCGCCGTTTGTCCCCTGCCGGGTGCCGGATGAGAAGATGAAGCAGACACTGCCCGGCCCGCTCCGGCCCCTGGTCTCCGTGAGCCCGTAGCCCATGGCAACGGTTCATGGCGCCGGCAGACGGCCCGATCCTTTCATGGGCCTGGCCGCGGCCTGCAGCATACTGATCCTCGGATTCATCCTGCTGCCGCTGGCGGAGATGATGGCGCAGCCATCGATGGCCGACATGGCCGAGGCCGCGATGGACCGCGACGTGTTGCGTGCCATCGGATTGAGCCTGGGCGCCGCCATGGCCGCCGGGATGATCGCTCTGGTGGTGGGCACCCCGTTTGCCTATTTTCTGGCGCGTCGTGAATTTCCGGGGAAAAAACTGGTGGAAAGCGTGGTGGACCTGCCCATTATGATTCCCCATCCGGTGATCGGCATCGCATTGCTCAGCATCGCCGGGCGCAACCACTGGCTGGGCCGCATCCTGGCGGATGTGGGGGTGCGCATCATGGGCACCACCACCGGCATCGTGGCGGTAATGGTATTTGTCGGGCTGCCTTTTTTTATCAATACCGTGAAGACGGGATTCGAGGCGGTTCCGGAGCGGATGGAGAAAGTGGCGCGCAGTCTGGGCGCCACGCCTGCAGGCACTTTCTGGCGGGTCACGTTCCCGTTGACCTGGCGCAGCATGGTCGTAGGGGTGATCATGTGCATGGCGCGGGCCATCAGTGAGTTCGGCGCCATCGTCATCGTCGCCTACCACCCCATGGTGGCCCCGGTGATGATATACGAACGCTTCACCGCCTATGGCTTGAAGTATTCGCAGCCGGTGGCGGTGTGGCTTATTCTGGTTTGCCTGCTGCTGTTTTTGCTTTTAAGGGTGTTCGCCCGGCCGCGGAAGGCGGTGCCGGCATGATCCATGTCCAAGGCCTGACGGTGCGATTTCCACGGTTTTCGCTTGAGGATATCACCCTAGTCGTGGACACCGGTGAGTGTTTCGCGCTGCTGGGGCCCACGGGGTCGGGAAAAACACTGCTGCTGGAATCGATAGCCGGGCTGGTGCCCATGACCCGGGGCAGGATCGTCATTCACGGCCGCGACGTCACGGCGATGTCGCCCGAAAAACGGGGCATCGGCATCGTCTACCAGGACACGGCCCTGTTCCCCCATCTGACAGTGAAAGACAACATCACTTTCGGGCTGCGCTACCATCCGGAGGCCGGCCCGGCCGCCGCCGACCGGTTCGACGAGACCGTCGACGCGCTGGAGCTGGGGCCGTTGCTGGACCGGGGGATCGGTCATTTGAGCGGCGGTGAAAAGCAGCGCGTGGCACTGGCGCGCGCGCTGGCGGTCTCGCCGTCCGTTCTGCTGCTCGACGAGCCGCTGTCCGCACTGGATCCCAATTTCAGAGAGGATATCAGGGATGTGTTACGGCAGCTTCATTATGAAACGGGTATCACGATTCTGATGGTGACACACGATTTCAATGATGCGCGCAGCCTGGCCAGTCGTGTCGCGGTCATCCGCGACGGGCGCATCGAGCAACAGGATACCGTCGAAGCCGTGTTCAACCGGCCTGCCAACGCGTTCGTTGCGCGGTTTGTCGGTATGCACAACCTTTTTGACGCCTGCTTCAGTGGAAAAACCGCCCACATCGGCGATTGTGTGCTGCAACTGGCGACAGCGCCCCGCATGGATCGGGGGCGCATCGCTTTTCGACCCGAATCGGTTCAGTTGAAAGCCTGCACCGGCGATCGCGTCAACGGCAATCAGATGGTGGGGAAGGTCCAGTCCGTTTGGTCCCGGGGGGGCGTGAGCGATGTGCGGGTTCTTTCCCACGGCGTGCTCTTGCGGGTCACCGCGCCCACAGGGCGGATTGCGGCCCTGAAACTTGCCGTGGGGGATGCCGTTGTGGGGTGCATTGATCCGGCTGCCGTCACCGCCATCCCTTGATCGCGGGGAAAAGCAAACATCCACTGCGGGTCTCTCGCCAAGATGCAAAGCGCGCAAAGAAAAACGAACGTCGAACATCCAACGTCGAATGATGAATGAAAAAACGAACGGCGAAACGCTGATTCTATGGCTGTCGATATGGTTTCTATTCAGCGTTCGCCGTTCTTGGCGATCTTTGCGTCTTAGCGAGTGTCCATCCATAAATACCCCTCCCCTTGCGGGAGGGGCCAGGGGAGGGGGCGGGCCAGTATCAGATGATCTCTTGTTATCGGTGGGTTGTCACCCTCATCCCAGCCCTCTCCCATCAAGGGAGAGGGAGCAAGAAGCTTCCCATGGATGGACACTATCGAGAAAATTGCTTTTTTACGGGTTCATCAACATTGACCGGGCCTACTGTCCCCGGGCCTCCTTGCGGAGCACCTTCTTGTCGATCTTGCCCACGGTGGTCAGGGGCAGTTCATCCCGGAACTCTATGATTTTGGGGACTTCGTAAGGCGCCAGCTTCTCTTTTGCGTAGGCGAGGATGTCGGTTTTCAGGGCCTCGGCATCATCGGCGGCCGCCGACGGCGAGCGGGTGATGAAGGCTTTGACGATTTCCGAACCGGGCCGATCCGGGTTGTCCACACCGATGGTCGCGATCATCGCTACGCCGGGGTGCCCGGTCATGATCTCTTCCACCTTCTTGGAGAAGACTTTAAACCCTCCCACGATGATCATATCCTTGGTTCTATCGACAATGCGAAGGTAGCCCTGCTCGTCCATGACGGCCACATCTCCCGTGTGCAGAAACCCTTCGCTATCGATGGTCCCCGCGGTTTCTTCGGGCTTGTTATAGTAGCCCACCATGACCTGGGGACCCCTGACGCAGATTTCGCCGGGATCTCCAAGGGGGACTTCTTTGCCGGAAGCCGGGTCCACGAGCTTTATTTCCGTGTTGAGAATGGGCAGGCCGATGGCGCCCAGTTTCTTCTTGTTGATGGCAGGATTCATCACGGTGAGGGGGGCGGTTTCCGTCATACCGTATACTTCGAGCAGCTTCCCCTGGCCGACGATGCCTTCAAATTCCTTTTGCGATTCGGCGGGAAAGGGGGCGGCCGCGCAGATGCACTGGCGCACGCCCGAGTGGTCGAGGGTCTTGAACCGGGGGTTGGCCAGCAGCATCTGAAACAGGGATGGGACGTTCACGAGCGTGGAGGGCTTGTACTTGGCGATTTCGTTGCAGATATGGTCGGTGTCGCGGGGGTTGGGAACCAGCACCTGGGTCCAGCCCAGGTAAATACAGTTGGCGTTGAAAAACAGACCGGCGATGTGAAAGAAGGGAAATCCCGACAGGGCCAGGCCCTTGCCGGATTCCCAGGCGATCCAGGCCTGGGTGATGAGCAGATCGGCCACGGCGTTGCGGTGGCTGAGCATGGCACCTTTTGGAAGTCCTGTCGTGCCGCCGGTGTACTGGATATACGCGATGTCGTCCGGTGTGATCGAAACGTCCGGGGGATCGGAAGAAAATGCCGTGGACTTGATCACCTCTTCGATTCGGTAGACGGTTTTACCGGGCAGCGGCGTGACGGCCCCCGATGGGATCTTCTTTAACAATTTCCCCAGAAACCGCTTGATGCCGGGAAGAAAGCCGCCCACGCTGGCGGCCGCCACCACCTTAAGCGCTGGCAGATCGCCGGCGATACCGGCCAGGCGCGCGGCGAAGATGGCATCCAGCGTCACCAGTGCCTTGGCGCCCGAATCGTTGAGCTGGTGCTTCATCTCTTCGGCGCTGAGCAGCGGGGAAACCCCGGACACCACACAGCCGGCCCTCAGGGTGCCCAGCCAGGCGATGACGTACTCGGGGATGTTGGGAAGGTTGATGCCGACCACGTCCCCTTTTGTGAAGCCGTTTTGCACAAGCATTTGGGCGAAGCGATTGGCGTATACATCCAGCTGGGCAAACGATATCTCCACGCCCATGAAAGCCAGTGCGGTTTTGGCCGGATAGTTGGCGAATGCCGGTTTGACGGCGTCGACATAGCTGATCTCCCAGGCGGACGGATCGAGATCGGTCAGGCCTGCGTCCCACGACTTTTTCCATACAGCAGCGTCCATAGGTGGTGCCTCCCCTTGTAAAAGGTTGGTCATCGCCCTCCAGTCGGCGGGCCATACGATTGGTGAAAAGGATTGAACACTTTCCAAAGTCCGCCCGAGGCGGACGGTGAATACGCACGTGGGTGCTGGTTCAAAAAATATAGGGGGGGGATATAATTACCTGCTTATGCACAATTTTAAAGTTGACGTTACCCACGACACTGCGTTTAAACCACGAAGGCCACGAAGTGCACGAAGAAAAACCAGGAAACAAGTGGGGAAGAAAACCTTCGTGTCCTTCGTGAACTTCGTGGTGATCAAAAACATCGAGGGTTACGCCTCGCCGTGACTGTTACTTGAGTTTTGTGCATAGATAGAAATTATTGTTCCACCCTTAGCACAATCCGGTATTGCCTGAAAGGCGTTTCAACTCTTGATTCTTAGCGCGCTTCGTGTTCTTCGTGGTAATCATGCACCCCCACTGCGCCAGGACGCGCGAGCGGACAGACCAAAGGAGCCGATGATGAATGATGCCCCCCCCTTTACCGTCGAGATTGCCGACCAAGTGGCCTGGCTGACGCTGAGTCGGCCGGAAAAGCGAAACGCCATGAGTTTCGATTTTTTCACCCGCCTGCCGGAGCATTTCGCCCGCTTCGACGCCGATCCTGAAGTCCGGGTGGTGGTGGTGGCCGCCGAGGGTAAGAGCTTCACCGCAGGGATCGACCTCATGGAAGCCGGATCGATGCTGGCCGATTCATCGGCCAAGGGTCGCGACGGTCTTCAGCGCAAAATCATGGAGCTCCAGCAGAGCATCAACGCCATCGAACGGTGCCGCAAACCGGTCATCGCCGCCATTCACGGTCACTGCGTCGGCGGCGGGGTGGATTTGGTGTGTGCCTGCGACATCCGGTTGGCGGCGGCAGACGCGATTTTCAGCATTCGGGAAACCCGGATTGCCATCGTTGCCGACCTGGGGACGCTGCAACGGCTGCCCCACATCATCGGAGACGGGCACTTTCGGGAACTGGCATACACCGGCAGAGATTTTACCGCCACCGAGGCACTGAGCATGGGGTTTGTGAACCGGGTGCTTGCGGATCAGCGCGCGCTCCGGGAGGCCGCCGCCGGGCTCGCAGCCGAGATTGCCGCCAATCCGCCGCTCGCCGTCCAGGGGGTCAAGGATGTTGTGCTTTACAGTCGGGCGCACGGTGTGACCGCGGGCCTGCACTACGTCGCCCAAAAGAATGCGGCCGCGCTGCCGTGCGAAGACCTCATGGAAGCCGTGGCGGCGTTCATGGAAAAACGCGTCCCGGTATTCAAGGGAAACTAGGGCAGATCCCAAAGAAGTATTTCCGGATATTCGGAAAGCGCCGGTTGGTCTCTATCCAAAGTGACGCTGAACCACGGAGTCACGGAAGGCACGGAGATTTTATAATTCATATCTCGCGCACAGGCTCAGGGAAACACACTCGCGCAATTCAATTTCCCGCAGTTCTCTGCGTCTCCGCGCCTCTGCGCGAGAAATATTCTTTTCTGGTTATGCACTATTCTCCCGCCGGGAGTCCTGGCGGTTTCGTAGGGGAGGGGTTTATCCCCATATGCGCTAACTTGTCAGGCGCTATTGCAATCTGGCAAGTAACGGTAACAGCGCAAAACGAACGTTGATGGCAATGTAAAAAGTCTGAAATCACCACAGAGGACACAGAGAGCG
>JBDRRP010000104.1:0-10806 GCA_043825735.1 Pseudomonadota bacterium | reverse complement strand
TGATGCATTCGTAAAAAGTGATTTTGAACCACAGAGACCGCAGAGGGCCGCAGAGAATATTATGAATAATTAATAAGTTATCTCTGCGCTCTCTGCGTACTCTGTGGTGATTTCAGACTTTTTACGAGTTTGTCCTATTTAGTATCCATCCACAGACGGAGGGAGGAAAATATTATGCGGCATCACCAGAGATTTCTATGGGGTGTAGTCATATTCGTCGTGACAGCGGTGGCGATGCCGCTGTCTTCGTGGGCGGCTGAAAAGATCAGTCTGTCCCAGGGGCAAACCGTTTACGTGCCGGCCTATTCACACATCTATGTGGGAAGTAAGGAGCAACCGTTTTTGCTGACGGTGACCCTGAGCATCCGCAACGTGGATCTGCGGCGTTCGCTCTTGGTGTCTGCTGTCGATTACTACGAGACACAGGGCACACTCATCAAAAAATACCTGGATAAGCCGATCACGCTGGGACCACTTGAATCGGTGCGCTACGTTGTTCCTCAGAGAGACAAAGCCGGTGGATCGGGAGCCAATTTCATCGTCGAGTGGACGTCAAAGACTGCCGTCAATCCACCACTGATCGAGACCGTGATGATCGGCGCCGAGTCGCAGCAAGGCATCAGTTTTACTTCCCGGGGGCAGGTCATTAGCGCTGATAAATAAAGTCGGGTCTTATCCCATTTAGTCGGAGAAAAGGGTTCAAGGGGTCAAGGGTTCGAGGGGTCAAGTGTCGGCATTGGGAGTCACGTCCACCGCTGACGGCCGGCAGCCGATTCCCACGGAGTGTTAGCGGCGAAACCAAAACCCACACCCAATGCATGTGGCAAAATGGCTTGGACCGCAGACGGATTTTGCCGTTCGCATTGTCGCTTTGTCGCTTTTCCCTTGAACCCTTGGCCCCTTGAACCCTTGGCCTCTTGGTCCCTTGGCCCCTATCCATCGCTCAATTTTTTTGGGCGATGATCCATAATCTTGACATGACCACGTTATTGAACTACAGAATCTTGACTCCGAAATATCGGGGGCGACCCCTCCACCATCATTCCGATTCCATCATTTATCATTCTAGAAAGGAGAAAGGCCATGACTGCCAAGCTTATTAAGGGGACCGAGATCCGGGAAGAAATTCTCGAAGAAATTACCGCTGAAGTAGCTGAGATCAAGAAGAAACACGGCGTCGTCCCGGGTCTGGTCACCATCCTGGTCGGTGCAAATCCGGCATCCATATCCTACGTCACGTTAAAGATCCAAACCGCTCACCGCGTGGGGTTCACGGAAGTCCAGGACAGTCAGCCGATAGACATTTCAGAGTCTGACCTGTTGGCCCTCATTGACAAATACAACAAAGACGATAGCATCAACGGCATTCTTGTCCAACTGCCGCTTCCCAAGCACATCGATGAGAAAAAAGTTCTCAATGCCATCGACCCGGACAAGGATGTGGACGGATTTCATCCGGTGAACGTCGGGCGCCTGATGATCGGCGGCGATGAAGTCAAGTTCCCGCCCTGTACGCCCTTCGGCATTCAGGAAATGATCATTCGCGCTGGCGTTGAGACCAGCGGCGCCGAAGTCGTGGTGGTGGGCCGGTCAAACATCGTCGGCAAGCCCATCGCTAACATGATGCTGCAAAAAGGCAAGGGCGCCAACGCCACAGTGACCATCGTTCACACCCGCACTAAAGACCTTGCCGCTCACTGCAAGCGCGCCGACATTCTCATTGTCGCTGCCGGGGTGCCGGACCTGGTAAAGCCTGAGTGGATCAAACCGGGCGCCTGTGTCATCGATGTCGGCGTTAACCGGGTCGGCGAGAAGATCAGCGAAAAAACCGGAAAGCCGATCGCCATCCTCAAAGGCGATGTGGACTTTGACGCAGCCAAGGAGATTGCCGGCTATATCACGCCGGTTCCCGGTGGCGTCGGTCCAATGACCATCACCATGCTGATGCTGAACACGCTCAAATCCCTCAAGTTCAAACTTGGTCTCATGTAGATGTCGATCTCATTGTCCGGCAGCGGGAGCGCTTTGCACCGCTGCCGGACAATTTGAATAGGGCCTGCCGGGCGGCTTATGGCAGGGCAGTATTGATGGACAACTCCTGCAAATGAACCTCGCCTGTACAGAAATACGCGCGTAAAATATGGATATCATTGACAGGACGGCTGTAGCTGTGTTAACGGATAAAAAATTTTAATAGCAATCGTGCGATTGTGCGAGATTACTGGCGGCCATCGCACCATACCTAAAAGAGACGATGAAAAAGACTGTCACCCTCTTCTTTATGACCAATGCCGGAACACCGGTCCGGCAGTTCACCATGTCAAAGACGGTGCTCCGCTTTCTGGTGCTGCTCATTGCCGGCGCAACGGTTTACGCCGGATTCGCAGTGCATGACTACTATCGGTTGAAGCAATATGCCAGCGACGCGCGGCAGTTGCGAAAGGAGTTGGCCAACCAGTACGAAGAGACCGCCATCCAGCGAAAGCAGATCCAGCAATTCGCTCAGGAGATCAACCAGCTCAAGACAAAGCTGGTCGCCCTCAACGAATTCGAAAACAAGATCCGTGTCATCGCCAACCTTGAGAAGGCCGAGGAACAGACTGGGCTCTTCGGCATGGGTGGCTCGATTCCTGAAGACCTCGACGCACAGATGCCCCTGACAGAACGCCACAACAGCCTGGTGCGTGAAATGCATCTGCAAACGCAGGAGCTCGATACAGCCACTTCCCGCCAGTCGGAAGGCTTTGAATCCCTTCTCGGGCATTTGGAGGAGCAGGTCAATCTGCTGGCTTCAACCCCCGCCGTGCGTCCCACCACCGGATGGAACACATCGGGTTTCGGTTACCGAACATCACCGTTTACCGGATTGCGAGAATTTCACAAAGGCCTCGACATCGCCACGCGAAAGGGAACCGCCATTAACGCCACTGCTGATGGCATCATTACGTTCGCAGGCAGAAAGGGGCTGCTGGGAAATGTGGTCATTATCGACCACGGATACGGAATGGTTACCCGCTATGGGCACTGCGAGGACGTTGTCATAAAGGCAAACGATGTCGTAAAGCGCGGTGATCTTATCGCCAAAGTCGGAAGCACCGGGAGAAGCACCGGCCCACACCTTCACTATGAAGTGTTGCTGAATGGTGTGCCCACCGATCCTGAAAAGTACATCCTCAACTAACCCAAGCCGCACCATATCCTACCTTTTTCAAAGTACGACCAGTGAGCCCCATCACTCCTCGGACACGTTTCACTAGAACCTATCTCAAAAAATGGATTTTTGGTTCAGATCAAGGCGAAGGCAAGCATCAACCCGCAGGTCCGACGCGGCAGATTGAGGATTTGATGCGCGGCTTCAACGTCGATATGGGCTAAAAAGACATTTTTGAAATTGGTTATAGAATACTTGTCAGGATAATGTTCCGTTTCATCCCCAAAATCCTATCGGGGTCGGGATCGAAATCGGGATCGGGATCGATGTTTTCAGCGGTCGATACCGATCCCGATAGCGATTTCGATGTCCACCTGGAGTTGTTGTGCAATGCAGTCCTCTTGCCCAGGGCGTCCTTACGGCGCTCAAAGCCGGCCGGAAGCGCCTGTATAGAGATGAGCGCCCACTGGCGTCCGGAAATTGCCAATCGAAGGGAATGGTGCTAAATACGGGCGACGTAAATTACGAGGCCCGTGTGTCGTGCCCATTCGATAAAACGGTCTCGGCCCGCATCTGCGTCTCTTGCGCATGGGGTCTTGACATACTCTCAGAAGAAAGACGGCATCATGATAGGCTCATTTTTGACGAAAATTTTTGGAAGTAAAAACGATCGTGAACTCAAGCGGATCCAACCGCTGGTGGAAGCCATCAACGCTTTCGAAGACACGCTGCGCGCTATGGACGATCACACACTTGCCGCCCAGACGCAGCGGTTTCGTGAGCGGCTCGATAACGCTGAGCCACTGGACGATCTGCTCCCGGAAACATTCGCCACGGTGCGTGAGGCCGCCCGCCGAACGCTTCAGATGCGCCATTTTGACATGCAGCTTGTCGGCGGGGTCGTACTTCACAGGGGCAATATCGCCGAGATGAAAACGGGCGAAGGAAAAACCCTGGTGGCGACACTGCCGGCCTATTTGAACGCGCTGACGGGAAAAGGCGTTCACATCATTACCGTCAACGACTACCTCGCCAGTCGCGACACTGAATGGATGGGCCAGATCTATCAGTTCCTCGGGTTGAGAGTGGGGTGCATCGTCCACGGCCTTGATGATCGTGAGCGCCAGGAAGCCTACGGTGCTGACATTACGTATGGCACCAACAACGAATTCGGGTTCGACTACCTGCGTGACAACATGAAGTTCGATATGTCTTCCCTGGCGCAACGGGACCTGCACTATGCCATCGTCGATGAAGTGGACAGCATCCTTATCGACGAAGCACGGACACCGCTCATCATTTCGGGCCCGGCGGAGAAATCCACCGATCTATACTATATGGTCAACGGCGTGATTCCTCATTTAAAACGAGAGGTGGATTATACCATCGATGAAAAGGCGCGCTCAGCCGTTATGACCGAAGAGGGGATCGCCCGGGCCGAAGGTCTCCTGCAGACCGAAAACCTTTATGATCCTAAAAACATCGAAGTGCTGCACCACATCAACCAGGCCCTCAAGGCGCATACCTTGTTCAAGCGTGATGTGGATTACATCGTTAAAGACGGCGGCGTCATCATCGTGGATGAGTTCACCGGACGGCTCATGCCGGGGCGACGTTACAGCGAAGGGCTGCACCAGGCCCTTGAGGCCAAGGAAAACGTAAAGATCGAAAACGAGAACCAGACCCTGGCCAGCATTACCTTTCAGAACTATTTTCGCATGTATGACAAACTGGCCGGCATGACCGGCACCGCCGATACCGAAGCCGCCGAGTTCAAGAAGATATACGACCTGGACGTGATGGTGATTCCCACCAACATGCCGATGATCCGGATCGACTTTCCGGACGTTATCTTCAAGACCAAGAAGGAAAAATACGAGGCCGCCATCGCCGAGATCATCGAGCTGCACAAGAAAGGACAACCGGTGCTGGTGGGAACCGTTTCCATCGATGTGAGCGAAAAACTGGCGGCACAGCTCAAGCGCCGAGGCATTGCTCATAACGTGCTCAATGCCAAGAACCATGAAACCGAGGCCGAGGTCATCTCAATGGCCGGGCAATTGGGGGCGGTGACCATTTCCACCAACATGGCCGGGCGTGGTACCGACATCAAGCTGGGGGAGGGGGTCACTGAACTGGGCGGGCTGCACATCCTTGGCACCGAGCGCCACGAAAGCCGCCGCATCGACAACCAGCTCAGGGGGCGCTCCGGCAGGCAGGGCGATCCCGGTTCATCGCGGTTTTATCTGGCCCTGGACGACGATCTCATGCGTATCTTCGGGGGCGAGCGGATTACCGGCATCATGGAGAAACTTGGACTCAAGGAGGGCGAGTCCATCGAGCACGGACTCATCAGCAGGGCGATTGAAAACTCCCAGACCCGGGTGGAAGGCCACAATTTCGAGATCCGCAAACAGCTCCTTGAATATGACGATGTCATGAACCAGCAGCGGGAGGTGATCTACCAGCAGCGTCGTACGGCCCTGTCGGGAAAGAATCTGCGCGACGACATCATGGAGATGATCCGCGACTGTGCCGACGACATTGCCGACTTGTATGCCGATGAACGGGCCTACCCGGGGGAGTGGGAGTGGAAGGCTATCACGGATGCCGTTTTCAAACAGTTCAACCTGCGCTTGCAGAGCCCGGATGAAGACACCCTGGACGGTCTTACAGCCGACGGACTGGCAGCGTATATCGTCGATGCCGCCGTCGCCGTCTACGAGCAGAAGGAATCGCTCATTCCGGCCGATGAGTTCCGTCAGATGGAGCGATATGTCATGCTCCAGACGGTGGACAACTTGTGGAAAGACCACCTCCTGAGTATGGACCATCTCAAGGAAGGCATCGGCCTTCGGGGCTACGGGCAGCAGAACCCGTTGCTGGTTTACAAGAAAGAGGGGTTCGAGCTTTTCAACGACATGATCGAACGTGTCAAGGAGGAGACGGTCGGGATCCTTTTCCGGATCCAGATCGACGCGCCGCAGCAGGTGGCCGAAATAAAAATGGAAAAACAACAGGAACTCCACTATTCAAGCGGCGGCGAGGCGCCGCCCACTCGCAAGCCTGTTCGCCGCGTTAAGGACAAAGTGGGGCGAAACGACCCGTGTCCCTGCGGCAGCGGTAAAAAGTTCAAAAAATGCCATGGTCGATAAGACGGTACGATCCCAGCGATCTTTACGCCGCACACTTTACAACACTTCAATGGGATGTATATATTCTGCGTAAAACAGTTGCGGAGCCTGAAAATCACAGTTATGGCAGACCACTATCACGATACGGACGAAGCGGTACTCACGCGGTTGACGGTCAAGGAACCGCCCATGTACCGGGTAATTTTACACAACGACGACTACACCACCATGGAGTTTGTGGTGCACATACTCATCCATGTTTTCCACAAACAGATGGATGACGCCACGCGCATCATGCTTAATGTTCACCAGAACGGTATCGGCATCTGCGGTGTCTACGCTTACGAAGTGGCTGAGACCAAAGTGGAAACCGTGCATAACCTGGCGCGGGAAAACGGCTTCCCGTTGCGATGCTCCATGGAAAAGGACGACTAATGATCAGCAAGGAACTCAGTGCAACTCTGGGGTTTGCCGTCCGTGAGGCCAAGCGACGGCGCCATGAGTACGTAAGCATTGAACACGTGCTCTATGCCATTCTCCACGACAGCGCCGGCCTCAGACTGATTGAGAGCTGCGGCGGCAATGTGCCGCGCCTCAAAGAGGAACTCGAGCGGTTTTTCGACGCCCACATGAACACCATCGCTGAAGGCACGGACTATGTCCTGCAACAGACCATCGGGTTTCAACGGGTCATTCAGAGGGCGGTCAATCACGCGCGTTCTGCCGAAAAGCAGGAAGTCGTTATTGGCGACATCCTGGCCGCTATTTTCCACGAGAAGGATTCTCACGCTGAATATTTCCTGAGTAACGAAGGCATCACCCGTCTTGATGTGTTGAACTATGTCACCAGTGAAATGGATCGGGAGGATTTCGAGGCGCCGATCGAATCCGAAACCGATGATAAAAGCGAGGAGAGTGAACCCAAGCGCAAACCCACGCCCCTTGAAGCCTTTACCACAGATCTGGTGGCCAAGGCTGCCCAGGGAAAGCTCGACCCGCTCATAGGACGGCAGCTCGAGATGGAACGCACCCTGCAAGTGCTCTGCCGCCGCCGAAAGAACAATCCTGTGTTCGTGGGCGATCCGGGAGTCGGCAAAACGGCCATGGCCGAAGGGCTGGCTCAGTTCATCCATGAAAAACGGGTGCCGGAACCCCTCGCAGATGTGCGCATCTATGCTCTCGACATGGGGTCCTTGCTGGCCGGAACCAAATTCAGGGGGGATTTTGAAAAACGCCTCAAAGCCGTGATCAAGGATCTTGCTTCAAAGCCCAATGCCATCCTCTTCATCGACGAAATCCACACCATCGTCGGAGCCGGGGCCACCAGCGGCGGTTCCATGGACGCTTCCAACATATTAAAACCGGTCCTTTCCACCGGAGAGCTCCGGTGTATCGGCTCGACCACTTACGAGGAATACAAAAACCATTTTGAAAAGGACCGGGCCCTGTCTCGGCGGTTTGAAAAGATAGAGATCACCGAACCCCCGGTCAACGAGGCAGTCCAAATCCTCAAGGGCCTGCGTTCCCGGTATGAGGACCATCATGGCTATCGCTACTCGGATGCCGCATTGAAGGCGGCTGTGGATCTGTCCGTCAAATACCTCAATGACCGATATCTCCCGGATAAGGCCATCGACATCATCGACGAGGCCGGTGCGGCCATTCGGCTCTCTGGCGCCGCGGGCGTCCGTAAAACCATCCATGCCTCGGACATTGAAAAAATCGTGGCAAAAATGGCACGGATTCCCGCCATCAGTGTCACCGCTTCGGACAAGATCAGGCTCGAAGGCCTGGAGCCCGGGCTGAAAGGTGTGGTTTTCGGGCAGGACGACGCCATCACGGGGCTGGTCTCCGCCATCAAACGGGCCCGGGCCGGTCTGGAAACACCGGGACACCCGATCGGATCTTTTTTGTTCACCGGCCCTACCGGAGTGGGAAAGACCGAAGTCGCCCGCCAGCTGGCGGCGATCCTGGGTGTCGAGTTCATGCGTTTTGACATGAGCGAGTATATGGAAAAACATGCGGTGGCCCGGCTCATCGGTGCTCCCCCCGGCTATGTGGGGTTCGATCAGGGGGGGCTGCTCACCGACGGCATCCGAAAACACCCCCATTGCGTGCTGCTGCTGGATGAAATCGAGAAGGCCCACCAGGATCTCTACAACATCCTTTTACAGGTACTGGATCATGCAACCCTGACGGATAACACGGGGCGAAAGGCCGATTTCAGGAATGTCATCATCATTATGACCTCCAATGCCGGCTCCCGGGAAATGAGCACCCAGGCCATCGGTTTCAGCGAAACCCGCATGGATGCCAAAGGCCGCGGAAAAACCGCTGTAGAGCAGTTCTTCAGCCCTGAATTCAGAAACCGGCTTGACGACATCATCAACTTTAACGCCCTCGATCCGGAAATCATGGGCATGATTGTCGACAAGTTCATCGCAGAGCTCAATGGTCAGTTGGTGAGCCAGCGTATCGCGATCAGTATTTCAGAAGCCGCGCGCAGATGGCTGGCCTTGAAAGGTTATGATCCAACATACGGCGCCCGGCCGCTGGCACGGACCATTCAGCGTGATATCAAGGACAAACTCTCTGATGAGATCCTGTTCGGACGATTGGAAAAAGGGGGCGTCGTGCGCGTGGACATCGAGGACGACGAACCGGTTTTTAATTTTTCTTGATGCGCCGAGTGCCTTCCGGAACCGGTTTCGATGCCTGTCTATCTGCTCAATGAGGACCTCGTTTTCCCGAAGCCGTCTCTCGCCCGGGAAGACGGTCTGCTCGCCGTTGGCGGCGATCTTTCCGTAGAGCGGCTGTTGCTGGCGTACCGTGGCGGCATTTTCCCCTGGTACACGGATACCGATCCCATCCTCTGGTGGAGCCCGGATCCTCGGTTGGTACTGGACCCAAAGACATTTTACATGCCTCGCCGCTTGCGTCGGCAGTGCCGGCGATGCGGGTGGCAGATCACTCTGGATCGCGATTTCGCGCAGGTCATATCGGCCTGCGCCGGTATCCGCGACATCAGCGGTGAGGGGACCTGGATCACTGCGGAAATGGCGGCCGCCTATCGTCGCCTCCACACGCTGGGCTACGCCCACTCGGTTGAAGTGTGGGACGATGGCGCGCTTATCGGCGGTCTCTACGGCGTGTCCGTGGGCAAGGGGTTTTTCGGTGAGTCCATGTTTTCCCGATGCCCGAACGCATCAAAAATTGCCCTGGCGGCGCTGGTTCAGTTTCTTTCCAGGCAGGGGTTTCATTTCATCGACTGTCAGGTCACGACGGCACACCTGATGCAATTCGGGGCGGCGGAGGTGCCGCGGGCGGTTTTCCTCCGGAAACTAAATCAGGCGAGCAGGGCGCCGGGACTGACCGGGAGATGGGACTGGGAAGTCAGTGCCGCATCACTGGTGTCGGGGCAAAAAGGGTAGGGGGATTGGCCAAATCTCAATTTAGGAATTTAGGAATAAAATCGAAAAACGGCCGCAAATTGGGCTTTCCAATCCCTCAATCCCTCAATCCCTCAATCCCTCAATCCCTCAATCCCTCAATTCCCCAATCCAATATTCCTGAATTGTTGTTATCCCTGATTGATGCATGAGGCCATGTAGCCGGCGCCGAACCCGTTGTCGATGTTCACCACCGCGACGTTGGAACTGCAGCTGCTCAGCATGCCGAACAGCGCCGTGAGCCCGCCGAGGCTCACTCCGTAGCCCACGCTGGTGGGAACGGCGATGACCGGCTTGGCCACGAGCCCGGCGACCACGCTGGGCAAGGCCCCCTCCATGCCCGCCACGACGATCAGTACGGACGCTTCCCCGATTCGGTCCATATAACTGAAGAGGCGGTGGATGCCGGCGACGCCGATGTCGAACACCGCATCCACGGCGTTTCCCATGGCGTCGGCCGTGAGCATGGCCTCTTTGGCCACGGGGATGTCCGAGGTGCCCGCGGACATAACGAGAATCCGGCCGCGGCCCTGTTTTGGCAGCGGCGCCTGCTTCAATACCACCATTCGTGCATCAGCGTGGTAGACTGCCGCCGAAAACCGGTCGCAGACCGCTTTGCCCTTTTCCCTGTCCACCCGGGTGGCCAGGATAACACGCTCCTGGAGGCTCATACGCTCCATGATGCCGATGATCTGCTCTGCGGACTTGCCTTCGCCGAAGATCACTTCCGGAAAGCCCTTGCGAAGGCTCCGGTGATGATCTATATGGGCGAAGTCGATATCCTCTGATCGGTACTTGCTCAGTTCCTCGGCGGCGCGCGCGGCAGACACGCGGCCGTTGGAGACGGCCTCTAGAATAGCCAGCAGTTTTTTCTGATCCATTGTTTTTCAGGCGCCTCGTCAGTGTTGTCTGTATAAACGCTACAACGACGTCAGTACTGATGCATTCGTAAAAAGTGATTTTGAACCACAGAGACCGCAGAGGGCCGCAGAGAATATTATGAATAATTAATAAGTTATCTCTGCGCTCTCTGCGTACTCTGTGGTGATTTCAGACTTTTTACGAGTTTGTC
>JBDRRP010000103.1:0-37776 GCA_043825735.1 Pseudomonadota bacterium | reverse complement strand
GCCGGGCTTACCACCGGCATGAAACTTCACATCTATGGCAGCGGCTGTGACCTGACACGAGGTTTGATACCGGCGGGATATGGTGGGATTGGACGGGATGGCGTGGGAATTGTTAATGGCGGCGGGCGGTTGGGCGGCTGGTTGCAGTCAACATGATGGCGGAGGTAGGTTTGATACCAAAATCCGAAAACTGGCGGAGCTCGTGAAATCTGACGGGTGGTTTGAACCCTCGTTAAAAAGTGGATAAAGCTATATTCGACGGGGATTTAACATTGATTCAGGGGTTGAAACGCTTCCGACTTAGAGTGAAAAAGTCGGAAGAAAGTCGGAAGTGGACACTTTTTGGGGATGCATCGGCGCTTATGCCCTGAAATAAACGATCTAGGCGGACACTGCCCTGGTCATAACCATCCAGAAAGTCGGAAGTGAAATTGCCAACTATTAGCCGTTTCCCTGTCGAATGAGCCATTTTGATTCACCGAATCAGGCTGTTTCAGTCATCCCCTGTCAACTTGCTGAGTTGCCGTTCAGCCTCCTTATCCTTAGTAGCCCTCATATCCATTTTAAACTTGAAATCCTCATATTCAGTATATGATGCCCACAGCATGAACAGACTGGATATTGAGATTCCGAGCATCGCGGCGGTTAGTATTAAAAACACCTGCCCGTAAACGTCAGCGCCGTTTATGAAGGCAGTCCCGAGTATTAGGACAGTAGTAGTGAGGTGGTAACACAACAGGCGATTCAGAACCTTCGTCCGGCTACGAATTATCTTTACCAATCGCTCCTGTTCCCGGACACTCAGGTTGGCATTGCTCGGCAGTTCACCAAGCTTCAACCTCATATTAAAGGTCATTACACTAATAAACGTCATTAACGTTCCGTAAAAAACCAGTACTTTCCCCGAGGTAAGAATAGAATCCATTAAGAGCATGGCAATACCGGCAAAAAGCCCACCGGATACTATTCCGACAAGGACATTAATGAAGCTGAATCCATCCTGGCTTGTTGCCACATTCCTCATTAAATAACTCTTTCCTCGATCTTAGTCCTCATCCAATCCCACATCTCGATATATAGTGAATTGGAGTCAATTATACCACCATCATAAACATCTGCCTTGATTTTGCCAGCTAGTTTCAGCTCATCTCCTTTGATTGTCCCGCCGTCCTTCAGCTGGATTTCCAGGTCCTCTGCTTCAGCATGCCGCATTGATGTGGCTAGGTTTTGTAACACCCGCTGGGCATCTTCGGTTGTCTTTCTGAGATATGTGATTTCGAGATTTACCCACAAGTTCGCATCGTCCAGTGAATCCTCAAGCTTCAATTTCTGTCTCCACTCATCTCCCAACACAGCCTCAAGAATGTCGAATCCTTGCCCATGTGGCCTAAATTTCATTTTATTCCGTACCGGAGATTGCCCTTTTACAGGTTTATCATCAGCCACGGTTACCAAAGGACTGCCCAGCCGAATAGTTTTAATTGGCGATGCCTCGATTTTTTTCTTTGCAGCCGGTGTAGGTTCATCTGATAGTAAAATGTGCCTGGTTGCAGGTAATATCCCAGTATGTTTGGATAACAGCCATGTAATATGCTTCTCAAAATCCCGGGCTCTCAGGGACATTGACTGTAAGAGTAATAAATGGTTCTCGAAAGATCCAAAATATAGTATAGACTCAAGCAACTCGCGTTTCTTGCCATCTTCTGAGCGTGCTACAGGTATGGTTTCAAGGTGATACTCAGTAGCGTTTGGATCCAAGACGAAGCCAGCGGGTAACTTACCCTTTTCGAAATAGATCAATTGCCCGAACAACATTTTATGCATAGGTCGCACTTCGTTAATGAATCGGAAATTGTTACCTTCTTCATCCAGAGTCTCTTGGCGCAGCGACGGTTTGTTTTTTTTCTGGAAAGCGCTCTGCAGCATTGCCTGCAGCGTTACGCCGCGTTTTAGCCCCATTGCCCGTTTGTAGTATACTGTTTTCGGCCTCGTAACCTTTCCCATCATTCCTCCATGATTGATACTTAATATAGGGCTGTGACAGATGCGGTCACAACCCCGTAATTAATTTGCGGCGCCATCGCCCGCTCAGTTTACGAATATGACAGCCCTTCCGTTGAGAGGAAGATTCGTTTGCTGGAATTACGGATGATCTTTGCCATGCCCATCGCGGTCAGGTGGCCGTGGATGGTGTCGGGATCGTGGTCATCGATGAACTCTTTGGATACTGAGAAAAACCTGGTTTCGCCAAGGTGGATGGCGAATTTTTCGGCATGGGCCATCCTGTCGAAACTGTGGCCGATGCTGGCATCGGGCATGGATTCGACCAAGTACGCCATTATCCGCTGGACCTTCTCGTCATAGCCCTCGGATTGCACTATGCCTCCTCGCAGTTGGGTGCGGCCCTCGATGGCATGAACGCACGTTATTCAGTTTTCTGCTGTTCAGGCTGACACTTGGTCACCCCATCAGGCCCTTGAGAACAATAAAATGATTTCCCTCTACACTCCGCTTTCCAAGACCAATAACCCATATGTCCATTGACATCGCTCATTTTAATCTCTTCAGGAGGACACCCTACAGCACCAGCCGTCTTAATAATGTATGGATTATTGTGAGGTCCTACGCTGCAGCTGCACAACAAAATCGCGACAAATACGGAAACCATAGTGAAAAATTTCTTTTCCAATTTCGCACCTCACTTTTAAGCTATGGCTGTTTTAACGAAATTGTTTTCATCGGTGGCGCATGAACTATTTCCCCTGATATTGTTTTGCAGTAATACCGTTATATTGCCCCATATCGTTATAAAGCACATCATCGACAACACCGTTTTCGAAAATATATGTGAACGATCTTGCGCCCATCACTTCGCCAAGATCGTATACGAACGCCTTTTTTCCGTCTATTTCTATAGTCCTATTAGGTGGCCCAGCCTTCATTATCATTTCTTTTTCAGTAATTTGACCGAGTGGGAATGTCTTTAGGTAGCTTGGTGGCGCTGTATACACTGTCGGTTTAATTCCACCAGCTGCAGTGCAGGAGACAAAAAAAATCACACACACTATCATTAAAAACCGCATGCCCCCCCCCTTTCTAATTTTCAGCCAAATAAGGTCTGAAGTGTCGGAGAACTCCTTGTTGATCTTTGTCGCCCCGTTATAACGGCTCACCGCATCGGATCGTTGTTTTTCGGTTTTGCATTCCAATCGAATGTATAGAACGGGATGGACTTGATTCTCTTTTTAGCCGTATTCGGCCACATCCGCGACAGCTCCGGATTCCCCATCATTTTACCGACGGTTGTATCGCCCTCGATGAAATACTCAGTATCGGCTTCGCAGTCTATAACCACTCGGGAAACGATTTCATTTTCCGCCCAGAACAAGTGACGCCCAGGGGTTGCCTCATAAACGAATGCGCTGTTTGACATTAATGCGCCGATCACCTTGTCACCGTCGTGGATAAGGTATCGAACGGATCCGCCCTGATATTGTTCAGGACGATAAAAATAAACCGAAGCAAACCCATTCCTAACTTCGTGAGAGGGATCTGTTTTTATAAAAATTTCCTCCCCTGGCATGGGCACGGTAGCGCAGGCGTGAAGCGCCATAGCCGCGATGGCAGCCAAGAACAGAGGTGCCGCCATTCTATAAAGAGATTTCAACATAAACTCACCCCCATTTATGCTTCTTTTCCTCTTAAAGTTTTGCGCATAGTTTTATCTAGTAGGTACATTCTGCACTCTCAACGTCACTGAATCAAGCATGTAACGGGTCGGTATAATCGGGAAGCCGCCCAATATCCCAGATCGGAACCACTCTGAGATCTGGTCGACGTATTTCTGGTCGACATAATATAGCGACACTGCGAATTTGTCTCCTGGGCCGCCTTCGTAGATGTTTGTCCTGAACTTTGTGTTGGGCTCGATCCAGGGGAGCTTGGGCCAGCAAAGGCGGAGTTGCTCAACGTCGACGGCCATTACCACCCTGCACCCTTCCGGGATGCGGCTTGTTTTGCCGACGATGGTGAACGTGCGCGGGACAGCTGTGCCGGCGGCTGGAGATGTGATTTGCCCCCAGGGGACGGTTGGGTCTTTTTTGTCCGTCAACTTCGAGTAGACGGCGGTACCGGCAGCGATAATGACCGCCGCCATGATGACGGTGCCTATTATATAATAGATGGGCCGGTGCCTCTTGTGCGCCGGTTTTTCAGATTGCTTCGGATCATCAGGGGGCGGCGGCACTCCCGAGTTTCTCATGTCCCCTATCAGGCTGTCGATCTCTGATTTCAGAGCAGGTTTGCCCATCGTTCACGCCACCAGTTTTAGATATTCACGTACCTTTTCCTCAGTGACATCCGATTCCGTTTCCGTGAAGTAGGCATACATGAGCGCGATCAGGCGGGCCTTTTTCTCAATCGGCGGGCTGAGGCGCTCGCGCTGCAGCCACGCCTCGATGCGCTCGATGATTTGAATCAGGACGTCGATGTTGATGCCCAGTACTGGGGTTGAGGGGTGATACCCAGCGTCGCTTCCGGATGGTTCACCCTTATCAAAGAACACCCAGTCCGTGGATATGCCCCGGTCTTCACAAAATGAAATAATTAGGGCGTGATCCAAACTCGATCGGGATTTCCAGTTGGCCAAGGTGCTTTGGCCAATACCTAATTTCGTAGCCAAATCAATATCCAGCTTGATCCCTGCCACGGACTTCAATCTATCCAGAATATCACTCGTTGTGTTTTTATGGCTTGACATTATTTCAAATTGTGATTTATAAAGTGTCTATCCAATAATTGCGAATAGTCATAGCCACAGGCACGGAGGCTCAATGAACTTAATCAAAACCGACTGGCACCCGGCCCGAATCAAATACGAACTGGCGCTACGCGGGCTATCGCTGGCGGACATCGGTCGCCGGCGCAAGCTCGCGCAGTTCAGCATTTATGATGTGCTTCGAAAACGGGTCCCACTTTCCGAGCAGGCAGTGGCCGAGGCCTTGGGCGTTCACCCGTCGGTGATCTGGCCCAGCCGCTACGATCAGAATTAAACCTAATTGTTGGATTTCGTCAATGGCTAAAAAGCCAGCCAAAATAGACACCGCGCAGCTCAGCCTGTTCGATTACATCAGCCAGCTCGCCAGCGCGCCCCAGGGGCAGCCCCGCGAGGGCAGCCTGGACATCCGCGACGCGCTGCGCGAATCGCTCACGGACGCCATCCGATCATGCAGCCTTTCGCGCTGGGAGCTCGCCGGCCGCATGAGTCACCTGGTCGGCGTCGAAATCAGCAAATACACCATCGACGCGTGGACGGCCGAGAGCAAGGAAGGCCACCGCATCCCCGCCGAATACATCCCCGCTTTTTGCAAAGCTACCGGCAGCCAGGCGCCCATGAAAGTCATCGCCGAGGCCGCCGGTGTTTTCGCGCTTCCGGGTCCGGAAGCTCTGCGGGCAGAGATCCAGAAATTCGCAGAGGCCGAACGAAAGGCCCGGGCCGAAAAACGCAAACGAGAGCTATTCCTTCAGGAGATTGAAAAATGAGCAAAGCCGTCCTTCTCAAATCGACCACCCAACCCGACGGCGAGTGCAACGCCTGTGGATTTCACAAGTCGCTCGCAAACCCGGCGCGCGGGATCCGCATCTCCGGCGAGTTCGGCAAATGCACACGGCCCGAAGGCGTCTGCGACGGCAGGGCCGCGGCAGCGCCTCAGCGGCGCCGGCGCACCATCGATCTCGCCATGCCGCTGTCGGCGCGCGAGCGCGATCGCAAGGCGCAGCTCGAGGGGCTGATCATCGGCAACTTCAAGGCTTTTTACGAGGTGGGCTGCGCTCTCCGGGAGATCCGAGACGAGAAGCTATACAGGGAGACCCACAAGAGGTTCGATGATTACTCAAAAGATCTGTTCGACGTGGCAAGACGACGCGCTTACCAGTTAATTGACGCGGCTGACACAGTCGAAAATGTGCACAATTGTGCACAAAAAGATTTCGAAATCACCCATCACGGCGGGCAGATCGAATGGGCGCCGATGAATGAAGCCCAGGCCCGCGCCCTGGTCGGCCTCAAGCCAGAAGAGCAGGCCCGCGCCTGGCAGGAAGCAGTCCGTACCGCAAAAAACGGCAAGATCACCGCGGCGCACGTGAAGCGCACCCGCGGCCGTCTATACCAGAATGAGATCAGCCACGCGGTGGCCAGAGCCACCCAGCAGCGCAACCTGCCGGTCGACCCTGAGACAACCATGTCAGCTGAGTTTGAAGCCGCCTTTGACGCCTTTTTGCTCCAGGTAGAAAAGGCCATGCATGACAAATGGCACTCCACCAGCAAGGTCAACGTGGTGCGGCACCTGTCGGCATTGCTCGGCGCCATCACCGAGAAGGACGTCATCATTCAGGATCTGAGGTCGTGACGATGCAAGAGTCTTTCACATCCACAGAGCTCGCCGCCCATCTCGGTATATCTGACCGTGCCGTCCGGCAACGCGCAGTGGCAGAGGGCTGGAAAACCCTGACACGCCCGGTGCGCGGCGGATACCAGCGCGTTTTTCTGCCAGGGCTGCTGCCATCATGCGTTAGATCAGCACTGCTAAAAGCCGCATCCAAATCCCCTGCGGCATCCGCTGCTGCCGAGCGCGCCGACGGGTTGATGACAGAGGTTGAGGTGGCAGCGGCAAAACGGCTTGAAGCATGCGAAAACAGCCTGACGGCATTTTATGCGCTGCCGGCCGAGCGCCAGCGCGAGGCAGAAGCAAAGCGCGAGCTCCTAAAGGCCCGCGACGCCTTCATCGCCGCCGCCCGTCTCCCGAAAAAGAGTGGCACCTTCGACTTCATTCGCGAGCTCACGGCCGGCACGATCAACCTTCCGGGCTGGATCATCAGCGCAGCAGCCACCCGCCAGGGCCGGGTGTCGCTGTCATGGCCAACGCTCAACCGCTGGGAAAAGGCGCATCAGACCGGCGGCATCGCCGCCCTGGCCGCCCAGTACTCGGCGCACGACAAAACCACCAGCGTGCCCGGGCACATGCAACAGTTCATCATCGGCATGCGGGTGGAGCATCCGCACGCCGGGATCCCCAAGATCATGAAGGGCCTCGAGGCCCGCTTCTGCGGGCAGGATCTGCCCACCGAATCGGCGGTTCGCCGGTTCGTCAAGAAATGGAACGCCGCCAACCACAACCTGGTGCTCTACCTCACCAACCCCGACGAGTGGAAAAACCGCCACCTGTTCGCAGTGGGCAGCGCGTCGGAATCCATCATCCGGCTCAATCAGCTCTGGGAGATGGACTCCACGCCGGCTGACATCATGCTCATCGACGGCCGCCACACGGTGATCGGCGTCATCGATGTCTTTTCCCGCCGCATGAAGCTGCTCGTGTCGCCGACCAGCAAGGCCGTAGCGGTGGCCGCGCTGATCCGACGCGCCATCATCGACTGGGGCGTGCCGGAGATCATCAAGACGGACAACGGCGCCGACTACGTGTCAAAACACATCGTGCGCGTGCTCGAGGAACTTGAGATCGCGCAGGCACTCTGCAAGCCGTTTACGCCAGAGGAAAAGCCGCACATCGAGCGCGCCCTGGGCACGTTCTCCCATGACATCGTGGAGCTGCTGCCCGGTTACATCGGCCACAGCGTTGCCGACCGGCAGGCCATCCGAGCGCGCCAGACCTTTGCTTCCAGGATGATGAGCAGCGACCAGACGGTGGACATCAAGATGACCGCCGCCGAGCTGCAGCGCCTTTGCGACCGCTGGACAGCGGCCATGTACCACCAGGATGCCCACGCCGGCCTTGGCGGGAAAACGCCTGCGCAGATGGCCAGGGCCTGGATGGGACCGGTGCGCCGCATCGAGCACGAAGCCGCGCTCGATCTTCTGCTGGCCCCGGCGCCGTCGGACGGCGGCATGCGCGTCATCGGCAAGAAAGGCATCGCGGTTGAAGGCGGCAATTACTTCGCTCCGGAAATGGCCGGACACGAGGGCGACCGGGTGCTGGTGCTGCTCGACGCTACGGACTGGGGCATGGTTCGGTGCTACCTGGTTGGCGATGACGGTAGCAAGATTTATCTATGCGCCGCCATCGATCCCGAGCGCGCCGGCGTCGACCGCCAGGAAGTGGCTGCGCGGATGAAAGCGGTGCAGCGCCGGGTGATCCGCGAGGCCAGCGCCGAGGTCAAGCGCGTTGCCAAGGAAGCGGCCACCCGGGAGATCCACCGCGAGATCTTAAATCACCGCGAGTCGGAGATTGCCAAGATCGCGGAATTCCGTCGGCCGGCAGAAGACTACACCACTCCGGCGCTCGAAGAGGCCATGCTGGCCGTGGACGACACCCGGCGCCGGGAGGCCGGCCCGCAGCCTATCGGCATCAGCGATCGTGAGGAGCGTCAGGCCAGGGCCGTGATCGACCTGGCCGGCCAGCGCTGCGAGCGATTGCTGCCGTCAAACGACTGGGAGAGATATGAGCAGCTCGATGCGGATCTTCGCGTCGGGATGGATCTTTCCGACGCGGACATGGCCTTCATGAAACGCTACGAGATCTATCTGGAAACAGGAGAGAGGCAGGCTCAATAAAAAAGGCCGGGGTGGCAGCCCCGGCCAAAATCCGTCCGCCGCAGGCGGACTAAACTCAGCAAGGGAGACGTAGCATATGAAACACGAAATGGCAATGACCAAGAACGTCCGCCGGTTTCTGGCGGGCGTTCGGGATTTACAGGACCGGCCGCTGGGCGTGGAGGGCATGGGCCTTTTGTGGGGCCAGCCCGGCGAGGGGAAAAGCACCACCATCGCCTTTGCCACCAACACCCTCGACGGCGTTTTTCTTCGGGCCAACACCTGCTGGACCGTTACCAGCATGCTCGGGGCCCTGTCCGTGGAGCTGGGCCTGGTGCCCGGCCGGTTTCGCTCGGCGATGGTGGACGCTGTGATCCGGGCGCTGATGGAGCACCCGCGGCCGATCTTCGTCGATGAGGCCGATTATCTTCTTCGCCAGACCGACATGCTCGATGCCCTCAGGGACATCTACGACAACACCGGCTCACCGGTGGTGCTGATCGGCATGCAGCAGATGGCCCAGAAAATCCAGGCCAACGGCCGGTTTGCGCGGCGCGTCACCCAGTGGGTGGAGTTCGACGGCATCGATCTGGCCGACGCACGCACCCTGGCCGACACCATTTGCGATGTCGCCCTGGCCGACGATCTGCTGGAGCACCTGCACCAGGCGGCCCGCGCCAACATCGGCCGCATGGTCACCGGCATGGCCCGCATCGAGACATTCGGCCGCACCAATGGCCTGGGCACCGTCGCCGCTGCCGACTGGGGCAAACGGGCGCTGTTTTACGACCAGCCGCGGTTTCGGAGGGCCTCATGATGGCAGGCGTCAGGGGGATGCACAGCAAGAAACCCCGGCCCGGTACCGGCCGCTGCAAGATGTGGCAGACCATGCGCATCATGCGCCGGTTTGCCGTGCCGGATCTATGTCGCACGTCCGGAGCGTCGCCCTCCAACGCAGCCAAGTTCATCGCCCGGCTCGCCGGGCACGGCTATCTGGCCGCCAATGGAAACTACGCCGGCGGCCGCCCGGGAGAATATCAGGCATGGCGTCTGGTTCGCGATGTCGGGCCTGATTATCCAACGGTGTGCTCGGTTTGCGGGCGCCCTATCGGCGAGCGCTGCCGGAGAGGAGATGCGCGATGACCAGCGACGCCAGCAACTTGCTGCGAGAGATTGTGTGCATCCACGGGCAGGCCGCCGTCGCGAGAGCACTGGGATACTCGCCCAGCGCCGTCAACCAGGCGCTCAAGGGCACCTATGGGGCCGGGCTGGAAAACATACTGCAGGCCGTCGTGGACGCCTACGGGCGCGGATCGGTGGCCTGCCCGGTGATGGGAGAGATCCCGATCCGTCGATGCGCAGAAGAGCGCAAAAAACCATTCGCCGCCAGCAGTCCGCAGCGGGCCAGGCTTTTCATGGCCTGCCAGCAATGCACGCGGCACAGAATATAGGAGACCCGTCAATGATCGGTATCAGGATCAATAACGAGCAGGCAGACGCCCTGCACGACACCTTAAACGAAGCGTTCATCAACATCATGGCCCAGCGGCCGACGGAGCCGGACACCATCCGGTGCAAGGAGCTGGCGATCAATAACATCATGGCCGCACGGCGCACGCTCGATCGCATGGGCATCCATCATTCCCGCGCTCTTCGCCAGTTGAACGCGGGTTAAAGGAGGAACAAATGGGCATTCGCATGCGCGATCTCGGCATCGATACGAAAGAAGGCACCCACGACGGCCGGCTCACAACGGCCGAATCGATGTTTCTGGCGATCCTGTGGGTGGATCATGTGGGCGAGGCCAACGCGATCAGCGGCGACCACCTTGCAGTGCTGTTTGCCTGCCAGCGGCTGGGCTACGAGGTTCCGGCCGACATCCCCGCCCACCTGCAGGCGACTCGCGCCTATCAGTCAAAGCTCCTGGACCGCTGGAAACGCGACGTGCGGGAGATGCACAACCATCTTGTCATGCACCACAAGAACGCGGCTATCTGCAGCAGGGCCGGTGCCGGCGGCGGGTACTATATGTGCGACGATGAAACCGAGGCACGGCGCATGAGCAACGCCTTCCGGGCGCGCGGTCTTACCGGGCTTAAGAAAGCCGTGCGGATCGACGAGGAAGCCGCCGTAGAGATGATGGAACAGATGGCCTTTGACTTCGACGGCCTGGGCGATATCAGCGGGCTGCCGGCGCCGCCGGTGCAATTCGACCCGGGCGAGCGCTTTGCAGCGAAAATTGTCGAGCGTTACCTGGGCCGCATGGTCAAGGATCCGGAGCGGTTTGCCGAGCCCCTCAAAAAATTGGGGGAGAAGTTCGGCGGCGTGCTCGTCACCGGAGAACAACGGACGCTTATCAAGACAAGAATCGCCGAGCTCAGCGAGCTGGCGGGGAGGCTGTGATGAAACCGAAACAAATGCCAAAAGACCGCCGGGATATATTCGGCACTTACATGATTGCCCTGCGGGCCTTTCTGGCCGCCGGCAAAATCACACGGCAGCAGGTGGCCGAACACTTTCGCAAGCTGGGGTACAACCTGTGAAAACGCAGCGGCAGCGAGACCTGGCGAAGATCCATATCGCAAAAAAACAGATCGGCATGGATGAGGCCACCTACCGGGACATGCTCCTGGCCGTGGCCGGTGTCGACAGCGCTGCCGCACTGGATGATGCCGGTATGCGCCGGGTGCTCCAGCACCTGGCGATGTCCGGTTTCAAGGGCAAGGCAGGCCGAAAAACGGGGGCAGCGTATCCCGGTCGGCCCAAGAACATGGACGACTTCGAGCGCGGGCCGATGCTCAGAAAGATCGAGGCCCTGCTCGCCGAGGCGAAACGCCCCTGGGACTATGCCCACGGTATCGCGAAACAGATGTTCAGGACAGAGCGCGTCGAGTGGCTGCCCACGGAAGATCTACACCGGGTGGTGTCAGCGATGGTGTACGAGGCCCGCCGGGCCGGGAGGCGCACCGCATGAAATTTTGGATGGTATTCAACTACAGTTTATGGCTGTTCACTCCGGAGCCCCTGCCCGTGTATAGGGCGCCGCGAGTCATTTACGACGATAAAGACGATGCCACAGACGAGATGCTGCGGCTGCAGCAGGCGTACCCGGATCAGGTCTTTGCGCTGCTGGAGTCGGTAGCCCAGTGCGAGCAGTACCTGATCCCGCACCAGATCTTTCACGTCGTGGAGGTGGCCGCATGATCACACCGCAGCAGCGATCGCTTTTAGAGGACATGGTTCACGCCGCATATTCTCGCGGCTACGAGCGCCGCCAGCACGACGAGGCAGTCGAGGCCGGCAGGGTGCCGGAGAAAAAGAAAACGGCGCCCTGGTCGCGGCAGGCGGTGCTGGAGATGATCGACCGGATAATTTTAGATCGGTAAATACGGGGACTTCGTTATGTATGACCAATTATCGAAAGAGGAAAAATATCTCTACGATTCAATCGTAGCGGCCCGGCAGGTGCAGACATTTCTATGGGGCGAGGCCAATGGAGAATGGGGCCTGGAGGGGTGGCGGCGGATGTTCAGGAAGCGGGCGAAAAAACTGGACGACATCAATCCGGAAAACCCCCATGCAATCGTTGAATTGAGGAAGCGACTGCTCCAAAACGCAGCATTAAGCATCGCGCTTTTGGGGGTTTTGGATGCCGATGAAATGCCCAATGAATCGTCAGATATTCCATCCAACCTGCAAGAGTACGCGATCGAAGGAAGCGAACCGGGTGATGAGGAAACATTCAACCACGGCGAAGGCTGGGATGCCGCACCTGCTGAAAAACCAAGGTGCGTCGGATTGAGTTGTTGCGGCGGTGGGTGCGAGTCATGCCCTGCGGCATGAGCCGAAAGGCACTAACCAGGAAATATGCAATTAAGCAGACAGCAGGAGAAATTCAGATGGCTGCAAAAATCATGACCATGAAAGAACTGGCCCGGCTGCGGCAGGAGGCCGGTCGTTTCGGCGACGTGGCCTTGGGCCGCCGCAGCACGCTGCGGGTTATCGACAGCCACCGGCGGTTGATCGAGCTCGCCGCCACCGCTTTCAATTTCTCGGCCGAAGACATTCACCATTTTCTCAAATACGCCGCCGAGGCCGAGGGCATCGATCCGGCTGCCGCCCGCTGCATGATCGCCGAGTTCGAATCACTGAGGGACGCATGAAACTCACCTGCCCCAGCTGCGGCGCGATCCACAGCATCGACGCCTGGGAAAACGATGCCAAGGCACGGCAGTGCCTGCGCCTGGTGGCCGAGCTGCCGCAGGAAGTGAGCCGCCGGTCCATCGCCTACATGGCCATGTTCCGCCCGCTCGGCGGCCGTGGGCTCGGGTGGGATAAAGCGCTGCGGCTGCTGACGAGCCTGAAGGATGAGGTCAGCGCAGCGCATATCCAGTGGAAGCGCCAGGTGTCCAGGCCCAACGATCCGCGGCACTGGGCCGGGGCGATGGAAAAGGTGACCCAGCAGCCGCCGAAGGATCTGCCGCTCACCAGCCACGGATACCTCAAGGCCATCGCCTATCAGTTGGCTGACGAGGCGGACCGGCGCTCCGAGGTATATCACAACAAGGCCGAGCGCACCGGAACCCTGCAGGCGCAGCGCGAGGCCACCACCGACGGCGCAGAGCCCATCGATCCGGACTGGATGCGCCAGGTGCGAAAGGAAAGACTTGGTCGATAGCGATGACATCCGCATAGAGGATCTGCCGCCGGACTTCCGGGAAGTCGCCGAGGCGATCGGCCTGGATCCGGCGCTGCGCCTGGTCGAGGCCCGCGGCGGCGAGGCGCTGTATGTCCCGAAATTAGACAAAGTGGCCAGGCTGGCCCGAAACCGCGCCATCCGCGATGAATTCAGCGGCGCCAATCACCGCGAGCTGGCCAGAAAGTACAATCTCACCGTGGTCATGATCCGGCAGAGCGTCGGCGCCGCCGGCGCGGATCCGGACACCGATTCCCGGCGCATGCTGCTGCCGGGGTTTTAGCCTCCTCCTCCCTCCCCACAACGCCGGCCCCGGTCGCGGGGCCGGCACCCCGCCCCGATAATTAAAGTAATTTTCTCAAGCCCTTTTTTGGACGCAGGGCTCTCCTCGGCTGTATCCCATATCCAATTCTCTCCCCCATGACGGAAGGGGATCTTCTGCACCTCTGCTGAGGGGGGCCGCCGCGGGCGGCCCCCGACACCGAAAACAGGCCGGCCGCGATCAGCGCGCCCGGCCTTGAAGAGCATAGGAGAGCATCCATGAGAATCGTCGAGATCATCCGGGTTGAAGAGCATCCCATCTACGGCACGTTTGGCGTTCTCCGGATCGACAAAGCCGCCTACTGCGTAACGCTCGAACCGCCGGACGTATTCAACGCCGTCGGCAAAAGCAACATCCCGCCCGGGCAGTACATCTGCAAGCGATGCCAGTCGCCACGTTTCGGCGACACGTTCGAGATCGCAAACGTGCCCGGGCGCACCAACGTGCTGATTCACCCGGGCAACAGTGTCCACGACACGGCCGGGTGCGTCATCGTCGCGCAGCACTACGGCAAACTGCGCACCGGGGATCCGGCAGTACTGAACAGCGGCGATACCCATAAGTCGCTGCTCACCGACCTGGGTTACAAAGACTTCCACCTGACCATCCACGAGGCACTCTGAATGACGCCGGCCCCAACCATAAGGCGCGGCATGCTGCTGGCCGGCTTCTGCCTCGGGTGCAAAGCGCTGCACCGCCCAGGCGCATTCCGGTGCGGGAGGCATAACGTCCACCGGCCGCCATGCACCTGGCGTTATTTTCAGCGCCGGCCGGAGAAACTGTGGGGTGAGTCATGAGCGTTCTGGATTCAATCATCGAAGGCGTCGCGGCTGTTGCCCCAACCGTCGCCAATATAGTGCTGCCAGGGTCCGGGATGCTGGTGCATCGGTTGATGAGAAACGTCACCGGAGACCCGGAAGAAACACCCATCGAAGAAGTCGCCGCAAAGATCCAGGCCGACCCGGCCAAGATGGTCGAACTTCAGCGGATCGCCGCGGATAGGGAGGTCCGTCTGCGCGAGCTGGACTCCGCAGATCTCGGCACCGTCAACGAGACCATGCGCTCAGAATCAAAAAGCGAGCACTGGCCGCAGTATTCATGGCGGCCATATAACGGGTTTTTATACGGCACCTCAGTGGTGCTGATTTATTTCGTCTTGCCGCTATGCGGCAAGACCGTCCCGAGCGTGCCCGAGTGGATCTGGATCGGCTGGGGCGCGATTTTGGGCGTGACGACTTGGTACAGAGGCAAAGAGAAAACGGTTAAGGCCGGAGACATCAAACCAGGTTTGATTGCCGGCGCAATCCAGGCGTTGAGGCGGTGATGGCGGACGAAGGCGATCTTTCTCAGCAATCGGACGAATTCCACACCGGGATTCTCCTGAAGGGCGCCCGCGAGCGCTACGCCGCGCAGTGCCGCCGGCCTTCGGCAACCGAGTGCGCCAACTGCGGCGACACGATCCCGGTGGAGCGGCAGATCGCCGTGCCCGGGTGCCAGCTTTGTGTCGTCTGCCAAACCATCGAAGAGCGGGGCTGGTAATGACGCAAACAACCTATTCGGCCTGGTGGTTTTGGGTCAACATCGCGCAGATGTGCTTCACCGCGCTCATGTACGCCTATGTCTGGTGGTCGAACCGGGAAAAGGTCAACGCCACGCGGTTCAAAGGGCTCGAAGACGAGGTCAAGAAAATGGCGACAATATCAGCGATGGCCCAGGCGTTCCGGGATCAGGACGCTAAATGCGGCCGGCACAAGGACCGTACCACCCGGGTCGAGAGCGCGCTGCTCAGTATGCCCTCACGCCAGGAGCTCTCGGACCTGTCCGCCAAGATGGACCAGATGACCCGGGGCCTGGGTCGCCTGGACGGCCGGCTGGAGGGCATCAACAGGGTGGCGGATTTGATGAACGAATTTTTGATCAACCAAGGGGGCAAGCGATGAGGGGATACGCGGATCTGGTCACTGCGGACATCCGCCTGGTCATGCTTAGAACGCTGGCCGAGGATCCGGGCTACTCGCTCAATGAGTCCGTGCTCCAGGAGGTGCTGGCCATGTTCGGGCATACCATCAGCCGCGACCGGGTCCGCACCGAGCTGCGCTGGCTCGAGGAGCAGGGCCTGGTCGCGGTCTCCGAAGTTATGAACGTGCTGGTTGGAAAGCTCACCGGCCGGGGGGCGGACGTTGCCAGCGGCGCCTCCCATGTGGACGGCGTCAAGCGGCCGAGGTGTCACTGATGGTCAAACGACGGCAGCCCTCGACGATCGATATGCTCCCTGAGGACATCCGGGAAAAGCTCCAGGAGCTGCTGCGCGATCCGCGCGTTACCCAGCTGGACGCCACAGCCCGGATCAACGCCGTCCTGGAGGCCGAGGGACACCCGGACCGGGTCACCAAGAGTTCGGTCAACCGCTATGCGGTGCGCATGGAGGAAGTCGGCGCCAAGCTCAGGGAAAGCCGGGAGGTCGCAAAGATGTGGATCGGCCAGCTCGGCAGCGAGCCGGCCGGCGAGGTGGGCAAGCTGCTCAACGAGATGGTGCGCACCCTGGCATTTCGCGTGGCCATGCGCGCCAGCGAGGGTGATGACGACATCGACCCCAAGGACCTGAAGGCTCTTGCTATCGCCGTGCACCGCCTGGAAATGGCGGCCGAAAAGAACGCCAAGGTGGAAGAGCAGATCAGAAAGAAGGCGAAGGAGAAGGCCGCCCAGGCGGTTGAAACAGAGGGCAAGCGGATCGGCGCCGGCGCCGCCACGATAGACGCGCTGCGCGCCGCCATCATGCAGGAACTCAGCTCATGAGCGCAGTGCTGCTGCCATATCAGCGCCGGTGGATCGAAGATAAAACGCCGGTGAAGATCATCGAGAAAAGCCGGCGGATCGGTTTGTCCTATGCCGAGGCGGCCGACTCGGTGCTGCACGCGGCCGACGCTGACCGGGGGGCGAACGTCTATTACATCTCCTACGACAAGGAGATGACCGCCGGCTTCATCCAGGACTGCGCAACCTGGGCCAGGGCCTTTCACGCGGCTGCCGGCGAAATCGGCGAGCAGATCCTCACCCGGGACGACGGCCGCGACGTGCATGTCTACGACATCCCCTTTGGCAGCGGCAACTTCATCAAGACGTTTTCAAGCAACCCCCGGAACCTGCGCAGCAAGGGGCGCCCGCGAGAGCGCCTGGTGCTTGATGAGGCCGCCTTCGTCGATGACCTGGAAGAAGTGCTCAAGGCAGCGCTGGCGATGACCATGTGGGGCGGCACGGTGCACATCATCAGCACCCACAACGGCGACGAGAACCCATTCAACGGGTTGATTCAGGATGCCCGGGCCGGCCGCAACGACTATTCCGTGCACCGGGTCACCCTGGACGATGCCCTTGACGGCGGGCTTTACCGGCGGATCTGCGAAGTCACCGGGCAGCCGTGGAGCATTGAGGCCCAGCAGCGATGGCGTCAGCAGCTCGTGAGTCGGTACCGGCCCAACGAGGATGAGGAGCTGCTCTGCATCCCGGCCTTCGGTGGCGGCGCCTATCTGCCGCGCGCGCTGGTGGAAGCATGCATGGCCGACGGCCCGCTGCTCAGGTTCAACGGTAGCCGTGCCTTCAACCTGGCGCCGGAGCCGCAGCGCCGTGCAGAGATTGCCGACTGGATTGCCGAAGTGCTTCAGCCGGAACTCATCAAGCTGGATCGGCAGCGGCGGCATGTGTTCGGGATGGACTTCGCCCGCTCCGGAGACATGACCGACATCGTGCCGCTGGAGATTGGCGTGACCCTTCGAAAGCGCTGGCCGTTTCTGGTGGAGCTCCACAATGTGCCCTACCGGCAGCAGGCCCAGGTGATGCTGGCCGTCGGCGGCGGGCTGCCCCGATTCGGCGGGTGCGCCATCGACGCCGGCGGCAACGGCGGATTCGTGGCCGAGGAAGCGACCGACGCCTGGGGCCTGTCGCTGGTGGATAAGATCAATTTCACAGAGCAGTGGTACCGGGACGAATTTCCGAAATACAAGGCCGGGTTCGAGGACCGGATGAACACCATCATCCGTCATGACGACGTGCTCGAAGATCACCGGGCCGTCAAACTGGTGCGCGGTGTTCCGCGGGTGCCACAGGGCAAGACCGACAAAGCCGGCGAGCGCCACGGCGATAGTGCGATCGCAGGGCTGCTGGCGGATTACCGCAGCCGGCAGGATTTTTCCGGTCCTGCTGAATACCAATCACTCGGCAAGCGCCGATTCGCTCAGGGGAAAGGAGCCTGGTAATGCCCCTTTTGTATGATCAGTTCGGCCGGGAGATTAAAAAAGAAAAGGCCCCGAGCCGCCGGCCCCTGGCCGCAGCGCCGATCACCGACGCATGGCGCGACTACGTCTCAGCGGGCCTCACGCCCCGGGGCCTTGCCACCGTGCTCCAGGAGGCCGACGGCGGCGATGTGCGCCGGCAGGCCGAGCTCTTTGACCAGATCGAGGAAAAAGACGGCCACATCCAGGCCGAGCGCTCCAAGCGGGTCAACGCCATTCTAGATATGGATTTTGCCGTCACGCCGGCCAGTGAAGATGCGCGCGACGTTAAGGTGGCCGAGTTCGTCGACGAGTTCTTCTCCGGCATGACCGACTGGGAAGAGACCATCGTCAGCCTGCAGGACGCCGTCGGAAAGGGCTTTGCGGGCCTCGAAATCCAGTGGGATCTATCGAGCGGGCAGGCGCTGCCCGAGGCGCTAGACTTTGTAGAGCAAAAGCGCTTTCTCTTTGTCGACGAGAAAAACCTCCTGTCCGCCGTTCCTCGCCTGGTGACCGACGATGTCCCGATGGGCATCGAGATCCCGCCCTGGAAGATGATGCTCCACCGCTATGGCGGAAAGAGCGGGCACCCCACCCGCAGCGGGATCCTTCGCACCTGCGCGTGGATGTATCTCTTCAAAAACTACGCCATCAAGGACTGGGTGATCTTCCTCGAAGTGTTCGGCATGCCGCTGCGCCTGGGCAAATACGAGCCGGGCGCATCGGATGCCGACAAGAGCGCGCTCATCACCGCCATCGCCAGCCTGGGCTCTGACGCCGCCGGCATCATCAGCAAAAACACCGAGATCGAGTTTATCGAGGCCATCAAGGGACGCATGGCCGGCAGCCCGTACAAGGAGATGAGCGAGTTCTGCAACCGGGAGAACAGCAAGGCCATCCTTGGGCAGACACTGACCGCCGAGGTGGGCGATGCCGGAAGCTATGCCGCGTCAAAGACCCACAACGAGGTGCGCCTGGATCTTTTGAAAGCCGACGGCCGGGCGATCGCCGCCACTATCCGCCACCAGCTCATCCGCCCGATCGTCGGGTTCAACTTCGGCTGGGACACGCCGGTACCAGGATACACGTCGACGTTCGAGGAGGACGAAGACTTCAAGGCCAAAGCAGAGTGGGTGGGAAAGCTGCTCGAGCAGGGCGTGAGAATGCCGGCGGCCTTCGTGAGGCAGGAATTCAAGATCCCCGAGCCCGAAGACGGCGAGGAGATGGTCGGCGGCCTGCCGCTGCCGGTGACGGCCAAGCGCGTGGTGGCCAAGGCGCCGGCGCCTTTAGCCGATGCCGCCGATGTGATCAGCGCGCGCCTCGAGACGGAAAGCGCCCCGCTGGTCGAAGCGATGATCGCGCGGATCCGCGAGCTGGTGATGAGCGCCGGCAGCCTGGAGGAGATCCGCGATCACATCATCGATCTGTACCCGGCGATCGACTCCGACGAGCTGGGCCTGGTGATGGCCCGGGCGATGGCCACGAGCGAGCTCGCAGGCCGCAATGATGCCGAAAACGGAAACTAAGCCATTTGCCCTGTGCCTGGCGATCGGAGCCCGGGGCATACCTGTGTAAGGGCCGCGACCGGGTTAAACGAATCTGAGCGAGTTTAAAGACGGTTTAGGGGAAATTGACACCATGCCGGACCCCATTTTCAGCCTGCCATTCGATGAAGCGATAAAATTCCTACGGGAAAAGCTCTCGCTGCCCACCGAGACGTGGACCGACATCTGGCAGGAGATGCACGACCAGGCGTTTGTCGTGGCCGGCGCAACCAAGGCCGATCTGATCAGCGATCTGAGAGCGGCGGTCGATCAGGCGATCGCCGATGGCACCACCATCGAAACGTTCCGGGCGGCGTTTGACGCCGCGGTGGAGCGCCACGGCTGGAGCTACGTCGGGGGGCGCAACTGGAGAACGCGGGTGATCTACGAGACCAACGTCACCCAGGCATACAACGCCGGCCGCCACCGCCAGATGAGCGATCCGGCCATGCTGGCCCGCCGGCCGTACTGGGAGTATCGCCACGGCGACAGCGCCCACCCGCGGCCCCAGCATCAGGCATGGGACGGTCTGGTGATCCGCGCCGACGATCCCTGGTGGCAGACCCACAGCCCGGCCAACGGCTGGGGCTGCAAGTGCAAGAAGTTTGCTTTGAGCGATCGGGATCTCGAGCGCCTCGGCAAAAACGGCCCGGACCCGGCGCCGGGCGGGGCCACCTACGAGTGGACCAACAAGCGCACCGGCGAAACCCACCAGGTGCCGGTGGGCATAGACCCGGGATTCGCCTACACGCCAGGAGCCAGCCGTATGAGCTGGCAGCCGGACCTGGCCAAATACCCGCCGGCGCTGCGCGGGCACCTTGAGCGCCATATCGACGAGAACACCAACGGGAGAGCGGATCAATGAAAAACGCCCACGTCATCATCGCCGCCATCGATCTCAAGGACGGCAAGGCCCCGGAGTGGATCCAGCTCTACGCCCCGGGCATGGTGTCCATCGATGGCGAAGGGCACATCCTGGTGGACCGCCAGTCGTTTGACCAGCTGGCCGCCTACATCGCCAAGCGCGGCATCGACATCGTGTTCGACTACGAGCACCAGACCCTAAAAGACATCAAGGCGCCGGCTGCCGGCTGGATCCGCGAGCTCAAGTGGGATGATGCAGCCGGGATCACCTGCCGGGTGGACTGGACCGCCGAGGCTGCCGGCTACATCGAGCGCGGCGAGTACCGCTACTTTTCGCCGGTCACTTTCCGCAGCAACACGGACGGGCGCATCGTCGGCGTCCACTCGGTGGCGCTCACCAACGCCCCGAAAACCAATCATCTAAGGCCGATCCTGGCAAAGCTGGGATCCGACATCAACAAGGAGGAAGACACCATGAACCTGCTGCAAAAGCTCATTGCCAAACTGAAGCTGGCCGCCACCGCCACCGAGGATGACGTGATGGCTGCGGTCGCCAAACTCACAACGCCCCTGGAGGCGGTCGCCGCGAAACTCGCGCTGGCAACCGATGCCACGGAGACACAGGTGATCGAGGCCATCGAACGCCTGCGCCTGGTGGACAAAACCGGGATGCCGGTGGTGGCCAAGGAGGTGACCGAGGCCCTGGGTCTCACGGCCACCGAGGGGATCTCCACCGTAGTGGCATCGATCCACGCGCTCCGGCAGGGCGCCAAGGGCATGGTCAGCCGCGACGAGTTCGCCGCGGTGGTGGCCAAGCTCGCGGACCGGGACGCCTCGGACGCCGTCACCGCCGCCATGAAGGCCGGGAAAATCACGCCCGATCAAAAGCCCTGGGCCACCGACTACGCCACGCGCGACCTGCCCGGGTTCACCACGTTCGTCGCCAAAGCCCCGGTGGTGATCACCCCCGGCAAGCTGCCGGACAGCACTCTCGAGGCGCCCGGCGCTGTCAGCGATGCCACGATGACCGTTGCCAAGTTCTTCGGCAACACCAAGGAAGATCTGGAAAAGTACGGTTCCTTGCAGTAGCCGGCCGTCCGCCGGCAGGGCTCACCCGGCAGAGGTGAGGAAAGAGCGACACTTACCTGAAACGAATACGGAGGTATCGATATGACAGCGTTAGCAGCAGACAGAAACCTGCAGGTCATGGACGGCGTCGAGCTGCCGTTCCAGATGGCCGCATCGCAAAAGATCTTCGGCGGCGCGCTGGCGTGCGTCAACGCCGCCGGCTACGCGCTGGAGGGCAGCGACACGGCCGGGCTCATTTTCCAAGGTATCGCCAAGGCGCAGGTGGACAACTCCTCCGGCAGCAACGGAGACAAAACCGTTGTCCTGCGACGGCGAGGCCTGGTGCTGGTGAACATGGGCACGGCCATCACGATCGCCAACATCGGAGACAACGTGTTTCTGGTCGATGACCAGACCGTCGATCTGACGGCCAACGTCAGCAACAAGATTTTTTGCGGCATCATCGCAGGCTTCGTCACGACCCTCACCGCCTGGATCGACATCGAGCCGGCCATCCGGCAGGCGGACGTGGCCACCCACATCGCCGACGGCAGCGCCGCCCATGCGGCCAGCGCGATCTCCATCGCAGACGCCGGCAGCTTCACCGCGCAGACCACCGTCGAGGCGGCCCTGCAGGAGATCTATCCCAAGGCCCCGGTGGCCATCGCAGATCCGGGCGACGCCGGTGCGATCCCGGTCACCAGATCCGGCCAGGTGCCCATCACCACCGGCGGCAGCGGTGAGACCCGCACCCTGGCCATCCCTGCCCTGGCCGGCATCACCCTGGCCATCAGCATAGATGTCGATGGCGGTGGAGATGCGGTCATCACTGCCGCTGCGGCCGTCAACCAGACCGGCAACAACACCATCACGATGGGGGACGCCGGCGACACCATTGTGCTGACCGCCGTGCAGGTGGCCGGCGCCCTGGTCTGGCGCGTTCTCGTCAACGACGGATGCGCCCTGTCCACGGTCTAACCGCGGCAGTAGCGGCCTTTACCCAAGAGCACTACGATCGCCAATTTCAACCATAAGGAGGAACGCACCATGAAAAAGATTTTCGGCATCATCACCGGCCTGATCAGCCTCACGCTGCTGGCTGCCGTGATGCTCGCAACCGGTGACCGGCACGCCACCATCACCGCGGCCCTGGGCCTGACGCATCAGGACATGGGGGGCGCCGGCTGGGGCATCCCCATGTTCGCCCTGATCGTCAACAAGGACAATTTAACCGCTGTTTTCATCAATCTTAAAACGACATTCAACAAGGCATTCGACGGGGCGCCCTCTCTCTGGCAGCAGACCACCATGCTGGTGCCGAGCGGCAGCGGCCAGAACGACTACGCATGGCTGAGCCGCTTTCCTAAGATGCGTAAATGGCTGGGCGACAAGGTCATCAAGGCTCTCTCGGCGTTTAAATACACCATCGTCAACGATGACTGGGAGGCCACGGTGGCTGTCGATCGAAACGATTTCGAGGACGACACGCTCGGCATCTACGCGCCCCAGGCCCAGGAGGCCGGGTACTCTGCCAAGCAGCTCCCCGACGAGATCGATGCCGACCTCAAAAACAACGCCTTCGCCAGCGAGTGCTACGACGGCCAGTACTTTTACGATACCGACCACGAGGTGGCCGGCGCCAGTGTGAGCAACAAGGGCACGGCAGCGCTATCGGCGGCAACGACTGCGCTGGCTGCCGCCAGCTATGGCGCCGGGCGGCTGGCCATTATGAGCTTCAAGGATGATGACGGCCGGCCCCTGGGGCTGATCCCCAACGTTCTGGAAGTGCCCCCGGCGCTGGAGGCCACCGGCCGCCTGCTGCTGGAAAACGACAAACTGACCGACGAGTCTCCGAACCCCTACAAGGGCACGGCCACCCTGCTGGTCAACCCCCGGCTCACCAGCACCACCGCCTGGTTCCTGCATGTGACGAGCCGACCCATCAAGCCCTTCGTCTACCAGGAGCGAAAGAAACCGGTGTTTGTGCAGCAGACCACTCCTGACAGTGACGACGTCTTCATGCGCAAGGAGTTCAAGTTCGGCGTCGAAGCGCGCGCGGCCGGCGGCTACGGCCTGTGGCAGATGAGCTACGGCAGCACCGGCGCCGCATGATGACGGTCCGGTAGGCCCGGCAGCATGAGCTGAAACGGGCGCCCGGTGACGGCGCCCGTTTTTCCCTTAATCCGAAAAGACAGGAGACACTCACATGCCGATCGTTATCAGCAGCAAACGCGAAGGGTTCCGCCGCTGCGGCGTTGCCCACAGCAAGGCGGCCACCGAGCACGCCGACGATGCTTTCACCGAAGAGCAGCTCGCCGTGCTCGAGGCCGATCCGATGCTCACGGTGGTCGTGGCGATCGCCGTCACCCCGAAACCCGAGGACATGACCGTTTCGGCGCTCACCGCGCTTTTGACCAAGCTGGAAGTGGAGATCCCCAAAGGCTCGAAAAAGCCCGACCTGGTCAAGCTGGTCTACGACAACACCAAGGAGCCTCCCCCGGAGGATTAACCGATGGCCTACTGCACCCAATCCGACATGCTCGAGCAAATCAGCCAGGATGAGGTAATCCAGCTCACCGATGACGCCGGCAGCGGCGCCATCGATGCCGACGTGGTGACCCGCGCGATCGCAGATGCCGACGGCGAGATCGATGCCTACTGCGGCAAGCGCTACGCCGTGCCGTTTTCTACGGTACCGGCGATCATCCGAAAGCTCAGCGTCGACATGGCGATCTATAATCTCTTCGCCCGGCGCGAAGGCGCCCCGGACGATCGCTCCAAGCGCTACGACAGTGCGATCCGCTTGCTCAGGGATGTCGGAAAGGGTGCCGTCAGCCTGGGCGCCGACGATCCGGACGGCACGCCGCCGGAGACTAACGCGCCGCAGATGAGCACCGAAAACCCGGCGCGCATTTTCTCGCGCTCGAAGATGACGGGGTTCTGATATGCCCGGCGCCAGCATTTCGATCACCGTCGATGACAAAGCGGTCGAGGCCCTGTTCGCCCGGCTGCGGTCAAAAACCGGCGACATGACCCCGGTGATGGCCGACATCGGCGAGTACCTGGTGCGCGCCACCGATGACCGGTTCCGGGCGCAGCGGGATCCGGACGGCCGCGCCTGGGCGCCGCTCAGTCCGCGGACCTGGGCGACAAAGAAAAACACCAGGATCCTCACCGAGCGCGCGCGACTTCGCGGCAGCATCGCATACCGCGCCGCCGCGGACTCGGTCCGGGTCGGCACAAACGTCGTTTACGGGGCCGTGCATCAACTCGGCGCCGACGAGACGGTCACCGTGCGCGCCCACCGGCGGCGGGTTGCATCGAGAAACATGACGGCCGGAAAGAAGAAAACGGCATCCGGCGTCGGGTTTGTGATGTCGCATTTAAGAAAGATGCACATCCCGGCCAGGCCCTACCTGGGCGTTAGCTCCGGTGACTGGACCGAGATCGCCGGCATCGTCAACGACTATTTAACGGGCGTTTAAGCCATGACCCCTCCCTACGGCATTGACGACATCGAGGACACGATCATCACGGCGCTGGCGCCGCTGAAGCTTCCGGCCAGCCTGGGCGTTCGCACCATCAAGACGTACCAGGACGATCTGGAATTCACCGACAAGGAGAAGATCAAGAAGCTGCTCACGCTGCTGCCCGCCATCTTCGTGATCTACGGCGGATCCGGATACACACCCCACGGCGACCGGAAAACCGAGGCGATGGTCTACTCGATTTTTGTCTGCGACAAAACAGTTAAAGACGAGGCCGAGGCGCGCCGGGGCGGAAAAACGAACCCGGGCACCTACGCCATGCTGCGGGCCGTCCGTGCCTTGCTCTACGGCCAGCAGCTTAGCCTCGAGATCACCCCACTTGAATTACAACGGGAGTCTCCCGTTTTTATCGGCGGCGGGATCAGTGTCTACGCCGCCGATTACAGCACCGCCCAGGCGCTAATCTACCCATCGGCATAGGAGGAAAGCATGCTGGAAAAACGCACACAACTGGCCGTCGAGATCGAGGCCGTCGAGGGCACGGCCGAGACGCTGCTGGCCGCCGACGCCATCCTGGTGGCAAATCCGAAATTCACCCCGGACACGAAGATGAACGCCAGAAACCACGTGAGCACATCGCTCAGCCCCTACGCCGCGGTGCCCGGCGCGCGCTCGGCGCAGATCGAGTTCGACGTGGCGCTGATCGGCAGCGGCACGGCCGGCACGCCGCCCCCGTTTGCCGATCTGCTCAAAGGGGCCGGATTCGCCGAGACGATCGTTGCCGGCACATCGGTCACCTACCTGCCGGCGTCATCTGCGGTGCCGAGCCTGACGGCCGCCCTCTACGAGGACGACACGATCATCAGCAAGATCTGGGGCGCCCGGGCCAACGTGAAGATCGCGCTCGTCACCGGCGACATCTGCTGGCTGCATTTCGTTTTGACCGGCGCCGACTTTTCGGTATCAGCCGGAAGTTTTCTCTCCGGCGTGAGCTATCCAAGCGTGGTTCCGGCGGCGTTTCTAAACGCCAATTTCACCCTGGCCAGCTATGCGGCGTTGATCGGCAAGCTGGATATAGACATGGGCAATAAGGTGGAGCTCAGGCCGAGCGCCAACGCATCCAGCGGTTACATCAGCGCAAAGATCGTCGACCGCATGGCAATGCTCAGCCTGGACCCGGAAAAGGTCGCCGTGGCCACCCACGATTTCTACGGGCTGCTGCGGGCCGGCACCGAGGGCGCGCTCACCGCCACCCTGGGCGCCACCGCCGGCAACATCTGCACCATCACCGCGCCCAAAGTCCAGTACACCAGCATCAGTGAGCAGGCCCGCGGACAACTGCGGACGCTGGGGATCGACTGCCAGCTCAACCGCAGCAGCGGTGACGACGAGCTGAGCCTCGCGTTTACTTAGATCTCAGGAAGGATCCGTCCGATGACACAAAAGACATACGAAATCGACGGCCGCGCGTTCGAGCACCGGCCGCTCGTGCTGGGCCAACTGCGGCAACTGATCGAGGTGATCAGCGGCATGGCCATGCCCGACGATATGAATCCGCTCGGCATCGTGCATGCGCTGGGCGAGCGGCTGCCCCGGGCGCTGGCGGTGGTGCTGGTCGATACCGGCTGCCATGATCTGGCCGGCCGGGACATAGACGAGCTTTCAGCGTTCATGGACAATCACATGGAGATCGATGCCGCCGTGGAGGTGGCGGAGGATTTTTTGCAGCTCAACCGGGTCTCATCACTCGCAGCGAGGCTCGGCAAACTGGTGGGGCTGGCGATGCCGACCCCATCACCGAGCTCTGCGCCATCTGCTGCTGCGGAGACATCGCAAAAAGAGACTGGACCCTGTGGCACGTAACCATCACGGAGGCGATCGAGTGGGCGGGATGCGTATGGCGGCAGCGGACCTGGTGGCTGGAGGCGCTTTTCGGCAGCGCGGCGCTCGGCCCGGCACCGGCCGCTACGGCAAAGCCATGCCGCGGCGTGGCCTGCGCTATGTGCACAAAGCATTGCAGCGATCGCGTCACCGGATGAGGGGCACATCGTGAAAAACGAAATCCAGCTCATCATATCAGCCGTCAACAAAACCGGCCGGGCCTGGGGCCAGGCCATGAAGAGCGTTGACGACTTCAAGCTCAAGGTCAGCGGTCTCGAGCAGCAATTGCAGAGCCTGGCCAGCGTTGCCGTGCTCTATAAGCTGGCCAGCGGTCTGAAGGAATCGCTGAACGCTTTCGAGGTGGCCCAAAACTCCCTGAAGGGCCTGGCCGGTGTCGCCAGGTACAACGGCGTTGAGATCGGCGAGGCCATGCAGGCCGCCAGCGCTATGACCGAAGACGGCCTGATGAACATCGCCGCATCGAGCAAGTCCCTGCAGAACCTCTTGAGCCGCGGGTTCAAAATCGACGAGGCGCTCACGATGCTCGGGCGCTTAAAAGATGCCGCCGCCTTCAACCGGGCCGGCAGCCTGAGCATGGCCGAAGCGGTGGAGAGCGCCACCGAGGGCCTCAAGAACGAAAACTCGATCCTGGTCGACAACGCCGGCGTCACCAAAAACGTCAGCGTCATGTGGAAGGAATACGCCGACTCCATTGGCCGGGGCGTGCAGTCGCTGACCTTGGCTGAAAAGCGCCAGGCTGAATACAACGGCATCCTGCGGGAAACCGAGGCGCAGGCGGGCAACGCCGCCAGGGCCGCCGATGGGATGACCGGCGCAAAGGCACGCCTGTCCACCCAAGTGCTGACTCTCAAAACGGCCCTCGGAGAGTCGCTGGTGCCCGCATTCAAAGTGGTGGCCACGGTCGGCGGCACGGTGGTGCAAACCATCAAGGCGTTCATCGGCGGCATCGAGATCTTGTCTGTGCGCGCTGCCAGCCTCTGGGAAAAAGCAAAGCTCTGGGGCGACTGGGTGAACCGCGGGTTCCGGGATCCGGTCGAGGCCGTGCGGGCCAAGTCCGCCGCCCTCGAGGCCACAGCCAACGAGCAGATCGACGAGATCATCGCCAAGTGGGAAGGAAAGGCCAAGGCCCCGGACATCGGCGCCGACTCCGGAAAGCGCCGCACCGATGGCAATGCCGGAGGGCCGAAGAAATACACCGACAAAGAGCTGAAGGACGCCGCCAAGGGCGCCGACGAGTTCACCGACCTGTGGCAGGCCCAGGCCAAGGACCGCTACGAGGTACAGTCCCGGGGGATCGACGCCATCATCGAAAAGGAGGAGGCCGCCAAGGAGAAGATCGTCGATGACGCCGCGCAGATGACCGATTTGTGGCAGGCCCAGGCCGCCGATCGCTACGAGGTACAGTCCCGGGGGCTGGATGCGATTATCGAAAAGGAGGCCGAGGCCGCCAGCGGCATGGTCGCGCTCTCGAGGCGCACCGCCGAGGCGATGGAACAGAATTTCTCGGACTTTTTTTTCGATGCCATCAGCGGGAAATTGAAAAGCCTGTCCGATTACTCCAACGCAGTGCTGCAGTCCATCCAGCGCGCGACATCCGACTACCTCGGGCAGATGCTGAGTTCCGGCCTATTTGGCAAGGACGGCCAGGGCGGCGGGTTCGTCGACCAGATCGGCAGCGCGATCGGCACCTGGATCGCATCGGCCAAGGGAAACGCGTTCGATTCGGCCGGAGTGGTGAAGTTTGCCCTGGGCGGCGTGGTCACCCGGCCAACGCTCTTTCCGTTTGCCAAGGGCACCGGGCTCATGGGCGAGGCCGGGCCGGAGGGCATTTTGCCCCTGGGTAGAACGCCCTCCGGCGAGCTGGGCGTGAAAACGACCGGCGGTGGCAGGCAGCCGGACGACGGCGGCGGCGTCACGCTGGTGTACGCCCCGCAGATCAGCGCGCTCGATACCCGGTCGGGCATCGAGTTTCTGGCCGGTCATTCGCAGGTGATCGTCGGTATACTCAACAAATTTTACAATGATCGAGGCAAGCGGGGGCCAATACGATGAGCGGCACATTTCCGACAACCCCGGCGCCGAGCAAGGTCAGCATTGAATCATTTTATCCGACCTTTGTGTCAACGGCGCACAATCAATCCAGGCAGGTAAGCCAGCGCGGGGGGCATCGGTGGTTTTTGACGCTGGACTTTCCAAAGGGGCTGACCAGGGCAGAGCTTGCGCCGATTTTCGCGTTTTTGGTGGCCCAGCGCGGCCAGTATGACACGTTTACGTACACCCCCCCGGTAGTGGATGACCCGCGAGGATCGGTTTCTGGAACCCCGCTCGTAGACGGCGCCAGCCAGACCGGACGAACAATAGCGACAAAGGGGTGGACTGCCTCGCAGACGGGTATTGTCCTGGCCGGGGATTTTATCAGGTTTGCCGGTCACAACAAGGTTTACATGATTACGGCAAACGCTGACAGCGACGGCAGCGGTGAGGCTGACATCAGCATCGATCCAGCGCTACTTGCATCCCCGGTAAACGAAGCTGTTATCACGGTCACGGATGTACCGTTCACGGTGGGGCTACTGGATGATCGGTCTGGGTTTGCGCTGGACGGCCCCACGTTTGAGTTTACCAAAGCTATACAGTTTATCGAAAGGCCGGAATAACATGACCAGCCGAGGGGCATCAGCATCGGTCATCGCAGAGGTAGCCAAAAACCAAAACCGCCCAATCCATTTGGTGCAGGTGATCTTTGATTCCACCACGTTTTATCTGACGGATGCGTATCGCAACATCATTTGGGACGGCCACACGTACCTGATGACCGGCCATTTTATGGGGATCTCTGACATTTCGGAGACTGCGACGTTGCAGGTGTCGAGCGTTACGTTGTCGTTGTCTGGTGTGGATCAGGCGTTCATTAGCCAGTTCCTGAACTATGACTACACCGACCGGCAGGTGCTTGTCTACCGGGCGTGGCTGGATGACAGCGAGGCGGTAATCAGCAGCCCCGTGCTCTGGTTCGACGGCAGGATGGACGAGCCGGTTATTGATGAAGATCCGGAAACCGGGAAATGCATCGTCGCTGTTACTTGTGCTAACCACTTTGTCGATTTCGAAAAGCAGTCTGGCCGATATACAAACCACGAGTCACAGCAGATTTTTTACCCTGGAGACAAAGGATTTTCATTCGCTTCGGAGATAGTGACAGACATCGTGTGGGGAAAGGCATGATTACCGAAGAAAAGCGCGTGGCATTGGTTCGCTGGTCGGCATCGCTCAGAGGCCAGCCCTTTTCGTGGGGCTGGAATGACTGCAACATGCTGGTGGCCAGGGCTATGGACATAATCCTGGATACCAACGATTTTACCGCGCTGCTTTTTGCGGAATACGATGACGAGGCAACCGCCGTGCAGTTTCATGCCTCTTTGCATTTCACGCTGGAAGACGTAGTGGCCGGGGCCGGGGCCGTGGCTATCAGCCCAGGCTTTGAGCAGACCGGGGATATTTTAATACAACCGGATTCATGCGGACAAATCCAGATGCAGGCGGGCATGGTTTACGTTTCAGATAGGGCGATATGCGCAATTCCAGGCAAGGGCATTTTATACGTGCCGCCGAGAATGATTCAAAACTACAGATTATGGAGGTTTTAAGGTGGCCCCTGTAATCATTGCAATAGGCGCATATGCCGCCGGCACCGCGGCTGCCGGGGCTGCCGTATCCGCTGGAATAGTGGCGGCTGGCAGCTTAGCGGCAGCAGCCATTGCTATCGGTGTCACCATCGCTGTGTCGTATGCCGGAAACGCGCTTTTCATGGGGTCATCTCAGGACCCCCAAATAACAATGCCGTCATTGCCATCCCCTGGTGAGATGCAGACACAGGCAAGCGCAATACTCACCAACAAACAGTCAAACAATGCGCCTATCCCTGTGATTTATGGCAGCCGTCGCGTGGGTGGCACTCGGGTTTTCATGGGCGTTTCAGGAGCAAGCAATGAATATCTTTGGATAGTGGTAGCACTTTGTGAAGGCGAAATATCAGCCATAAATACCGTTTATTTTGATGACATCCCCAGCACCGATAGCCGTTTTTCAGGTTTGTTTGGCATCGCAAAATATACTGGCACCAGCACCCAGGCGGCTGACTCCAGTCTGGTTAGCACCTTCGCCGGATGGACAACCGATCACAAGTTGAGCGGCGTGGCATACGTGAGGGTCTGGTTTAAATTTGATCGCAATGTCTTCAGAGCGGTGCCAGTTATCACCGCAGACGTTGACGGAAAACTGGTTTACGACCCCAGGACGTCCACAACCGGCTTTTCAAACAATCCTATCCTGTGCCTGCGCGATTACCTCACCAACACGATTTATGGGTGCCGTATCGATTCTGCAAAGATGGACGACACCTTCAACAACAGCGAGGCCAACCACTGCGAAGAAATGGTAACGGTGGCCGGCGCAAGCCAGGAACGCTACACTTGTGATGGGCTGGTGGATACCGGCGTGATCCCGATGCGCAATGTCGAGAGGCTGCTTTCACCATGCCGGGGGTTTCTGGTCTATACGGCCGGAAAATTCAGAACAATCATTGATCGGGCGCGGACGCCTGAGAGTTTTGAATTTAACGAAAGCAATATCGTGGGGTCATGGAAAATAAGTCTGGGCGGGAAACGGGACCGCATGAACCGCGTGGTATCAAACTTTTTCAATCCTGCTCGCAATTGGCAACCGGACATCGCGCCGGCATCATCCTCTACATATCTCTCTCAAGACAACGGGATTCTGCTGGAGAAAACGATTGACCTGCCGTTTACCGCGAATTATGGCCGGGCAAAGATGATTGCCACCATAGCCATGAAACAGTCGCGGCAGTCGATCATTGCTCAGTTCACAGCGTCCAGCAAGGGCCTTCTGGCAGAGGTCGGCGGGGTTTACCCGATAACCCATTCAACCCCAGGGTGGACCAGTAAAAACTTTTTAGTGCTTGGGATGCAGCTAAAGACCGAAGACAAAGTTGAAGTGACCGCCAGGGAGTATGATGCGGACGTTTATGACGCCGGCACCATTAGCGCAGCCGACACGGCGCCTAATACCGACCTGCCCGATATGTGGGCAAACATAATGTCAACCCTTTCCACAATCACGGTCAGCCCGAACCCATTTGACGGTGATTTTACAGGCATTGAAGCCGCCATAGCGGCCCTGCCTGCAGACGGTGGCCGGATTTACATCAAAAACGGCACCTATGCCCTATCGGATACGGTGGCATTGCCGGAAAAAAACATCGTCATTGAAGGCGAATCCCGTGACGGCGTGGTGATCCAAAACGCCGCCGGCAGTTTGGCCTTCGATATATACGACCGGACCACGCAATACCGGATAGCCAATCTCACCATTGAAAGCCAGAACACCAGCACGTACACCCCTATGATCCGGGTTTATGGGACCGCTGCCGCCGACAATACAGCCCACGTCATGCTGGAAAACCTACGGCTGGACATAAACGGAACCGCCAGCGGAGATCAAGGCGTGGTGGGGCAAACGGGCAACGGAAAACTGCTGTTGCGGGACGTTTATGTCATCGGTGGCGGTTATGATGGGATTATCACAGATGACATCGACCACGTGCAAATACTGGACTGCATGGTGGACGGGGCCGACCGGTACGGTATCAGGGTGGAGGATGCCGAGCGCCTGACAATTTCAGGCTGTACGGTGCAGGACGTCAGAGAATACGGCATTAGCTGTCACACCAACTCTGTCAGCTACGTGCCCCAGGGGACTGTTATCGGATGCAACGTTGCAGGCCCTTGCCGCGGCATATTTGTGGAAGGCGTTGTGGCCATTAACGTGATCGGCTGCAACGTATCGCTGCAAACGGCCGTTGTAAGCGGATGGAGCGCACGGGAAGGAATTATGCTCAGTGGACGTGGGGGCATCAGCCGTTGCAGCGTGCGGTTTGAAACTGCGTCATTAGCGGCCCCGGTTTATGGCATCTATTTGTTGGACAACTGTGACGGCAAGGTGGATTCCTGCGACGTCAAAATAGATAATGACGAGCATACGTACACCCATATCGGGATCATTGTAGGCACCAGCAGCGGCGGCAGTGATCGAAACGTCATAGCTGGCAATACTGTGGATATGTCCAACAACAACGCCTATGAGATCGGAATTCAGCTGCAAAGCGGCAGCGATTATAATTACGGCGGCGGCAACATTACCTACAACTGCGGCACCAGCATTTCAAATTCTGGTACCGGCAACAACGTGTCCGCACAGGATATTTAAATGGGCCTTAATTGCGCAATATACGACCGGAATACGGGGGCGGTGGTTTGGGTGGTTGAGAATTGCCAGTGCCGGGACGGACGGCACTACGCCGGAAGCAACATGGAATTGAAGGGCGTGAAGGAAGCCGTGTTCGGCACGGTCTGGACCCTGGAGATCCCGGCGACCGGCGCCCACTCGGCCGACATCACCCCAGCCCCGGAGTTTGAAGGGGTGCCGGTTAGCTCTAAGGCCGACGTGAACCGTGCGGTCCGGGCGCTGATCCGGGCACGCTATGACCTGGAGGATGAGTTAAAACTCCAGCGCCGGCGCCTGGAAGGGGAAACCGGCATCGGCTGGACCGAATACCGGGATTTCGTGGCCGACCTGGTCGCCCAAAGCAATGCGTTTATCGCCTTGCAAAAGATCGGAGGATAACGATGAAGGGAAAGCCGAAAAAGCTGAAAACCGCCGAGGACGTCTGGAACGTGGCCTGGGATCTGCCGGCCGGCGACGCCCGGGCGTTTGTCTCCAGGCTCACCCCGGAGGCCTGCAACGGCCTGCTGAGTGAGGCCGATATCCTCGAGCTCAAGGGGCGCGTGGGATGGGCCAGATGGCCCGAGCATGCCGCCGGCGACCGGATGGCCATGCTGCAGGCCCGGTTGGAATCTATGTCCCTGCGCCTGGCCGATGCGATCGCCCTGGCCGGATCCGCGCAGGCCCAGGTCGACGATGTCGGCCGGCAATACCAGCGCCTGGCATCGCGGGCCGATTGCGGCCGGTCGGCCCTGGCCCGGGTGGCCGACGTCGAGCGCGACATGGCCCGGCTGGACGGCATCGATCCGGAGGCTGCGGACGGCCCGATCGGCGCCGCCGGCCGGATGCGGTATCTGCTCGAGACCATGATGACAACCGCCCAATCCGAGATCGGCGGCGTCGTGGCCCGGCAGCGGGCCGCGGTGGCCGAGCTGACCAACGCCACCGCCACGATCGACTCCATCCGGGCGGCGATGGCGGCGACCGAAAAAGACATCACGGCGATGGCCGTCGCCGCTGATACCACGGCCTAAAAGGAGCGCGTCTCATGGGCAGCACGATACTTTTCAACACTGCAGGCAATTTATCTCTGGCCATAAACTATGAGATTATGGGGCCGAGCGAGCTCTCCTTCATCAGCTACGTGGACCCGGCCACCGTGCGCCTCGAGGCAGAGGCGTGGTTCCGGGTAGGCGATGCCGTGATCTCGGTCCCGGACGACGTCGACATCACCGCCGCCGATCTGGATGCCGGCGTCGCCTTCGGCAACCTAACCCAATACCTTATATATGCCTGCCACCCGATCGACGGCACCCTGCAGCCGGTGTTCGTGGTCAGCGAAAACGCCACATTCCCGGCCGGATGGAACGGCACCAACAGCCGGAAAATAGGCGGGTTTACCACCAACGGCAGCGGCGAAATCGTGGAAGCCAGCCTGTGGGACCTCCGCACCCTGTCACTGGACGGCATGGCCACCGTCGCTGACATCGTTTTTACCGATGACGGCACGAACATTGAACCGGTGAACGCCGGGCGCACTTTGGTTTTGGATGGCGGTATCACGGTCGGCGGCAACATCACAATGGGTGGTGATGACACTTGGATCGGCTTTGCGGCTGGTGGTCGGATTGTTCTTGATAGTACTCCTGCGACGGATACGTTGACGTTTAGCGATTGTGATGTGGGTATCGGCATAACTCCGATATCCCCATTGCATGTATCAGACACTACCAATGATGGCACAGCGCTCGCAGTATTCTCACAACTTGGTACTGGCAGAGGAATAGAAGTAAATAGAAACGTCGGGACCGCAACTCGCCCATTGGTCTCTATTTCTCAAACATCGGCAACCGGGGGAAGCCAAACGGCGCTTTTGGTTAGGCAGGCCGATACCGGAGAAACCGCAATTGGAGTCAATACGGACGGATCTCTTACGGCATTTAATTTTTCCGTAAAAGATACCGGCCTGGTTTATGCTACGAGTATCGGCATCGGCACAAGCAACCCTGCCGCGAAACTACATATAGCCCCAATAACTTGGGATGTGAGCCAGAACGGGGGCATCATCCTGTCGGCCACTGATTTATCCCATTTCGTTTATGGTTTGAAATTAAAATCTGACGCTGTAGGTAATTCCCGATTTTCGATAGACACCCCTTCCATAAACGATGCGCTTGTAGTCCATTCATTGGGCAATGTCGGTATCGGAGAAACCTCACCAGACGAAATGCTCCACCTAACTTCTGCCACTTCTGCGAAACCAGTAATCAAAATTGAGAATACAGAGGCGGGAGCAGGGACTGGGGCTTTAGATTTTTACAAAACTTCGACTTCCCCAGCAGATAATGATTTGCTTGGTACAATGTCCTTCTATGGCTTAAATTCAAGCATATCTACTCATGCAAGATATGTCAGGATCGAGGGCTACTCTGGTGACGTAACATCCGGCGATGAATCCGGTGGACTGAAAATAAAAATACTCATGGACGGTACGGAACGTGAAGTCTTCAACGTCTATGGGTATAACGGGAATGTCAATCAAGGCGGTGTCGTTTGGAACGAAAACGCTCAAGATATCGACCAAAGGTGGGAAGCAGTAGGACAGGCAAATGCTCTGTTTGTTCAGGGGAGTGAAGGGCTCATTGGAATCGGGACAAACACTCCGCAAGTAGATTTGGATATATTAAAGCTAAAATCAGGCGGGATAGTATCGCAAAGAATTAGCAATTCTTCAAATACTACGGATTCATATGCAAGGCTATCGCTTGCTGTCGCCGGGGCTACAGCGGCAGATCCGTTTATCGTTTTAACTGTCGATGGTGCTGAAAGTTATTCCATTGGTATTGATAATAGCGATTCAGATAAATTTAAAATATCAGATAACACCACATTAGGAATTAACGACAGGCTTGTCATTGACAGTGTGGGAGTAGTTTCTCTCACCGCAGTCTACGCCCACGACATGAACGGCGAAACGATCAGGGACTTGCAGATTAACGACTCCGGTGAACTGGGGTATGACTCATCCACAATTCGCCACAAAATGAACGTGGTCACGGTGGATGATACCGAAGCATCGTTTATCCAGAAACTACGCCCGGTAATTTACAACCCGCGCATGAAAGGGCCTTACGGGCACACCGACATGCCGGTAGATATGAAGCGGTGGGGCCTGATTGCCGAGGAGGTCAACGAACTGGTGCCGGAATTCGTTTACAAGGACGATGACGGGCTGCCCTGTGGCATCCATTATAAAGATTTTATCCCGGCTATGATCCACGAAATTCAGCGGCTATCAACCGAATTGGCCACACTAAACGCCGCCATTCACTAACAACCAAAAAGGACGGTGAACCATGCAACAGCAAGTACCCGGATTGAACATCGCCAACTATGACCAGAAAAAAGAAAAAGGGCTGGTCAAAATCATCCCCAACGGCAAGGGTAATTACATCGTCTCTGCCAGCGCCTACAACGAAATGGGCGAGATCCAGCAGGGGCAGCTTGTGCCCGTCACGCTGGCCCAAGTCGAGGCCGCGCGGCAACAACTTATTGACCAGCACAATGCCACGCTGGCGCAGGTTGACGCTTTTCTGGACGACCTCCAATCAGCGGACGCCGCGGCATAGCCGCGATCGAATAAGGGCCGCCCCGGTGGCAGCGCGAACTGCCCCGGGGCGAATGGCTGCACTCCGCACAACCAGACATCCGAAATCGGACGGCCCAGGGAAAACAGGGTCTGGATATCACGCGGAGGTGTGTCTTGAACAGCCCACTTGCTTACGTCGGAGGAAAATCCAAGCTATCAAAGACCATCATCGGAATGATCCCCTCCCACCGGGCCTACTGCGAGGTGTTTGCAGGCGGGGCCTGGGTGTTTTTCAGAAAGCCCCCATCCAAGTACGAAGTGATCAACGATCTCGACAGCGACCTGGTCGCCTTTTACCGGGTGTTGCAATTCCATTTGGAGGAGTTTTTAAAGCAATTTAAATGGCTCCTGGCCAGCCGGGAATGGTTCGAGGATTTCAAGCGCCAGCAGGACGCCGGCGGCCTGACCGATATCCAGCGCGCTGCCCGCTATTATTACCTGCAGCGGATGTGCTTCGGCGGCCGAGTGCGTGGTCGGACCTACGGCACCGCACCAATGAGCCGCCCCAGGATCAACCTGGTGCGCATGGAGGAGGAGCTCTCGGAGATCCACCTGCGCCTGGCCGGCGTCACTATCGAGAACCTGTCGTGGGCGGACTTCCTCAAGCGATATGATCGTGCCGGCACGTTTTTCTACCTGGATCCCCCCTACTACCAGGCGCCGTGCTACAAGCACAACCTGGCCCTGCAGGACTACGCCGACATGGCCACCGCCCTGGCCTCGGTGAACGCCCAGTTCATCCTGAGCATCAACGATCACCCCGAGATGCGATCGGTGTTTCAGGCGTTCGTTGTAAAACCGGTTGAGCTCACATATACCGTGGGGAGGAAGGCGACGACGGCGGGCAAGGAGCTGCTGATCACCAATTTTTAAAACTGATGGCGAAATTTCGCCTCTACTTCAACGAGGGTTCAAACCACCCGTCAAATGGGATCAAACCGCGCGTCACGTTACAGCCCCCGGGTATTTCTCCGCATTCATGGAAAACCCCTCAAACGGACACCACCGAGAATTGCACTGCGGCAGCCCCGTGCATTGACAAATGCCGGATCATGCTAACCGTGTTCTAACCAATTTCGGCTTGAATGTGACCTGACACGAGGTTTGATACCGGCGGGATATGGTGGGAT
>JBDRRP010000102.1:0-4748 GCA_043825735.1 Pseudomonadota bacterium | reverse complement strand
CTGGATTGCCGCCAAGGCTACCTTGGCTTTGAACTCGGCACTGTGCGTTTTTCGTCTCTTCCCCATTGTCAGATCCTCCTTGGTTGAAGTGGTCTGACTCTTAGCTTAGCACATTGTCCGAATTTCGGGGTCCACCGCACTCATAACGATCATAACGATCATAACGATCATAACGATCATAACGATCATAACGATCAAAGACTTGCTGCGCTACCTGCGAGTGAGAATGGGGTGAAACGCGCCGGGCCGTATCGATGCGGTTCTTCAGCTGTGTCATGAAAGTGTTCGCATTTGGGCAAAGCGCTGTAAAGCTTATAAGTTAAGGGTTTTTACGTCTATTGTTCAATCGAAAAGGGGTTTAGAAACTGCCGCCCCTTTAAGAGTTTCCTGTCCACATCGCTCAGCGCCGCTTCCTCACAGACGCTGTAAAGGTCGGCGCTGGACGAAAACTTGGCCACATATTTCTTGCCCTGGTCCTCAATCAGGGCCTTCGGTCGGGCGCCACCGATCGAGCTGCCGTGAAACAAGGCCTGGTCCAGCTCCGGCGTGAGCGGCTCGCCTTTTTCGACCCGCTCCGCCGATTCAATCAATTCTTCCATACTCACGTTGCCGGCTACGCGTGGAACGTATTCCGCCGGAGATCGCTGAAAATCGAGGGCACCGATCCGGTCCGAACCGGATTCCAGCAGGTATGTCAGTTCATCCAGCGCCGCGGTGTCTGCACCCGGACCCTTCAGCCCAAGCAGCTTGTTGATGATCACCCGCCGGCCCCACGCGTCGGGCGCGGCATCCCGGATGCATCCGGGCATGTTCAAGCCTTCGGAAAGGGCGAGCGGGCCGGATCTGAGGGGCAGCTCCGGTTCGTAGATCGATATGGCCGGGCTGCGAGCGCCGACCCGGCCAAGGTAGCTCCGGCCGTAGTTGAACCGGATAGCGCCGTGATCAGCCTCGATCCGGCCGGCCACGACAGGCGAAGTCTCGCCCGGCAACCAGATCCAGACAAACGCTTCTTTCTCCGGGTTAGAAGTCATCGCGCACCGGTTTGGTTTTCCTTCGAACGGATTTTGGCAGCAGTGCCAGTTTTTCACGGGTCCGGCTCAGGTATGTTGCCATCGTGCCGTCATCGGCATCGAAGAGCCTGACGCCGACAATGGCAGCGACTTCGAACACGGCGCCGATTTCACATTTGGTATTGCCTTTTTCAATGCGTTGCAGCATCCCCCGTGAAATCCCGGCCCGCTCGGCCAACTCCTGAGCGGTGATCTTGCGCTCACTGCGCGCCTCGCGGATCAGAGCGCCGAGCAAGGCAGCAGCATCGCGGCTGTAGCGTGAGTAGGTGCGTGGGACGGACTTTGGCATCATCCTTCCTTTGTTTCACATACAACCCATAACATACTCTCATGATCTATATATAACCCATCGTTAACCTCTTGCAACCGCACTGTCAAGACTGGAGATGTCCCGCTTATGGTTCCTGAATCTAAAAAAAATGACCTCGTGGCAATTCTCCCCCTCACCTGGCTGGCTCCGCCAGTGTTCACCGAAAATGGCTGTTGCCGGACGGGTTTGATTTTTCGGGCAAAATGGTTATAGTGCCAGATTGCGAAAACCCACTACACAGGAAGGCGCCCATGCCGATTTACGAGTTTCATTGCGACGATTGCGGAAAAGACTTCGAGTGCCTCATCCTGCGCGCCGACGATCCGTCGGATTGTCCCAAGTGCCAGGGGAAAAAGACGAAACGTTTGATGAGCGCCTGCGGCTACGTCAGCAAAGGCGGTGGCGGTCAGACCGTTTCAAGAAGTGCCGGCGCATCGGGCTGCACCGGCTGCGCCTCCACCAACTGCGGAAGCTGCGGTCACTGATGGAGCGCCCCCTTCGCATCGGCACCCGCGGCAGCAAGCTCGCCCTCTGGCAGGCCAACTGGGTCAGGGACCGGCTCACCGAAGCCCATCCCGGCACCGACATCACGCTCACCGTCATCAAAACCAAGGGCGACAAGATACTGGACGTCCCTCTGGCCCAGGTGGGCGGCAAGGGACTCTTTGTCAAGGAAATCGAAGAGGCCCTGCTGGACGGCACGGTGGATCTGGCGGTTCACAGCATGAAGGACATGCCGGCCGATATTCCCGACGGACTGATCATCGGCCCCATCCCGCAGCGGGAAGTGCCCTTTGATGTCCTTATATCGGCATCGGGCGCCGCCCTCAAAGACCTTTCCAACGGCGCCGTCATCGGCACGAGCAGCCTGCGGCGCGGCGCCCAGCTGCGCCACAGCCGCCCGGATGTGCGCATCCTGCCCCTCAGGGGAAATCTCGACACCCGGCTCAGGAAACTCGACGCGGGCGAGATGGACGCCATCGTTCTGGCTGCCGCCGGTGTTCGGCGCCTGGGCCTGGCAGCCCGCATCAGCGAAACACTGGCGCCGGCCGTCATGCTGCCGGCCGTCGCCCAAGGCGCGCTGTGCATCGAAGTACGCCGTGACGATCCGGACACCGCTGCGGCGCTGGCTTTTCTGGACCATCCGGAAAGCACTATTGCCGTCACGGGCGAAAGAGCCTTTCTCCACCGGCTGGGCGGCAGTTGTCAGGTCCCTGTCGCCGGGCACGCAACGATTGAAAACGACATCATCATCATGGCCGGCCTGGTGGCCGAACTCGACGGCAGCCGAATCATCCGGGCGGCCCGCCGGGGGCCGGCGCGCCGATGCCGGGAGATCGGCATTGAACTGGCCGAATCGCTGCTCAACGACGGGGCCGACGACATTTTGAACCGATTGACTCCCACGGCAGGACATTGACATGAATGGAACGGTTTATCTGATAGGCGCCGGCCCGGGCGATCCCGGTCTGATCACGGTCCGCGGTCTCGAATGCATCCGAAGGGCGGATGTGATCGTTTATGACTACCTGGCCGCCCCGCAATTGCTCAAGCATGCCCGCACCGATGCGGAAGTGATCTACGTGGGCAAAAAAGGCGGCGATCACACCCTGCCCCAGGAGGGGATCAATGATCTGCTGGTGGAAAAAGCGCTGGCGGGAAGCAGCGTCGCCCGGCTCAAAGGCGGTGATCCGTTCATCTTCGGTCGCGGCGGTGAAGAAGCCGAAGCCCTGGTGGCCAACGGCATCCCCTTTGAAATCGTGCCGGGAGTGACCTCGGCCATCGCCGCGCCGGCATATGCCGGCATTCCGCTCACCCACCGCAAATTCACCGCCACCCTGGCCTTCGTCACCGGTCACGAAGATCCCACCAAGAGCGCATCCAGCATCGACTGGGAGGCATTGACCCGGGCCGCCGGCACCCTGGTTTTCTTCATGGGCGTGAAAAACCTGCCCCTCATCGTGGAACAGCTCACCCGACACGGCCGCGCCCCTGAGACCCCGGTGGCCCTGGTACGTTGGGGCACGACATCGCGCCAGAAAACGGTTTCCGGCACCCTGGCCACCATTGCCCAGCGCGTGGCGGAGGCCGGCCTCAAAGCGCCGGCCATCATCGTGGTGGGCGAGGTGGTCAGCCTCAGAGACACCATGCGGTGGTTCGACCGGCGGCCGCTTTTCGGAAAGCGGATCGTGGTCACCAGGGCGCGGGAGCAGGCCAGCCACCTGGTGGAGCGCCTCCAGGCCCTCGGCGCCGAGTGCCTTGAAATCCCCACCATCCGGATCGCAGCGCCGGAGGACTGGGCGCCCCTGGATGCGGCCATTGCCGATCTGGAACAATACCAGTGGATCGTGTTTACCAGCGTCAACGGCGTGAAGTACTTCTTCCAGCGACTTTTTTCACTGGGCGCAGACGTGCGCCGCTTGCACCGGGCCAAAATCGCCGTCATCGGTCCGGCAACCCGGGACAAGTTGATGGAATTCGGTATCCGGGCGGATATTTTGCCGGAAAGCTACCGGGCGGAATCTGTCGTGGCGGCCTTCGCAAATGAGACGGTCGCCGGCAGCCGGGTGCTGCTGCCCAGGGCACTGGAAGCCCGCTCGGTGCTCCCTGAGGCGCTGACCAGAATGGGTGCACGGGTGGATGACGTCTGCGCGTACCGGACCCTTTTGGACTCGGACGGCGGCGATGAGCTGTTAACGGCCCTCGAGAACGCGCAGATCGACATGGTTACCTTCACCAGCTCTTCCACGGCCACCAATTTCAAGGCCCTGCTGCCGGAAGGGCGCCTGGCCGAATTGATGGCACCGGTGACCGCAGCCAGCATCGGCCCCATCACCACCGAGACCGCCGAAGCGTTAGGATTCACCGTCGCCCTCACCGCTGACGACTACACCATTCCCGGGCTCTGCGAGGCGATTTTGAAATATTACGCTGGTTAAGTTCGGATAAGATCAACTTGGGCTTTCTGGACAAGGGTATAACCCAATTCGGAACCGCCACAACTAAAACCCGTTCTCGCGCAGAGACGCAAAGACGCAGAGGGTAATACCAGTTTAAAACCGTTAAAATCACAATTGGTGGTAAGAGACGCTTTATAGCGCTTGGTTGATATTGCATCTTCTCATGTCAGTGTCAGCATTTCTCAGCGCCTTTGCGTCTCTGCGCGAGCAATCGGTTTTTCACTCCTCCTCGAGGCGCCAATAGTCCCACCGGCCACGCAAACAGCCGCTTTTTGATAACCACGAAGAGAAGTAATGGGTGTTTGGCAGTTGCCCTCCCCCCGCCAGAAGCCCCCGTCTTCCGCCGATCACTGTTCACGATTAACTTTTCACTTTTCACATAAAAACCAGGCTGCCGGCGGGGTTCCC
>JBDRRP010000101.1:0-37600 GCA_043825735.1 Pseudomonadota bacterium | reverse complement strand
CTGGATTGCCGCCAAGGCTACCTTGGCTTTGAACTCGGCACTGTGCGTTTTTCGTCTCTTCCCCATTGTCAGATCCTCCTTGGTTGAAGTGGTCTGACTCTTAGCTTAGCACATTGTCCGAATTTCGGGGTCCACCGCACTTCGTGGTAATCAAAATCACCGCGGCATTATCAGATTCGTGGGTTATTTCCGCCGCATCATCTAAAGCACGGCCCGGTAATGGGGACCGACGATGAGCAGGTTGTTGGATATGGTGGACTGGATCTGCTCCATTTTGCTGCCGAACATGATATCGCGGATGACGCCGTGCCCGAAGGCGCCCAGCACCACCAGTGCGTCATGCGGGACGCTGTAGAGATTGTCTTCGAATTCGCCCGAATCCATAAGCTGCCAGTGGCGCACCTGATGGGATAATTCATCGGTGAGCCCCGCCGCTGCGATATCCTCTCGGTAGGCATCTGCTGTGGGCTTTTCCACCTGAGTGAACACATCCAGCGGCAAGCCCGACACCCGACTGATCGCCAGCCCCAGCCGCAGCGCCTTGGTGGCATTGATAGAGCCCCCATAAAAGACGGCGATGCTTTCCCACGGCTTGAACACCGGGCTGGACATAAGCACCGGAAACCGCGCAGACTGAACGATGCGCCGCACCCGAGGCCCGATATAGCCCAGTCCGATTTTTGATGACAGATCACTGATGCTTCGCGGGCAGCACATGAAATCGAAGTCTGTTTTGATGTCCGGGAGTGTGGATGCCGTAAAGTGTTTGGGTGTCATGAATCGCGGCGTGAAACCGGCGGCGGTGATCAGCTCTGTTGCGTGGGCGCGGGCGGTCTCCGGAGCGCTGAGATAGGACTGGTCCAGATCCACCTGGACCACATCATTGTCGAAATACATGAGGAACTTGGTGTGCTCGGGGATATACAACAGCGGCGATATGCTCAGCCGGTTGCAGAAGTAAAGCGATTGCAGCAGTGTTTCGCGTCCGAGCGGCGTGTTCCGGAAAATGTGAAAGAGTTGTTGGTCCATCAGGGGCTCCTTTCCGGGAGTGGGATCCGCAGTGCCGGGGGCAGGCCGTGGCGGCCGCCCGTCAGTGCGGGGATTGTACCATGAGTTCCTTCCTGTACTGATCCAGTAGTGTACCCTTTGAAATCATTCCGACAAAACGCCTGTTGGCGATAACCGGCATGGAAAACAGTTGTTTGGTATCCATAATTTTCAACACATCCGACACATCGTCGTCCAACCCGGCGACGGCCACCGGCGGCTTCATGATCTGATCCATCAAGACGGCGTCGTAGATGGCCCGGTTGAAGAGATAGGGCCGGATATCCTCCAATTGAATGAGTCCCACGAAATGGCCCGTCTTCTCGTCTTCCACCGGGAAATAGTTGCGCCGGGAGCGTTTGATAACATGAATGAATTCCCGCAGGAGCATATTGCGCTTTACCGGGATGCAGTCGGTTTCAAGCAACTCGCGCACGGACAGATCCGACAGGACGCGGCCGTCGGTTCCGGGCCTGAGTACGTGTCCGTGTTCCACCAGTTCCTTCAAATAAAAAGAGGCCGGCTCTATATAATGGCAAAAAGTCGAGGATATGGCCGAGACCAGGATCAGCGGCAAAATGACGCCGTAGCTGCCGGTGATCTCTACGATGAGAAAGATGCCGGTCAAGGGCGCCTGCAAAATGCCGCTGATGAGTCCGGCCATGCCGAGAAGGGCGAAACACCCCTCGTTGACCAGCGTCAGGTGAGGCCACGCCCAGGTCAGGGCACGGTGATAGGCCACGCCGGTGAGGCTGCCGATGACCAGGCTCGGGGCGAAGATGCCGCCAGAGCCTCCCCAGCCCAGCGTCAGCGCCGTGGCCATCATTTTGGCCAGCACCGCCAGGGCCACCATGGACAAACCGGGGGCGAAGGCGCCGGTGATCATCTCCCGGATGGAGTGATAGCCTTCGCCCAGCACCACGGGAAACACCCAGGCGATGAGACCCATCAGAGTTCCTCCGAACGCGGCCCTGAGCCACAGGGGCCAGGGCGTCTTTCCGGCAAACCGGCCCATGGATTTCATCAATCGCGTCAGGCAGATGGATGCGCCGGCGCAGAGCAGTGCCAGTCCGATGCTGGCGCCAATATCCACCAATTCGATTTTGAAGGCTTCGTGGATAAAGGGGATCTGGTTGCCCTGGAGGATACGGCTGGTTTCCGTTCCCGCCACGGCAGCGATGGCGATAGGAACGATGTTCAGTGCCGACCATTCTCCGAGAATGACTTCGATACTGAAGACCATGCCTGCAATGGGGGCATTGAAAATGGCGGCAATGGCGCCGGCGGCACCACAGCCCACCAGGGTGACCCGCTGACGGTCATTGAGGTTGAACAGTCGGGCGATATTGGAGCCGATAGCCGAGCCGCTCATGACCACGGGGGCCTCCGGTCCGGCAGAGCCGCCGGAGCCGATGGTCAGAAGGCTGGAAATCAGACGGGAAAAGCTCGATCGCAGCCGGAGCAGCCCGCCGTAGCGGGAGACGCTGTAGATGACTTCCGGCACACCGTGGCCGGCCCCTTCGTTGACCACTTTTTCAAGAAAGAGCGAGGACAGGGCGGCGCCGGCGGCCGGGAGCAAAAACGCCCACCAGTAGGGGCGGAAGTGGTGAAGCCAGCGCTCCATGGCCAGCAGCGCGCGGCCCAGCGCCAGTGCGGCCAGACCGCTGCAGGTGCCCACAATGATAGCCGTGAACATCATGAGCAGTCGGTCGTCGGAGCGAAAAAGCGACCAACTGGTGGGGTTTCGCCATTTATTGAATAGCTGCATCGTATGAAGATACCTAAAATGGCGCCGAATGGTCCAGACGGTGCTCTATCTCAGTAATCTGCTCCAAAAGGGGCGCTTTTGCCGGCCGAGACCGCAACACTTCTAAAAATGCCTTGTCCCGCAAACCGTAGGCCAAGCGTGACAGCAGGTGAAGGTGGGTCTGGACAGAGTCGCTGATGAGGATAAATAGTACAAAGACGGGGCGGTCGTCCACCGCGTGAAAGTCTATGGGCCGCGAGAGAAAGCAGGTGGTGATCTGCGGCTTCATGGAGGTCCCGGCCAACGGCGCCCGGGGATGGGGAATGGCGATGCCATTGCCGATGCCGGTGGATGTGAGCGCTTCTCTTTCCAGCAGGGCTTTCAGCAGTGGCTGCCGCTCGCCGTCGCTGATGCCGGGAATCCGGGCCACGGCCGATTCAAGAACTCCGGAGACGTCATCGCCGTCGACGTCATGCAGCACATCGCCGCGGTCCATGGTGTGGGTCAGGGAATCCGGCGCTTCGTCTGCCTCAGCGGCAACCCGCGTGGTTCCTTTCTCGGGGAGATGGAACGACAGCTGCTTTGCCGCGGCCCACCGCGCGAGCGCCTGTACCTCGAAGACGCAGGCATCGCCGCTGCGACGGACGGGGATGTGGCCCTGCCGGATCCACCGATCCACGGTGCTCGCGGGAAGATCAAGGCATTTGGCGATCTCGTTAATCCCTAGTCGCATGAAAACAACCTGTCCTCGTTAAGGAATCCAGAGGTATTTGAAATTACTGGATCCCGGCCGCCGCCGGGATGACGGGCTTTGGGACTTTTTACCGGTTCATCAATATTGATGCAGCTGAAAAAAAGTCGGGACCTCTCGCAAAGCCGCAAAGATCGCAAAGTTAACGCACTGATATTAGAGATATTTTTCTTGGCGTGCTTGGCGCCTTTGCGAGAAAATTGCTTTTTTATGCATTTATCGATTTTATCTCCGTGTTCTCCGAGACTGGTTCAAAGCCGCCGCACGAAGAGACCATCTGGCGCATGCTGCATGACGCATGCATGGTTCTCACGGAAACTTAATTCGCTACACGGAAACCGGTGAAATTGCAAGCGCCTATCTGGGGCGCTCTTGCGGAAGCGCCGGTTTCGATGATGACGCAGCGCTGCCTGTTGCAGATTTCCGGATGATCGTGATGTCGCGTCTGGGGAAGGGGATTTGGATGCCGGCACCGTCGAAAGCGGTTTTTACCCGGTCGGTGACCTCTGAGATGGTATCCATGCGTTTTCGGGCGTCGGTGATCCAGACCCTGAGCTGAAGGTCCACGGACGATTCTCCGAAATTGCGGACCACCACCTTCGGGGGCGGGTCGGCCGCGGCCCACGGCAGGCTGCGGGCGGATTCGATGACGATATTGTCCAGGCGGGTTTGCGTCTTGTCTGCGAGGTTTTCTTCCAAGATGGAAATTGCCGCGTCCAAAAAACCTCCCCGCTGCTCACCAAACGACAAGCGCCAAAGTAAATCCCAAATTACAAGCACCAAATTTCAAATAAATTCCAAATTACAAGCACCAAATCCCAAACGAATCTGAAACTTTAAGTTGGTTTCAATGTTTTTGTTTGGAATTTGTCATTTGTTTGGAACTTGTCATTTGGAATTTGTGATTTCGCCTTCCCACCCAATCCCCAATCAACAATCAACAATCAAAAACCATCCAACCACCAGCCGTCGAAGTCCCGTTGGGTGACGGCCCGGGCCAGGGATTTTGCCGATTCCGTTTTCAGTCGCGCCAGAACATGGGGCTGCCACTTTTCCGGAGTACGGTAGCCGCGGTCGGAAAGCGCTTTCAAATCGATGACCAGGGCCAGATGGTCCGCATCGCGCGCCAGTTGCGACTCGCGCGTGAGGCCGGCGTTGAATTCCCCAATCAACGCCGTGAGTTCATCACCGAAGGGCAGCCCTTGTGCCGTGTCTGTCACCGCGGCGTCTTCATCAGCCCGGACATATCGTTTTTGTACCGCGTTCAGATCGCCGATCCGTGCTTCGGGAAGATCGTGGACCAGGCACATGCTAATGAGACGGCCGACATCCACGGTGGGTTCCATGCGCGATAGCACCCAGGCAATGAACGCCACCATGAAGGTGTGCTCCGCCACTGATTCCTTGCCGACCCCCAGAAACGGGTAACCCGATCGCGGCAGGTTTTTGAGCATGTGTCCTTCGAACAAAAAGTCGGCTATTCGGTTCATGACGCCTCCGGTCAATGATATCAGAAGCCATCTGTAGTCGTCCGCAGCGGTTTTTTCAATCCAAAAGCGGCTGACAGGCGGCCGCGATAACCGTTCTTTGAGGGCGGCGCCATGCCGTTGGCGTCACCTTGACAAGAATGCCGCCTTCGGATACAGTACCACGCTTAAAATATTTAAATGCTTAGGAATTTTTAAATACAGCCAGCGCTTGCGATGCGCGCACTATATTGGTTCAACCACTTTTACGGAGATCGTGCCGATGACCGCAGAGATTGATCTTATCCAGATGATCAGCAGCGCAGGGCTGGTGGTGCAGATGGTGCTGCTGGTGCTGCTCTTTTTTTCAATCACTTCCTGGGCGATAATCATCATCAAGTTCCGCTACCTGCGGCGTGCGTATCGTGAAACTGCTGAGTTCACCGACCATTTTTGGAAAAGCCGCGATCTCTCAGAGGCCTATGCCAAGGCCAAACAACTGGTCGGCAGTCCCACTGCCAGGATATTCCGCATGGGCTATGTGGAGCTTAACAAGCTCCAGCGCTCCGCCCCCCGGGCCGGGGATCAGGCTCCGGACAACACCCCGGCGATGGGCACCCGATTGGCAGGCATTGACAATCTCAAGCGAGCCATGCGCCGGGCAATCAATTCCGAGATGACCCGTATGGCGCAAATGGTGCCGTTTCTGGCCACCACGGGCAACACCACGCCGTTTATCGGTCTTTTCGGAACGGTCTGGGGGATCATGAATTCCTTTCATGGGATCGGTTTGCGTGGGTCGGCCAGTCTGGCCGTCGTGGCGCCGGGTATTTCCGAAGCGCTGGTGGCCACGGCAGCCGGCTTGGCGGCGGCGATACCTGCGGTCATCGCCTTTAACCATTTTATGAACCGCATCCGGATGATGGAAGCCGATTTACAGAATTTTTCAGCCGACTTTCTCAACATCGTGGAACGTGACATTCTCGCAACCGCCAGGAGGAGAGCATGATCGCCGGAAATAACGACCATCTCATGAGCGACATTAACGTGACGCCGTTTGTTGACGTGATGCTGGTGCTGCTCATCATTTTCATGGTGACGGCGCCCATGATGGTTCAAGGGGTGGACGTGGCGCTGCCGCAAACGACGGCCGAGGCGCTGCCGACCCAAAAAGAAAATCTTATCATTACCATCGATTCTGACGGCCAGGTATATATCAACACCTATCCGGTGGCGCTCGACTCTCTAAAACAGAAGCTCGACAGCATTCTCAAGGGGCGAAGCGATCGTGAGGTTTATCTGCGCGCTGACAAGCAAATTCCATACGGAAACGTCGTGCGTGTCATGGCGGCCATCAAAGACGCCGGGGTGGAGAAACTGGGCATGGTGACGATTCCTGTGGAAGAACAGGAAAAGAAATAACGGGTCGATGGGATTCAATATGGCCGCGATATCCGGACCCGCCCTTGGAGGCACAGTGGAACGTCGTGAAGTGATCATCCCTTTCATGGCGTCGGGATTGTTTCACCTGATAGCGCTGGCGTTCATGCTTTACACGCCGGCCCTGGCGCCACGCCGCTCGTCTCCACCGCCTGCCATTCATGTGCGCATGGTGGCCCTGCCCGTGGCATCGGTGAAGGCCGAGCTGCCGGCGGCTTCCAGAAAGTCAGCACAGGCCAGAGTGAGCCCCAGGCGCGCGGCGCCAAAAGCACCGCCGCCGGATGCGGTGAGCCTTTCCACTGCGAAGCGGCAGTCGGCCCCGGAGCCGGCTGCTATTGAAAAGACTTCCCTGAAACGAAAAACATTCCAATCGGCAAAAGTGATGGACCAGGCCATTGATCGGCTGGAAAAGGACGTGGAAGAAAACCGGCCCGATCAGATCGATGCTGCCATCGAACGGCTCCAGGAACAGGTAAAGGACCAGCCGGCCCCTGAGCCCGATTCCCAGGACGCCGTCAGTCAACTGAAGGTGGATGGCGCCGTCCGGGAGCAGGATGCCAGGGCGCTAGAGCTGATTGATATTTACCGGGTGGAGATCGCTTTCATCATTCAGAAGAACTGGGCGTTTTCCGACTCGTTGGCCGGTGGCGCCAATGATCTGGTTACCGAAATCGCATTCGATGTGATGCCGGACGGCACCGTCAGCGATATCTGGTTCGATAAGCGCAGCGGCAATGGATACCTGGACGAATCGGCCCGAAGAGCCATTATCAAGTCCGTTCCCTTGCCACCGCACCCCAATGGCGTGATTCGTCCGGCAGTTACGGTGGGGTTGCGGTTTACCCCACAGGGAATCCGGTAGTGGCCATCCACAGGCGGCATCTTCCGGCCCCTGGCGGCGTACTCGCACTTTTTGAAATCCTCGACGTAGCCTGAGCTACGCCTCCGGTTTCAAAAATGCTCGAGCCTTGCCAGGAACCTAAACCTACCACCTGTGAATGGCCACTGGCGATAAGCGGCATCTTTGACTTGGAAACCCTGCGCGCAGGGTTCCAGGCGGAAAACATGGCCCGGGGCGGCGTTGCCGGGGTCATGACACACCATACGGAAGCTTTCGATGAAAAGATTGTTTGAGATTGCCATCTTGTGCGTCATTTTATGGTTGGTGGCGGTTCCCGCCGCCATGGCGGATTATGAATATATTGACATCACCAACCCGTTTCTCAAAAAAATCCCTCTGGCCATTCCCCAGTTCAAGGTCTACTCCGCGGATGCCGCCGCCACGGAGGCCTTTGGCAATGCTGCCCGGATTCTTTCCCAAAGCCTTGACTTTACGGGTTACTTTAAAATTCTTGATCCCGCGGCGTATCTCTACGATCCGGCCGATCCGCCGGTGATCGGCCCCAATATCGACTTTGCCAACTGGACCGGGATCGGCGCCGAGTTGATGATCACCGGCAGCATGCTCACGAGGGAGGGCGTTGTCGAGGTCGAGTTGCGACTGTTTGACACCTTCAAAGAAAAGCTCATCGTCGGCAAGAAGTACACCGCCCAGGTGGGAGATTTGAAGAAAATCATCCGTCGGTTTTGCAGCGAAGTGCTCCTGGCGCTGACCGGCAGCAGCGGCTATTTCGATACCCAGATCGCATTTGTATCCACCGGTACCGGTAACAAGGAAATCTACACCTGCGATTTTGACGGCGCCGATGCCCGTCAGTTGACGCACAACAACGCCATCACCTTGTTTCCGGCATGGTCCAGCGACCGGCAGTGGATCGCCTATACGGCCTATACCCGAGGTCGGCCCGATCTTTACATCAAAAATCTCACACAACCCCAGGGATACGTGGTCGCCGAAAAAGGCATCAATGTAAAGCCTGCCTGGGTGCCGGGACGATTTGAGCTTGCAGCAACGTTAAGCTTTTCGGGAGACCAAGAAATTTACCTATTGACCGGAACTGGGAAAATTATTAAAAGATTGACCCATACCGGGGGAATTGACGTCCATCCGGCTTGGTCGCCTGACGGCAACAAAATGGCATTCGTGTCAGATAGGGCAGGCACCCCTCAGATCTTTATCATGGAAATGGACAGTGGTCAGGTGCGTCGTCTGACCTATGACGGCCGCTACAATACTCAGCCGTCCTGGTCGCCGCGGGGAGACAAGATCGCTTACTCCGCAATGGACGACAACCAGTTGAACATCCGGGTCATTGGGGTCGATGGCCAGGGGGGGATGCAGTTGACCCGCGAGGCTGGAGACAACGAGGGGCCTTCATGGTCACCCGATGGCAGCCTGATCGCCTTCAGTTCCACCCGCGAAGGCCCTTCCCGAATATACGTCATGACCGCATTTGGTACTGATCAGCGGCAGTTGCTGGCTCTTCCGGGGCAGCAGTCCGACCCCGAATGGTCCCCAAGCAGTATGAAATCTAAAGCGTTATCGGGTTTTTGAAAAGGAGGAAACATGCGGAAGAAGTTGTGGATACACATAGCTTTATTGGTGGTGATCCCGGGGCTGCTGTTCACCGTTAGCTGCGCGAAGAAACAGGTCGTAACAGCTGAATCAAGCGCGGCGGCGACACAGCAGCAGGCGGCCGAAGACGCTGCCTCGGCTGCAAAGCAGCAGGAGATGGCCAAAGAACAGGCCGCGATGACCGAGGCGCAACAAGCCGCCACCATGCAGACAATCAAGGATGAGGCGATGGCTCGGGAAGTGGAAATGCGGCGGATGGCATTTCAAAACGAGAATATCTATTTTGATTTCGACAGCGCTCAGTTGACGCCCATGGCTCAGGACGTTCTCGTTCGCAAGGCAGAATGGCTCCGCGCCAATGCCATGGCTTCGGTGGTCATTGAAGGCCATTGCGACGAACGAGGCACTGCCGAATACAACCTTGCGCTAGGCGAGCGTCGTGCCAATGCGGCCATGAGTTTTATCGTGGATCTGGGGATTTCCGCCTCCCGGATTACCACGATCAGCTACGGTGAAGAGCGTCCGGCCGATCCGGGCAATAACGAAGAGGCCTGGGCTAAGAACCGACGAGACGTTTTCGTCATCCAGTAAGCCGCACACTCGTGCATCGTTACCGTCTAGCGCCGAGCCGATGGTGACGATTTGTCAGAAGACCACTTGCCCGCCGTTTCGGCGGGCAAGTTTTTTTTCCATCCGATGTTTCTGACAGGGGGTGAGAGCCCATGAAAGACGCCCGATACGTCGTTGTCGCTGCGATGCTGGCGGCTTCTATTTACGGGTGTGCTTCACAACAGGATGTGCACACCCTGGACGACCGCATGCAGGCGGTGGCGCAAAATGCACAGCAGTCGAGTCGTACCACTGAGTCGCGGATCAATGATCTGGAAAAAGACATGGCAGCGCGCAATCAGGAAATGCGCCAGCAGACCGCACGACTTAGCGCATCTTTGGCCCGGATCGACGAGGAAATGGCACGCTTGCGCGGCAGTATCGACGAGCTGGACCACCGTTTCAATGAGAAACTGAAAGGATTGGAAGGGGCCGAACGGGCCAGGCAGAGCGCGGACGCAAAACAGAGCGAGGCGGTGGCGGCGCTTCGGGCGCAGACCCTGCGCATCGAGGAGTATCTCAACCTGGAGCCAGAAACCGATACTGGCGGCAAGGGCATTCCGCCGGTGGCGGATGCCGACGAGAAGAAACAAAAAACATCTCTTTCTGCAAAAGACATGTATGATCTGGCCAAGCAGGCTTATGACAATGGCAGCCTTGAAACCGCTCGTCAGGGCTTTGACGCCCTGATCAAGGCATACCCTGATGCCCCCCAGGCCGACAACGCGCAGTTTTGGATCGGCGAGACGTTTTACCGGGAGAAATGGTACGAAAAGGCCATTCTCGAATACCACAAGGTGATCAAGAATTATCCTAAGGGTAACAAGGTGCCGGCGGCGCTGCTGAAACAGGGGTTGGCCTTCAGTCAGTTGAAGGATGCCACCAACGCCCGGCTGGTTCTCTCTGAACTGGTGAAAAAATATCCGGACACCAACGAAGCGGCCATCGCGAAAAAAATACTCGATCGGCTCAAGTAGTGTCCGTCCACAGGTGTTAGATTTTGGTTCCCGGCACCTGTCCGCCAAAGCCGTTGTTTTGGCGACGGCGGATGGCCCGAGTCCGCCACAGGGCTTTGGCCGACAACCGCAGGTCCGCCGCGGCGGATCGAGGATTGCAAATGAGCGAGTACGCCGCCGGGGGCTGGCTGCTCAGCGAAGCGCAGGGTTTCAAAGGCAAAGATGCCATTTGTGGATGGGCACGAATAAGCAAATCCCCAGAGACGGCGGCGGGGAGAGGGGATGACACTGAACCACCATGCCACCGAGGCGGCTTCATGAAAGTGCTGGGTATCGATCCCGGACTGGCCTCGACCGGAGTGGGGCTCGTGTGGGGCAGCGGCATGCGACCACAGGGATACTCTTACGGCTGTATCCACACCCGAAGCAACACCGATACGGGCAGTCGGCTGGCCCGCATCTACAGCCGCTTGTGCAGCCTTATCGAAGACGAGCACCCGGATCTGATGGTGATTGAAGATGTATTTTCTTTGGATGTCTACCCGCGCTCCGGCATCACCTTGGGCAAGGTCTGTGGGGTTATTCTTCTGGCCGGCAGCCAGTCGCAGATCCCCATGCTCGAAGTGGCGGTGCGGGAGGCCAAACAGGTGCTGACCGGCAACGGCAACGCCGACAAGGCCCAACTGGAGCGAAACGTGCGTCGGCTCCTCGGTGCTCCTGAGCCGGTGCGGCCCGCCCATGCGGCTGATGCGCTGGGTTTGGCCCTCATCGGTTTGTACCGGCAACATCCCGCACCCACCGCGAGGATCTGCCAACGATCCGGGGGACCCCTGCGATGATCGCCTATCTTGAAGGCAGCATCCTCGCCATGGATGACGAACGGCTCATTCTGCTGGCGGGCCAGGTGGGCTATGAGGTGATGCTGCCCGTTTCGGTGCGTGCCGAGCTGGCCACTAAAACCGCCGGAGACAGCGTGTCTCTGTATATTTATTACCATCAGACCGAGCGTCAACCAAAACCGGTGCTGATCGGTTTTCGGGATGAGGTGGACAAGGCATTCTTTCAGCTGTTTATCACCGTCGAGGCCATCGGTCCCATGAAGGCGGTCAAGGCCTTGACGCGGCCCGTGGCCGAGGTCGCCGCGGCCATTGAAAACAAGGACGTCGGCATGCTCGCCACATTGAGCGGGATCGGCAAGCGCACGGCTCAAAAGATTGTGGCAACGCTGGAGGGAAAAGTCGATCGGTTCATGGCGCTGCCTGGGCAGGCCCTTGCGCCAATCGCGCTGCCCGACGCTCAGCATCAGCTCGTTCAGACCGTTCTCGTCGAGCAGTTGGGACACCGGCCTGCCGAGGCGCGCCAGCTAATCGCCGACGCCCTGATGCGGCAGCCCGGTATCATCACCGCCGAGCAGCTGTTTGACGCTATCTACCGCAAAAAGACTTCCGAATGACAGACGACATCCTCACCCATCGCTCTTCATCTCCGGGCATTCTTGCCGGGCAGCCTACGGTGGAAGACGCCGAACCGGAACTGCTTTCCCTGCGTCCCCAGTTGCTGGCCGATTACGTTGGCCAGCCGGACGTGGTCGAAACGCTGAAGATCGCCATCGATGCCGCCCGTATCCGAAGCGAACCGCTGGAGCACATCCTTTTTCACGGACCACCGGGGTTGGGAAAAACCACCTTGTCGCATATCATCGCCAACGAGATGGGCAGTGCCCTTACCGTTTCTTCGGGCCCGGTACTTGAAAAGGGGGGCGATCTTCTCGGTATTCTTACCCATCTAGAAGAAGGCGACATCCTGTTTATCGACGAAATTCACCGCACACCCAAAACCGTCGAAGAGTTTTTATATCCGGCCATGGAAGATTTTGCAGTGGACTTTGTCTTTGATAAAGGCATGCATGCCCGGAGCCATCGCTTCCGACTGAAGCGCTTCACGCTGGTGGGGGCTACCACTAGAGTCGGTCTGCTGACGGCGCCGCTCAGGGATCGTTTCGGCATCTTCCGGACGCTCGATTTCTACAGCATCGAAGATTTGCAGCTCATCACCCGTCGTTCCGCTGAATTGTTGGCGATCCCCATCGATGCCGGCGGCGCCGAAGAGCTGGCAAAGCGCTCACGAGGGACGCCGCGCATCGTCAACCGGCTGCTCAAGCGGGTGAGGGATTTTGCCCAGGTGCGCTCCGACGGACAGGTGACGCGGCAAGTGGTAGCGGAGGCCCTGGCGCTGGAAGGGGTCGACGAGCGGGGACTGACGCCTTTGGACCGCAGATATCTGAGCACCATCATCGAATTTTACAAAGGCGGACCGGTGGGCATCGAGGCCATTGCGGCCACGCTTCAGGAAGAAACCGACACCCTGGTCGATGTGGTGGAACCCTATCTGCTGAAAACCGGACTGGTTGTGCGGACATCTTCGGGTCGAAAAGCCACCGAGACCGCCTACCGGCATCTTGGATTTTCCATACAACAACGGATGTTTTGAAAAGAGCGCCGCTCCAGTGATGAGACAACACGATAAAGGTCTATGCACGATGAAACCATCGGCTGCGCCGCCGACACGGTTTCTCCCGGAAACAGGCCGCGTGGTACTTGCCCTTTTGGGCATTCTTTTAAGTATTTCGGGGGGCCTCTGGGCAGCGCCGGTGCCGGACATCCTCATCTCTATGAGTACTGCGCCCGGTGCGGCGCCGGAGTACGCCATTATCGTGGAAAAGTCCACCCAGACATTGTCGGTGTACCGCTACGACGGCGCATTCCAGAAAATCGCCGGATATCCGTGTTCCACCGGCAAGGCCAATGGCGACAAATGGGTCTCGGGCGACATGAAAACCCCCGAAGGCGTCTATTTTTTTACCGATCATCACAACGACGGCGAGCTTGCCCCCATATACGGAACCCGGGCCTATCCGCTGAACTATCCGAATGTGATCGACCGCCAGGAAGGCAAAGACGGGTTTGCCATCTGGCTGCATGGTACGGACCGTCCATTGGTTCCCTACGATTCCAACGGTTGCGTGGCCATGAACAATGCCGACATAGACAACCTGGCCGCTTTCATAGATCTGGAACGCACTCCCATTCTCCTGGCTGAAACCCTGCACTATGTGGATTCCGAAGGTGCCTCGGCCCTTCGCGCCCGGCTATTGGATTTTGTTGAAACATGGGGGCAGCGCTTGACCTCCGGCTCCTATCACCAGTATCTGGCACTGTATGATCCGGATTATCTTCCTCCGATCGACTGGTGGCGCGATTGGCAGGACTTCAGACGAACCGCCGCCAGCATCGGAGATGTTGCTATTCTACTCGACAGCGTATCCCTTTACCGGCATCAGGGCACGCTTGTGTCAGCCTTTCGGCAGACCCTGCAGGTGGGGCCGCATCAGCGGCCGGCCGGGTGGCGTACGCTCTATATCCGGGAGGTCGATGGGGGCATGCGCATCGTCGGGGACGACTACCATCGCATTGACGCAGATCGCGCCGACGACGATGGCGCCATCCCTCTGATCAGCGCGACCCGTTGGTTCAAGCAGTCAGACGGCGCTCAGGCCCGTCTCGCTGCTTTTGTAGAACAATGGCTGGCGGCCTGGTCGGCGCAGGACATCGCCGCCTACGGCGACTGCTATGCCGAGACGTTTATGTCAAAGAAGATGACCAAACGCCAATGGCTGGACTATAAAAAGTCGCTCAATGAAACCTACTCCAGCATTCAGGTCTCAGCAAAAGATATCTCCTACCGGGTGGCCGGTGATACGGCGGTGGTAACTTTTACGCAGCGATATGCTTCCAATCGGTATCGATCTGAGGGGCGTAAAACCCTTCACCTTCGAATGGAAAAACATCAATGGAAGATATTCCGAGAGATATACAGCGGGACGTAACCCGTATCGGCAATACGCCCACCCCCAAGCGAAATAGACGGTGGACGCTGCTGTTTGTGGGTGACAATGGCGAAGTAATCACTTTCCGCCGTTTCAAAGCGTGGGCGGTGTTTTATTTTACGCTGCTGGCGGCAGCGTTGGCCGCTGCCGGCACGTTATGGTTTGCGTCCAGGAGCCCCCGACATGAAAATCGTCGTCTTGCGCGGGAGCTCTTGACAGTGCGAGAGCAGCTGGCAGCGGTGAAGGCGGAAAAAGATTTGATGATGGCCCGGATGGTGGTGTCCGCCTCTCGCAAGGCCCTCGCCTCCGAAGCGCCGGCACCGGAAGCGCCGCAGGTACCGGCGGCTCAAGCCAGTGAAGAAAAGGCGCCCAAAATGGCCAAGGTGGTGCCGGCAACGCCGGGCAAGGTCGCCGCAACGGGTTCTCCCGGATCGGTGAAGACTCCGGCGCCGGCACCGGTTCCTCAAGCGGTGGTACCGACCCCCACCGAGGCCCTGGGGGTCGATGTGGAAGACCTGCGGGTGACCCATGATGTTGTCAACCATATGATGCATGCCCAGTTCATGTTGAAAAAAGTCGATGCCGACCAGGGGGCGATCACCGGCAGAACGTTCGTCATACTCAAGGAGAAAGCTGCCGCGACAGTGCGGTGGCTGCCCATGCCCGCAGTGCCCCTGGAAGAAGGCCGTCCGAGCCAGGTGCGAAACGGACGGTATTTTTCTATTTCGCGATTCAACATCGTTAAATTCAGCACCCCCTACGATGCGGCTACCGAGGCGTTCAACAACGCCGCCGTTCTGGTTTATTCGCTTCAGGGAGAGTTGCTCATGGAGAAGTCTTTCGACATCCGGGTGGCGCAGGGCCCCCCCCCAGACCAGGATATCGGAGAATGATGGCGAGATCTGAGCACATGAAGAGAAAGGGGGCCGTGCCGCGGTGGCCAGCGGCCCTGGCGGCCCTGATATTCGGATTGCTGGCGGGCTGGGCAAGCGCATCTCCGGCGCAAGCCCAGGGGCGTGTCCACACCGTCTATTTCGAAGGCTCCGACCACGAACTCAACATATACCGCATCAATGGCAAGCAGGCAGGGACCACTATCATGCTCATCGGCGGCATTCAAGGCGATGAGCCGGGCGGGTTTCTTTCCGTGGACCACTATGCGGATATCAGCCTGGAGAAGGGCAGCCTCATCGTCGTGCCGCGAGCCAACTGGCGGTCCATCATCGAAAATCGCCGTGGGGTCTATGTCGATATGAACCGGCAGTTTTCAACCGCCACACCGGGGATCTACGAAGCCGAGGTGGTCGATATCCTCAAGGGCCTGATCGCCGACAGCGACTGCCTGCTCAATCTTCACGATGGTTCGGGATTTTATGCCGGAACATGGGTGAATGAAGAACGCAATCCCCAAAAATTCGGCCAGTCAATTATCGCCGACGAAGACGTTTACACCGACCCGAACACCGGGCGCCGCATTGCCCTGGGGGACATCGCCCGGCGTGTGTGCGAGACCATCAACCGACGCATCTCCGATCCGGAGCACCATTTTCACTTCAACAATCACCAGACCACACAATCGGATTCCCGGCATAAGGAACAGCGCAAATCGGCCACCTACTATGCCTTGACCGTCTGCGGCATACCGGCGTTCGGGATTGAAACGAGCAAATCACTGTCTCTGGAGGACAAGGTTTATCAGCACAATCTGGCGGTCAACGCCTTTATGCAGGCCTTCGATGTGGTGCCCGAAACACCGGGGCTCAGACTGGAAACGCCGAGGCTGGACTATCTCGTTGTGGCTGTCAACGACGCACTGCCGGTGGTGGTGAAAAATCACCAGCAATTGAATATCGCCGCCAACGATACGGTGACGGTGTCCCATATCGAAGCCAATTACGAGCGCGGGATGTCGGCAGACATTCTCGGTCTCGGCGCCATGAACGACCTGCGGCGCCCGGTGGTGGTCAACGCGACTACGGAGATCGTCGTTCGCAAGGACAACTATCCCTGCGGGGGCATCAAACTCCTGGTGACACCAGGGCTATCCGCCGCGGTCGATGGCGGCAACGGCATCCGGCGACGGGTGCCGGATGGCTCCTGGCCGGAGCTGGTATACAAAGTGCGCCGTAACGGTGAGGCCCAGCTGATTCCCAACGAAGGCACCCTGCATCTGATCAAAGGCGATCGATTCGAAATCGTGGATGTCTTCACCAGCACCCACGATTCGGCCCAGGTGGTGGTCAATGTCAAAGGATTCGTGGGCAACCGTCGGACCAACACCGGTGAAGACAGGGGATTTGTCATCGACAGCGGCAGCGATCTGTGGCAGCGCTATGCGCTCAACCCTGAAGGCACCCGCTTCCAGGTGCTTACCACCAGCGGGGACGATCAGCTGGGAAGATTGTTTATCGAGGTGATGACCCCTCGGCTGGAATACATTCTCCTCGGCAACGGCGATGGCCGTCACATACCCCTTTTCCCGGGTTCTGTCACCACCCTGGATCCGGGGCAATCGATACAACTGGTGGATGTTCGGACCAACATCCCCGGCAATGACGGCGTCAGCGTGTTGGTCAGCGCTCCGGGAGACGCCGACCGGCGGATGCTCATTAACGAGCCTATTCGACTTTCGGTGGATCCGGGCCGTTTGACCGCCCGGGACTACCTGATGACGGTTTGGCGCGGCGGTATGGAACTGGGCAGTGTGCACTTGTCATTTGCGAGGAATTGAGTCGTGAGTCAGAAACCGGAAATGGATGTTTCCATCATCGATGAGCAACTGAGTGTCGACGGGAAACTGAGTACCAAGGGGCGCCTGGTGGTGAAAGGTGAAGTGCGTGGCACCGTGGAGGCAGAGACCCTCGTTATCGCGCGGGAAGGACGCGTATTCGCCGACGTGAAAGTCAGCCGCATGACCATCGGCGGCTATTTTGAAGGGGAGGTAGTGGCGACCCAGGTGCTGATCATACTGGCCACCGGCAATTGTTCCGGTAAAGTCACCTGTAAATATTTCATGGTCGAAGCGGGCGGCGTGCTCAATGCCGACGTGACCAGCTTGAGCTGAGGGCTACAGAAATTCCGAACCTGCTTATGCACAAAACGCAAGTAGCAGTGCCGATGCCACATAACCCCCGACGTTTTTGATCACCACGAAGTTCACGAAGGACACGAAGGTGTTTCTAACACACTTATTTTTAGGTTTTCTTCGTGCACTTCGTGGCCTTCGTGGTTCACACGCAGTGTCTCTTTCCACAGCGGAGCAGCCCAACGGAGGCCACCGAGGACACTCAGATTTTATTCGACCTGCTCCAGCGTGGCTATCATGGGGAAGTGGTCCGAGGGGTAGATTCCTTCAAAGGACTGTGTGACCGCAGCGGCCGAGACGACCCGCACCGGGCCGTCATAAAGAATCCAGTCGATGTGCCTTTCCGCCGCCGCGCCGCTGAAACCATGGAAAGAGCCCGGTGATGACGCACCAAAAGCGGATTGAAATTGTCGCCCCGGCACCCACCCGCCGCCGGTCATGAGCCGGTGGCAGCGTCCACCCGGCCGGGCATTGAAATCTCCAACGACGATACAGGGCACGCTCTGCGGATATCGCTGAAGGCGTTCGCCGATGATGCGTGCACTTTCCCGCTGGGTTTCGGGTGCAAAGTCAAAATGGGTGTTGACGCAGAGAAGGCGGTGCGTGCCGACTCTGAACTCGCCGATAGTGCACTGGCGAGGCCATCTGCTGCTGCGCTGCCGGCTGGGCACATGAGGGGTCGCGCTGAGAAAGATGTGTTCTGCGGCCAGCAGTTGCCATGTTTTCGGAAAGAATATGGGGGTGTGCTGCCAGAAGGGCGGGGACGGACGGCGGATACCGATGGGGCGGTGATCTGGCAGCCATGCGCTCAAGGCCCTGAGCTGAAAGTCGTTGGCCTCCTGAAAACAGTAAAGATCAGACGGAAACGATGAAAAGAGCGACGGATACGCCTGCTGACGGTGGTGCCACCCGTCGGGTCCGTCTTTGGCGAGTCCGAAACGCAAATTGAGGGTCATGATGCGGATCATGGTGATTTGACGTTACCCGGACCATTGAATGGTTTTCAGGGTGTGCTTCGAGCACTTCGTGTTCTTCGTGGTTCTCATTCGGCGCTGCGGTTAGAGTCAACTCGATGATTGTGCATCAGCGGGCTCGGTTTTTTGGGGTAGCGGTTTGCGCGCCGGCGCCATCAGCCGGCCTCCATCATGGTGCGATAGCGCGACAGGTCCACATCGATGCCCTGAAATCGATCAAAGGCGATGTCGTTGAAGGGCAGGGCGAGCTGCGCGCGGATGATATCAAAAATACCGTAATAATTGATCAGGATGCGGCGCGACCAGTTGAATCCCAGTTGGTCTGCCATTTCGCGAATGCGCCCTCCCGGTCCTTCCAACTCGATGAAATCGCCAAACGGCATGGTGTCGAGACAAAATGTCACATCGTCCAAGCGGAAGGTCTCCCGCCACTTTTCGTACCGGCGCCAGATCCGAAAGCCCAGTGTTTCCAGAATGTTGTGGATGGCGCCGGGGTCCGATATCGCCGATTCCAGCTCTTTCATGATCTTGTATTCGTTGCTGACCGTTGCTGCCGGCGCTTTCAGTGTCAGGGTGTTTAGGTCTTGCGTCCGCCGCAGGCGCAGCAGCATGCCGCGGTCTTTGAGCGACTGTGTTCCGTCGTCGTAGGTCGCATTTGATTCGAAGACCCTGCCGTGGCCTGCAGCGCCGATGGCAATAATCTGCTGGCGAATTGTCTCAGCGGCAGGGGTGTGGAATTTGACTTCTATTTCAAGAGGTTCCAAGGGGGTTCTCCACTGGCCGGCTTCGCCGGCGTCAATAGGCTTCGCCGTCATATGGTCGCTGCGCGACCGTCAATTGTCGGCTCCGCCGACGTCAATAGGCTTCGTCGTCATGGCGCTGCGCTGTAATTGACGTGCCGAAGCACAATTGACGTTGGCGCAGCCAACAACTGACGCGCCGGCAGGCGCATGTGACGCGTCGAAGACGCCATTGACGCCCCGAAGGGGCAACTGACGTTGGCGCAGCCAACAACTGACGCGCCGCAAGGCGCATGTGACGCGCCGCTTCCGGGCGGACACTAACTTGTGTCCATCCAGAAATGGTAGATTTTGGTTCAGAGCAAGGCTTGAGCATTTTCGAAACCGGAGGAATAGCGTGCTATTTCGAGGATTTTGAAAAGTGCGAAAACGCCGCTCTGGGCCAAAAGATGCCGTTTATGGATGGGCACTAACTTAGAGGGTTGGCAGAACCGTGTCAACACGGTGGGGCGTTTTTGCGCGAATGGAACGTTTTTAGGACAATGGCGCTACCGTGAAAAAAATGGGATTATCTGTTGACATACCAGGGGCATTTCATTATAAACCGCAGATTCGAAACACCGATAGGAGTGAACACCGTGAAAAAATACACTTATAGCGCTAAAGCATCTGACCGAGACGAGAAATGGTGGGTTGTCGATGCCGAAGGGCAGGTTCTGGGACGTCTGGCCACGCTGGTGGCATCACGAATTCGTGGAAAGCACAAACCCATCTACACACCGCATGTAGATACCGGCGATATGGTGATCGTGATCAATGCAGACAAGATCGTCATGACCGGCAACAAGTGGACCCAAAAAACCTATTACCGGCACAGTGGTTACATCGGCGGTCTGACAGAGATCACCGCTGAAAAATTGCTGGAAAAGCGTCCCGAGGATATCATTCGTATTGCGGTCAAGGGAATGCTTCCCAAGAATCGGCTCGGCCGTCAACTCATCAAAAAACTCAAGGTCTACACCGGCACAGAGCATCCTCACGAGGCCCAACAGCCCCAAGTGCTGGAACAGTAAACCTTTTTTACGCCTTAGGTATCTACGACTATGGAAAAAAACAGCTACTACGCCACCGGCAAACGCAAAACCGCCATCGCCCGCACTTGGCTCACTCCGGGAAGCGGCACTATTACGGTCAACGACCGACCCGTGGAACAGTACTTCAAGGTTGAATCCGCCGTTCCCATCCTGCGTCAGCCACTGGCGGTGGTCAATGCCCTCGGTGACTACGACATCGTCGTGCGGGTCAAGGGCGGCGGACCCAGTGGGCAGGCCGGTGCGATTCGCCACGGTATCACCCGTGCGTTGATGCTCGCCAACCCCGAGCACCGGACACCGCTCAAGCGGGCCGGTTTCGTCAAGCGCGATCCCAGAGTCAAGGAACGCAAAAAATACGGTCAGCGCGGTGCCCGCGCGCGGTTCCAGTTCTCCAAGCGTTAAACCGCAGCAGCACGTAAATTTCAAGGGACGTACCGGCCTCTGCCCGGTACGTCCTTTTTTTTGGGCACTGCGAGTTCATGAAGCGGTGCAGCGGGCAAAAAGATCTTTCTCGCGCAGAGACGCCGAGGCGCAGAGAATGCGCGGCGCAAGCGCCGTGAAGACAGTTTTTATGTTTTCTCTGCGCCTCAGCGTCTCTGCGCGAAAATTGTTTTTGGTTTTTCTGTCCTCTGTCCTCTGACTTCTGACTTCTGACCTCTGTCCTCTGTCCTCTGACTTCTGACTTCTGACTTCTGACCTCTGACCTCTGACCTCTGACCTCTGACCTCTGACTTCTGACCTCCGTCACAGGCTAGGCTTGCCGCACCACCTGGATCTCGTCCGGGTGCCAGGTCAAGCGGCGCAGGCCTGTCGTCGTCACCAAATGGGTGTTTTCAATGCCCACCACCCCCGTGCCGGGGATGATCAACTTGGGCTCCAGAGCGATCACCATGTCTTCGGCCAGCGGCATGGACTGCCCTTGGGCAATGAACGGATACTCGTCGAGTTCAAGTCCGATGCCGTGGCCCACGAAAGCCACCCGATCATTTCCGTTGCCCATGAAATGATCACCGTATCCGGCGTCTGCCGCCATCTGCACCGCCATGCTGTAAATTTCACCGCCGGTTACCCCCGGAAGGCATTCACGAGCAAGTCGCTCTTGAATGCGACACATGGCCTCGTGTCCGCGAGCCAGATCATCGGGGAGATCACCGATGGCAAAGATGCGGGTGTGATCGGCCAGGTACCCGTTGAAGGCAAAAACATAGTCCACGAGAATGGGCTCGTGGGGTTGGATGCGGCGAAAGCCGGCCCCTTGCGCCACTGCCGGGCTCGCCCCAGCGCCGCCGGTGGGAGAGGCCAGGTAGCTGGGCTGGGCCGCCGATGGGCCTGCCATGAGATGGCCGTAAAAGAGCTCATTTCCCCAGAGCCGCATCCTGAGAAAGCCCTGGTGCCCCAGGGCCCTGGCCCTGGCCTCTACCAGGCCGGCCAGTTCCAGTTCACTGATGCCTTCTCGCAGAAGCGCGGGCACCGCGGCGGCAACCGCATCGGCGAGACGGGCGGCATCGGTCATGATCTCCAGCTCAAACTGGGATTTGATCGCACGGATGCTGCGGATTTCGGGCGATATGTCGGCCACCGCGACATCATCAAAAATACTCCGGTACAGATGGTAATAGTTTGCCGGCAGCACATCGCATTCGAGACCCAGCCGAGCTGGCAGGGGCAGACCCGCGTCCTTGAGACACACCGGAATGTCTTTCGGCGAGGCAATGGGCAGCACCCGCTCCAGGGCGGATTCGGCCCGTGCACGGGCATGGCTTTTTTTTACCATCAACACCGGGGTGCCGGCGGCCGGAACGTAGAGCTGGGCCTGCTGCACAGTGCCGGCCAGGTAAAAGAGGTCGGTTTTTTGAAGGATCAGCGCACCGTCCACATCGGCAGCGGCCAACCGCTGCTGGAACCGCGCGATCCGGTCCATCAGTTCTTTTCGAGGCGTGGTCAAGGGCATGGCGTACTCCTTAAGGCAATTCTTTCGCAGAGAACGCAAAATACAGTATTGGTGTAAAAAAACCCTACGCCGGTGGCGCATCAGGCCGCCTGAGGCTTTTAAATAAATCACAAACTTCAAGCACCAAATTACAAACAAATTCCAAGCACCAAAAAAACAAACGAGAGCCAAACTTCTATCTGGGTATAAGGTTTTTGTTTGGAATTTAGAGTTTGGAATTTGTTTGGAATTTAGAATTTGAGATTTGGAGTTTTCTCTTCTGAGCCACCCGTTGCCCTTCGGCGCGCAGCGCTTAAAATTGTTTTTCCTCTGCCCTCTTTGCGGACTCCGGAGACCAATGTTGCTGTTCCGCGCGAAGCGCCCAAAACCTGCTTTTCTCCGTGTCCTCCGTAACTCCGTGGTTCAACATCCCTTTAATCATTTCAGCACATCCGCTCCTTGCCAGCACCGCACCTGGTGACCCGGGGCCACGGTGATCAGCGGCGCCCCGGCAAGGCAGCGGGGTTCAGCGGCGGGACACTCATCGGCATAGACACAGGCACCCGGCGGCGGATCGTCCCGACGGGGGCGCGCCGGCGCTGCATCCCGCATCTTCAGGGATGCATCGGCATCCGGAATGGCCGATAAAAGTGCCCGGGTATAGGGGTGGCACGGGTGCTCGAAAAGGGCCTCGGCCGGCGCGGACTCCACGATCTGCCCGCTGTTCATAACGCAGACGTGAGTGCACAAATAGCTGACGACATTCAGATCGTGTGAGATGAACAGGTAGCTCAGGCCCAATTGATCCTGCAGATCCTTGAGCAGATTGATGATCTGGGCCTGTATGGAAACATCCAGGGCAGAGATGGGCTCATCGCAGACCAGAAGGGACGGCGAGACGCTCAGGGCCCTGGCGATGCCGATGCGCTGCCGCTGCCCCCCGCTGAACTCGTGAGGGTAGCGGTTTTGGTAGGCCGGCGGCAGGCCGACCATCTCCAGCAGCATGGCCACCCGGCTGCGCTGGGCGGCGGCCTCGGTGATCCCGATGGTACGCAGACCTTCAGCGATGGACCACCCGATGCTCATGCGCGGGTTGAGCGATCCATAGGGATCTTGAAAGATGATCTGGATTTGTCGCCGGAGGGGTTTGAGCGCCCGCTGGGACAACCGGCTGATATCGTGGCCGTTGAACCGGATGATGCCGCTGTCGGGCGATAGCAGGCGCAGGATCAACCGCGCCACGGTGGATTTTCCGCAACCGCTTTCACCCACCAGGCCGAGCGTCTGCCCACGGGTGATGGCAAACGAAACACCATCCACGGCGGAGACGCTGCCGGTTAACCGTTGGAGGAATCCCGAACGTACCGGGAAGGCCTTGCGAAGGTCAGTCACCTCGAGAATGAGCGCGTCCGGCGCTATGGCGGATTGCCGGTTCATCATTTCCCGTCCTTTTCAAACACAACCGGACAGCGTGCCCGGTGCCCGCCGCCATAGTCGCACATGTCGGGGACGGTGTGTCGGCAGGACGTCTCGGCTGCCGGACATCGTGGATGAAACGGGCAGCCGGGGGGTTTGTTCGAAGGGTTGGGCACCGAACCGGGTATGGCATAAAGACGCTGACCCCGTTTTTTCCGGTTCGGCAGTGCGGCCAGCAGGGCACGGGTGTAGGGATGCCCCGGCATTTTGAAAATGGCGGCGGTGCCGCCTTCCTCCACGATAATACCCGCGTACATGACATAGACCCGGTTGGCGATGGCGGCCACGACGCCCAGATCGTGGGTGATATACTGGATGGCCATCCGGCGGCGTGCCTGGATGTCCTTGAACAGTCGAATGATCTGGGCCTGAACCGTGACATCCAGGGCGGTGGTGGGCTCGTCGGCGATGATGAGATCCGGGTCGCAGGACAGTGCCATGGCGATCATCACCCGCTGGCGCTGACCGCCGCTGAGCTGATGGGGAAACGCCGCCAGGCGATCGGCAGGGTCGGCGATGCCTACCTGGGCCAGCAGGTTCTCGCACGCCTCGCGGATTTCTCCGGACGGGTGTTTGCCGTGGATGCGCATGGCCTCGCCGATCTGATCTTCCACGGTGAATACGGGGTTGAGCGAGGACAAAGGCTCCTGAAATACCATGGCGATCTGGTTGCCGCGGATGTGCCGGAGCGCTTCCGGGGAAGCCGTGAGTAGATTCTGGCCCTTGAAGCGTACGGCATCGGCGCTGATGCGGGCGGGCGGGCAGGGGATGAGGCCCAGGATACTCAACGCCGTGACCGTCTTTCCGCAGCCCGATTCACCCACGATGCAAACGGTTTCATTGGGGGCGATGTGGAAATCGACGCCATCCACGGCGCGTGCGGCTGTGCGGCCGGCGCCAAATGACACCTTCAGTTCGGAGACCGTCAGCAGCATCTCATCGCGTCCCGGTGCGTTCGTTTTGCCCGCGTCGCTGGGTGGGGCGCTCCTCATGCTCAATGCCTTTCCCTCAGCCGCGGGTTCAACACGTCCCGCAGCCCTTCGCCGAAAAGATTGAATGCCAGTACCACCAGGAGAATAACCGTTCCCGGGGCGAAGGTCAGCCAGGGGGCGTCGAAAATAAACCGTTTGCCGTCGGAAAGGATATTGCCCCAGGTGGCATGGGGCGGGGGGACGCCGAATCCCAGAAAGCTCAGGCCGGCCTCGGTCAGGATGGCGCTGGCGATACCCAGTGTGGCCGACACCAGCACCGGTGCGATGGCGTTGGGCATCATGTGCAGAAAAATGATTCTGAGTTCGTTGACTCCCAGGGCCTTGGCCGCGGCCACAAAATCCTGTTCGCGCAGCGAGAGAAATTCGGCCCGCACAAACCGGGTGGTCCCCATCCAACTGGTGAGTCCGATGACGATCATGATGTTGTATAAACTGGCCGGCAGCAGGGCCACCACGGTCAGAATGAGAAAAAAGCTCGGGAAACAGAGCATGATGTCCACAATACGCATGATCAGTGTGTCGATGCTCATGATCGGCCGGCTCAGGGCGCTGGTCAGGGCCGGTGCGCGGCGCTTCAGCAACAGGCCTGCCAGGAGCCACGCGATTCCGATGGCGGCAAGAGCGAGGCCTCCGGCGGTGGAGACACTGCCGGCCACCGCGGCACCGGCGCTCGGCAGCAGCAGGGCCATGGTGTGGTGCAGACCGATGGGAAGCTGGCCGTAGTATCCGGCGATACCTCCCATAAAGATCCCGATGGCAATGGAGATACCGACGGCCACGAATCCGACGGTGAGCGATACCCAGGCGCCCTGCATCATCCGCGCGAACACATCCCGCCCCAGATCGTCGGTTCCCAGAAGATAAACACTCCCGGCAGGGACCTGGTTGGGTTGAAGGATTTGCTCAGCGGCTTTTGAAAGCGGGGGGCGTAGTTTTTCCTGGAGCCGGATCGTTGACGGGTTTAGAACCGGGGCCGTTCCCGACGTGAGGGCAAGGCCTGCCAGGGCCGCCGCGAAAAAGAGCGCGAAAATGAGCATGCCGGCCACGGCCATGCGGTTGCCGCGGAACTGGTCCCAGAAAAGGGTCCAACGTCCCTGGTGGGCGGCGAGGGTCATGTCGGCGTCGGCGAAGCTGCCGGGGGGGTATGGATGAGTGTCGATCATGAGAGCTCGATGCGTGGATCTACCACCATGTATAGAATGTCAGAGACAAACGTGCCCAGCAGCACCAACACGGCCGATACGAAATTGACGGTCAGAATCACCGGGTAGTCCCTGGCCAGGATGGCCTCATAGGCCATGCGTCCCATGCCGGGCCACGAGAAGATGGATTCGATGATGACCGATCCGCCGATGAGCCCGGGCAGCACCAGACCGAACATCGTGACAAAGGGGAGCAGGGCGTTTCGAAGAGCGTGTCGGTAGTGTACCTGCTCTTCGGGAAGCCCCTTGGCTCGCGCGGTTCGGATGTAATCCTGGCCTTCCACTTCGAGCATCTGGCTGCGCACGTAGCGTGAAAGCACCGCAATGCCGCCCGTTGCCCCCAGGATCGACGGCAGTACCAGGTGCCAGGTGCGGTCCATGATGCGGGAGATCGTCCCCACACCGCTCAACCCGAACGTTTCCATGCCAATCACCGGCACCTCGAAAATGGTAACCACCGCGATGATGAGCATGTAGGCGAAAAAGAAACCGGGGATGCTGATGAGCAGGTAGGCGAGAAAGGTGGCGCTCCGATCAAAGGTGCCGCCACGGCCTATGGCCGAGCGGATGCCAACGGGAAATGACAGCGTCCAGGTGAGCAGGGTTCCCACCACAAACAGCGGCAGGCTGTTGAGAAACCGCTCGCCGATCTTGCCCAGAACGGGCTGGTTGTCCTTCCAGGAAACAATGCGGCCGGTGAAGAAGTTTTTGTAAAACAAGCCGTACTGGGTGGTGAGGGGTTTATCCAGGTGAAACTCCTGGCGAAACCGTGCCACCATTTCCGGCGTGAACTTGGGATTGAGCGGGTCCACCTGACTGGGACTGCCCGGGGCCAGGTGGATGATCAGAAACGAGACCACCGATATGAAAAACAGGGTGATCAGTTTTTGGATCATGCTTCTGCCGATAAAGGCGATCATGGTGCGTTCCCTATTGAGAGTCGGTCATGGCGGCATAACGGCTGTGATAAACCACGAAGCACACGAAGATCACGAAGAAAAGCAAAACCGTTTTCGCGCTGAGGCGCAGAGACGCGGAGAAGGCACGGCGAAAGCGCCGCGCGGACGGTTGCAAATGTTTTTCTCTGCGCCTCAGCGGCCCTGCGCGATCCCATTGGTTTCTATTGCCCTCGTGTTACGACATTGCCTGTGTGAGCGTTGTGGTCCTGATTTTCCTTCGTGCCCTTCGTGCCCTTCGTGCTCTTCGTGGTTCAAATCGTATCTTGCCGTTGGGCCCCTGTCGTTGAATCGATACTACCGTGTTATGGCTCGAACACCGGGGGCGTCGGCAGTTTGATCCACTGATTGAAGTCGAAGGCGTAATTGCCCGTCTTTGTCGGTTCAATGCGGCGATACCGGGTATTGCCTGCCGCGTCCGTTTCTTTGATGGCGATCCGCCGGTCCAGCACCGCCGTCCAGTTGCTTACGTAGAGAAAGGTGTAGGGCTGCTCGTCGGCGATGATGGCGTGAAGGCGGTGGCAGTAGTCGATCTGCTTGGCCAGATCGTACTCCTGGCGGATTTTGATGATGAGATCGTCTGCAGCCGCGTTGCGGAATCCCACGAAGTTCAACTGAAAGGGACCGGTCTGGCTCGAATGCCAAATTTGATAAAGATCGGGATCGATGCCCATCTGCCAGCCCAGCACCAGCGCGTCAAAGTCCAGCTTGTTGACCCGCTCCTGGAGAAACACCGACCACTCCAAAAGATCGGTGCGCACGTCGACGCCGATTCGTTTCCAGGCATCCTGGGCAATGGCCAGGATCGCCTTTCTCAGGTCGTTGCCGCTGTTGGTGATGAGGGTGAACTGCAGCGGGCGGCCCTCTTTTTCCAGAATACCGGCAGCGTTGGGCATCCATCCGGCTGATTTCAACAGGGCTGCGGCCCCTGCAGGGTCATAGGGCAGGGCGGGTACGTTACTGTTGTAGAAATCGGTCTGCTTGGGAAACGGCCCGGTGATCGTTTCTGCCTGGCCGTAGAGGACGTAGTCGATGATCTGGCGGGCGTCAATGGCCATCCCCAGGGCCCTGCGCACGCGCGGATCGTCGAAGGGCGCCCGGCGAAGGTTGTAGCCGATATAGGTGTACCCGAAGGCGGTGCCCGAAAAGCTCTGGAACCGCGGGTCTTCTTTAAGGCGTTTGACCTGGTAGGGCGGTACGCCGTAGTGGTCCAGGGTGCCGGCGTAAAATTCCATTTCCTGGGTGAGCAGATCCGGGATCACCCGGACCACGTACCCGCGGTAATTGGCCGGGCCTTCCCAGTAGTCGTCGAAGCGCGCCAGCCGGATGTACTGATCCGATTTCCATTCTGAGAAGACAAAGGGGCCGCACCCGATAGGGTGGCGGTTGAAATCGCTCTGGCGCAGGGTAAAAGTGGCGGGGTCTTTACCTTGCCGGCGGGCCTCTTTGGCCAGGGCTGCGTCATTGAGGCGGTGAGCCGGCAGAATGCCCATTGCCCAAGTGCTGATGGCCGGGGAGTAGAGCCGCTTGTAAGTGACTCGCACTTTGAGGGGGCCATCCACTGTGACGGTTTTGACCGGTTCATAATCGGATGTCCGCGGAGAGAGATTGCGTGGATCCATGATGGCGTCATAGGTGAATTTGACGTCTTCGGCAGAAAACTCATGGCCGTCATGAAATCGCACCCCTGGGCGCAACAGAAATTCAATGACCGGGTTATGTTCAGTGGCCGGCAGCAGTTGCCGCGCCACCTGAACCATTTCTTCAGGGTTCAGCTCGGGGGCGGCGGTGAGGTAGCCAGCGGTGTGATGGCCCGTGAAATAAGCATCGCCCAGGATTTTTTCGAGGTTGGAGAAGAGATCCTGGTCTACTCGGTGCAGGCGCAGTCGGATGGTCGGCGGCGGCGAGAGGGTCACGGTGACGGTGACGGCGCTGGTGGCGGAATCACCCTGTGCGGCGGGGCCGGGCAAACGGTGGGTAACAGTGCCCTCCTGAGCCGGGACCACGCTGATTTCCTGAATGTTGGCAAGGGTCTGGTCCAGGAGGGCATCTTCCGGATGTCGGTTCGCTACGGCCCGCAGCAGCCGCTCGGCGGTTTCTGTTGCCGACAGCGGGGCTGCTGCGCCGGGGATAACGGCCGTTGGATTTACCAGAAATGTGGCGATTTCGGAGATATCCCAGGCGGTCGCCAGGCGGCCGCGAAGACGCAGGTCCTTGTCTCTGTCGATAAGCCCTTCGAACACCATCGATTCGATCTGGCTGCTGGCGCTGTCCGCCGATAAAATAGGGTTGATGAGGCTGGCGTCTCCGATGGAGCCGGTGATGTAGTTCGACAGACGCTCCGGGTTGCCACGGGTTTGCTGCTCATACGAGGGAACCCAGAAATAGGACTGGAGCAATATCACCATCACCACCACCGGGGCGGCTATCAGAACCCGTCTTACGGTCATGAGCGAAGGAAAAATCCCGGAGAAAAGGTTTGGTGCAAACGATAACCGGACACGGCCGGAAGATTAAGCCACGGGCGTCGGTTCGTCAAGCCGACATGGACCGCGCCAGCATCGGACAATAGCAAAACAAAGGCCCCGGCCAATGACCGGGGCCCGCGATTGATAGAAAGGCCATGCGCGGCAAGAGACCTATTTGGCTTTGGTCTCGTCGGTGTTTTTGTCTGCGGCGGCGGCTTCGGCAGCAGCGGCCTCTTCAGCCGCGGCTTTCTCAGTGGCCGCCGCTTCAAGGTCAGCGATGGTGGCTTCGATGGCGGCCTTTTTCTGAGCGATGAGATCCACCTGAGAGGCATCAGGGTTCAGGCTTGCGGCACTGTTCAAGTGCGATAGTGCTTGCTGGTAATCGGCAAGGGTGCCGCGGCTTGCGGCAACGTCGGCCTTGTAAAGATAGAGCAGCAGATCGATGCCGTCGATGCGGCGGTAGACGGCGTTCTTGGCGTCGTTGTTCGCTGCATAGGCAAGGGCTTTGTCCAGATATCCCTTGATACCATCGAAATCAGGGAATCCACCGGTATTGAGCAGTAGCGCGTCCGCTTTGCCCAGATAGTGGGAAAAAATCAACGGATAGACATCGGTTTTGGCATAAACCGGGCGCAGCTCCGCCGCCAGTTCCATTCCAGGAAGGGTGATGAGGTGCTTTTTGCCCAAGGGCGCGAACTTTCCCTGGTAAATGGTGAGGGCGCCGTCGCCGGGCGTTATATAATATTTGCCGGTGTTGCTGATGCTGGCGCCGATGAGCATCAAAAAGACCAATCCGATGACGCCGATGATGCCCCCCATCATGATCTGGCCGGATCGGTCAACCGGAGCCGCTGCTTTGCCCGGTTTCTCATAAGCGGATTCATAAGTGACGGTGACTTTTTCGGCGGCAGCTTTTTCAGCAGCAGCTTTTTCAGCAGCAGCTTTTTCGGCGGCAGCTTTTTCGGCGGCAGCTTTTTCGGCGGCAGCTTTTTCGGCGGCCGCTTTTTCAGCGGCAGCTTTTTCGGCGGCAGCTTTTTCGGCGGCAGCTTTTTCAGCGGCAGCTTTTTCAGCGGCAGCTTTTTCGGCGGCAGCTTTTTCGGCGGCAGCTTTTTCAGCAGCAGCCTTTTCAGCAGCAGCCATTTTCTTAGCATATGCCCGACCGGCGGCTTCGATGGCTGTCATATCGAATTTTTCAAGGAGCAGCTTTCCCATGCGGGCCGCTTCGGCAGCGTCGACGCCAGAGAAAAAGGGTGGGGCCGAGCCCTTGGAAGGGGCCGACGGAACCTTCGGCGCCGGGCGCGCCTGTGTTGACCAGGCGTCGAATGACAATGCGAGAAGATCCTTGATAGCGGGTGGAGAGGCTTTCGCGGTAGTTTTTTTAACGTCCGCCTTATTCGCAGGGGCCTGCTGGGATGCCGGTTTTTTTGCAGGAGCCTGCTGAGGCGCCGCTTTTTTTACGGGAGCCTGCTCAGGCGCCGCTTTTTTGCCGGGCGCAGTTTTATTGGTTGCTGCTGTCTTCTTTGGGGAGACATTTTTTTTGGCCGGAGCGTTTTTCTTTTTACCTCCCGCCTTTTTTGAACCGGTCTTTTCTTTTGCAGTGGATTTGAGCAGGCTGTCCTTTCCCATAAAATCCCCTTTTAAATCGTCTGAAATTGGCGTATTACTCATTTTCGTATTTAAATCGAATACATAACGGAAAGTTATGCTTTTGTAAACATTTTTCTCGATTGACAAATAAGGTAATTTCAAGAGGTTCCTGTTGCTTTTAGGTATTGGCAATCAATGGTCGATGCCGGCGGGGCTGGAGACGAGCAAATGGATGCGACTTCCCGAAAATGCGACAGGTTGAAATCACTCATCGCTGCCGACGGTCCCATGGCCGTGGCGTACTCGGGTGGTGTCGACAGTACGCTGTTGCTGGCAGTCGCCCGGCAGGTCCTGGGAACGCGCGTCATTGCCATTACGGCCCATACGCCACTGATGCCGGAAGCCGAAAAACGGTTTGCCGCTGACACTGCCGCCGGCCTTGGCGCGAACCAGGTTATTGTTACCCCGGACGTTATGGGCAATGCCGCACTCGTTGCCAATCCGCCTCATCGCTGTTACATCTGTAAAAAAATGGTTTTCGCTGATATTATCGACCTGGCTGCTGCTGAGGGGTTTGCGCGGCTGGCACACGGTGCCAATATGGACGATTTATCTGATTTCAGACCTGGCATGCAGGCGGCGGAAGAACTCGGTGTTGCCGCGCCCCTGGTGACGGCTGGACTCGGCAAGAAAGACATCCGGCGACTGTCGCATGAGATGGGGCTGCCCACGTGGGACCGTCCGGCCATGGCTTGTCTGGCCTCGCGCATACCCTATGGAACACCGATTACGGCGGCGGCGCTCGCTATGATCGAGCAGGCAGAGGAAGCGTTGCGCTCAATCGGTATCACCCATTGCCGCGTTCGGGCCCACGGCAATGTGGCTCGAATCGAAGTGGCGTCACGGGAGCTTCATCGAATGGTGATGCCGGGTACTCGTGAGCGCATCGTAGTGCAACTGCGCGAGATCGGCTTTGACTATGTGGCGCTGGATATGGAAGGATATGCAACGGGCCGGATGAACCGTGTCATTTCTCAGACTTTCGGCGTGCGATGATGATGATGCGAGCGGCACCGGCTGGCAATACCGCAGCAACTGCCGTAGCGGGCGAGCAGAGATCCCCTAGTTAGTGTCCGTCCAGAAATGGTAGGTTTTGGTTCAGAGCAAGGCTTGAGCATTTTCGAAACCGGAGGAATAGCAGTGCTATTTCGAGGATTTCGAAAAGTGCGAAAACGCCGCTCTGGGCCAAAAGATGCCGTTTATGGATGGGCACCGTTGGAAAGGGCCAGAAATATGACCGAAGATCGGCGGCAGTACAGTCGGTACCAGATCAATTGCGGGGCCAACATCGTCTGCGATGTGGGTCGTTTGCCGGGAACCCTGACTGAAATCAGTGTGGAGGGCCTGCGCTTTGAGATGCCCAAAGCCCCGACCCCCGGAACCGGCGCCACCATCACCCTGGAGCTTGATAAAGCGATCGTCATTCGAGGTGTGATTCAGTGGGCCATCGAAGCCGGAACAGCCGGGCTGCACTATTTCCAGATCGGCGTCGAGATCGACAGTCTTCAACTAGACGGCGCCGTTGCCACCGGATTAGGGCAGCGGACCCACGTCGTTCAGGAGATCCTTTTGTCGTTGAAGGCCGACGAATGACAATTCCGCCCACCCACCGAGACTGAGCACTGTTGGTACCGTCGTCTATCGCGCCCGGCGCCTGCCATGCCCGAGTATTCACCGGTGGGTGCCTTGACATCATCGGAACGGGCGTTATTATCCTTCACATATAACGAGTATATGCTCAAAAAAATAGGAGCCTATGGTACGTCCTAAAAAAGACCGCCTGGTGGCCTTCAGTCCGGATGTCAGCTATTTCAAGCCTCGCGGCATCCCCATGATGGCGCTGTCTGAGGTCGTCCTGTCTGTGGATGAGCGGGAAGCGATTCGCCTTGCGGATCTGGAAGGGCTTTCCCAGGAAAGTGCCGGACAAAGCATGGGCGTGTCTCGTGCCACCTTTGGACGCATTGTCCAGCGCGCTCGTGGAATTGTGGCCGATGCCCTGATCAACGGAAAGGCCATACGGGTGGACGGTGGCAACTACCAGATCGTGGACGAGCGCCGCCGTTTCCTGTGCAATGTCTGTTCCTGCCGGTGGGAAGCGTCCAAGGGGACCGGAAGGCCCGAGTCCTGTCCGGACTGCGGTGGGGATCAATTCCACCGCGAACATACCGCTGCCGGGGGTTAATCACCTGCTTATACAAAATACTCAAGTTGATTGAACCCGCAGCACTGAGTGTGAACCACGAAGGACACGAAGTGCACGAAGAAAAACCATAAAACGAGTAGGTTAGAAAATCTTCGTGCCCTTCGTGAACTTCGTGGTGATCAAAAACGTTAGGGACGGATGGGCCCTGGCACTCTTTCTTGAAAGTTGTGATTAACCCGTTATCGGTATTACCGGAAAAGGAGTCTTACAGAGATGGTCGAGCTTCAAGACAACATGACGCAGGCGCAAAAACAGAAACTGCTGCAGGCAGAAAAAGACGCCTCGGTAAAGAAATCACTGACCCGGATCAAACACAAGCTCCTGGTTATGAGCGGCAAGGGGGGCGTGGGCAAATCCAGCACGTCCGTGAACCTGTCCATTGCACTGGCAGAAAAAGGGTTTCGGGTGGGGCTCATGGATGTGGATCTTCACGGTCCGGACATACCCAGGATGCTCGGTCTCGAAGGGGCGCCGGACATGACGGCAAACAATAAGGTCGGGCCCCTTCGGTATTCGGAAAACCTCCATGCCATTTCCATCGAAAGCCTTTCCCCGAGCAAGGATGACGCCATTATCTGGCGCGGCCCTATCAAGTATTCCGCCATTCGGCAGTTCATCGGTGATGTGGACTGGGGTGATCTCGACTTTCTCGTGATCGACGCGCCTCCTGGAACCGGTGACGAACCGCTCACCGTGGCGCAGATGATCCCCGACGCAAAGGCCATCATCGTGACCACGCCCCAGGAGATTTCACTGGCCGATGTCCGCAAATCCATCAGTTTTTGCAAGACCGTAAAAATAGAAATCTTCGGAGTCATTGAGAACATGAGCGGTTATACCTGCCCTCACTGTGGAGAGGTGCTCGACCCCTTCGGCACCGGTGGCGGTGAGCGCACGGCCTTGACGGCGGGAATTCCGTTTCTCGGGCGCGTTCCCTTTGACCCCCGGGTGGTGGCCTGCGGCGACGCCGGCGAATCATTGCAACTCAAGCACGCGGAAAGTCCGGTGGTGGCGGCCTTTGGGGCCATTGCAGACACCGTGGCCGGATTGATCACGAAAGCCTGATGACGGGTGGCCTGCGGCCGAAGGATAACTGCGGAATGGGGCGCAGATGAACGGTGATGAACGCAGATAAAAAGTGCGGCCTTCGGCCGGAGGGCAACTGCAACAATTGCTATTTTGGCGCGGATCGTCCTGTTTTTAGCGCCGAAGGCGCTGTTAAACTTTTTACCGCGAAATCCGTGTAATCCGTGCCAAAAAAGGTTTTCCCGCCACCGGCGGGCCAATAACGTAGTGCCAACCCGGAAATTTGTGGTTTTTTTTTCTGTCCTCTGTCCTCTGTCCTCTGTCCTCTGTCATCGCTACCGCTTTATGTGCCCCGGCAGGATAAACTCGTAGCGACGGCCCCGCCAGCGGCACATCCACCGGTCCAGTCTTCGAAATGCCAAAAACAATTGCCAGATCAGCCTGTCCTGCCGGTAGTAGCGGCGGATTTCCTCCGAGTCGATGGCGGGCATGTCCGCCGGCCGGCAGCGGTTGACCGTATCTACCGCCATGGGCATCAAATCCGGCCGCTGCTCTTTGTACAGGTTGGCAATGAGGTCCACGAGAACGCCGCGATGGTCGTAATAGCGGCTGACCACGTCATCCACGAAGCACCACCGCAGCAGCCATCTCAGAAACACCGGTGCCGCTTGGAGCAGCAGTTCCGGGTCGAGTTGTTCCCGGCCGCCGATCCGCATCAGCGGCGTGCTGGTGTCGAAGTAGGCGAGCGACGTTTCCGGGGGGCCGTCCGGCAACGCCCAGTTGGACAGTTGCCCGTCGATGCCCAGCGTCACATCGGGCGCCATCTGCCGGTTGTACGCCCACACGCCTTTGAGCGCCGCCACGATCGTAGCGATCATATCGGCGCACTCCTCGGTTGACAGACGCCAGAGCCGGCGATGTGCCAGCGTGTCTTCGGGGAGGCGTCGCTGGGCGATATACAGCACCACCGGCCGGCCCGGCACCGCCACCACGCACGAAGCGCTGGCGGGTAGCTGCAGACCGGCCGCGTTCAGATGACGGCAGTAGGTCTCGTGCATTAGGGCGTAGGCCTCGGCAGCTTCGGCAGTGGCGAACAGCGGCATGCGTTTGTAGGCCACCTGAGGGTCGGCATCGATCACAAAAATGGCCGAAATCTCACCGAACCCGATGAGCTTTGCCGGAATGGCGGATGCCTGCAGCGCCAGGGGGTCAAGTCCGGCTTCGAAGCGGATGAGCAGTTCCCTGTCAATCACCAGCGGCATCGAGGCACTATCCATAGGGTGTATTTCCTTTTCCAGATTTCAAAGACCCTCAAGTGTAACGTCAAAGACACTTTTTCCCGGTTACATTTTGATCAGCACGGAGTTCACGGAGCACTCGGAGGTTTTTAAACCCAAAAAGACGTTCTCGCGCAGAGGCGCGGAGACGCAGAGAACTGCTGGAAATTGAATTGCGCGAGTGCTTTTCCCTGCGCCTCTGCGCCTCTGCGCCTCTGCGCCTCTGCGGGAGATATGAATTATAAAACCTCCATGCCCTCCATGACGCCGTGATTCAACATCACTGTGGGAAAAGACCTACTGGGGCATTATACATAATCGCATTGCCTTCTTTCATGATACCCCCCTCATGGCATCCAGGTCGCCGAGGGCCAGGCCCAGGCGGTCGAGAACCCAGTCGGCCTGCTCCAGAGAAATGATCAGCGGCGGCAGGAACTGAGCGACGGATCGATCGTTGTTGGCGTAGACCATGAGCAGATCATGGCGGTACGCCGCCAGGCTCAGGAGCGGCCCGCAGGAGTCATCGGCGAGCTCGAGTCCCATAAAAAGCCCTAGTTGGCGAAGCCCCTTCAGCGACGGATGCGCCCCGGCCAGTTTCCGGCACCCGTTTCCGATGCGTTCAGCCAGGGACCGGACATGGGCCAGAAACGCGGGTTGGGATGACATCTCGAGTACTTTCATCGCCACCCGGCAACCGATTTCGGCGCCTCCGAAGGTGGACACGTGGATATGGGGGTCGGCGTGAAACACCGACTCCAGTTTTTTTCGAAGCACTGTGGCGGTGATGGGATAGACCCCCCCCGATAGCCCCTTTCCCAGCACCACCATGTCCGGCACGACATCAAAGTGGGTAAACCCCCACAAACGGCCCGTCCTTCCTAGCCCGGTTTGCACCTCGTCTAGAATCAAGAGCGTCCCGTGTTTGTCGCACAGCGTTCTGACGCCGGCAAGGTAGCCGGCATCCGGGATCGGCATGCCGAGGGTGGCGGGCACGGTTTCCAGCAGGACGGCCGCCGTATCATTGTCCACAGCGGCCGCCAGGGCACCGATGTCGTTAAAGGGGATCTGGGAGAATCCGGGCGCCGCAGGTCCGAAGGGGGCGCGGTACTTTTCATCTCCGGCGGCCATGGCCAGTCCGGTATGCCCGTGGTAGCCGCCCCGGGCCGATATGATGCCCGGTTTTCCGGTGAAGGCGCGGGCCACTTTAATGGCGAGGTCTATGGCTTCGCCGCCGCTGACACCGAAGACTGTTGTGTCCAGATCGCCGGGCATCGATTGAGCGATGGCGGCGGCCAGAGCCGCACGGGGGCGGCTCATGAGGTGACCGTTGCCGATGTCGGTCTCCCCTGCGGCGGCCACCAATTCCCGGATGATTTCCGGGTGCCGGTGGCCCAGATTGTAGGTGCCGCCGTTGGTATGCAGATTGAACAGGCGCTTGGCGCCGTCCACATCCCAGAGCCAGGGGCCTTCCCGGCGACCCGGAACAAACGGCAAACCGATGGAAACCCAAAAATCGGCTTTGGCGGCGCTCACATGGCGGCGGAAGCCATCGATAATGGCCGCTTTCTCCGACGACATGGGCTCAGGTGCGGTGTCGGTCATGGTGTTTCCTTTTGCCGCTCCGCGGCGTTCCGGGTTCGGCGCCTGAGGCGCGTTCAGGCCGTCTGCGGCGGCGTTAGGATCGTTAGGAGCGTTTGGATCGTTTGGATCGTTAGGATCGTTAGGATCGTTAGGATCGTTGGGATCGTTGGGATCGTTGGGATCGTTGGGATCGTTGGGATCGTTAGGATCGTTAGGATCGTTTGGATCGTTAGGATCGTTAGGATCGTTGGGATCGTTGGGATCGTTGGGATCGTTGGGATCGTTGGGATCGTTGGGATCGTTGGGATCGTTAGGATCGTTAGGATCGTTAGGATCGTTTGGATCGTTTGGATCGTTTGGATCGTTTGGATCGTTTGGATCGTTGGGATCGTTGGGATCGTTGGGATCGTTGGGATCGTTGGGATCGTTTGGTTCTTTTGGTCCTTTCAGGGGGCCGTTAATTTTTATCAGCGCTCATCCACGTTATCTGCGGTTCATTCTCTTTGCAGTTGCTTTCCGGCCGAAGGCCGATTATCAGCGAAATCCGTGAAATCCGTGCCAAAATGTTTTT
>JBDRRP010000100.1:0-4026 GCA_043825735.1 Pseudomonadota bacterium | reverse complement strand
GATCATGGCCATATTTTATATTACGGTTCATATAATAAAAATGCCATATTTCCAGATTATTAGCTGCTATATAGGTATTTAAAAACGCTCAATACCTATTAATTAGGTATGTTACCTATTTCTCACGCCATAAATATCCCCATTTTTGACCCAATTAACGGGTATATAATACCTTTTCCGGTCTGAACCGAGAATTCTTTCGGTGGTTATACCAGGATTAGAACCGGAAGAATAATTATGTCCGGATCATGTCCGGTTACCCGGACCATTTGTACCTCAAGATCAGCTTGAAATTACATAACTATTTAATTTTAATAAACATACCATTAGTACATCTTGGTTTTAGATCGTTAGGGGGCGCGTCCAGCCATGGCCGGATATGTCCGGACATGGCCGGATGACCGAATTACAATGGTTTCTTTGTCCGCTCGTAGGCCGTGGTCGGACCCGCACCGATCCTCTCAAGGAAACCGGCTTCCTCCAGATCCTTAAGGTCTCGCCTAGCCTGGCGCTCGCTCACACCGGCCCCGAAGCGTTTGAGAAACTCAGGGGTCTTGATTCGTTCTCCGGTAGACAGGCTATTTAAGAGAGCATCCTGACGTTCGTTCGGCTTGAGGACTGAGGCTGCCCCCCCTTTTGCTGCGTATAGTGTTAGCCGAACACCTGATGCCGCGTCCCGCCATTCGGGCAGCTTCATCCCCATCTCACGGCATTCCTGGACAATTTTAAATGTCCCTCGCCCAACCCGCTCCATCAACTCATACAGATAGAACACGTGGCTAATATCAGGATTAATAAGGATCGAATCGTGCATTGCTGCGCGGAGCTTGTTAGGTGTAATCCCCTCTGGAAGGTGACCGGAATTCCAAACCTCAACCCGGCCAGGGTAGATGCTCACCGATACGCCACCGGAGAAGGATGCGTAGTCGCGATGCACTAGCGCATTAACGAGCCCCTCGCGCAGGGAGTTGAAAGGATACTCCGGACGAGATTCGCGAGATAATTGTCCGGCTCTGAACCCAGCTCCAATCGAAACATGACGTTTCAGGAATGCCATCGCCTCTTCAAGCAAAATGAACGCCGGTCCCTCATAGAGCTTTTCATCAATAAAGTCGTCACCACGGTCTGTCTCATAACGCACTGCCCGCAGGCGGGTCTGAGGATGGCGGAGAGCAATCCGTCGTCCAAATAACACATCCGCTGCGTTCGTCAGTTGGCCGAACCGAGAAAGAGACAGATTAACAAGCACCTCCTCGAGGCTGTGCGGGTTATCAAACCGGTACCCTCGCCGATCCTGAGCCCGCCGCACCGTCTCATTGATCAACTCACTATCTAGTTCAGAGATCTCCAGACTGCCAGCCGCTCGTCGCTCCCAACGCTCTATTTCATGGGATCGACTCTCGACCATCCCCCGCATCGTCTCTGCATCAGCAACACGCGTGCGAAAGCCAGACCTTACAAATACCGTGCCATTGAAGACGTAAGGCTGATCTCTACCTTCTGGCACATCAATCGAAATTATCTTTCCTTGGGGTACCTCATCCAAAGTGACAGTGAAGAGCACTTGGGGTATGATCTGCTCATGTAGGAAGCTGTTTAGCTCTTTAACATTAAGATCCGAAACTTCACCAACCACCTGGCCCCGGTCATCCACGCCGATAAGCACCGTGCCTCCTTTGCTATTCAGCATCGCACATACCGACTGCGCAATTTCACTTCTTGCATTTGGAGATTCAACAAACTCAAGGCGAATTGACTCATTCCGGCCAAGCAGCTCTTCAGTCAAATTATTAATATTCAAGGTACTGATCTCCTTTTGATCTCCTCGCTTAACGCATCTGGTTTCTCAAAATAATTGCGGAGGAATTCCACCACCTCGGCGTAACGCCCAAATTGGGCCGTAGCAAAAAGTTTTGCATCTTGATCCGAAGTAAATTTTTGTACCCAATTGCCGGTGCGGTCCTGGTAGGTTTTCAGATCGCGACGAATAGCAGCATCATACATATCTATCACGCGGAAATCATCAATCACCGCCTGTTCTCGCTTTTTGAGATCCTTCAAATGCTTCTCTGTAGTATATCCAAGCTTGTCTAAAAGGGTCTTTCGATCTTTGGCCGTTCTGCAACCCAACTTCATGAACAAGGATCGGGCAAAAGGAACATGATTGTGAGCCAGAATCCATCTCGGCTTGTTTAACTCGATTGCCTTCAACAGCTCTTGATGAGTGAATCCAAGCTGTCCCGGAATCACTCCGCTACCATATTGAGGTGTAATGAAACAGAGAAACAAATCACATTTCTCAACAGCGGTTAAGCAACTATCGAGGGCTGTCTGGTTTGGATAGACCTGAACGGTTCCCTTGTGGGAGCACCAGACCTCATAGCCAAAACCGTTAAGCAGGGCATAAACCTGCTCAAGCAGTTCTTCGATTCCATAGACTGTAGAAGAAACCATAATCGTCAACCGTTTTTTCGTTTTGTCGCCATGCTTCGCCATGTCTACTCCAGCACAATTCTTACTTTTCCGGGTTCCTTGCCTTTGGTGAGTTCGTCCAGGTATTCCTCGAATCGCTTTTTCATTTCTGCCGGTGTCACCGGTGAACCGCCTGAGAGCAGCGCCATGCGCAGGTCGGCGATCCTGACCGGGACCTTCTGGAGACCGGTAAGCGCTTCGCTCAAGGCGTGGATGAAGTTCTGGTCGAGCTTGTCCGGCAGGGCCCGCTTCTTGATAAAGCTGTTCACCAGCTTCTTTTGTTCGGGCTTGAGCAGGTCCAGGTTGCCTTTGGTGGTCGGGTCTGCCAGGTTTGTCAGAAGCGTCTGGGTCCAGTTTTCCATCATTTTGTCCAACTCTTCGTCTAGTCCATCCAGGACCGAACCAGCGGGTGCCGCGGGCGGCTCCGAACCGGGTTTGAAGGTACAGTTCGGACACACCGGCGAAGCGTTCAGCTCTTGCTCAGTAAGCGCAAAACAGCTTTTCAACCCGGCGAGACGACTCTGAAAATCGGTCAGGTGCTGCCGGGGCATCAGCTCAACAGTGGAAAGTTTTTGCAAAACTCGAAGCCGCTCGTCGGTCATGAGCTTGGTCTTACGCTTGTCTTCATTCACCCCCAGCCGCGCCTTGGTGTGCATCCCCAGGTAGGTCTGCACATAGGCTTTCTTGAGATCGGTCAGTTTGCGCTGGGTCTGCTGGCGGAAGGTGGCTGCCCCGCGCTTATCGGGATCGCTGAATTGAGCGAGTACCTCGTCACGGGCCTTTTTTGTTTTGCCCGTCCATTCATGTTCCGCGGGCAGGACCGCTTCAGCGGTGGAAAGGAACGCCGCGGTAGATCCAAGATCTGTCATCAGCTCTTGGAGGGATTCGATCTCTGCCAGAAAATTAAGCCCGTCGCGATGGCTGGTCACCTCCTGGGCGTCGTAACGAAAGTTCTTGAGCTTGCCGGATAAGGTATAAGCCTGGAGCGATTCCAGGAAAGTCTTGGTCTCGTCGAGACGTAAACGAAACTTCTGCGCCTCCTCCTCGGCCAATAAGTCCCGGCCCCAGAAGAGCAGACCGTTTTGCAGGCTCTGTTGCAGGAGCACCAGCTTTTCCACCAATTTGGAAATCGCCTTCTGGAGTTCCTGCACCGGTTCATCCTTGCCTTGAGTGACCAGTTTGGCCATGCCGGGCGTGAGTCCGAGCAATTCGAACAGGGCTTCTAAGGCTTGACTGATCTTTAACAGCACGATTTTTAATTCTCTATAAAAACAGGCACGTACAGGGCACGAAAATGTTCTTGGCACTACCCCCATGCCAAAACTGCAAAAGTCGCAAATTAAATTTCGCGAATCGTCGGCGGTATCGCTACGCCGACCGCCTGGAAGACTTTGCCGCATACGCCCTCTGTTTTGCTGCGAATCGCCAAATGGTTGCCCTTTTCTTCTACGTGTGTCTCCTGCATCGCCTGCAGATCCTGCTTGATATGCGACCATTCGAACACATGACCCGCTTTTTCCAGATTACGCTCAAGCTCCTTGCGAAGAACCAGTG
>JBDRRP010000099.1:0-8290 GCA_043825735.1 Pseudomonadota bacterium | reverse complement strand
TCGGCTGAGGCTCACTCGAAGGCCTCAAGTCGAGTTGCTGCGGGGAATGTGCTCGCTTTTTCGGTTCAATTGTCAATCTTCTTGCGCCCGATGCGCATGCCGACGATTCCCACTTCGAACAGCAGATACAATGGAACGGCCATCAGTGCCAGATTGAAAAGGTCCGGTGTCGGGGTCAATATCGCCGATACGATGGTAATGGCCAGTATGGCGTAACGCCGGCCGCCGGCCAGCTTCTCGACATCCACCAGGCCGAGTTTTCCCAACAGCACCATCACCACGGGCAGTTCAAAGATCAGCCCGAAGCCGAATATGAAAACAAGGCAGAATCCGATGAATTTTCGAACGGAAATGACCGCTTTGATCCGTTCGGTTTCGAAATCGAGAAGAAACTGGCTGCCGTAGGGCAGGGTGATGAGGAGGCTGAAGTATAGGCCCAGATAAAACAGCGCTATTGAAACCAGCCAGAATCCCAGCCGCATCCGGTGTGAAAATTCCGGAAACCGCTGTGACACCATCGCCAGCATTTCATGTAAGATGAACGGAAAAGCGGCGGCCAGGCCAATGGCCAGGGAAATGGTGATATATCCGATAAAGGCGTCGGGCAAGCCGTAGGCCACCAGGTGTGCCCCGGTGGCCTTTTGCAAATATCCCAGTACTCTTCCGGCCAGAAGGTAACCGCCGGCCGACAGCAGAAAGACGAGCACCCCCATGCGGATTAACCGGTTCCGCATTGTCTCCATGCTGTCCAGGATACGCGGCAGATCGATTGCGCTATGACTCGAAGTATTCATTTTTTCCACCAAAGACAGGCGACGGCCAACGAAAATCTTAGGCAGCGTCGGAATGACTATCCGGTGCGCGTTGAGACTGTGTTGCGGGGCCGGCCGATTTTCCGGAAGGCTTTGCCGGAGGCCGACCAGATGTAAACGATAGGACTGGCCACGAAAATCGACGAGTAAGTTCCCACGACGACACCCACGGTCAGGGCCAGGGCAAAATCACGAAGCAGTTCGCCCCCGAGACACAATAATGCCGCAAGCACCAGCAGTACGGTAACGGAAGTGATGACGGTACGGGTGAACACCTCATTGATACTAAGGTTGATTACCGTTCCGAGGTCCTGACGCTTTTGTTTGACCGTGTTTTCGCGAATGCGGTCAAAGACCACCACCGTGTCGGTCAACGAGTATCCGGCCAGCGTCAGTAATGCCGTGATAACCAGCAAGGTGATCTCCTTGTCCAGCAGATAGAACAGTCCCAATACGGCCAAAACGTCATGGAAAGTCGCGGCGGCGGCCGCAACGCCGTAGCGGCGATCAAAACGCCAGGCCAGGTATAAGATAAACCCGACCAGTGAGATTGAAACGGCGATCAGCGCCGCATGTTTCAGATCCCGGCTGACAGATGCACCGACCGCCGCGCTGCTTTCTAAAGTGAAATGGTGTTGCGGAAAATCACTGGCAAGCACCGTCGTTATCTGATCGACCACTTTGGAAACCGTCTGATCCGGCTGTTTTACCCGCACGATCAACAGGTGTTCCCTGGGTACCTCCTGAAGCTCACAGCCGCTCAGTTTGTGACGGATCAGAGCAGCCCGTACATCCTCGAGCCGGAAGTCCTGCCGGGCCCGGAATTGTGCCATCGTCCCGCCGGACAGGTCGACACCGAGGTTGGCGTGGCCGCGGTGGATCTGGACTATTGCCAGAAGCCCCAGTCCGACCAGGATTGTGGAAAAGGCGAAGGCCGCCTTGCGCCAACCGATGAAATCGATGTTCGGCTTGTTGATGAGGCGCAGGAAGCGCAACCCTTTGAGCCGTCGGGTGAATGTCAGGTAGCCATAGACGACCTTGGTGGCATACAAAGCGGTGAAAAGGTTGAATACAATGCCCAGGCTCAGCGTAACCGCGAAACCTTTGATGGGGCCGGTGCCGAACAAGAAGAGTGCAAGGGCCGTGATCAGGGCGGTCACGTGGGAGTCAACGATGGTCCACAGCGCGTTGGCGTAACCGTTTTCAATTGCCGAACGGAGGTGTTGTTTAAGTGCCAGTTCCTCCCGCATCCGTTCAAAAATCAGCACGTTGGTATCTACGGCCATGCCTATGGACAGTACGATGCCGGCCAGACCCGGCAGGGTCAGCGTGGCCCGGAACAGCGACATTGCCGCAAGCATGAACACCAGGTTCAGCAGCAGCGCTCCATTGGCAATGACCCCGGAGATGCGGTAGATCGCCACCATGAATCCGACCACCAGTGCCGTCCCCAGGATGGCGGAGTTAATACCTTTTTGAATGGAATCCCGGCCCAGGGACGGGCCGACCGTCAGGTTCTGAACGATATCCACCGGAGCCGGCAGGGAGCCCGCGCGGAGCACAATGGCCAGGTCGCCGGCTTCCTCAGTGGTAAAGTCGCCGCTGATCTGGGCTTTGCCGCCTGAAATCGGTTCCCGGATGACCGGAGCGGACTTGACCACGTTGTCAAGAATGATGGCCAGCCGTTGCCCCACATTTTCGGTGGTGATCCGTTCAAACAATCGGGCACCTCTGTTATTAAACGTCAGGCCAACATAGGGTTCGTTGAAATCACCGCCGATCTGTACCTGGGCTGTTAGAAGGGCTTCGCCCGTCATCAAGGTCGCCTTGTGCACCAGCATCGGCCTGGTGATTATCTGCCCTGTTTCCCGGTCAAGCCGTTTTTCCATATGAACCTCGTCACCGGAAGGAAGCAGATCCTTGATGGCCTGGTTCAGTTCCTGGTGGGTGAAGCCTTTCTCCAAGCGGCCCGTGCGAAGTGCTTCGGCGATCCAGGCGGAAAGGTCCGCCGACGCCTGGTCGTCAACAATCTTGAATTCCAACTGGGCGGTTTCACCGATCAGTTCGATGGCCCGTCCCGGATCTTTGAGTCCCGGCAGTTGGACGACGATTTGATCCCTACCTTGTTGAACCAGCAGTGGTTCGGCCACGCCAAACTGATCGATACGGTTGCGAATGATCTCAAGGCATTGCTCCACAGCGCGGGTTTCGATGCTCCGGATCTCTGAATCCGTTAAGGTCAATTCCAAATTGGCCTCCCCGGGTTGTTGGTTTTCGGAACCAACAGACAGGAAGGGAAAGTTCTTCCGGAGGACCGAGCGTGCCGCTGTTGCCTGATCGGCGTCTCTAAAACCAAAGCGGATCCGATTGGCGACCGTTGCCGGGCGTGCCCTGACGATTATTTGATTGTCTCGCAGTGTCCGGACGGCCTCGGCCGCAGCGACCTCCAGCTGGTTCTGCACGGCACGCGGCAGGTTTACCTTCAACAGAAGATGCAGACCACCCTGGAGATCCAGGCCCAGGCGCAAGCCATCACCGGGCAGGATGTTAGCTGACCGCCAGGGTACAATGGATTTCAGACCGCTTGCGGCTAAAATCAGGGCTGCCGCTGTCACAATGGCCAGAAAAACCAAACTGTTTCGAATCGTTTTTGGTAGCATTTTTTGTTTCTCCTCCCTCATATTCCTTGAAGCGCCCGGTTTACTTGAGTAGCACCGGCATACCCTGGAGCGGCCAGATGAAGTAGCAGAAGACCGCCAGGAAAATCATGAGGATGAGGCTGGGAATCCAGCCGTAGATAAAAAACTCACCGGCAGTGAACTGCTTGCTCTCATAGGCGATGGCATTGGGCGCTGCGCCGATGAGGAGGTTGAAGGGCATGCCCGCGGCAGCTATGGACGCAAAGAAAATTACGTGGGGCGCCACTCCCAAATACTTGGCGATGACCAAAGAGATGGGCAGGGTAATTGCGATGGCCGCCACGTTCATGATGAAGTTTGTCAAGATCAGCACAAAGAAGGCGATGGCCAGCACAAAAACCAGCCAGGGGGCCTTCTGAAACCAGCTTACCCAACTCACTGCCATCCATTCTGCGGCTTTGGTGTCGTAGAGACAGTAGCCGATGCTCATGGCCCCGCCGAACAGGAGAATGATATTCCAGGGAATGTTTTCCATTTCATTTACGCCGAGGGTCTTGGTTAGGAAGAAAGCCAGAGTGGCCACCATCATGATGGCCGCCCGGTCCATGTCCCTGAAGAAGGGCATGGAGGAGAAGGTCTTGAGCATGAAGAGTCCCAGCACCAACACCACCATGACCAGGACGAACTTTTCCTTGGGGTTCATAGGGCCCAGTTCTTTGCTCATATCGGAAACCCTTTGCCGCAACCCGTCGATGCGGGGCCTTTCCGGTTTAAAACAGAAGATTACGATGAGCCAGATGACAAAGACCATACTCAGGCCCAGGGGAAGCATGTACCAGGTAAGTTCGAAAAAACCGATGTCCGTGCCGCCGGTGAATTTTTTGAACATGCCGGCACCCGCCACCGCCCGGGCCGAACCCAGGAAGGTGATGACCGAGCCCGCGCCCGCGGTCCAGGCCATGCCCACGAACAGACCCTTCCCGAACCGGGTGGGCCGGTTGGATTCGCTATAGAGGGAGTGAATGGTCAAGAGCAGCGGGAACATGGCCGCGGCCACCGCGGTATGGGCCATGAGGAGGGTCATGCCGGCGATAATTAGAAAAGTGCCGAGCAGGATGAAATTGGTCTTTTCGCCGACGATATTCAGCATCTTGTAAGCCATGCGCTTGGTGAGGCCGGAGTGGCTAAAGGCGAGCCCCATAACTACGGAACCGAAGATAAACCAGACGGAGGGGTCGAAGAAATCCTTCAGAGCCGCATCCGATTTCCGGATCATAAAAACGACTTGAAAAAGGCCGATGGCGATGGCAGTGGCGCCAATGGGAATAACCTCGAAAATCCACCACACCGCCGCCATAAAAAAGAGCCCTAAGGCCATCCTGCCCTGCGGCGGCAGGGGAAAGTGCTTGCCGGAAGGATCTACCGCGTCCGGCAAATCCTTCATGAAGTAGAAGATAAAAAATATGGCAAGTCCCAAGATGATAAAAAATATTCTTTTCCAATTGAAAACTGCCTTCCCGGGGGCTGTGAAGATCTCTTCAGGCATCCCGGGCAGTCCCGCGCCTACCTGTATCTTTATAGTTTTTTCTGCCATAGCAGCGAACTCCTTTCATTCGAATGTGCCATCATGGACTTCAGTCTTGAATCGTGCAAAATTCAGATCATAACCGCCTTACTGTCCGGAATAGCAAGACGAGCGGCAAGCAGGCCGAATCAGTCCCAACCCCGCTTCAGCATGATACGTTCGATTTCAGCCTGCCGAATCCGTTCTTCCTGTTCAACCTTCCGTTTGTAGGCCTTCTCTATCTTTTCCACCAGATCCTTTGTGTCGGTGGGTTTCATGAGGTAATCATATGCCCCGAGCTTCATGCCCGCAACTCCCGACGCCACCGTTGCATTGCCCGTCAGCATGATAACCTCGATAAGCGGCTTAAGCTGCTTGATTTCCCGCAAGGTTGTAATTCCGTCTTTTCCGGGCATGAGCACATCCAGTATGATCACATCTATAGCCTTTTCATTAATCTGGGCCAGAGCTTCATCCGCGCTCAAAGCCTTGATGACCTCAAAGTCACGCGTCGCCAGGCGATTGGCCAGGACATCCGTAAATTCCTTTTCATCATCTACCAAAAGCACTCTGATCTTCATGTATTTTTCTCCTTTAAAGCTTTGACCCTGTTTCGGGTTTTTCATGGCGATTTCCTAACGGAACATGGCGATGAACATCCCTGCCGCCGCCGCCGAGCCGATCACTCCCGCAAGGTTCGGGCCCATGGCGTGCATGACAAGCCAGTTGTCCGGATCTTCCTTGATTCCCATCATATGGCTCACGCGGGCGGACATCGGAACCGCCGAAACCCCTGCCGACCCGATCAGGGGATTGATCTTCTCTTTCAAGAAAAAGTTCATGATATGCACGGTAAGAATTCCTCCCATAGTGCAAACGACAAAATCAAAAAGGCCGAAGGCAAAAATCAAGAGCGGTTTTGCTGTCAGAAACTGGTCCGCCTTCATGGTTCCACCAATAGAAACCCCGAGAAAAATGACCACCGTGTTCATGAGCGCATTCTGGGCGGTATCGGAAAGCCGCTTGACCACTCCGCATTCCCTGAGAAAATTGCCGAACATAAACATGCCCATCAGCGGCGCAACCGCCGGGATGAGAATAAATATCAGGACGGTGGCGATAAGCGGGAAAAAAAGCTTTTCCCGTGAAGACACCGGTCTAAGTTGCCGCATTTTTATCCGCCGCTGGATGGAAGTGGTCATCAGCTTCATGATCGGCGGCTGGATGAGGGGCACCATGGCCATGTAAGAATAGGCGGCCAGAGCGTTGGCTCCGAGAAGGTGAGGCGCCAGTTTGGTGGTCAAGTAAATGGTCGTCGGGCCGTCGGCACCCCCGATGATGCCCACGGATGCGGCTTCCTTCAGAGTGAAGCCGCACAAAAGAGTGCCGATGTAGGTAATGAACACGCCCAGCTGGGCGCCGGCGCCGATTATCAAGGTCTTGGGGTTGGCAATGAGCGGGGTGAAATCCGTCATCGCGCCCAGCCCCAGGAAAATGATGCAAGGGATGATCTCCCACTCGACGCCGTATTTGTAAAAGAAGCGGATCAGCTCCGGGTTGCCGTTATCGCTGAACCCCATAAGGGGCGCCAGCGGGAAATTCACCATGAATATCCCGAAACCGATCGGGACCAATAGGAGCGGCTCGAACTTTTTCCCAACCGCAAGGTAAAGGAAAAAGAAGGCAACAAGGATCATGATAACCTCTTTTACGGTGAAATGGGGAATTCCTGTCTGCGTATAAAGAATATTTTTAATAATTTCGATTAATTGTATCCAGCTCATGGCACAATCTCCATATATTGATCCAACCAGCCCCACTGCTGATGTGGCCGGCGCATCATAAGCCGCGTTTAAGCGTTTCTAAGCGCGATTTTTTGCCTTAGTGCTTCGATTCGCAAATACAGATACGTATTTTAATGAACAGAATTGATCAAATGCTCACTCAGCACTAAGTCCTGAGGGCTTCGACTGAGCTCAGCCGAAGTCTAAAATAAATTCGTCACCGAATTTATGAATCGATGGACTTAGGCCTGCGTTTCCGCGATTAATTCGAGAAGGGGAGATAATCTAAAGGATCCGATTCATAGACGAAGGGAACAATTGTGAATAAACCTTGAAGGGGAAAAAAGAAAATCGTCTTCACCGTACTGACGGCAACGTGCGGTAATTTTAGGATGATTCTTTAGGGCCGAACCCGAAGTCGGCGACACAACATTTTTTAGATTCGAAGGGGAATTGGTGAGATTTCTGAGGCAATCGAACAGACCGGTTTTTAACATAATCTCCGGCCGGCTAAAATCGACGAGATCTAAGCCTTGGCTTATGGCAGAACCATGACAGTCAATCGATGATTCGGGCGCAAACGATGCAACGACTGTTCCTACATGGATTGCGATCACAAGCCACAACACCAAGGGGTGCCGGTATCTTCTCATCATGATCTTCCTTGTCAGAGCAGGATTGATTCTCTGTCTGCCATAATATATATAAATATATCACCGCATTTAACCGTTGTCAAATTAACAACTCGAGTTTCGCACCATAACACTTTGACAACCATTTTAATATGTTATAGTGGAATGATGTTTTTTTTAAAGACAAACTGTAACGTTATTCTTCAAGCGACGCTGTCGGGGAGCTGAAATCACGTCGACTTCCCACGCAGATCGAGGAGGTTTGAGAATGTCGAACATCTTCTGGCATGTGCTGGAAACAGAAGAGGTTTTAACACGGCTGACGGTGGACCCGCAAAAGGGACTGAACCGTCTAGAGGTTCAGAGGCGATTGACACAGCACGGCACCAACGAATTAACCCATGAGACATCGATTTCCCCCAGCACCCTGTTTTTCAATCAGTTCAAGAACATTCTCAGCATTATCTTGATTCTGGCCGTCATTTTATCGGCGCTGGTGGGAGAAATCGTCGATGCAGCCATTATTCTGGTGATTGGGAAGACAAGGGGTCTTCATTCTTCACATTGTGTCGAAAAACTGTCAAGAATGAAGACCTGTGGCATAGTCCTGGGGTCGGGCCGCGCTAAGTAGTTGACATTGCCGGCAAAATGCCTTAAAAACGTCTCTGAGATGGTCTTAATCGACCGGTTTTCCCCCAAAACTACCCTATTAAGAGAATCGACGAGAAATGGCTCGTGCAAAAAGACATTATATCCCCGGCCATGTCTGGCATATAACCCACCGATGCCATAAGAGAGAATTTCTTCTAAAATTCCCAAGAGATCGACGCAGATGGATTGAGTGGTTATACCAGGCAAA
>JBDRRP010000098.1:0-2640 GCA_043825735.1 Pseudomonadota bacterium | reverse complement strand
TCAGTGCTCTTAAACGATTTGTGCCGCATAAGCTCCTGGACGGCCTTGGGGCCGGTGCCGCTCATGATGTGCCAGGATGCGAACGTGTGGCGCAGGTCGTGAAAGCGAAACGCCTCGCTGAGCTTTGCTTTCCGCACGGCGGCCTTGAATTTGTTACTCACCGATGATTCGCGTTGCCATTTAAAAATATGCAGCTCGGCGTTCTCTTTTTCCTTGGCGGCGAGCGCCGAACGGATCCCCATGGCTTCCAGTCTGCGGTTTAGGACTTGGCGGGCCCGGGTGTTGATGGGGATGGTTGAGCCTTTCCGGTTTTTTTGCTGCTCAGAAATATGCAAATACCCTTCCGGTCTGTCTATGTCGGCCACGGTGAGCCGTAGGCACTCGCCGTTTCGCAGGCCGGTGTTCACGGCCAGGTCGCAAAGATCGAGAAATTCCTGGTCTGTGATCGCCATAAAAAGCCGGCCCAACTCGTCCTTTTCAAAGTAGCGGATTTTGTCGGCTTCATTGAGCATGGTGGGGAACTTTACAATTGGAGGGGTATAGCCCCAAACGATGGATTGCTTCACCGCGGCCTTGAAGTGCCGGTAGAGTTTGTTGACTGTGGCGGTGGCAAGATCAGTGCGCCCCAGATCCGTCTGAAACGACTCTATGGACTTGGGGGTGATGTCACCCATGTCTATGGCGATAAAGATTCTTTTGGCGTAATTCAGGGCGTCCCGGTAGAGCCGAACGGTGGACGGCGCAACGCGCCGGCCCTCTTTGAACTTGATGAATTCTGTCGTGAAAGCGGCCAGGGTTTTTGTCTGCGGGGCGGCCTTTTTCTGCTGCGGGGTGGCCTTTTTTTGCAGCGGGGTCTCGATCCGGCCGGCCATAAACTCACGGCGGAAGTGCAGTATCAGCCTTTCCGCCGTAGGCTTATGCTTTGTGGCCCTTTTGGTACCTTTTGGGCAGAGCGCCTTTCTTACGGGTTTTCCGCCCTCTCGCCAAAGGGCGTAGTACGTCCCGTGCTTGGGGTGCTTCCACAGGTCGATGAAGTGCTTTGACATAGGCGCGACGCTATATTGCGCGGCGCGCTCCTGTCAACTGGTTTGTGTCTGGGCTGTGAGAGCATCCCTTTAACTTCCCAGAACACTGTTGGCCTCAAGTCTGTTGGAAGGCCAAGCCAAAATTCAAAAGTGTCTATCAGTGCGTTTTCCTCATGCCCCATTCCTCGCCCTTTCTGTTGGTTATTCGTCCAGACTGAAACAAAGGGGCACCAGCGTTATCATCACTGGCGCAACGGGGCAATACGGAAAGATACTGATTGTTCACCCAATATCCGACTGGTTTGGCCTTCTATATTTCGTATCTTTTTAGTGCGGTCACCAGGTCTTCATCGGCGCCAAGCTGGAGCTTGCTTCGCAGGCTGCTTCGGTGGGTTTCGACTGTGCGGGGTGAAATGCCGATTTGGGCGGCAATCTCTTTTGAGCTGGCAGCCGTGTTTTTGATACACATCGCTACGCGATATTCGGCCGGGGAAACTGTGGCAGGGAGTTTGTCAATTCGGCTGATAAATTTTAAGATCTCGCGGCTCTTGGCTGCGACATCATTGATGGTAGCTCGCAGGATCGTGGCCGCTTCCAGCATATGGTTCACACCAAAGTCGATCAATATCAGCCGGTCCTGGCGAGAGGCCGCCTTTGTTACAAGAAAAATTTGAAGAATCGAAGTGAAGTGCGCTCCGTTGAAGTTTATCCCCGATAAGCGCATCGGCGCCAGCATTCTATCTCTGAGCAGTGCCGGGTGAAGATCGCCATCATCGGTCCATATTTTTCTGCGTGAAGAAAGGTCTAATCTGTCCTTGGCATTAGCCCCGATCATTGTCTCGGCGCTCATCGCATATCGAGACCACCAATTATTTGCCCATAGGATCGTCCCATCGAGCGCAAGGCGGAACTGGCCAATGTCGGTGTTGTCGCGTATCCGCATCAAATCGGCGTCGGTAAGTCTCTCAGGGTCAGTGTAGGCATTGTGTCTTTGCGACATGGCGCGCAGATATAAAGATCACCGCGCTGGCTGTCAATTAGAATATGCGTTCGCTGTTTAACCAGACGTCGATGTCTTCACGGGAAACTATGAGGGAGGCGGAAGGGCTGTCGGCCGTTCTTTTGGCGTACAGGTGGCCTTTTTTGATGAGGCGCCGCACGGTGCAGGGCTTTACCTTCATGTAGGCGGCTGCCTGCTCAACGCTCATCCAGAGTGCGTGAGTGAGGCTGGCGGCCAGGGCCTCAAGAAGTCTCGGGGCCAGGCGGTCTGCAATATGATCGAGCTGCTCGGTGGTTAGGTCCATGCTGTCCAGAAAAAGAGAGGGCCTCGTCTTGGTGGGGTGCCCGTTAGTCCATGACAAGGCCCTATGCCGATGTGGAGGTGTTTGTAGCTTAAAGAAAATGTCGGGCTCTTGTCAATCAAAAAATCACTAAATGAGAGAATTTAGGGCGTAGAACTGAGCAATATTGACTTGATTTCGTGAAACTGCGGTGGGCGCTTATCTGGCGGCATATCAATCATTTCCATAAACCGCGCCATCATCTGATATTTCTCGTCAATGCTTGCAATGGGCGGCATTACATCTTTGTCGGTCATGCGCAGGAACCCTTTCCG
>JBDRRP010000097.1:0-2823 GCA_043825735.1 Pseudomonadota bacterium | reverse complement strand
TAAAAACCGGAATTGGCCAGATCCAGGGCCGCCTGCATCCCGGTGATACCACCGCCGACGACCATCACAGCGCCTGTTTTATCCTTCGGCATTTTCAACTCCTGAGTCAATAAATGATGTAACACCACTGATATCGAGCCTGTTCATCCCGATGCCCAACGTTTTTTCGTCGATACCCATACTCAGCCCGAGGAGCTGAGGATACAGAATGGATGCGAGCGGATCGGCCCCGTTGCCGGAAACCATCATCCCCTGGACCGTGTCAAACTGCAGATGACAGTACGGACACGCCGAACAGAGATAGTCGGCACCGGCCTTTTTTCCGTCCGCAAGCTTCCGCTCCGTCAGCTTCATGGACAGCGTGTCGTTGACTCCCAGGGCCGGCGCGCCGCAGCACTCCAGCCTGCTCGCCCAGTCCACGCTCTTTGCGCCCGTCACCTCCACCAGCTTGTCGAACAGGGTCGGCGCAACCGGATCGTCGAACCCGGTGATTTTGCTCGGGCGCAGCGCGTGACACCCGTAGTGGGTTGCAATTTTAAATTTCTTGTACGGCGCGGTCACCTTGCCCTTTATGGCATCCAGACCCACATCGTGATACAGCACGGAAAGAAAGTGCTTGATCTGAACCTTGCCGCCATACGCGAGACCCCTGTCCGCGAGCAGCGTGTTGATCTCTTCCCGCAGACGTTCGTCCTCGCTCAGAATGTGCGCCGCCTCCTTCAAACTGCCGAAGCAGCACTTGCACAGGGCCATAACGTCAAGCCCCGCGTTTTCGGCCAGGGCCAGGTTGACGGCGGAAGAAAAGAGAAACGCCTTTTGGTTCGAATTCCGCATGGGATACCCGCAGCAGTTGAATTCCCGGATGTCCGCCACCTCTACCCCGACCTGCTTTAAAACCGCCCGGGCAGATGCATCATACTGCTCGACCCGCGCAGGGATGTTGCAGCCCAGGAATAATGCGTATTTCATGATTCCGTCCTTATGGTAAGGCTCTGATGATTAAAATCGGTTATACTCTTCCGCAACGCTCAAGTGCCTAAAATTTGAAGTGAGCTAAAGTGAACTAAAGTTAAGGAATGCGCTTTCAGCGCAACCGATTCTAAAATGATAACTTACAACTTTAGGCACCTTGAACTTCTTATATCTGTTCGGAAGCCGCTTCCGCATTGGCAACGGCAATGTTCTTCAACTGATACAGAAGATCCGTGACCTCCACGTTCTGCGGGCAGTGCTCCTGGCACTGATAGCAGGTGACGCAGTCCCAGAGCATTTTTGCGCCGGACGCCATCTCCGTCAACCCCAGACCCAGGCAGTTCATGATCTGATGGGGCAGAAGCCCCACGGCATCCGACGGATCCTCATAAACCGCCACCACCGGGCAGACCGTTGTGCAGGTCTGACAGCCAAAACAGTAAGAAAATGTCCCGGGTTCCGGCAGGGCCGGGCCACCGGCCTTCCTGTCGTCAAACGATATGGGCGTCTCCTTGTCCATCAGCGCTGTGAACTTGCCGGCAACGGCCCGGCTCGCTCCCTCGACAGGGCTGCTGTACGCTTCTTCGGCAAGGCGATCCCGACTCAGGCCCCTGAAAAAAGAAAACGGCGACAGCACCAGCGGCTCCGGATACCCCCGCTGAACCAGGTCCTCCCTGACAGTGAACCACAGGTCCCCGAGGTTGATCCCGGACGGGCACACCACGGTGCACCGGTCGCAGTTCGTGCACAGGTAAACCCCCTCCTGGATGGCCCGCAACTCCTTTTCGCCCAGATCCTTCCCGGCGGCCAGGCACTTTAAAAAACCGAGCTTTTCAGACGGCAGTATGTATTCGTTGCCCAGCGCGTCAAATGCCGCCGCCGCGGAACACCGCAGACTGCAGGTCCCGCAGTGCGTGCAGGCGTCCAGTTCCAAGGCCTGACGGGTTGCGATATTAAGCGGGTCGGATGTCTCCCTGTCCATGACCGCATTGGCCAGCAGGCTCGCAGGCGTAGAAAAGATGTGAAACATCTTGCTGAACGGCAGGTAGGCCAGACCAATAAAACACGCCAGAAAGTGGATGTACCAGAGAATGGTCGATGCGCCGGCACTGTCCAGCGCCAGCGCCGCGGGCTTCATCACCGCGGCCGCGGCATACCCCGTAAACGCCCAGCCGGGCGATGAATGACACTCCATGCAGGTCCCCTCGTGCAGGTCTCTGCCCTCGGCAAGAACCTCCTTGTCAAAGGGCGCCTTCACATTGGGGGAAACCACGCCGTAGTTCTGTACCCAGTAGCTCTCCAGCGCCGCCAGCTCGGACTCGTCGTCCAGACCCGAGTAGTCGTACACCATCCGCTGATACTCGGTGTAGGAGTTGATTTTTGCCCCCTCCAGAAATACCCCGGAAACCAGGATGACGAAAACGATCAGGATGGCATAGTGGTCCATGGCATTGGTCCGGAGACGGGGAACCTTCAGAATGAACCGGCGGTAAACGGCGATGCAGACCCCGGCAATCACCATCAAACCGAACAGGTCCCGTAAAAACATAAAGGGGTTGACCGTGGAATAGTAACCCGAAAACAGGGGCCCGGATATGAAGTTCTCGAGGGCGTGCATAAAAAACAGCAGCATGAAACCGTAAAAAATCAGCATGTGCATCAGCCAGCGAGAAAAATCCTCCTTCAGAATCCGCTGCTGAAACAGCACGTCAACGAAAAAAGCTTTGACAAGATCCACAACCTTAGCGCTGAAGACAACGCCCGCGATCCCCTTTGCCGCAGCGGACACCCTCTCCGACGGTGAATAATCCTTTGCCGATATGCCGATATTTCGCGAAAACCACGTCGATA
>JBDRRP010000096.1:0-19404 GCA_043825735.1 Pseudomonadota bacterium | reverse complement strand
GCCTCGAAAGGCGGCCTCAGCGGTTTATAGGAAAACACCCTGGCCCCCCCCCCCCCACCTAAACGCCGCACACCGCTGGCGGCACGATCATTTTGGTGGCGGGGCCGAAAAAGAGGGCGCCTGCTGGAAACATGATTTTCGCAGATACCATCGATATTTATTGATGGCTCCATAAAAAAGCAATTTTCTCGCAAAGACGCCACGTGCGCCAAGAAAAACATTTTTAATATCAGTCTTTTAGCTTCGCGATCTCTGCGGCTTTGCGAGAGATTCGGACTTTTTACAGGGCCATCATGTGTTTAGCCCGGCCACAAATGGCCGTGTGCGCAGCGGTGGGGCTGCCGTCCGGTGCATAAAGGATCAGCGGGGCGCACACGCGCATGCCGGCACCGGTGCCGAGGCGTCCGCGAACCATTACCAGCTGGGCATCGCCGTCTGCGGTGGCGTGGATGCATCGCAGATCCTTGGGTTCGATGCCGCCGGAGCGCATCGCACCGAGCAATGCTCCCGTGCGCTCGGCCGGATAGATCATCACCAGACTCCCGGATTTTTTAACCGTTCGGCGCGCGGCATCGATAATGTCGGCCAGGGTGGCCCGCAGTTCATGGCGTGCCTGGGCGCGCTGGTCATTGGGATTTAGCCGCCCGGCGCCCAATGGATAATACGGCGGGTTGCAGACCACCGTATCCACCACGGGATTGAAATCGGCCGAAGAAACGGTTTTCAAATCACGGCGAAGGATGCTGATGCGCTCTTTCAGGTTGTTGAGGGCAACATTTTCACTGGCCAGAAGGGCCATCTGCGGCTGGATTTCAAGGGCAAATATCCGCGCATCCGGTGCCTGGATCGCCATCAGCAGGGCGACGATGCCGCAGCCGGTGCCCAATTCCACTACGGTGCGGCCCAGCCACGGGCGGGCAAAGTCGGCCAGCAGCACCGCATCAATGGAAAACCGGTATCCATCACGGTACTGGCGAACAACCAGCCGGCTGTCATAGAAACGATCTTCCGTCAACGGCAGCGCCGGGGATTCACTTAGAGCGCCCTGCATCCGACCACGTTCCGATTTTGAATTTGATGTCACGGATACAATCCTGCCCCAGCGCCTGATTGAGCTGGCGGAGCACGTCCGATTTGAGAAATTGCAAATGGTGGCACCACACCGAGTTGGCCACGTTCACGATGAGCATGTCCCCCTTGAACGCGGCCGGCTGGGCATTGTCGGCAATGGCGGCGCCCACGACGGTTCGCCAGATCTCCCACACCTGCAGCAGACCGGTATCGACGTCTTTGCGAATTCCTTTCAGCACCGACGGCAGCACCATCGCCAACAGGGTCGGTGGATCGGCCGATATTTTCTTCTTGACCATAGCTGAAGAAATATCCGCGCGAAGGCCCTATTGTCAAGGCGTACCAACGCCTGAAAAGGCTCATCACAGGGCCTCGCGTGGACCGCATCCCGTTTTTCCTTGACTATACTTTGGCCCTACTTTATTTTAAACGTTTCAAATATGCTCATCAAATCCAGGGCCTTTGAGCCATGCCGCCACCACGCGGCAGGCGCGCTTACGCCCACGAAGAAAGCGACAGGGACACGAAATGAACTGGGATTGGGAAAAACTAAAAGATCAACAGAGCAAGCAATCGGGAGGCGGCATCCCCCCACAAATGAATGACCTGATCGAGCAGATGAAAAAGATCCGGTTTCCAGGGGGGCCATTGCTGATAATTTTGCTCTTGGCCGTCTTTTTCGGGTCATCGATGTTTTACACGGTCGCCGTCGACGAAGTCGGTGTCGTCCAGCGGTTCGGCAAATACATCCGCACCACCCAGCCCGGTCTCAATTTCAAGCTGCCTGCCGGCGTCGAAAAGGTGACCAAAGTCAAGGTGCGCCACGTTTACAAGGAAGAATTCGGGTTCCGGTCAACCGGCGGGGACAACCGGTCAACGACGTTTTCTTCGGGCAGCGACAGTGCCAACACCTCCCTCATGTTGACCGGGGATCTCAACGTGGCGGTGGTCCCCTGGATCGTTCAGTATCGGATCAAAGACCCGTACAATTTTCTTTTCAAGGTTCAAGATGTGCGACGGCTGCTCATCGACATGTCGGAGGCCACCATGCGGCTGGTGGTGGGCGACCGGAGCATCAACGAAGTCATCAGCAAGCGCGAAGAAATCGCCTCGGAGGCCACGCGCGTTTTGCAGGTGGAACTGGACAACGCAGACTCGGGCCTGCACATCGTTACCATCGAAATGAAGCGGACCAATGTCCCCGGCCCGGTGCAACCGTCCTTTAATGAAGTCAACCAGGCAACCCAGGAAAAAGAGAAGGTGATCTACCAGGCCAAGGAAGACTACAACAAGGCCATCCCGCAAGCACGGGGCGAAGCCGACCGGACCATCAAAGCGGCCGAAGGGTTCGCTCTTGACCGGGTCAACCGGGCCAAAGGTGATGCGGCCCGCTTCAAATCGGTGTACCGTGAATATACAAAAGCCAAAGACGTCACCCGGCGGCGGCTGTACCTGGAAGCCATGAAGGAACTGCTGCCAAAGATGGGGAAAATCTACGTCGTCGATCAGGATCAGAAAAACATGCTGCCACTGCTCAATCTTGGCGCTGGCGAAGGGATGGTAAAGAAATGAAATCAAGAGGCTTCATCGCCGTAGCCCTGCTTTTGGCGGCAATGCTCGTTTACACGGCGGCCTATATCGTTGATGAGACCGAACAGGTCGTGGTGACCCGCTTCGGCAAACTGATCGGAATGCCCAAAACAGAATCGGGGATCTACTTCAAGGTTCCCATCTTCGATCAGGCCACGTATTTTCCGAAAAACCTTCTCCAATGGGATGGTGATCCCGGCCAGATCCCCACGCTGGATAAGACTTACATCTATGTGGATACGTTCGCGCGCTGGAAGATCGTGGATCCGCTGAAGTTTTTCCAGACGGTCAACAACGAGATCACCGCGCAGGCACGGCTTGATGACATCATCGACCCTGCGGTCCGCAACTTTATCACCAAGAACCGCCTCATTGAAGCCGTCCGCTGGACCAACCGGGAACTGGACACTTACGAAATCGGGCTGGAAGAGGTTGAAAAGGGACCGCCAACCCCCATTGCCACCGGCCGGGAGCAGATCGCCATCGGCATCCTGAAAGCGGCCCAACCCAAACTGACGCCTTTCGGCATCGAACTGGTGGATGTCAAAATCAAACGCATCAACTACGTGGAGGAAGTGCGCGAGTCGGTTTACAATCGGATGATTGCAGAGCGAAAACAGATCGCCGAAAAATTTCGATCGGAAGGTCAGGGAGAAGCCAGAAAAATCCTCGGTGAAAAGGAGCGCGAACTGAAGCTGATCACATCGGAAGCCTACCGTGAAGCCGAAAAGATCAGAGGTACGGCAGAAGCCGAATCCATTCAGCTCTACGCGGAGGCCTTCGGCCTGGATCCGGAATTTTACAGCTTCCTGAAAACACTTGAAACCTACAGCGAAACCTTCAGCGCCGACACCACCGTCGTATTGTCAACGGATTCGGAATTCCTCAAGTACATGAAAAGCAACATGGGCAAATAGTGTCCCAGCCATAGACGGGATCCTTTTTATTTAACCCGGAGCGGCGTAATCAGAGCCGCTGCCATAAAAGCGCCCCATTACGGAATCCCAACAACAAAAGCACCCTGAACGCGGTTGCGCGGTCAGGGTGCTTTTTAACAATAAAACCACTGATAGCAGGTGTACGGCTTGTCAACAGGCTGAACGGCTACTTGCCCTTCCGTCGTTGATGCCGCGTCCGGGCCAGCAGTTTTCTGTGTTTATGCTTACGCATCTTTTTCCTGCGTTTCTTTACGACACTGCCCAATGGATCACCTCCGTTCCTTGTCCTTGTACTTTTCAGAAAATAGGTTTATTAGCGCTTTTGAATAGATTTGTCCATAACAATTTTAAATGTTCAACCGCGGCGCCCCGCGTTCCTGCCGTGGGGCACCCATCGCCAGCATCCGAGGCGCGAGGGTCCGGTGGCTGCAGAACAGCCCCAGGCGCGAAACCATGACACGCGGATACCAGCAACGTGACAGAGGCATCCCATAAACTTCCGGCATTCGCTCCAGAGCAGGTCAAGGCGGTCAACCACGCGGTCACGATGGCCGAAGAGATCGTCAGCAACGCCTACAAGATGTCCACCTCCCAGTGGCTGCGGCGGCGATACGATGTCAGAACGCTGGTGGATCTCAAAGCGGCGGAAATCGAAAATGGACCCTTTGCGCAGGTGGTCCGCTACAAAGGACAGCGCCCCGACACGAGTCTGGGCTCGAATGCCTACGATCATTACCGGATCTGCCTCCAGGACCACGCTATCCTCGACGTGCTCAAACGCTGCAAAGAACTTCACCTGCTGCCGTTTGTCCTTTACATTGTCACCCATGAGCTGATCCATATCATCCGCTTCAGTCAGTTCCTCCAGTTTTTCGATGCCTCTCCGGAGGAAACCCTCGACGAGGAACACCGGGTTCATCGGGAAACCCATCGGCTGCTTTTTCCCATTCAGTTGGATGGTCTTGATAGCGCTATGAAATTCTTCGAAAAATGGCACAACCGCCCGATCGAGGCACGCCCTGTCATCGAATCGCCATGATGTCGTTTTTGGTGTCTTGACAAGCCAAAATGACTGCCTATCTTAGCCTAAATTTTCAGTGGGCCGCAGTAACTCCAATAAACAACTTAATGAATCGAGGGTAGCTGGATATGCCCATTTATGAATATGAATGCACTGCATGCGGATTGGTCGCAGAAGCCTTTCAGAAAATTTCAGACAAGCCGCTGACTCGGTGTCATACCTGTTCCGGCAAACTGAGAAAATTGATTTCCAACAGCGCCTTCCACCTGAAAGGCAGTGGCTGGTACGTTACGGACTACGCGAAAAAGCCCGGCAAGACATCCCCCGCTGAGACATCCGCAACACCCAAAGAACCATCACCGCCGCCGACCACCTCGGAAAAACCCAGTGCATCATCGGCCAGTGTACCATCGGATGGCAAATAGTTGACCGAATCATGAAAAACGACACATCCGATTATTCAATGCGGGATCAATTCAGACTGCTGAGGGTGCAGCCGTGCACCGTACTGGTCAGCGGCTGTTTGTTGTCTTCGGCATCGGTTTTCGGCAGGCAGCCAGGGGCACCCTGCCCTGTCGACTAAAGTGGCACTATCATCTGATCAATTCAACGAGTCAACGAGGAAAAGGAGAAGGAACATGAAGCTGAAACCATTGCATGATCGAATTCTTGTAGAACGCGTCGAAGAAGCTGAGAAAACCAAGGGGGGCATTATCATCCCGGATTCCGCCAAGGAAAAACCGGTCGAGGGTAAAGTCATCTCCGTGGGCGCCGGCAAAATGGGCGATGACGGTAAGCTCATCGCACTTCAGGTCAAAAAAGGGGATCGTATCCTTTTCGGAAAATATTCCGGTACGGAAGTAAAGATCGACGGCGAAGAGTACCTGATTATGCGCGAAGACGATGTCCTCGGGATTATAGAATAATTTAATTGTAACCGGAATCAGAACACGGAGGAAAACGCAAAATGGCTGCTAAAATAATTAAATACGACATGAAAGCCCGCGAAGCGATGCTCAAGGGCGTACGCACCCTCGCCAACGCGGTCGTGGTTACCCTCGGTCCCAAGGGCCGCAACGTTGTCATCGATAAGTCCTGGGGTTCTCCGACGGTCACCAAGGACGGTGTTACCGTTGCCAAAGAGATCGAACTCGAAGACAAGTTCGAAAACATGGGCGCCCAGATGGTCAAGGAAGTCGCCAGCAAAACCAGCGACATGGCCGGTGACGGCACCACCACTGCCACGGTTCTGGCCCGCGCCATTTACGAAGAAGGCCAGAAACTGGTCGCCGCCGGCAACAATCCCATGTCTATCAAGCGCGGCATCGATGCGGCCGTCGACGTGGTGGTCAAAGAACTGGTCAAACTGAGCAAGCCCACCAAGGACCAGCGTGAAATCGCCCAGGTCGGCACCATCTCCGCCAACAACGACGAGACCATCGGCAACATTATCGCCGAAGCCATGAACAAAGTCGGCAAGGAAGGCGTCATCACCGTCGAGGAAGCCAAGAGCATGGAAACCACCCTCGAAGTGGTTGAAGGCATGCAGTTCGACCGCGGCTACCTCTCCCCCTACTTCGTCACCGATGCTGAAAAAATGGTCGCGTCCCTGGATGATCCGTTCATCCTCATCAACGAGAAGAAAATCAGCAGTATGAAGGACCTTCTGCCGATTCTGGAGCAGGTCGCCAAAATGGGCAAACCCCTGCTGATCATCGCCGAGGACGTGGACGGCGAAGCGCTGGCCACCCTGGTCGTCAACAAGCTGCGCGGCACCCTGCATGTGGCCGCCGTCAAAGCGCCGGGCTTCGGCGATCGCCGCAAGGCCATGCTGGAAGACATCGCCATCCTCACCGGCGGCACTGTGGTTTCCGAAGATCTTGGCATCAAGCTGGAAAACATTTCCCTGCAGGATCTGGGCAAAGCCAAACGCGTCACCCTCGACAAGGACAACACCACCATCGTCGACGGGGCCGGCTCACGCGCAGCTCTCGAAGGCCGCGTAAAGCAGATCCGTGCTCAGATCGAAGAGACCTCTTCGGACTACGACCGTGAAAAGCTCCAGGAGCGTCTGGCCAAACTGATCGGCGGCGTGGCCGTGATCAACGTTGGCGCCGCGACAGAGACCGAAATGAAAGAAAAGAAAGCCCGCGTGGAGGATGCCCTCAATGCAACGCGCGCTGCCGTTGAAGAAGGCATCGTTCCCGGTGGCGGTGTGGCGCTGGTGCGCTGCCTGCCCGCTCTGGAGAAGATGCGGATCAAAGCCGAGCAGAAGCTGGGTGTGAAGGTGGTCATGCGCGCCATCGAAGAGCCGCTGCGCCAGATCGCCAACAACGCCGGCTACGAGGGTTCCGTCGTCATCGACAAGGTGAAAAATCTGGAAGGCGCCATGGGCTACAACGCCGAGACCAACACCTATGAAGACCTCTACGCTGCCGGTGTCATCGACCCCACCAAGGTCGTCCGGTTTGCGCTCCAGAACGCCGCCAGTGTGGCGTCTCTGATGCTCACCACCGAGGCCATGATCGCCGAGAAGCCGGAAGACAAAGACTCGGCACCGGCGGGCATGCCCGGCGGCGGCATGGGCGGCATGGGCGGCATGGGCGGCATGGGCGGCATGATGTAACCAGCATCCCCTGCATCTATAGCAATCAGTTGTCACCAAAAGCCCCCGCAAGTCATTGCGGGGGCTTTTTTTTTAGGCGGGCAAAGGCAACCCCGAATGGGACACGGATGAACGCGGATAAGTAGATGCGGCCTGCGGCCGGAAAGCAACTTCAACGGCAACTTCGAATGAACCGCAGATGACGCAGATTACGCGGATGGGCGGCCTTCGGCCGGAAAAACCAACTGCAACGGCAACTGGTTGTTATCCACAGATTGCGCCTATACGGCTTAAAAAGCGACCTTTCTTTCTTCCCAAGACGCTCCCCCCGGCATTGATGTGGCATTAGCCGCTGAAAAATTCTGTTACCTATTGATACTCTTGACAAAACCCATCATTCCAGACTATGAGTTGGTACTAAGCGATGCGTCATCCCAACAATCACCCGAATCAGTGGGGTTAGAGTCATGAAAACATGGTCTCATTTCACCGGTGGACACCTGGATATGCCAAGGCAGGCATGCCCTTCAACCGTTATCTGGGTGATGATTACCGCCGCAGTACTGATGTGCGCATCTGTCTTAGATCTGCCGGCGTTTGCAGAAGAAGGAAAGGAAACCGTGGAGCATGAGGCCGGGTTCTACTACACGGTGAAAAAGGGGGATACGCTGTGGGATCTTTCCGAGCGCTTTGCCGATTCCCCATGGATTTGGCCTGAATTGTGGAAAGAAAACGATCAGATCCCCAACCCGCACCAGATCTATCCCGGTGAGCGGATCCGGCTCTATCACAAGGACTGGATCGACCGGGTTTCCAAACAGATACCGGCGCCGATGGAAAAAACGCCCCCCCTGTCCGTAGCGTCTGAAACCGCCAAAGAAGCCGCGGAAGTCAAACCCGTACCGATGCCCGAATTTTCCTATAAGCCCATTGATGCCGTCGGATTCGTCCGTAAGGAACCGGCCCAGCCGCTGGGCACCATTTTCAAAGGCCAGCGCGCAAAAGCATTTTATAGCACCGGTGATACCGTCTATATCCGTAACGAAAAGGACAACGGCATGGCGGCCGGCAGTGCGTACACCGTCTACCGTACCCTGGACCCCATTAAGGACCCAAAAACAAAGAGATCATACGGTATTCAGCATCTGCTGGCGGGTACCATCCGGATCACCGGGCTTGAACCCCGCTACGCCATCGGTGTCGTGGAAAAGTCATATCGGGCCATATACATCGACGACAAACTGATTCCCTTCGAACCGCGCTCACCCAATATCACGCTGGTTCCCGCCGTACCGGGCCTGCAAGGCGTCCTCATCGGCAGCGAAGACCGGAACGCGCTCATCGCCGAATTCATGACCGGGTTCATCGACAAGGGCCGTGTTGACGGCGTGGCCGTCGGACAGGAATACCTGCTCTCTTATCAGGACTCCGACCGGGTGAATGCGCTGGACAAAGACCCCATTGTTCTGACGTCGGTCAACTTTGGCACCGTGCTGGTACTTCATACGGAAGAAAATACTTCGACAGTGCTGGTTACCGGCGCCCGCAACAGTATCGCCCCGGGCACAACCTTCCGCTCCCCTGGCCAATAACCATAAATGAAGCCCCTCCGCAGCGCACTGCGGAGGGGCTTCATTTATAGCGGTAATATTTCATCCGCTCTCTATGAAGCTCCAGTTTAGCGTCAAAGAGCGGTGTTCCCGATGACGTTGTGATCACCACGGAGTCACAGAGGGCACGGATAAAATCAAAAACGGTCGTTTTTGTTTATAAAATCTCCGTGCCCTCCGTGACTCCGTGGTTCAACATCACTTTAGGAAAAGACCAACTGGCGCTTTCTGCATAAGCGTATTGTTTTATTCCGTGGTGACGCGAAGGACTTCCTGGTAGGTGGTAATGCCCCCGATCATTTTGGCGATGGCGCTTTCCCTGAGGCTGGACATGCCATCGGCCAGGGCGGATTTTCGAAGTTTGTCCAGGTCCGTGGCCGGGGTGGTCAGCACCCGCTGCTGATCTCCGTAGGGCATCACTTCAAACACACCGATCCGCCCCCGGTAGCCCGTATTCCGGCACCGCTGACAGCCCTGACCCCGTTGCAGCGTCACCCCCCCCTCGCCTTCTACAGAAAGTCCGCAAATGGCAAGATCACTGTAGGTGATATCGAAAGATTCCATGCAATACGGACAAATTTTCCGGACCAGGCGTTGCGCCAGCACCCCCACCAGGGTGGCCTGGATGAGAAACGCATCCACCCCCAGATCCAGAAGACGGGTCACCGCGGTGGGCGCATCGTTGGTGTGCAGTGTCGATAGAACCAGATGTCCCGTCAGCGCCGCCTGGATGGCATTCTGGGCGGTTTCCAGATCCCGCGTCTCACCCACCATGATGATGTCCGGGTCCTGGCGCAGCAGGGTCCGCAAAATGGTGGCGAAGGTGACCCCCACTGAGGGCTGCACACCGATCTGATTGAAATCCTCATGCACCATTTCGATGGGATCTTCGACGGTGACGACGTTTTTCTCCGATGTGGAGATCATGCGCAGGGTCGAATACAGGGTCGTCGACTTGCCGCTACCGGTGGGTCCGCACACCAGCGCAATCCCGTGAGGCAGATTAACGAAACTGTTGTAGCGATGTTTGTCTTCGTCTGTAAACCCCAGGCCGTCGAGGTCCTGGAAAAGGATGTCCGGGTCCATGACCCTCATGACCATCTTTTCACCGAAGGCGGTGGGCACGGTCGAGATACGGATTTCCACCTCCACCCCGCCCCGATCGGTCTTGATACGGCCGTCCTGGGGTCGCCGTTTTTCGGCCATGTCCAGACGGCTCATGGCCTTGATGCGGCTGACCAGCGGGTTATGCACCTTTTTGGGAAGCTGATAGACCGTGTGCAGCACGCCGTCGATGCGCATGCGCACCCGGGTGGTCTCCCGTTTAGGCTCGATGTGGATATCACTGGCTCGCTGATCGAATGCGTAGACGAGCAGATGGCTCACGGCATTGACGATATGCTTGTCATTGGCCGGCAGGTCGTCCACGCCGCTGAGCTTTACATACTGCTCCAGATTTCCGAGATCGGGGCCGGCCGTTTTAAAAAGGTCTTCGGCCATGGCGATGGAACGCTTGAAGCCGAAGAACTCATCGATCAGCCGCAGGATGTCACCCTTGGAACTGACGACCGTTTCCACCCGCAGATTGGTGACGCGTGAGACATCCTCGAGCGCCTCCGTATTGAAAGGATCCGGGGTGGCCACGGTCAGCACACCGTTGGCGATACCGATCGGTAAAAACAGGTGCTTGAGCGCGAAATTGCGGGGGATGGTAGTGGTCACCAGGTTGAGATTGAGCTTGAGCGGATCGATTTTTTTATAGGTGAGCCCCCAGGCGCTGGACATGGCCTGGAAGATCGTTTCTTCGTCCAGGTCTCGGTTGGGGTTGTCGGCCCGCTTGAAGTCCATGGCGGCAACGACATCGATACCGGTGCACGAGCTCACGATCTTGAGACCGCGGGCCTGGGATGAGACCTCAAGTTTCTTTACCAGATCTTTGAGGACCTCCTGTTCCCTTTTCAAAACCGCTTTGGCCTGCTCTCGGGTGATCAGCTGCTGCTTGATCAACACCTGACAAACGGCCTTGACGGAATACTTGTCGGTGCTCTCGGTGGGCATGGCATCGTTCCTATTATCCATCTACAGACGGCATCTGAAGACGGGCACGGCTTAAAGTTGATGAATCCGTAAAAAGTGATTTCGGACCACAGAGACCGCAGAGAATACTTTTGAATTATTAGTGATTTATCTCTGTGCTCTCTGTGGCCTCTGTGGTAATTTTTGATTTTTTGCGGAACCATCAAAATTATCGGGTCACTGTCGGATCCCGGGTGCTCTGGCAAACAGCAAGGCGGCATCACTATAAAAAATCGCAGAGACCGTGTCAATTTCCTGAAAGCCGTATTTAAAAAGAGCCCGCTGCCGATCAGGCAGCGAGCTCACTTTCGTTTAGAAATAAGTCTTGGAAATCATTCTGCGCCGATGCAGTGTGCAGACTGAGAGAGACCGAGAAACACCGGCCGCCGGTGGCTCATTTGACCTTTTCGGCGGCACTGAAGGCATCCATCGCGTCTTCGTACGCCTTACGCCCGGTCTCGTAGGCGGTGATGCGCTTATTGAGGGCAATCACCTTATCCCGGTAGGCCTTGCGGGCCACGTCGTCTTTGGCCGCCGCCTTCATCTTAGCCACGGCTTCTTTTTCCTTCATCAGATCGCCATACTCTGCGTCCAGTTCGATCCGGACCTTGTTCAGACGCATGCGCTCGTTTTGCTCGGCATCGAAGGCGGACGTGGGTTTGGTATTGGCCGCGGCAGCCGCTTCCTCGGCTTTTTTCTGGCGTTCCTCAGGTGTTAAAAAATCATCCGGTTCGTTATAGCTGGCCACGGCCGGACGCTGATCTCGTGGCACTTCATCCAGGTTGTCCGTAAAGCGCATCACGCCGTTGGCATCGCGGTACCGGTAAAACTCCGCCATCACGCTGGCCGGCAACATCAGACCCAACAAACACAGACAAATCAGCAGCCGTTTCACCCCATTAGTCCCCTTTTTTCCAGAGTGATTTCACGTTTCCATTATTATCTAACACATACCAGACAAGGGTGCCAACGGTAAATTCCTTGTCCGCAGCCACCGAACCGTTCTCACGCCGATAACTGATGTTGGACAGCAGCCGCAAAAGCCGGTCTTCAACGACCACTTCCGTTGGCGAAATCCGGTCGATTTTTCCAAACCCATGGAAAAAGCCTTCCCTCAGGTCAGGGATTTTGGATTGTTTTTGGACAGCGCCGCCGGAAGGCGAGGGTGCCTTGAATGGCGCTACGGTAATGTCCGCGGCCTGCAGAGGCAGCCCTATAATGAGAATGGCCGCCCCGATAATCCACGCAATAATGGTCTTCATGGTCTTCTCCCTGCCAGATTAATCAGTCGATTTCTCTCCAGTAAAACATGCCGGTCTGCTCGGCTTCCACTTTCTCCAGTTTCACGTCACCATCGGATGTACTGAAGTACATGATGTCCACATCACTGTCCTTTACCGGCAGCACGGCCGGTGTATACCACATGCTCTGGCGCTCGAGACCGGTAGGGGCCACGTATCGCGGGTGCTCCGCCGTACCGATGTTGACCAGATCGTGTTCGTCGATCACACCGTCGGGAACCCCTTCGGGGCCGGAGATGTCGAATACCGCCGAGGCACTGCGTCCACCGGTGCCGGCATCCAGCGCGTGAATGACCGAGGTGCCGCCGGACGAGCAGGGCGAATCCGAGGGGATTGAAGAGATCATAAACGCCTTGCCGTCGCGAATGAGCGGATCGCGGATCGTCCGCTCGCTGGCGGCCGGCAGATCGAAATACCAGCCGATATGTCTTATGGCGCCAGCCGGGACAGCGCTGCCAGGCCTGTACCAGGAGATGGTATTATCGCTCATGAACCGCATTTTGTTGACGTAGGCGATCTGGTTCTGGCGCAGGAGCGTGACGTTCTGACCCACCGCGGCTTCGGTGAGATTGGACAGGGGCCGGAACTTCACTATCGCCACCGCACCGTCAGCCGCTGCCGTTGTGGTACCTGATGTGAGGGGGTCGCCGTTGATGAATGTCCCCGTCCCCGTGATGTTCTTGATCGTAAGGGTGCCATCGGTAGCGCTCACTTCCTCGACGGATACGATGGTCCCTCTTGCACCGGAGTCTCCGTTGACAACGGCCCCTACTATGAAGTCGTCGGTGTTTTTGCCGGTGTAACCCAACAGGCCGAATTGGTCGGCTCCGGTGAGCGCCGGTTTGAAGTAGCCAAAGTACAATTCCTTTGGATCCTGACTTTTCGCAGACCATTCACCGGCCCAGTCCCAGATTCCGTAGAAGCTCTGTACGCTGCTGTCGCCGAAATCGGCATTGCCTACGTATCGACCGGTGCCGAAGATCACCATATAGCCGCCAAGACCGGATACCGGGTGCCGCATGACATCGGGTTTGGTGGTGATGGGTTGACGCCATCCCTGCTCGTTTTTAGCCTGAAACAATGGCTGCGGGGTATTGGATGCGTTTTTGTAAGCCACTTTCCAGTCGGCAATCGTAGTGCCGGTGAGGTCGAATTTCCACAGGTTGCCCAGCAGGTCGCCGGCATAGACGTAATCCACCTTGCCGTCGGCGTCGGGGTCGATGAGCACCGGTGTTGACAGGCCGTTGCAATTCGGAGACGCGCCGCCGACACCGGTATCGATCTTTGCGAGCCGATCGCCGGTGAAGGCATCGAAGACATAGAGCATGGCCCTGCCGGTGACGCTCTCATACCCGTTGCCCATGATGACAACCCAGCCGAGACGGGAATTGACCACAAAGGCCCGGCTGAAACCGTAGCCCAGATCGTTGTCCACGAAAGCGGTTTCGGTGCCGGGCATGATCTGCCGCGGATATTCCCACTGGGGGATGCTGGCGGCGAGGGACTCCGATCCGGGCCTCGGATCGGTGATGTCGAGGGCGAAAACCCCCTTGCCCCCCTTGCCCAGGGTGCTGACCAATAACGTTCTGTTTTGATTTGATAGATTTACGACATTGGCGGCATAGGGCGAGTTGTCCACATAGTAATTGTGGGGGTAAGTCTGGTCTGCCAGCACGTCCAGATCTGCCATGACCAGGTTGGGGATGTAGGCCCACAATTCTTCGCCGGTAGCGGCGTCAAAGGCGTGGAGCATACCGTCGTTGGCCCCCACGTAGACCACGGAGCCGACATGGGTGGGCGCTGAGTGCACCAGGTCTCCGATGGGCCCGATGGCGTCAGGACCGTCCAGACGGGCCCGCGTGCGATAGGTCCCGGCAATACTGCCTTCGTTGGTGCCGTCACCGCGCAGATAGGCGATCAGTTTCACGATTTCGGTCTGCTGGGCCGCCGTTAGCGCACTGGTATCTGCCGCGGAGCGATCCAGCAGCAGGTTGATTTGTCGGGTGCTTAGCTCGTTTGTCGTGCCATCGTTGAAAAACCGCGCACCACTGGTGCCGTTGTAAGTAATGATATAGCGCTCGTCATAGTCTTTTTCAGCCAGCTTTTTCGCTGCCGACCACTCGGTGGTCTCTACCGCGCCGGTGGTGGCGTTGAGTTTCTTGGCCACCAGATCGCCCCGCCAACTGCCGGTGAGGTACGAGGCCTGGAAGAGCAGGGTCCCTTCTTTGAGCTCCTGGGCATTGATGGACACCGAGGAGCCGGTCCCCTTGGAGTCGGCCACTTCGTCGATGATCTCCTTGAGCGCGGCCACCAGCGCGCCGGGATTGGTGGCGCTGAGGTACCTGCCGCGGCCGTTGACCGCAGCGTGGTAAAGATCGTCGATCTTTTTGTCTTCGCTGTCCGGCGAGGGCCAGCTGGGACAACTGATGGTGGCCTCCCCGGGAGCGGTGCTCGGCAGACAATTGGGCCAGAGCTTCGGGTCTATCGTGCCCTTCACCCCGAAAGAGACCCCGTAGGTGACCATATGCTGATGCGGCGCGATGTCGAATTTGTTCGCCGGCACGTTGTCGGTGAGGCCGGTACTGAGATCCTTCTCGTAGTAATACATGGCCACGTCAGCCAGGGTATTATCCCCAGGCCCGGCAAATTGGCCCTTATCGTAGACCGATACCTTGGCCGGAGTGCCGCTGAATGGGATCGTGCCGTCGGAATCCGCATTGCCCACCGACGGAGACGGCGTGCCGCCATTGTAGTAGCCGTCGGTCATGAGGATGGTAAATGCGCGCTGGCAGCCGCCGCCATCGGCCTCGCTGTACCACGGAGCGGTTGTGCTGAGATTGCCGGAGTTACCGTCTCCGGCATCATAGTACTGTCCGGCGTCCTGGAGTCCGAGACGCAGGGGCGTGCCACCACTAGAGTTGACCTGGTAGAGCTTGTTCAGCAGGTAGGCGGTCTGGTCCTGGTTGACGCCGCCGACGGCCACATTGATGGGCACCACTTTTTCTCTAATGTGTCCGTTGATGCCCGAGATGCCGATATACATCCCGGACACGCCGGCGATGGTCCGGCCGATGGCCGCCTTGGCGGTGAGCTCGCGCCGGCTGTAGAAACTGAACCAGTTGGCGAAATTCTGCCGCTCTTCGGTGGCAGTGCGCACCGCTCCGCCCTCGTCTAAGGGTTTTCGGGGAACAATTGCGTTCCAGTAGGTGTCACCGGTGCCCGGACTTGTATAGCTACCCACCAGGGACAGCTCGTTGTTTTCGACTTTGTCGTCGCCGTCGTCCAGATATCGGTAGATGACATAGTCATAGACACCAGCGGTCTTTGTGAGGTTGACCAGGTAGACCTCGCTGTTGGCCGCGGTGATGCCGGCCTGGGAGGTCTTGTAGGACGGCGTTTTGTCGCCGTTGTGGTCCACCCATTTGAAATAGTGGGAATTTCTCACGTCCACATTACCCGAGACCACCCCCTGTGCCACAAAGGGGTAGCTGGTGCTGCCCAGTTGCCGCCACTGTCCTCCGGTGTCACGCTGATTCACCTTGTTAGACGCCCCACCGATGGTGGCAGTAGCCGTGCCGTTCGTGTGTTTAATCAAGAACCGCGCGTTTTTGTCATAGTTGTTATATGACGGCCACCAGGCATAGACATTGTAGTTGCCGGCTACCGGAATGTTGGGGTACCAGGTGGCGGTCCGGGTGCCTGTACCAAGAGTGGCCGGGTCTGTGTTGTTATATCGCGCACTGCCGCTCCATCTGTCGGACGCACCGGAATCATTCCAGGAGTCTCCAAATTCGGCATAGGCACTCGGTCCGTCTTCGTTGTCAACGATGACGACATCACCGCTGACAGTATGCACCAGGGCGATGGCATCGGCCGCCGTGGACGATCCATTGCTGCTCGAATGCCGCTGGACGGATATGGATTGCGTCGGGGCGACGGCCGCAGCACCGCCGGTTGCCTGAACGGTAAAAAACGTGCTGTCCAGGTTGAAGGTCCAGTCGTCTCTGACCGGGTTGGTGCGGGGGGTGTCCAAGTTGGCGTCAAAGGCCGGCGACCCTTCGGTACTGGCCGCCGTGTTCCACTGCGGCCACGGTTTGTAATTATTGGTATTGTCGTAGTACATTCTGTTGTACTCGCCCCACTGACTCTTCCAGAGCGTACGTTGGCTGGAAGGCAATACCGGATAACCTGTAGAATCGTCGGGCAGATCCCACATATAGGTGCTATTATTGAAGTCCCCGCCGCTTTCCTCGGTCATGATCGACCAGTCCATGCTCCCGGAATCGTCAAGGACAAAAAGCACGTTGGGCGGGGCGGCCTGGGCCTGGGTCTCCAGGGGTATATTCGAAGCAGTAACGCACGTCACTTCGCCGCCGCACGCCCTGTCGCCTTCATAGCAGTCCTCATCCACACCGTTGCCGCAGATCTCAGAGGCAGCCGGATTGATGGCGGCGTTGTTGTCATTGCAGTCGTTCTGGTTTTCGGTGTAGCCGTCGCCGTCATTATCGGTGTCGAGAGCGCCGCAGATTTCGTCCGCACCGGAGCAGTCCTGATCGATGCCGTCGTTGCAATAATCAATGGCTCCCGGGTAGATGTTCTTATCATTGTCGTTGCAGTCATCCCCGGGGCCGGTGCCGGCAAAGTATTTGTCGCCATCGGCGTCCGCGCCGTACTGCGCAAAGGTGGCCGTCAGGGTTTTGGATGCGTTCATCACGACCGTGGTGGATGAAGCCGTTGAATCGGACACATCCCCGGTCGGAGACCAACCAACGAAATAATAACCTGCTGACGACGTACTGGCGGTCACGGTTACGGAGGTGGCATCCGCCCGTAGATAGGTGTAGGTGCCCTCACCGGCTTCCTGGCTGCCGGCCGGATCGGCGCTAAACGTTTCGCCGCCGCCGCCGCCAACGGCGGCGAGGGTCAGAGTCACACTCTTGGATATATAGGTGCCCGTTACCGTCATGTCGCTGTCTGCCGGCCCAATGGGGTATATAACGTCGTTTTGAGACGGCGCGTCCCACCCGGAAAGGGGATAGAACTGCAGTTTGAATTGGGTCCGCTCACAGGGCAGGGCCTGGCTTGTACCAGAGGCATGCCAGCCTTCGGCATCCCCGCCGATAGTCACGGCGCCGCCATCGACGTCGATTAAGCGCCACTTGCCGTCCGCCTGAGCCCCAGCCGGCTCGATGTATACGGTGAACTGGATTTGTCTCCTGTACGTGCCCACGATATTGGTGGGGTCGGTCTGGATGTTAGGAAATGTTGTGCCATACGGGCTGGTGGGAACAACGCCGCCCAGGACACTCCCGGTGTCGCTGCGCGTGACGTTCTGGATGCAATAGCCGGCATCGGCGGTAAAGGTAAACGTGTTGGAATTGGACCCCTTCTGCACCACCTCGTTGGCGGGGCTGACGGTACCGTTGCCACCACTGATAGTCGCATTGACGTCGTATTCGTTGTCAAGGATGGTGCCGGTACCGGAACCGGTGACAATGGTAACTCCGGTACCCGTGGTGGTCGCACCGCTGAGATCGACGGTGAAGGACAGGTCGCCGTCGTTGACGAGTGTGTCGTTGATGCTGTTCACCGTGATCGTTTTGCTGCTCTGGCCGGCGGCAAAGGTAAAGCTGCCGGCTACAGCGGTGTAGTCGATCCCGGCCTTGGCCGTGCCGTCGGTCGTGGTGTAATTGACGGATACGGTCTGGCCGGAGAGCGGGGCCTGGAGCAGAGTGACCGTGAAGGTCAACGGATTGCCCTCGTCGACGGAAGCCGCGGCGTTGCTGATCGACAACTTGTAGAGGTCGTCGTTCTTGATGATCCCGTCGGCCGTGGTGCGGGAAATTGTCGCTGTGCCGCGGCTCAACTGAGTGGGACTGCTGATGAACACCTGCAGGTTCTCATTCAACTCCACCGTGTCATCGGCAGTAGTTGGGACAGTGATGGTTTCTTGGATACTGCCCGGATTAAACGTCAGGGTACCGGACGTGGACGGATAGTCGGATCCGGATGCCGCCGCCGGGGCGGGTCCGGCCTGGGTGGTATAGGCCACCGTGACCTTATCACCGGCACCATCGTTGTGCACCGCCTGGCTGAGATTGACTTTAAACGTGAGCGCGGTGCCTTCGGGGACGCCGCCGGCTGGCAGCGCATCGTCGATGGTGATGTCATAAACGTCGTCGTTGTTGATGACCCCGACGGCCACGTTCGCCGATGAGGCGCTGCTCACCGCGGCGGAATTGCTGCCCACTGCCGGCGTTGCGCCGGTGAGGGTAACCAGGAAGACTTCGTCGCGCTCTACCGTCGTGTCGCCATTCACGGCAACGGTATAGGTTTTTGAGGTATCCCCATTGGCGAATACCACAGACGCCGGCGGCGGTGAGACGTAGTCGGAGCCGGCCGTGGCGGTGTCGCCAGTGACACTCACAGCGGCAGTGATGTTGCCGCCGGATTTGTTTAACCGGTCCAGACTGACATCAAAGACAAAGTTCGTGGTGCCGGCATTGCCTTCGTTCAAGGTCTTGTCCACACCGATGGACACTTCGTAGTCGTCATACTCGATAGTGCCGGTGGCCGGGCTGCCCACCAGCGAGATCTTGCCCGCCGCTACGGGATCGATGGCGGACAGGGCGCCCAGAGCAACCGTAAAGGTTTCGTCGGGCTCACTCTTGTTGTCGGCGGCCACGACCACCGTGATGTTTTTGACTTCACCGATCGTGCCGGCAAAGCTCAGACTGTTGTCGTTGTCGGTGTAGTCACCATCGGCCACAGTCGCGGTGCCGTCGTTGGTGGTATAGGCCAGCGTGAAGCCGCCTTGCACGGCCGCGCTGAGGGTCACCGGGAAAACAAAATTGGTGGTCCCGTTCCCGCTGCCTTCGCGCTGGGAGAGGTTGCCGATGGTGAGGGTGGCCGTATCGTCGCTGGCAATCACTACCGTTGCAGCGTTCGCAGCGGTATTGATGGTAACGTCGCCATTGTTTGTGCCCGTCAGCGTAGCGATGACCGTTTCGTCACCTTCCACGAGCACATCGTCCGCAGGCGTCACCGTGATCGTGGCCGCGTTAGCGCCCGCCGCAATCGTCACCGGTGTGCTCAGGGCCGTATAATCGGTCCCCGAGGTCGCGGTGCCGGTGGTGGCAAACGAAACCGCAATGCCGCCAGGAGGCGCCAGTTTCCCGCCGTCCAGACTCAC
>JBDRRP010000095.1:0-3158 GCA_043825735.1 Pseudomonadota bacterium | reverse complement strand
ATTTTGTAGAACCGATTGTTACCGAATTTCCGTCCGTAGCATTTGCCGAAAGTGTCAAAATTGAGGTCGCCTTTGCCTCTGTAAGTGCTGTGACAAAGGTATATGGAGTTGTATCGACCGTCACCGTTTCGGTGTTCGCGGCAACCGCTGTGAAAGTAAGCGTTTTGAAGGCTGCAATGGCCGCAATCTGGTCCCGCCAACGGTATGTTTTTGCCGCTGCCCCAGCACCTAAAACCACTACTTCATTTTCAACCGCATTTCCGGTAAGCGTTAAATGCCCATGAGCAGCAACCCCGCCCGCCGCAATCGCATTGGCAAAGGTGTAAACCCTCTCATTTCCCCCGGTCCCGATAGTTACGGTTTCGTTATCGACTGCATTCCCGCTGAAGGTTAGATCTTGGGTTGCTTTCGTGCCCACCCCGATCGCCGTCTGAAAAGTGTAAACGTCCGAACCGAGGGTGCAAGTATCTCGGTGGGTAGCATTTCCGGTCAGGGTCAGAATGGCCGAGGCCGCAACTGCATTCACGGGAGTTTTTTCGGTAAGCGCCAAAATGACCGGAGCTGCCGATGCCTTGTCCACTTTGAGAGCCAGGGCATCAAAAACACTGTTGCCGTCCGGGCAATGGGTTAGATCAGAATCAGATATCGAAGATGCTATAATCGCTGTCGCCGCTCCTGCCGCATCATAAGCCCCTGTGGCCGTATAGGCCGCTGTGCCGAGGCCTAAAATGGTTTTGACTTCGGCCAACGTCTTTTTGACATATGCACCTGATCCGCTCGCCACGATAAAATCATCGGCTGCGGTTGCAAGAGCATGTATGACGTAGGCCGTAGCTGCGGTATAGGCTGCCGTTCCGAGACCGAGGATCGTCTTGACCTCTGCCAAGGTTTTCTTCGCCCATGCGAAAGGATCTGCCCCAGCACAGATAAAATCGTTTTCTGCCGCCCCTGCCGGAACGATCCCAGCTAAACCGAGAATCGTCTTTGTTTGGGCCAGGGTCTTTTTAACCCATGACCCAAAGGGAGTAGGAGCACCGACAAGAAAGTCGCTCTCTGCTACCGCTAAAGAATGGTTTACCTTCAGGGCAAGGGCCGTCGTTGCCTCTGTATCCAGCTGCATTAATGACGGGTCAGGCACGGCCATTGTGAGAGTGAGGGTTCCCGTAGTGCATATTATTTCAAAGCGTTCAAGTGCAGCATACGCCCCAAAAGTAAGATCCGCCCCAGCTATGGCGGTCACGCTTTGAGCGCTCCCCCCACCGGGTGAGCGGTGGAGGAGTACCGCCAGTCCAGATGACCCGGAGGGTGAGGTTATCGTAAGGACTTGCCCGGCAGGGAGAGCTAAGGTTTCTTTTCCGTTCGTTAATGTGCTCATTTTTTCACCTTCCGTTTTTTCGTATATTTGATGGATTTATTCTCTTTTGGTTTTTGTTCAGGAAGGACCGAGGCTTCGCCGAAAATAACGTCCCCCGGTTTCATGGCGTCTTTGAATTGGGTATAGTACCCGATGCTATTATTGCAAATGAGCCTTACAAGTTCATGCTCCATTACAGGCCTCCTTAGGTTATAGCGGGGCCGTTACTGCACCCCGCCATGAGAACTATGTTTAGGCACCTGCCAGGATCGCTACATGCTCTTCTTTGACTACCTTCTGACCCCAGGCAATCGAGATCTCAAAAGCTGACTGATGGTACTCAAGGTAGTGAGCCACATCAAAAGACAGCCCCGAACGAGGATCGGTGATAATTGTACGATCAACCGCCGAATCACCGCCCATCGGGAGCGCCGGGAGACGAGTCGCCAAAACGATTGCAGACCGCGCAAAGGCGAGGTTACGAGTACCTGCTGCACGGACCGCAATGGCTGCCGCATTATCGGTCAATGCCACAATCAGGCCGGGCTTATTGATTACAAACGCAGCCCCGCTTACTGCTGGGATCAAGGTTTTGTTGATATATTGTACTGTGGTTTGACCAGTTCCGGCGATAGTTACAAGATCACCAGCGACAACGGTTCCAGTACCAACGGCATCCAATGCCATCGTTTCAGTGCCTACAGCATAATCGGTTGTGGCGTGCATGGTGGCGTTTGCCTCGGTGCCAACTGCCGGGGTGATTATTCCCGCCGACTCACGGATATCAAAACCCATAATGTTCCCAAGGACGCCCTGCCGGAGCAAATTCGCATCCCCGGCGGTGTTTACCTGGTTTAGTTGTGTCAGGGACCGGAGAGCCGCGCCTTCCGTAGTACTCAGAACCATTTGAAGCTCGGTCAGAGGGGCGCCATTGTCCATGAGGATTTTACGAACATTGGCCGCGTCCTTCAGGGTAGCCGAAAATAAAGTCGTTGAATCCGGGACAATCGCCCTTGATGCGTTGACATACAGCCCACAAAGGTCAGCCTCAATCTCGTTAACGAGGGTCCGCATCGCCTGGGCGAACTGATCAACCATGATCGCGTTTACGGTAGGTCCACCAGCGGAATCCATCTGCATAGACTCCTCACCCTGCCATCTGACCGGGCAAGCCCGTGTATTCTCGATGGCCAGTGACACATTGCCGATGGTTTGGTTCCCACTGTCTGTCCTGATCTGATCGGGAACGATCGTAAACGCTGTGGCTGCCGGAGCAACGAACGAACGGACAGTCTGCCCGATCGCAGCCCTTGCAAAAGACGCATCCCTGCGCACAGCCGGGATCATCCCGACCATTTCCCTGGATACTGTATCCAATGCAACATACAGAGTTGGGATCAAATTTGTTAATACATTTGCTGAAGATGCCATGGTGTTTTCTCCTTAAATTAATTAATGGGTTGCGTTAAAATAAAAAAAGGCCAAACTTAAAAGGTTTAGTTGCCCTTTAGGCTTGGCCTTGCCAATTGTGCCATAACCCTTTAGATTATAGCCGATTATCTTTTGAAACTGTTATTCGTGGGTAAGTGTTCCGCCCTCCTTAGAAAACTCTATCCTCGCTATTGGGGCCAGTGCTTCAAATGCTGATCGCGTCATCGTTTTTTGTTTGCCTGTTCCGCCGCTTCCACCACCGCCGTGGGCGCCACCGCCCGTATTTCCCGGAGCATCGACAAAGGCTTTGCCCTCGTCACTCACCGCCCATGCCTTGACGAATTCCGCAAGGGGCTTATCGCCAACTTTGGCT
>JBDRRP010000094.1:0-26520 GCA_043825735.1 Pseudomonadota bacterium | reverse complement strand
CTTGCGCGGCGAGGTGCGCTACGCCGCCCTTGAAAAGACGTTCCCGGCCGAGGCCAAAAAGCTCCACGCCGAGCTCGAGGAGCAGTTCGCCCTTCGCTACCTCAAGCTCAAGCAGATGGCCGAGGCCGCACCGGTCATGATAAAGACAGAAGGCACTCCAGAGGGCGCCGCCAGCGCCGACACCGACGCCTGCGTGCTCTCCGACACCGCCGAGCACAGTGCCGGCGCCGGTGAGGCCTGCGACGACGGCAGGGCCGGAAAATAACAACGGAAACCCGGAGAGCGTTTCGGTCCGCCAACAGACACGCTCTCCGGTGCCCTGCCATTGACCGCCATCGGCGGCGGGGCGCGCAATCAACCATACAGCGAAACAACGGGAGTTCGTGCCGGCCCCGGCCCTAGATGCCCACACAACCCCCGCGTACTGAATGCAGGAGAGGGAACTGTGACAGGACTACAAGCCATCAACGCAGCCAACGGCTGGGCTATGGCCCTTGCCGGAATCACCATCGTCATTTGCGGCCTGGCTGTACTCGCGACGATTATTTCCCAGTTGCATAAAATCCTGGGCTGGCTGGAACGCCCACCGAAAAGCCAGCCCGCCGGTGTGGAGGACGCCTCCGATACCCAACGCGCCTTAGTCATCCCCGATCTTATGCCCGATGACATCGATGCCGTGGCCGGCATTTACAGAGCGCTTGCCGACCGACTCGAAACACCCTTTGAACTGACCCGCCTGCACGCCATCGGGGCCGAGCACAACCTGCCCCATGTGCACATCAGCATTCGCGCCCTTCGGGACGCCGGCCACCTGATCTCCGACGGCGAGGGCTGTTTCACCTGGAAACCATAAACCGTTTCAATCCGGTTCGCAGAGAGTAAGGAGCAACGTTCCATGGACCTTTTATTTCAGTTTTTATCCAACACCGGGTATTATCTGGCGGATTACCGCAACATCATTATGATCATCATCGGCAGCCTCTTTCTCTACCTGGCCATTGCCAAGGAGTACGAGCCGCTACTGCTGCTGCCCATCGGGTTCGGTATTCTGGTCGGCAACATCCCCTTTTTCAAAGGCTTCGGCCTCGGCATCTACGAAAACAATAGCGTGCTGCACTATCTGTATTTCGGTGTCACCACAGGGGTCTATCCGTCCATCGTCTTTCTGGGCCTGGGCGCCATGACCGATTTTTCCTCCCTGCTGGCGCAGCCCAAGCTCATGATGCTCGGCGCAGCCGCTCAGTTCGGAATCTTCTTCACCCTGCTGTGTGCGCTGGCCCTCGGATTTTTGCCCAAAGAAGCCGCGTCCATCGCCATCATCGGCGGCGCTGACGGCCCCACGTCCATCTTTTTGACGGCCAAGCTGGCCCCACATCTCATTGGGCCTGTCGCCATCGCCGCCTACTCCTACATGGCGCTGATCCCTATCATCCAGCCACCCATCATGCGCCTGCTCACCACCCAGGAAGAGCGCATGATCCGCATGGAAGAGCCTCGGATACCCGGAAAAAAAGAGCAGATCATCTTCCCGATCGTGGGCATGCTGCTGTGCTGCTTTCTCGCCCCGGCGTCCATTCCGCTGCTCGGGCCCTTCTTTTTCGGCAACATGATGAAGGTCAGCGGCGTCGTGGAGCGCCTGGCCCAGACGGCCCGAACCGCCATCATCGACACGGCCACCATTTTTCTGGGTCTCACCGTGGGTGCCAGCACCCAGGCCGACGTGTTTCTTACGCCCAAAGCCATCGGCATCTTCGTTCTCGGCGCCGTCGCCTTCAGCATCGCCACTGCCTCGGGGGTTCTGTTCGCAAAGTTCATGAACCTGTTTACGAAAAATAAGATCAATCCCCTGCTGGGGGCCGCCGGTGTGTCGGCTGTGCCTGGCTCCGCCCGGGAAGTCCACCTGGTGGGGCTCAAGGCGGACCCCACCAACTACCTGCTCATGCACGCCATGGCCCCCAACAGCTCCGGGGTTATCGGCTCAGCCATCGCTGCCGGCATCCTATGGAGCTTCATGGCGTAGGCGCTGACCGGGCGGCATCACCGTCTTTTGACGACACCGGCTGAAAGCATCAAGAGACGTGAATGGAGGGTGCCCGGCACCAGAGCCCTCCATTTTTTCCCCACAGGAGACGGCCGCCCGTTTCGGGCGGCTGGGCACCGGACATCGAACATTGCCACCCATGCGATTTGGCATCACTAAAAAATTTCTCTTCGCCTTTCTGACCCTGTCTTTATTGCCGCTGGTCATTTTAAGCCTCTACGCCCGGCAGAAAGTGGTCCAGGTGGGCGAAGAGGCCTTCAGCACCACGCGCGAGGAACTCGTGCGAAACGCCAGTACGCTCCTGGAGGCGCGCGCGCGGGCCATCGCCCAGCAGGTGGCGCTCTTTCTCCAGGGCAGCGCCGACGACCTGCGCACGCTCTCCTATCTGCCCACAGACCCCATCGTGTATACGGGATTTTACCAGTCCCACCAGCGAACCATCTGGATCCGGGTCGGCGACAATGGCGCCTCACAGGAGATCCGACGACCCATTCCCCTGTACAAGGAAATCACTTTTGCCGGCCCGGACGGGATCGAGCGGATCCGGATTTTCGACGCCGCCACCTATGATACCCGGCGGGATCTCAATCGCCCGTTTTGGGGCCCCTTCGGCGAAGAAGATTATTTCAACCAGGCCAAGGCGCTGCCCCGGGGAGCGCTTTATGTCTCCCACCTGCTCGGGCGTCATGTTCGCGAGGCAGAGCAGCTACAGGGCGCCGCCGGGGTTGAGACCGCCGTGGGCGGCGCCAGTTACGACGGGATCCTCCGGTTCGCCATGCCGGCCTACCGGGGACCGGTTTTTGCCGGCGTGGTGTCGCTCGCCCTCGACCACCGCCACCTCATGGAGTACACCCAGCACGTGCTGCCCCTGGGAAACCGCGAAGTGGTGTTCCCCAGCTACAGCAGCGGCAACTACGCCTTTCTCTTCGACGATGCGGGATGGATCATCACTCACCCCAAGTACTGGGATATTCGCGGCTACGACCGGGAAACCGGGCGACTGGTGGATCCCACCGGAATGGACTACAACGAAAGCGCGATGAAGGCCGGCTACGTCCCTTTCAACCTGCTGCACGTGCCCTTCATTCACACCAACTACCGCCATGTGGCCCAGGAGGTTCTGGCCGGTCGTTCCGGGGTCACACAGACTGCCAGCGTGGGGGGCGTATCACGGGTCCTGGCTTACGCCCCGATTGCCTTCGCCCACGGCGAGTACCGGAAAACCGGCTACTTCGGCGGCGTCACCCTCGGCGCCCAGACCGACATCTTTCACAAAGCGGTAAACCAGAGCGCCCAGCGCCTGGCAGACGGGCTGGCTCACACCGTCCGCCATTTCGCCGTGATCATTCTCATTGCCGGGGGCATCGTCGGCATCATCGCGGTGATCCTGGCACGCAGTTTCACCCGCCCCATTCTCATGCTCACCGACAAGATCAAGGAGATCAGCCAGGGGCGCTTTGACTTCAGTGTCAACATCCATTCCGGCGACGAGCTGGAAATCCTGGCCCGGAATTTCGAAAAAATGGGGCGGGAGCTCAAGCAGAAGCAAGGGGATCTGGTCCTGTCCCTGGAGGATCTGAAAACCACCAAAAACGAAATCGAAACCTACTCGCTGCGTCTCGAAAGACAGGTGGACATCCTCAAGACCATCCATGCTTTCAGCCATTATCTCAGTGCCAACTTCAGCCGGGAGGAAGTCCTCGATGTCATCGTCCGCACCTGCGTGGAGGGCATTGGCTTCGACCGCGCCCTTGTTTACCTCCATAATAAGGAGAGCGATCGGCTGGAATGCGTGAAAACGTATGGTTTCGATCCGGTGGTGGAAAGCCTCGCCCGGGAGAACAGCTACCACCTCACCGACGACGACTGTGCCCAGACGCGGGTGTTTCGCTCATCGAAACCCTGCCTCGTTGAAAACGTGACCGACGCGGTAAGCCTGACTCCGTTGGATCTGGCCATCGCTCGGCAAAGCAACGCGCTCAGCTACGGGTTTGCGCCGGTGCGTATCGGCGAGCGCACCATCGGTGTCCTCGGCGCCGATTACGCTTCGGCCCGAAAGCGCATCACCACCGAGGAGATGGAATCACTCAAGATCATAGCCAACGAGGCGGGCATGGCACTGGAAAGGGCCCAGCTGCTCCACAAGACCGTGGCCGAGCGTGACTTCATCGAGAGCATCTTCGCCAACATGCTCAGCGGCCTTTTGGTGGTGGACCACGGCGGCCGCATCCGCTCGGCCAACATCAAAGCGGAAGAAATCCTTGAGGCCCCGATAAGGGCGCGCATCGGCGAGGGGGCGGCCACCGTGCTTGGCGCTTTTCCGGAACTGCTGCGGCAGATCACCGACGCCATCACTACGGGGAAAAATACCAATGCTGATTTTCAGATCACAACGGCGGCCAATCGGCAGGTGTTTCTCGAAACCGCCGTTTCCATCCTCAACGATCCTCAGATACCGGACAACCGGTCCGTGCTGCTGATATTTCGCGATATCAGCCGCCGAAAACGCATGGAACAGCACCTGAACCGATCCGATCGCCTGGTATCACTGGGGACGCTCGCCGCAGGCATCGCCCATGAAATCAGAAACCCGCTCACCGGAATCAGCCTCCTGCTCGATGACCTGCACGACCGCATGGCCAACCGCACCGACGAGCGGCTGATGATGCAAAGCGCCCTGGAGGAAATCGAAAAGCTCGAAAAAATCGTCACCGAACTGCTCCAGTACGCCTCCAAACCCACATCGCTGCTGGTGCCCAAGGACCTGGACAAGGTCATTGACACGAGTCTGTTCTTTGTCCACAAGCAATGCGCCAAACAGGGCGTCAGCCTCGTGCGCACACGGGCCGAACGCCTGCCGCCGGTCAAGCTGGATCCGGAAAAGATCAAGCAGGCCATCCTGAACATCCTGCTCAACGCCCTGCACGTGGTCGGCGAAGGGGGCAGCATCCACATCACCACCCGGCGGGTGGCGCAGCTGGATATTCTTTCGGGAAAAAGCGGGGTGGAGCTGTCCATTACCGACACCGGCCCTGGAATCGCCCCAGAAGACATCAACTACATTTTTGATCCGTTTTTCACCCGCAACCCTGAAGGCTCCGGCCTGGGGCTGTCCATCACCCACACCATCATAGAAGAGCACCAGGGAAAGATCGTCGCTGACAGCGAACCCGGGCGGGGGGCCACCTTCCGAATCTATTTTCCCCTGGCTGACGATAAGGACGACGCATAATGGCCAACATTTTGGTTATCGACGATGAACCCATCATCCGCGACAACCTGCAGCGGATTCTAACCGAAGAGGACTACCAGGTGACCACGGTTGCAAACGGCACCGGCGCCCTTTCGCTGCTCGCCGAGGCCGATTTCGCCGTGGCGCTGCTGGATCTGAACCTTCCCGACATGCACGGCATCGATGTACTCAAAAAAGCCCACGAGATTGACCCCAACCTGCTGGTGATCATCGTCACCGGTTACGCATCGGTTGAATCGGCGGTGGCGGCGCTGAAACTGGGCGCCTACGACTACATCAAGAAACCCTTCAAGGCCGACGTCATCAAACTGATCATCCGGCTGGCTCTGGAGGCCCAGCAGCTCAAGCAGCAGGTGGGTCTTCTCAAGCGACGGCTCAACCTGCCGGGAAAGCTCGATATGGTGGCCGAAAGCGCGGCCATGCAGCAGGTGCTCAACCAGGTCACCGAAGTGGCCCGGCACGACAGCGCCACGGTGCTGATCACCGGCGAAAGCGGCACGGGAAAGGAGGTAGTGGCCCAGAGCATCCACACCCTGAGTCCGAGAAAGGAACGGCCGTTTCTCGAGATCAATTGTGCCACACTGCCGGAGAATCTGCTGGAAAGCGAATTGTTCGGCCATGAGAAGGGGGCCTTCACCGACGCCAAACAGCGAAAAAAAGGGCTGTTCGAGGCCGCGGAAGGCGGCACGGTGTTTCTCGATGAAATCGGGGAGATCCCCATGATTCTCCAGGCCAAGCTGCTGGGCGTTCTGGAACGCCGCCGCTTCCGGCGGCTGGGCGGCAACCGGGATATCACCACCGACGTCAGGATTATCGCCGCCACCAACATCGATCCGCTTGAGGCCATCCGCAACAAGCGCTTCCGGGAGGACCTGTACTACCGGCTCAACGTATTTCCCATACACGTCCCACCGCTCAAAGGGCGCCCGGAAGATATCCTCGCCCTGGCCCAGGTCTTTCTGGCGCAGTTCTCCAGGCAGTTCAACAAGCATTTCATGGATATCAGCGACACCGCTGCGGATCTGCTCATACGATACAGTTGGCCCGGCAATGTGCGGGAACTGAGAAACGTCATCGAACGCATCTGCATCATGCACAGTGAGCTGACATTGACCGTCGCCCACCTGCCCCGGGAGATCACCACGTTCGAGGGCAACGGGGATGCCATCGAGGTGCCCGACGACATGTTCGACATCGAATCGGTCGTCGATCAGGTCACCAGCAAACTCATCGCACGGGCCATGAACAGAACCGGCGGCAATACGGCCCAGGCCGCCCGCATGCTGGGCATTCCCCGCGGCACCTTGCGCTACAAGCTCAAAAAATACAACATGGACACCGGGCCGGACTAAAGCTTCCGTTCTCGCAAAAGGGCACGCGCCCCGGCCACCGTGCCCAGTTTCCAGGCCATTCGCTTTTCCGGCGGATATCCCGGCTCCCGTGCCATGGCCGGTCGAACGCTCCGGAACACGCCCTTCGGCTATCTCGTAAAAGCCGTCTCTCCAGTCACCTGTATCCGAATTTCTTTTTTGAATTTGGTAACAAACAGATGGCGCGTAGAGCACTTGTCACAATAATGTTCCGTTTCATCCCTGAGATCCTGTCGGGGTCGGGATCGATGTTTTCCAAGACCGATACCGATTTCTATGCTCACCAGGAGGTGTTGTGCAAACGGAACGTATTTATGTCAATAGCTCTAAACTCAAAGCCCGATCCAAGCGGCCCCTTCGGCGCACCGCCCACAATTCTCAATATGGAAATTACGGTAATGATTTCGGATAGAAATTGACTTTGAACGGTGTGTGGTTAGGTTTATATGCAATAATTGGACCCAAATCCACACCTGTTTAGGAGGAGTATATGCGGTTTGATAAATTTACCGTGAAATCTCAGGAGCTTATACAAGAAGCGCAATCGCTGGCCAGCTGGATGGGCAATCAGCAGATCGAGCCCGAGCATCTGCTGAGCGCCATGCTCAAAGAAAAGGATGGGGTCGCCGGGGCCATGATGCGCAAACTGGGCGCCTCTCCCGGAGCCGTTGTCAACACCGTTACCCGGGCCATCGATCGTCTGCCCAAAGTGAGCGGTGGCGCCGGCGAGGCCTATCTGTCCACCCGAGCGCGAAACGTGCTCAACGCCGCGTTCACCGAAGCCGCGCAGATGAAGGACGAGTATGTGAGTATCGAGCACCTTTTATTGGCCATCGCCGATGAAAAGGGCGGGGAGGCGGCGGCCGTGCTCAGGCGCAGCGGCATCAACCGCGAAGCCATCCTCAAGGTTCTCATGGAAATCCGCGGCAACCAGCGCATCACCGATCCCAACCCGGAGGAAAAATACCAGGCCCTGGAAAAATTCACGCGAGATCTCACGGCCTTGGCGCGTCGGGGAAAAATCGATCCGGTCATCGGTCGTGACGAGGAAATTCGGCGCATCGTCCAGGTGCTTTCCCGGCGGACCAAAAACAATCCTGTACTCATTGGCGAGCCGGGTGTGGGTAAAACGGCCATCGCCGAGGGCCTGGCCCAGCGCATCGTGGAAGGCGACGTATCGGAATCCTTGAAAAACCGGCGGCTCGTGGCCATGGATTTAGGAGCCATGGTGGCCGGCGCCAAATACCGCGGTGAATTCGAGGACCGGCTCAAGGCCCTGCTCAAAGAGGTGGAGTCGGCCGAAGGCGAGGTGATTCTTTTTATCGACGAGCTGCACACCCTGGTGGGCGCCGGCGCTGCCGAGGGCGCCATGGACGCCTCCAACATGCTCAAACCGGCCCTGGCCCGGGGCACCCTGCGGTGCATCGGCGCCACAACCCTCAACGAATACCGAAAATACATTGAAAAAGACTCGGCTCTGGAGCGCCGTTTCCAGCCGGTGCTGGTCAAGGAGCCCAGCGTGGCCGACACCATTTCCATCCTGCGCGGACTCAAGGAGAAATACGAGGTGCACCACGGCGTGAGGATCACCGACGGGGCCATCGTGGCGGCCGCCACGCTGAGCGATCGCTATATCACCGACCGCTTCCTGCCGGACAAAGCCAACGACCTGGTGGATGAAAGCGCTTCCAAGCTGAGGATCGAGATCGACAGCATGCCCACTGAAATCGATGAGATTCATCGCCGGGTCACCCAGGCGGAAATCGAACGCCAGGCGCTGAAAAAGGAAAAAGACGCCGCCGCCCGGGAGCGGCTGGCAACGCTCGAACGGGAACTGGCCGCGATGAACGAGGAACTCACCGGGATGAAGGCGCACTGGCAGCGTGAAAAGGAACTGATCCAGACGATTCGTTCCATAAAGGAATCCATCGAGCAGATCGGGGTTGAGGCCCAGCAGGCAGAACGTGCCGGCAACCTGGAACGGGTGGCGGAGCTTCGCTACGGCCGGGCCGGCGACCTGCAGCGGCAGCTGGAAACCGTCAACGCCAAGCTCGCCGATCTGCAGACAACGCGAAAAATGCTCAAGGAAGAAGTCGACGACGAGGACATCGCCGAAGTGGTTTCCCGGTGGACCGGCATACCGGTCAGCAAAATGCTGGAAGGCGAGCGTGAAAAACTGGTCAAAATGGAGGACCGGCTGCGCCAGCGGGTCGTGGGCCAGGAAGACGCCATCGTTGCCGTCTCCAATGCGGTGCGCCGTGCCCGCTCGGGCATCCAGGACCCTCACCGGCCCATCGGCAGCTTCATTTTCATGGGTCCCACCGGGGTGGGTAAAACCGAGCTGGCCAAGGCTCTGGCGGTGTTCATCTTCGACAGCGAGTCGGCCATGGTGCGCATCGACATGAGCGAATACATGGAAAAGCATGCCGTGGCCCGTCTCATCGGCGCCCCTCCGGGCTATGTGGGATATGAGGAGGGCGGCTACCTCACCGAGGCTGTCAGGCGGCGCCCTTACAGCGTAGTGCTCTTTGATGAAATCGAAAAAGCCCACCCCGAGGTGTTCAACGTCCTGCTGCAGATCCTTGACGACGGACGCATGACCGACGGTAAGGGCCGGACCGTTGATTTCACCAACACCATCATCATCATGACCTCCAATGTGGGCAGCCAGTGGATTCAGGAACTGGGCGGCGGCAGCCGGGAAGAAATGGCGCGGCGGGTCATGGCGGCCCTGCGCGGCACGTTCAAGCCGGAGTTTCTCAACCGGATCGACGAAACCATCATCTTCCACAGCCTGGCCCCGGAGCAGATCGGCGCCATCGTGGATATCCAGCTGGCGGATCTTCGGCATCGCCTGTCCAAGATGCAGATGAGCCTGGCACTCACCGACGCGGCCCGCAGCCTGCTGGCAAAAAAAGGCTACGATCCGGTCTACGGGGCGCGCCCCCTGAAGCGGGCCATCCAGCAGACCATCGAAAACCCGCTATCCATGGAGATCCTGAAGGGAAGCATCGCTCCTGGCGCAACCATCCACGTGGATGCCCATGGCAACGAAATGGTTTTTAAAACCGAATGGTAGTCATGGGAGTTTTATCCGGTGAAGGCCTTCATACGCTCGGCGTCCACGATGCCATCCTCATCCACCACCACGTCAATGAGGTCCATATCTACCAGATCGTGGGAGTGGGTGGTGAGCTGGTAGGTCGAGCGGGAAGATGCCACATCGGTCTCCTCGCGGTGAATCCGCTGGGCGTCGCTGAGCCCATGGGAAAAATGAAAGGAGTTGGCAAAAAGGTAGCTTCTGATGTTTTTGAACCGGCACAGACTTAAGGTCGAGCTGGTGCCCACGGGGGCCACGACCTTCAAGTCCCGGGTGATGCTCACTGCCCCCAGAAGGATCTTGTTGGCTTGCCCCACATAGTGGCACAGGTTGAAGGCCGGGATGACCATGTGCGGAATCTCCGCCTGAGCGAGGGAATGGGCCACCTGGGGGGTGCGTACCGGATCGAGCTGGAGCACGATGACCGAAAAATCCCTGAGCATGACCTGTTTGGCCTGGATCAAAATATTGGTCACCACCGAGCTGGCCGAATGCACGATGATGCCGTCGCCGTCTTCCACATGGTGAATTCCGTGGCGCGCCACCCGCTCCACCCGGGATTGGTAAAGGGTTACCTTTTTTTTCAAAATCTTGATGGCCGCGTCGCGAAGGACCTCCACCTCGACGTCCAGGAAGGGCCTAATCTCCGCTTCGAACTGCTCCAGCATGTGAATCAGAGGGATGATACGGGGCTGGGTGGTCCGGATGGCCTCGGCCAGCTCCCCGTAGCGCTCCATGATGTTTTCCTTTTCACAGTCCAGTTGCCCGATGGCGTTCATCAGAGATGTGAGGGCCATCACGGTGGTGCGCGCCGCCCCGATGACGTTGCCGTGGTACCGAAACAGTCGGTCGAGATTTTCCTTTTCGATCGGATTCATAGCGTCAACCACAAGTAAAGGGTAAGATAGCCGGAGGCCACCACCAGGGTAATCAGGGTGATGGCCGCGCTGGTCTTCATGAAATCCAGAAAACTGATGTTCACCCCCGACTGCTTGGCCATGCCAACGCTCACGATGTTGGCCGAAGCGCCGATCATGGTGAGGTTGCCGCCGAAACACGCCCCCAGGGCCAGCGCCCACCATAGAAGGTTGTGGGGCACGGGCGTGGTTTCCATCATGAGCCGCACCACCGGGATCATGGTGATGGTGAAGGGAATGTTGTCCAAAAACCCCGAGACGATGCCCGAGACCCACAGTACGGTGAGCACGATGACGTAGGGGTTGTCGCCAACCTTGAGAAATACGTGGTGGGCGACCCACTCGATGACGCCCTTTTCTTCCAGGATGCCCACCAGGATGAAGAGCCCCGCGAAAAAAAGCAGGGTGCTCCACTCGATCTCCTCCAGCATGTGCTCCACGTCCACCCGGGAAATTGCGAAAAGAAACATGGCCACCAGCATGGCCACCACGCCGGGGGAGAGCTTGGTGATGGTCTGGGTGACGAAAAGCCCAATGGCCAGCGTCAGGCAGACGAGACTCTTTACCAGCAGGGTTGGATCGATGGGGGTGTTGAGAAAATCCAGGCGGATCCGTTCCAGGAGCAGCTGGATGGAAAACAGCTTGGTGAGGCTGGCATTCACCGGACGAAAGGCCTCCCGGTTGGCGGCCCAGACAAATACCAGAGCCAGTACCAGCGACAGTGATACCGGCAAAAACAGGTTGGCCGCAAACTGGTTGAAGGTGAGGCCCACCTTGGAGCCGATGATGATATTGGGCGGATCGCCGATGAGGGTCGCCGTTCCGCCGATATTGGAGATGACCGCCTGGCTGATCACGAAGAGCCGGGGGTTGAGCCCCATCCCGGCGGTGAGCTCGACGATGATGGGGATGATGATCAGCACCGTGGTGACGTTGTCCAGAAATGCCGACATGGTGGCGGTCACCACCGAAAAGAGGATGAGGATTTTCAGGGGGCTGCCCTTGGTAAGCTCGGCGATCTTGACGCTCAGAAGCGTGAAAACACCGGACTTTCTGAGGATAACGACGATGCTCATCATGCCCAGCAGCAACATGATGGTCTCGGAATCGATGAGGCCCACCGCATGATGCTCGTCGATGACGTGAAGCGCCAGCAGGACCATGACGCCGAGCATGGAGGCCACGGCCTTGTTGACGATCTCAAAGGTGATGGCGACATAGACGGCGACAAAAACGACAATGGGAAGGACGACACCTTCCATAATGAATACTCCCGCTGGTTGTTTGTGTCCGTCCAGAAATGGTAGATTTTCCTTGGACACCCTGCGCTGCGCGCTGGGCGTCAGGAGAAAACCGTGTGGTTCAGAGCAAGGCTTGAGCATTTTCGAAACCGGAGGAATCGCCTGCGAAAACGCCGCTCTGGGCCAAAAGATGCCGTTTCTGGATGGACACGAGTTTATCATACCTATTTAGGGCATGTTTTTGTTAGTGCGCTATTTATCAAATCACCGGGCCCCGTCAACCAACTTTAACCGATAAATATCATTTAATATTTTAATCCACTTGCACCTTATCTCGCCGCCGCTAGGGCCAAGGACGTCATTCAGGCCGCAGCTATATTCCGTCAGGTGCCGGAACCGGAGGTTGATCAGCCCTATTGTAATCTGGTAGATGTCTATCGTAAGATCGCCGCGTTTGCGGCAAGCAACCGCAGGAGAGAAATGATCATTTCTGCAAAAGAACGGCTGAAGGCTTTCTACGCCCAGTTTTCCGGTGACGAGCAGGTACTGATCCTCATCAATGCCGACCCGGATGCCATCGCCAGCGCCATGGCCATCAAACGGCTCCTGTGGCGGCGCGTGGCCGGTGTGACCATCACCCGAGTGAACGTCATCGAACGCCCGGACAACCTCGCCATGATCCGTCTCACCGGCGTGAGGCTCGTTCACATCGGCGAGGTGAACATGTCCCGGTTTTCCCGATTTGTCCTGGTGGACTCACAGCCCAGCCACCATGAACGCTTTGCCGGCGTGCCCTTCCATATCATCATCGACCATCACCCGGATACCCAGCCCAAGGCCGCCTTCACCGATATCCGGCCCAAATACGGCGCAACGGCCAGCATGATGACCGAATACCTGCTGGCGGCCCGCATCAAGCCGTCAGCCAAACTTGCCACAGCCCTGATCTACGCCATCAAAACCGACACGAGCAATTTCGAGCGAGAAGCGCTCATCGAAGACATCCGCGCTTTCCAGTTCATGTTCCGCCATGCCAACACCCACATGGTGCGAAAGATCGAGCAGTCAGAGCTTAAGCTTGAATTTCTCAAGAGTTTCCGAATTGCCCTGGAACGGATGCGCCGGAGAAAAAACAAGGTATTCGCCCACATCGGCAACGTCCCCAGCCCCGATGTCCTGGTGCTCATCGCCGATTATTTCATGCGCGTCAACACGGTGAGCTGGAGCGTCGTGTCCGGCCGCTACGAGCGCAAACTCATCATCGTCTTTCGAAACGACGGTATCCGCAAAAACGCCGGCAAGCTGGCCCGGGACAGTTTCGGCCAATTCGGCTCCGCGGGGGGGCATAAAAGCATGGCCCGCGCGGAAATCCCCTTGAGCGAAGTGCCCCAGCGCATCGACTGCCAGGACCCCACCAAAGTGGGCCTGTGGGTCATGCGCCAGATCGAACGCAGCTTGGCCCGGCCAAAACCCAAGGAGGTGAAAGAGGTCAAAGAAGCAAAAGACGGCAAGGAACCCACGGGATGACGCCGCAGTCGGCCGCCTTGCAGATCATCATCCTGGGCTCGGGCACGTGTGTGCCGTCACTGGTGCGAAGCGCCTGTGCCATACTGGTATCGACCGGCATGCAGCACATTTTGCTGGATCTGGGCCCGGGAACGCTGCGCCGCCTGCTGGAGTCCGGTCACCTCCCCGACCAGATCGACCACATCCTACTCAGCCACTTTCACCCGGATCACTCGGGTGAACTCGCCGCTTTTTTGTTTGCCAGCAAGTACCCGGAACAGCATCAGCGGCAACGCCCCCTTCACTTGGCCGGAGGCCAGGGCATGGCTGATTTTTTCCAGCGGCTGGAAGCGCTTTACGGGCATTGGATCCGACTGGATGAGGACCTGTTTAGACTGACGGAGTGGCCGCCCGATCCCAGTGCCCCAATGAAGACCGGGGAAATTGAAATAAGAACCGCCCCAGTGGCCCATAACCCGGAGAGCGTGGCCATTCGGATCACCGACAGCGCCGGCCGATCCGTGGTATACTCCGGAGACACGGCGCCCTGTGACGGCCTTGTGTCCTTGGCACAAAACGCTGATATGATGATCTGCGAGGCCGCCATCCCCCCCGGTCAAACGGGTTCGGGCCATCTGACACCGGCCCAGGCCGGCCACATGGCCACCCGCGCGGGTGTCAGGCACCTGGTTCTGACCCATTTTTACCCGGAATGCGAACGCGCGGATATTGCCGCCGATGCACGTCGGACATGGCTGGGGCCGTTGACCCTGGCGACCGACCTGCTTCGGCTCACGGTCCACCCGCATGAAACCGGCAGCCGCGGTCAGCATTGAAGATCATCTCCGAAACGTTGGTCGATGAATGGGGGACCAAGGGTCCGAGGATTCAAGGGTTCAAGGGTTCGAGTGAAAAACAACCAAGAAAACAGCGAAATACATCTGCGGACCGAAAGACTTAGGGCCACCTGCAGTGAGTGTCCGTTTTGATTTCACCCCTAACATGCCGCGGGGATCGGCTGCCGGCTGTAATAGTACTGAATATCGCGCAATGCCGTTACTTGACCTCTTGGCCCCTTGAATCCTCGAACCCTTTTCTTCAATGAAAAGGGAAAAGTCATAACTTTGGAGACCGACGCCAAATGACCAACCGTTACTACCCTGTCAATCTTGACATTCGCGATCGCTCCTGCCTGGTAGTGGGCGGCGGCGGGGTCGGCACCCGAAAGGTGCAGGGGCTCCTGGACTGCAGCGCCCGGGTCACCCTGATCAGCCCGGAAGCCACTGAAACCCTGAAGACAATCGCCGCAGACGGCCGCATTATCTGGCATCGGCGTCGGTTCGCCCCGGGTGATGTGACCGGGCATTTTCTGGTCATCGGCGCCACCAACGACGAGCCGCTCAACCGCCAGGTGCATGCCGACGCCAACGCCCACGGGCTGCTGTGCAACATCGCGGACCGCCCGGAAATCTGCAATTTTATACTGCCTGCGGTCATTCGCAGGGGAGATCTGTCCCTGGCCATTTCCACTGCCGGCCGCAGTCCGGCTTTTGCCAAACACCTGCGAAAAACGCTCGCCGTCCAGTTCGGCCCTGAGTATGAAACATTTCTCGATCTCATGGGGGCCGTCCGAAAACGGCTCCTGGCCGAGGACCACGCCCCCGAGGCGCATAAACCGCTTTTCGAGGCCCTCATCAGCAGCGGACTGCTGGACATGATCCGCGATGGCGACACGACCGGAGTGGACGCCCTTCTCCTTGACATCCTTGGTGACGGGTATAACTATCGCAGCCTTATGAACTCAGACGGATAAACCAATGCGGCGGACGCCATGGACTCTCTGATCATCCTGACGATCCTGTGTTATCTGGCCAGCACGGTCACCTATTTCGCGTTTTTGTTTTCCCAGCGAAAAGCCTTTCACCGATGGGGGCTATACCTGCTGGTGGCGGGGTTCGCCTGCCATAGCCTGTGGGTGGCTGCCGGTTTTTACCGATATGGCACCATTCCTGCGAAAAACCTGTTTGAAACCCTGGCCATCGCGGCATGGGCCATTGCCGGTGTGTTTATTTTCTTTCACACCCGCTACCGCCTCAATGTGCTCGGCGTATATGCCGCGCCCCTGAGCGCCATGATAATGGTGGTGGCCTACCAGCTGCCTCGGGAACCGGTGCCGGTCAAAACCCTCTTCAACAGTGCGTGGCTGGTGTTTCACATCATCGCCATATTCATCGGCGAGGCGGCCCTGGCGATGGCCTGCGGCGTCGGCATCCTCTATCTGCTCCAGGAATCGGCCATCAAAAGCAAGCAGCGGGGGTTCTTTTTCAAGCGACTGCCGTCGCTGGACCTTTTGGACTCCACCGGCTACGGCGCCATCGTGGTGGGCTTCACCATGCTCACCGTGGGGCTTATCACCGGGTTTATCTATGCCAAATCCGTCTGGGGCCGGTTCTGGAGCTGGGACCCCAAGGAAGTCTGGTCGGGCATTACCTGGCTCGTCTATGCGGCGCTGCTCCACCAGCGCCTCACCATCGGCTGGCGGGGACGCCGGGCAGCGATCATGGCTATAATCGGTTTCGCACTGATTTTGTTCACCTTTTTCGGTGTAAACTTCCTTCTGGAAGGACACCATGGAGAATTCACGCGGCGCTAAAGCGCCGCTGATCACTGACGATGCGGGATATCCTACTGATCGGTCTCAACCACAAAACCGCACCGGTGGCGCTGCGCGAATGCGCGGCGTTTTCCGCCGATGAAAGCCACGACGCCGTCCAGTCGCTTCACAGCCACCCGGACATCGACGAAGTGGTGTTGCTGTCCACGTGCAACCGGGTGGAGGTTCTGGTCACCACCGACCACCAGCAGTCGGCCGGCGCCGCTATTAAGCATTTCTTGACCACGGCCAAAGGCATCCCTTCGGAACAGGTTGAGGACATTACCTATACCCATGTGGGCGACGACGCCGTCCGTCATATATTCCGTGTTGCCGCCAGCCTTGATTCCATGGTGGTGGGCGAGCCTCAGATCCTGGGTCAAGTCAAGGCGGCCTATCTTCTGGCAACACGTCAGCGCACTTCCGGGGTCGTCCTCAATCGGCTCATGCACCGGACATTCTTTGTTGCCAAACGGATCCGGACCGAAACGGGCATCGGCGACCACGCCGTTTCCATCAGCTATGCCGCCATCGAACTGGCCCGAAAAATATTCGGCGAACTGGACGGCAAGCAGGCACTGCTCATTGGAGCCGGCGAGATGGCCGAACTGGCCGTGGAACACCTCATCCGCCACCGGGTGGCGGGCCTCACCGTCGCCAACCGCACCTTCGCCCGCGCAGTGGCACTGGCTGACAAGCACCGCGGCATCCCCATCCGGTTCGAAGAAATTGGCGACGCCCTGCCGTCGATGGATATCGTCATCAGCTCCACCGGCTCCCCGGACTACGTGGTCACGCGCAAAGACGTGAAGGCGAGCATGCGCTCCCGGCGCAACCGACCGGTGTTTTTTATCGACATCGCCGTTCCCAGGGACATTGACCCGGATATCAACCGGCTTAACAACGCCTATGTCTACGACATCGATGATCTCAACGATATCGTTGACGATAATAAAGAAGACCGGCAGCGGGAAGCGATCAAGGGCGAGCGTATCATCGACGAGGCGGTGATCAAGTTTCGCACCTGGCTGGGCGGACTCGACGTGGTGCCCACCATCAAGGAGCTGCGCCAACACATTGCAGACATCGTGACCGGTGAGGTTGCACGAACCATCCAGGGACTCGGGCTCGATGATGCCCAGCGCCAGTCCGTGGAACGGATGATTCCCTCACTGGTGAACAAGATCCTGCATAACCCGACAACCATGCTCAAAGGCGAGGGGTGCCACGGGGACCAATCCGTGGTGCTCGACATGACCCGCAAGCTGTTCAAGCTGGACGGATAAAGGATATGTAATGAAAAAACACGTATTTCTATTTCCCGGCCAGGGCTCCCAGAAAGTGGGCATGGGGAAGGATCTTTTTGACCGGTTCGACACCGCCCGGGACATCTTCGCCATGGCCGATGACCTGGCCGGCCTGCCGGTCACCCGCCTGTGCTTCGAGGGGCCCATGGCGCAGTTGACCGAGACCATCAACCTCCAGCCCGCCGTCACCGCCGTGAATCTGGCCATCACCGCCGTTTTACAAGAAAACGGGGTAACACCGGTCATCACCGCCGGCCACAGCCTCGGGGAGTATAGCGCGCTGTGTGCCGCCGGGGTCATTTCACCGGAAGACACTTTTCGGCTGGTCACCCGGCGCGGGCAACTGATGCACCGGGAGGCCGTCGCCTGCGACGGCGCCATGCAAGCCATAATCGGACTGGATATGGCTCAGGTATCAGCGATCGTGGCCGCGGCAGCCGTCAGCGGTATCGTTTCGGTCGCCAACCACAACACCCCCACCCAGATCATCATCACCGGGGAAGCCGCCGCCGTGGCGGACGCTGCCACACGGGCCAAGGCTGTCGGCGCCCGCGCCATTCCCCTGAAAGTCAGCGGCCCCTGGCACAGTCAGCTCATGGCGGCGGCACAGAAGGACTTTGCCGCGTTCCTCTCCGGGGTCACCTTTTCCAACGCCCGCTGTCCGGTGGCCATGAACGCGACGGCAACTCTGGAATCAGACGGTGCCGCCATCAAGGCGATCATGGCCCGCCAGCTCTGCAGTCCGGTGCACTGGACCGATGCCATGGCGACCGTGCTGGCCACCGACCTGGACGGATTCGCCGAAATCGGACCCGGCAACGTCTTGGCCAACATGCTGAAAAAAGGTATTTTTTCAGAAAATGAGGCCTACCCGGTGGCCAATGTCAACTCCGCTGAAACCTTTGACGCATTCCTGGCCACAGCCACCGGCTAAGCCCTTGACCACGCGCCCCGCCGATCCATCGGCCGCTAAAGCGCCCCCGCCCCGCATCGCCTTTCATCCGGCAAGATGTTGAAACGGCGCTATGAAGACCTATTTTACGCTTTACTCAACAATTGGATTGTGTTACGTGATTCTTTTTCTATAGGGAAAAATAGACAAAAAGCGAGCCTGCCATGAAAAAAAAGGATCTGGACTACTTTAAAGTGCTGCTTACCGATCAGTTGGAGGAACTGCTGGATCACGCCGACGATACCGTCACCGGTATGACTTCGCAGAAAGAAAACTTCCCCGACCCAACAGACCGTGCATCCCTTGAAGCTGACCGCAATTTCATGCTGAGAATTCGGGACAGGGAACACAAGCTCATCAAAAAGATAAAAAAAACCCTGGATCGCATTGAGGGCGGCACTTTCGGAATTTGCGAGTCCTGCGGGGAAGACATCGGTATCGAGCGATTGAAAGCCCGGCCGGTGACCACCCAGTGCATCGATTGCAAAATCAAAGAAGAGGCGATGGAAAAGGCCCTTGGACTCTAACCGCCCGCCGGGCATCGATCTACATATCCATTCAACGGCTTCCGACGGCACCCTCTCCCCTTCCGAAATACTGCGCTGTGCCCATGCACTGGGCCTGGCCGCAGTTTCAATCACCGATCATGACACTGTCGCCGGTTGCCAAGAGGCACTTGACACCGGACTGCCCGAGGGACTTTCCTTTCTTACCGGCGTTGAAATCAGTACCGCGCCACCGCCCTTTTTTCCCCTCTCCGGCAGCATCCACATGCTCGGCTACGGCATTGCCCTGAACAACCCCCGGTTAAACGCCATATTGGCGCACCTGCGGGACTCCCGCCTGCACCGGAACCCCCGCATCATCGCGCGTCTCAATGCGCTGGGAATGGACATCTCCTTAGACGAGGTGGTCCGTGAAAGCGGATCACCCGACCAGGTGGGGCGGCCGCACATCGCGCAAACAATGGTAAAAAAAGGGTTCGCGCCGAATTTTAACGCGGCCTTCGACAGTTATCTCGGCAACGACCGGCCGGCCTATGTGGACAAGTACCGGGTGCCCTTTGACGAAGCAACAGACGCCATCAGAAGCGCCGGAGGTGTTGCAGTAATCGCACATCCCGGGCTCTATCCAACGCAAAACGGCCTGATGTCCGATGCCACCATGGCGGCATTCAAAGCGGCGGGCGTGGATGGCGTGGAAGTGTATTACCCCGAGCACTCTGACCATCAGACCGCCCATTACGGCGCCCTGGCCGACCGCCACGGTCTTTTAAAGACCGGTGGAACTGATTTCCATGGCGCCTTGAAACCGGATGTGGCCCTGGGCTCTGGCTACGGTGATCTTCACGTGCCTGCAGTCCTTTACACACGTCTGCTGAACGCCGTGGGGCAGCGCGCTCCCCATGCCGTCAGCGCATGAACCGGGAAAAGACACGGACCCCATGCCCCCACAGCCCTCAGAAGACTTTCTGGAGCGCCTCGGATACCGTTTCAGAAACACGGATATTCTGGCCGAAGCCTTGTCCCACAGTTCCTATGTGAATGAGCAGCCCGGTATCACCCGAAGCAACGAACGTTTAGAGTTTCTGGGCGATGCGGTACTCAATCTCATCGTGAGTCGTCTGCTCATGGATGCCTTTCCGGATGTACCGGAAGGGCACCTCTCGCGAATGCGCGCCGAAGTGGTCAACGAGCAGCAACTGGCCGATATCGCCGAGTCCGTGGCACTTGGCCCGCAACTGAAACTGGGCCGAGGAGAGGCCCTGACCGGCGGCGCCCAGAAAAGTTCGGTTTTAGCCGATGCCATGGAGGCGGTCATCGCAGCAGTATATCTGGACGGCGGCCTCGATGCCGCGTTCCAGGTCGTCCGACGACAGGTGGCCCCGATCATCCAAAACGATCTGGAGCCGGGGCGCATCGCTGATTACAAATCCCGGCTTCAGGAACGCATCCAGCAGACCGGTATGCCGGCGCCGGTGTATCTGCTCACCGAAACTGCCGGCCCGGATCACGATCGCATTTTCACTGTCCAGGTGACCGCGGCCGATCGCACCGCCGAGGGTCGTGGGAAAAGCAAGAAGGCGGCCGAGCAGGACGCCGCTCAACTGGCGCTGGCCCTTCTCGACGCGCAGCCCCTCGGCTGACGCATGCCTTCTGACGCCAGGCGCCGACCGCTCATCGTCCCGGTGTTCATCCCCCACGCCGGATGCCCCCACCGGTGTGCCTTCTGCGACCAGACCGCCATCACGGGAAAGACACGTCTGCCGACGACCGCAACGGTGCACGACACCGTCAGGGCCTGGCAGGCCCATAGCCGGCATCGCGGCCGGCCGCTTCAGATCGCTTATTACGGCGGCAATTTCCTGGGCATCCCCACTGATGCCATGGCGACGCTTCTGGAAGCGGCCGCCACGCATGTCACGGCCGATCCGCTGTCCGGGATCCGGTTTTCAACGCGTCCAGACACCATCAGCCCCGAGCGTCTCGCGGCCATCGCCCCGTACCCCGTGCAACTGGTGGAACTGGGGGTTCAGTCCTTGGATAACGACGTGCTCTGCGCCTCCCAGCGCGGTCATGACGCCGAAACGGCCGTCACCGCCGTCCAGCGCCTGAGCGCAGCAGGCCACCGGGTCGGTGTCCAGCTGATGGTGGGGCTTCCTGGCGACACCGCCGCCACGGCCATGGCCACCGCCCGCGAGGTGGCCGCGTGGCGTCCTGAAGCGGTGCGTATCTACCCAACGATCGTTCTGAAAAACAGCCGGCTGGCAGACTGGACGCTCCAGGGGCGGTATCGCCCCTGGGACCTGGATACCGCCGTGGCGCTGGTGGCCGACATGGTTCGGGTGTTTGCCCGCAAGGATATTCCGGTCATCCGCATGGGGCTTCATGCCGATGACGGGCTTCTCGGTACCGGCGCCATCGTCGCCGGCCCCTATCATCCCGCTTTCGGCCACCTCGTTCAATGCCGCCTGTTTCGCGATGCACTTCACCGGGAGTTGGATCACCGGCGCCCCCTGCCCGGTTGTATCACCGTCGGGGTGCACCCTCGGAGCCGGTCACGTGCCGGCGGCTGGCGAAACACCACGGCAGCTGCCCTGAAGCAGATTTTTTCCGTCGAACTTTGCATCACCACCGACACTGCTCTGAGTGAAGACCAACTATGGGTTGATCATCACCCCCCGGTTTCGGTATTCTCCAAGTAAACGACCTGCGGCAATGCGCCCGCTTTTCCGGAGACGCGTCATGCGGCTGCGCCACATCATACTCATCCTCTCCCTGCTCGCCTTCGGTGCGGCGGCCACCGGCGGGTATCTCTTCCACGCCTCGCTCAAAAGCATCGCATTCAGGGAGGCGGAGCGCCACGCACTGGTCCGGCTGGCCGTCATCAACAGCAGCCTGTCCACCCTGCTCACCCAGAACATCCGCCCGGTGCGCACCCTGGCCGATATTCCGGAAATCAAGACGGCCCTTCTGAAAACCGATCCCGCTGGCCTGGCTGCAGCCAATCGCATGCTGGATCTATTCCGGGAGACCCTGGATGCCGATGTCTGCTACCTGCTCGATCCCGACGGCACCACCGTGGCCAGCAGCAACCGCAACGACCCGGACAGCTTCGTGGGACAAAACTTCAGATTCAGGCCCTATTACCAAAAGGCGATCCAGGGACTGCCCTCCACCTACCTCGCGCTGGGCACCACCTCCGGCAAGCGGGGGGCCTATGTCAGCTACCCGGTCTACGGCCCTGGGCAGGACACACCGGCAGGCATCGCCGTCATCAAATCGGCCATCTACTTCATCGAAAAAGAACTCGGGCCCAGCCTCGATGAAATCGTCATGGTCACCGACCCCAAGGGCGTGGTTTTTATTTCCAACAAGGCCGAGTGGCGCTACAAACTGCTCCGGCGGCTTTCCAACAAGGATCTGGAATCGCTGAACCTGAGCCGTCAGTTCGGCACCGGTCCCTGGCAGTGGACGGGTATCCGGATGAACGCCGGGGAGGCCTATGACCAGGAGGGAACGCCCTATATCGTGCACCAAACCGAGTTGACCAGCTACCCGGGGTGGCAGGTGATCCACATGCGCAGCAGAGCCGCTATTTCACGGACCCTGTCGGCACCGCTGATTCGCATCTCCGGCATCATCATCGTCACGCTGACGACCTTTTTGGGGGCGGGGGTGTTTTTCCTCTACCGCAAGGCCAGCCAGGAGCTCGCCCAGCGGCGGTCGGTGGAAAAGGCCCTGCGTGACAGCGAGGCCCGGTACCGCTCCCTGTATCACAACACGCCGGCCATGCTGCACTCCATCGACACCCAGGGGCGAATCATCAGCGTGAGCGACTACTGGAGCGACTCCATGGGATACCGTGTCGAAGAGGTGGTGGGCCGCCCGCTGGCCGATTTTTTTACCGAGACCTCCCGGCGCTATTACGAGGAGACCGTGTTCCCCGGGTTTTTCAAGACGGGCTACTGCAAGGACGTCCCCTATCAGTTCAAAAAAAAGACCGGTGAGGTCATCGACGTGCTCCTGTCCGCCATCGCCGAATTCGATGCCGACGGCCGCATCCGGCGCACCCTTGCCGTTTCCATCGACGTAACCGAGCGCATCAAGGCGGAAATCGCCCTGCGGCAGGCCAAAGAGACCCTGGACCGCTATTCCCAGAACCTGGAGCGCCAGGTGCGCAAGCGAACCCGCGAGATCAGCAATATCCTGAAATACACGCCGGACATGGTCTACATGAAAGATCTCGAGGGCCGCTACGTGCTCATCAACACGCGACTGGAAACCTTGCTGGGCATGTCCAACGAAGCCGTGCGGGGAAAAACCGACAAAGACATTCTTCCCGACAGTGTGGCCCGGCAGTTCCAGGTCAACGAAGCCCGGGTACTGGCCACGGGCCGGCCGGTGCAGGTGGAAGAACGCCTCGTCCACGGCAATGTCGATCACACCTACCTGTCTGTGAAGTTTCCCATTTTCGACGACAGCGGCCAGGTCAGCGGCATCTGCAACATCTCCACCGATATCACCGCCGAGAAAAAGGCCCAGGAACGCCTGCGAAAACTTTCGGGAAGCATCCTGCAAAGCCAGGAGGCCGAGCGCTCCGCCATCGCCCGGGAACTCCATGACGAGCTGGGCCAGGTGCTGACCGCGCTGCGAATGGACGCTGTCTGGATGAACGAGCACCTCAAAAAAACCGACCCCCGCGCCGCCGAGCGCGCCATGACCATGACCCATCTCATCGATAAGAACATCGAAGACGTCCGGGGCATGGCCATCCGGCTGCGACCGGGCGTGCTGGACGACCTGGGACTGGTGGATGCCCTGGAGTGGATCACCACCGATTTTGAGCGCCGCGCACAGATCACCTGCGTGTTCGAGCACCAGCAACCCATCCCCCCCTTGAGCAATCGGGTGGCCACGGTGGCCTACCGGATTGCCCAGGAGGCCCTGACCAATGTTGTCCGACATGCAGCGGCCGGTCGCGTGGATGTGAAACTTGAGCTGCTCGACGGCACCCTGGTCCTGACCGTGGCCGATGACGGAAAAGGATTTGACCCTACCGGCTTGACGGAAAGCGAAGGACTGGGGCTGGCCGGCATGCGCGAGCGCGCCGCCCTGGTTGGCGGCAACCTGGACGTGGTGTCCGCACCGCAGCAAGGCACCCAGGTCAGATTACAGGTACTCCCGGGGGAGGAATCTCGAAAATGATCCGCGTGCTGCTGGCAGACGATCACAGTATTGTCAGGGACGGACTTCGGCGCATCGTCGAAGACGGCGAACAAATGACCGTGGTGGCCGAGGCCGCCGACGGCATGCAGGCCATATCCATGGTCCGCCGGGAGTGCCCCGATGTGGCGGTTGTCGATATCTCCATGCCCGGTCTCGACGGACTGGAAGTGACCAGCCGGCTCCACGCCGAGTTTCCGAAGCTGCCCGTTATCATTCTCACCATGCATGAGGAAGATCAGTACGTGATCCGGGCCATTGAAGCCGGCGCCATGGGCTATATCACGAAAAAATCCGCCCCTGAACAGCTGGTCACGGCTATCCGCGTGGTTTGCGGCGGCAACCGCTACCTGTCGGCGGATGCCACCGACGCACTGGTCCTCAGCGTTGCCCGGGGTGCCCGGGGACAAAGCCCTCTGGATCTGCTCTCCACCCGCGAGCTGCAGGTGCTCAGACGCCTGGCCATGGGGCACACCAACCGAGAAATCGCCTCGGCGTACAACATCAGCATCAAAACCGTGGACACCTACCGGCTTCGACTGCTGAAAAAACTCAATCTGCGCAACAACGCCGACCTTTCCCGATTCGCCATCCAGAACAACCTCATAGAACCGTAGTGAGCGAGTGCCGGCAACGAGGGTTTTCGCCTGGAGCCTACCGCGCAAGCGCTGGGTTTCTAAGGCAATGAACCGTGATGCGGCGGCAGGCACACAGTCGTGGCCGCCGCCGTGTAAGAAAATTTCTGACATCGAAATCAGAAATCGCCTAATTGACGCAGGGTTGCCACATTGGTACGGTCGCCAATGCACGGATGCCGCCTTTTTTCAATCCCCCACCATGGCCATCGAGGCGGCCCACCGGCACTGGATGCGGAAACTTCCGGCATGCGTCATTGCCCGGGACCCCTGACACCGGCCCAGCAAGACCACCAGCCCCACGGCCGTGTTGCCAACCATCAATGAGGAGGAATGCAATGAAGCGGACACTGTTCACCATCACTGTTGCGGTCTGTGCCGTCATTATGGCCACATTCGCGTTTGCACCGGGCGCGATGGCCAAACCCATTTACAAGTTCGGCGGCGGCCCGGCCGGCGGCACCTTCCAGTTCATGGCCGGCGGCATCGCCACCTACCCCGGCGTCAAGGCCATTCCCGACTTTCGCGTGCTGGCCGGCGCCTCCGGCGGCTCGGTGGAGAACATGCGCAAAGTCGACTCCGGCGCCTATTCCTTTGGCGTGGTCTACTCCGGGCACGTCTTCCAGGGCCGTGAGGGCCTGATGAAAAACGACACCACCAAGTACACCAACGTACTGGCCGTTTCCTACTTTTACGGGGCACCGGCGCAGCTGGTGGTCAAAAAAGGCTCGGGCATCAACAGCGTCAAGGACCTGGCCGGAAAGAAAGTGGGCGTGGGAAATGCCGGCTCCGGCGCGTTTGCCAACTGCGAGCTGTTTTTTACCCATATGGGCGTGTGGGACAAGATCGAGCGTAACGCCATGGGCTACAACGACGCGGCCGCCGCCTTCGGAAACAACCAGCTCGACGCCTTCTGGCTGTTCGTGGGTTACCCGGCCGGTGCGGTGATCATGGCCGCCCAGACCAACGACATCGATATGGTCAACCTGTACAAGGATGCCGAGGAATCGGGCTTTTTGAAGAAGTACCCCTACTTCAGCAAACTGACCATCCCCGCCGGCACCTACAAAGGCGTGGACGTGGACATGCCCAGCTTTCAGGACTCGGCCCTGTGGGTGGCCAACAGCAAGGTGCCCGCCGACGTGGTCTACAAGCTGCTCGAACAGATCTACTCCCCCGAGGGCCTGGCCCACATGGTCAACGTGAAAAAGACCGCGGCCGCCATGAGCATCCAAAGCGGCATCGAGGGTATCGTGACCCCGCTGCATCCGGGTGCCGAAAAGTTCTGGAAAGAAAAAGGCGTTTTGAAATAGTAAAAATCTGCGCCGCTCCGATGTGAGGATCGACGCGTCATGGTCATGGGGCGGCACGGCGATGTCGTGCCGCCTTGACCTGTTTCACGGCCGGATGGAAACGGATACCGGATTCGGTGCCCGGCGACGTTCGCAATGATGAGGTGCAATCGTGTACGACAAACTCAACAGGTTCGAAAAAGCAATCTTCGACATCTTGTCCGTCTCCCTGGTTGTCTTTTATTCCTGGGCGGCGGTGCTCCAGCCGGCGGCCACCCAGTACCACCGGGGCATTTATGTCATCATCACCTATGTCCTGGTGTTTTTGCTCTACAAGTCCAAGACGCCCATTTTCCGGGTGGTGGACTATCTGCTCATCATCGCCTCCATCGTCACCATCGGTTACTGGATTCTCAACTTTGAGGCCATCAACTACCGCACCGGCGCCGAAAACGACCTGGACAAATGGATGGCCGTGGTCGGGGTCCTGATCGGCATCGAGCTGGCCCGGCGGGTGGTGGGCATGG
>JBDRRP010000093.1:0-184826 GCA_043825735.1 Pseudomonadota bacterium | reverse complement strand
CTTGCGCGGCGAGGTGCGCTACGCCGCCCTTGAAAAGACGTTCCCGGCCGAGGCCAAAAAGCTCCACGCCGAGCTCGAGGAGCAGTTCGCCCTTCGCTACCTCAAGCTCAAGCAGATGGCCGAGGCCGCACCGGTCATGATCGAGACCGCCGGGGCGCTGGATCGGGAGGTCACCGCCGACACCGACGCCTGCGTGCTCTCCGACACCGCCGAGCACGCAGCCGGCGACGGCGAGGCCTGTGACGACGGACGCGCCGGAAAATAGGGGTTGTGTTTTTGCAACTTTGATAGCGCCGTAAAAAGTCGGATTTTCCCTTTTTTCGTCATCCCGGACGAGTGAAACGAGATCCGGGATCCATTGATTTCAGGTACTTCTGGACCCCGGCCTTCCGCCTTCGCTCTGCGAGATACGGCGGACAGGTCGCCGGGGTGACACGGCAAAGGGATTCCGGCCTTTTTACGGATTCATCAACCTTAGATCTTCAAAAAAAGCGCCCGGAAGGGCGCTTTTTTGTTCGGTTGAATCGCCGCTGCCCGAGCGATCGGTTGATTTTTATCAGCATCCGACGCTATAAAGCACCTGTTGAGTGCATCTTGCCGGGATCGTTATCTTTCACCGATACGGCGCACAATGTTTTTATTTGGATAAAAGACCATCGGTAAAACCAGGGGCTTTGAAGAAAGCAAGCCTGCCATGACCTCACCCGAACTCGATTACATTACCATCAAGGGTTTTAAGAGCATCGCTTCGGTGGAGAAGCTGGCCTTGGGATCCATTAACCTGATTATTGGGCCGAACGGGTCAGGTAAATCCAACTTCATGGGTGTGTTCGCATTTTTGCATGCCGTTCGGGAAGGCCGACTCAATGAGTATGTGCGTAAAGCTGGCGGTGCGGATCAACTGTTGTATTTTGGCTCTAAAACAACACAGCGAATTCAGTTGAAGGTTTCGTTCGGAGATGAAGTAAATCAATATTCTCTGAGTCTTGCACCAGCTGCCGATGACAGTCTCTATCCGTTCGTTGAGGCTGTATCTTACTGGGACAAAACGTATCCGCAGCCGCTATCCAGAGCAATCAAGAACATGGAAAATAGTCAGGAGGCAGGGATAAGCGATCCCAACGTGAACCGAGTTGCCGATTGGGTGCGCCACCGGTTGGGGCGCTGGCGCCTCTACCACGTTCACGATACCAGCGCCTCATCCCCTCTGAGAAAAACAGCCAAACTGCATGACAACGCCTACCTTCGTTCTGATGGATCGAACCTGCCAGCGTTTTTGTACCTGCTATCCCAAAAACATACCAATGAATACAAGCTGATCCGCCACACCATTCAACGCGTGGCGCCGTTTTTCGACGATTTTCTACTGATCCCAGATCCATTGAATGATGAGACCATCCGGATGGCATGGCGTCACAAAAATTCAGAACAGTATTTCGGCGTATCCAGCCTGTCTGACGGAACACTGCGTTTTATTGCCCTGGCCACACTGTTCCTTCAGCCTGAGAGCTATCGCCCTTCGGTGATTTTGGTAGATGAGCCGGAACTAGGGCTGCATCCTCAGGCCATTACACTTCTGGCATCACTGATCAAGCAGGCATCCCAGCAGACCCAGGTGATTCTTTCTACCCAATCGTCCCTACTACTGGATCACTTCCAACCTGAAGAGGTATTGGTGACAGATCGCGTTGGAGACAGCACGCAGTTTACCCGGCTCGATTCCCGGAAATTGTCAGGATGGCTTGAGGAATACAGCCTAGGCCAGCTTTGGGAGAAAAATGAGCTGGGTGGCCGGCCCGGTGGGGAATAGCACCATGGCCAGGGTACTCATACACGTCGAGGGTGAAACCGAAGAGGCTTTTGTCAATGGCGTTCTCCGTCCTCACCTGATCCGTAAAGGCTATACGATCGTCAGCGCCCGCATTGTGGGGAATGCCCGGCTCAGGGATCGCCGCGGGGGTATCCGGGGTTGGAGCGCTGTCCGGAAAGATATTGTCAATCACCTTCGGGAAGACTCCGGATGTATGGCCACCACTATGGTGGATTATTATGCGCTGCCGCAAACCGGCACTCGGGCGTGGCCCGGCCGCGAAGCGGCGGGTACACTGCCCTTTGCCCAAAAGGCCATCACCGTCGAACACGGACTCGCCAAGGACATCCGAAGAGAAATGGGCGGTGGATTCCACCCCGATCGTTTTGTCCCCTTCGTGATGATGCATGAGTTTGAGGGGCTGCTGTTCAGCGACTGTGAGCGCTTTGGCGCCGGTATTGGCCGGCCGGATCTCGCAGCGGCGTTTCAGGAAATCCGTAATCAGTTTGCCAACCCGGAAGAGATCAATGATTCGCCGATCACGGCACCGTCAAAACGCGTTCTGCAATTGATGCCGCGTTATGAAAAGCCGTTGTTCGGTCCTCTGGCGGCGCTCGAAATCGGATTGGATACCATCCGCAGGGAATGTCCTCATTTCAGGCAATGGCTGTCACAGTTGGAATCGTGGCCGCACGACCGGAATTGAGCATCTCATTTTGGCTGGGCAAGGATCATAATGGCGGAAGACACCCAGACGATTGCGATCGACGGCGCGCTCTACAGGGAGCTGCGAGGCTATTGCGATACCAACGGGATCCGTCTGGTCGACTTCATCGAAGACAGCCTGGAGACGGCGATCTATCGCAGCGAGATGGAAAAGCTGTTGGCCGATGCCGAGCGGCTTAAAGAGCGGGTGGAATTCATCAAAAGGGAAGCCATCCGGCAGGGATTCACCCAAGGGGTTCTGGCCGCTAGCCTCGCACTGGGCGGGCATCTCGATTTAAGCGAGCAGGCGACTCCCGAGGCGGCGAAGTCCGAGATAGATTTCCGGGCGATCACTGGCGGGCAGTTGCCGCTGTTTGGCGGGCCTCAGGAGGGGGGGCGTTGATTTGACCGGTACGATGAACCGACACGACGCAGTTTTCAGTGCAAGGAGAACCCTGCCATGAAAACCGGACGAAACGATCCCTGTCCCTGCGGGAGCGGGAAAAAGTATAAGAAATGCTGCCTTGCCGCAGCCGCGCCTGCGGTGGATCTGCTGTGGCGCCGGCTGGGTGATGCCCATGGTGCTCTGGCCAGGTCGCTGATGAATTTTGCCGAAGAGCAGATCCATCCGGTTGCCTTGATGCTGGGGATGAACCAATTCCTGGGCGATCCCGAATTGGCGGACATGGAAGCCCTGTTCGGTCTCATTGAAAATCAGGAAGAGCTGTTCTGGCCATGGTTTTTTTACAACTGGAAGTACGACCCCTACGAGGATGGCGCCGTGCCCGATCTTCAGGCCGACACGCCCATCGCGCTGATGTACACCGGTGCCCACCCGGACAGAATCGATTCCCTCCAGATGCGACTGATAGACGCCACATTGGATGCGCCGTTCAGTTTCTGGGAAGTGATTTCGGCGACACCCGGCCGTGGGCTCCATCTTCGCGATCTGCTGACCGGCCGCGATGCAAAGATCATGGAACGGATGGCTTCGGATGCGGTCACCGCCGGCGAAATCCTGCTGTGCCGCGTCGTTCAGATCGAGCATGTGGCCATGATGGTGGGCTGTTCCCAGATCGCCCTTCCGCAGGCGTATAAAAAAGACATCCGGCTGTTAAAGCAGGAGATCGCCGATTGCGCCGACGACGTCGATGACGAGTCGGTGTCGGAGTTTGAAGACGAGGTGTTCGATTGCTACCGCTGGATTTATCGGTCCTTGACCGGGCCGCCCCAGATTAGCAATACCGACGGGGACCCCATTTCGTTTCACATGCTCCACTATGATATCGATGACCCCCATGAGGTGGCTGAAAAACTCGCCCCATTGGCCACCGGTGTAGAAGCGGCATTGCTGCTGAAAGATGCCGACCGAGACGAAAACGGGCGGATCGTGCGTGCCGATCTGCCATGGTTTCGCCGTTTTCCGGGAGCGGTTGAAACCTGGGGGCCGCAGGTTTTCGGACGCATTGATATAGAAGGCGAACAGCTTCTGGTAATGGTGAATTCCAAGGTTAGGGCCGAGGCCGCACGGGCTGAAATGGAACGGCGGCTGGGCGGCAGTGCCCGGTACCGCGCCACCGAGGTTCACGCACTGAAAGATGTCCGTGAAGGCGGTCCCGATGATGACGACCCGCCGGGTTTGAGCGATTTTGGCCGGGAGGAACTGCTCGAGGACCAGGATTTGCGGGAGGATATCGCGTATATGATCGCCGATCACTGGCGTGATTGGATGGACACACCGATTCCTGCGTTGCAGCACCGGACGCCGCGCCAGGCCGTGAAAACGCCGGAGGGACGCGAGATCGTGACGCGTCTGCTGGCCGCTGCCGAAGCGGAAGCGCGCGGTGATGCGCTGATCCGGGAAGTGGCGGCAGGCCCCATTGCCACAGTGCGCCGGCGGCTCGGCCTGGAGATCCCGCCGCAGGCGGCATCCGTGCGATCTGATGACCACGAGTCGGCGGCAGGCGCCGCCATCCGTGGATTGCTTGTCGATTTCTGCGGCCGCTTTCTCACCTACGAAATGACCCAGCGCGTGTTCAACCTCTGCGACCGGCTGGATGTGGGCACCGAGTTTTCCCTGAACCGGGGGCGGCAGGAGATCTGGGCGGCAGCCATTGTCTACGCCATCGCCCAGTTGAATTTTCTCTTTTACACCGATGATCCGTTGGATGTGACACCGGAAGATATCAACACTTTTTTCGGGACCAAGCCCGGCTCGGTGAGCAGCAAGGCGCGGCAGATTCGCCACACGCTGGACATCGACACCGGCGACCCCGACTACTGCACGCCCGATATTGTCGATGCCGCTTCCTTTTACGAGACACCGGAAGGGATCATCATTCCGAATAACATGATCGTCCGTGACGACACCGGGGACAGCCTATCGGCGGACCAGGCGTTTCGGCAATTTTTTCCCCGCAGCACCGCGCGGCCGGCCGGTCGCGCGAAGCAGTCATCACGAAGAGATATCTCCGATAAACAGATGCGTCTCTTCGATGATTGAAGACCTGCCTTTGCCGAAGAAGCATTCCGGCGCATTCTCCCCGACGGTTGTCAACACCGCCATCGTCGCCGTATCGCTGGCGATGATCCTCTTTCATGCCCTGATCGCACTGTTTCCTATCGGCGATCAGATCATCAACCAGAACACCCACCTCGGATTTGCGCTGGTGCTCGTCTTTTTGAGCCGCGCTGCTGACACCGCCCCCGGCGCGTTTCGAAAGAGCGCCGGCGCCGCAGCACTGCTGGCGCTGGCGCTGATCGCCTATATCGCTTTCAACCGGGAGCGCCTGGCAATGACCGCCGGATTTCCCCAACCGGCCGATGTGGTCGTGGGCACACTGCTCATGGTGCTGGTTATCGGCGGCACATGGATCAGCTTCGGGGCGGCGATACCGGTGCTGACTTTGGCTGCGCTGGCCTACGCCCTGGGGGGGCACCTGCTGCCCGGTGATGCCGGCCATCCGGCGCTGCCTTTCGATTATGCGGTGTCGAGCCTCAGCGTCGGTTTTCAGGGGATCTACGGACTGGTCCTCAATGCTTCGGTGACTACCATATTTCTCCTGGTAGTCTTCGGCGCCCTGTTCGAGGTGACCGGCATCACGGCGCTGTTCATGCAGATCGGTGTCTTCCTCGGGCGGAAGATCCGTGGCGGATCAGGGCAGACCGCGATTTTCGCAAGTACACTGACGGGCATGCTCAACGGCGTCGCCGCCGCCAATGTGGCCATCACCGGGTTCAATACGATCCCGGCCATGATCGCCGGCGGTTTCAAAAAGACGACCGCCGGTGCCATAGAGGCGGTCGCGTCGACCGGCGGCCAGTTGACGCCGCCGGTCATGGGCATCGCCGTGTTCATCATGGCCGGATTTCTGGGCATCGGATACGGGCAGATCATGGCCATGGCCCTGGTACCGGCGGCCGCCTTTTATGGCATCGTCGTTTTAGGGGTTATCATCATTGCCGGCAGGGAGCGCATCCCCCTGGGCACTGTTCGGGAAAACCGGCGGATCATCGTTGCGGGGTTGCCGGTTTTCCTGTTGCCCATGGGTGTTGTGGCGACTTTGCTCATGGTTCATTACTCCGTCGGTTATGCCGCCATGGGGGGCATCGGGGTGCTGCTCGTCGCAGCAAGCCTGCAACGAGCGACCCGGCCGGATCTGCGGGCCCTGGTCTCGGGGCTGTGCAAAGGCGCCGCCCTTGGGGCGAGCTTCGGTGTGGCCTGCGCGTGCATCGGCATGCTGTTCAAGTGTCTGACCTTGACCGGCGCCACGACGAAAATCGGGTTCTTTATCGCAGCGGCGGCCGGCGGCAGTCAATGGGCGCCGCTGCTGCTGACGATGGTGCTTTGTCTGCTGCTCGGCACGTGTCTTCCCACCGTAGCGGCCTACGCCATCGTGGCGTTTACTGCCGTGCCGATCCTCACGGATCTTGGCCTGTCGCGGATCGTGGCTCATTTTTTTGCATTTTATTTCGGTGTTATGGCAAACGTCATACCGCCGATATCGGGCCCCTCTCTGGTGGCTTCCCGGATCAGCGGCGCCGGCTATATGGCCACAACGCTCGAAAGCCTCAAACTGGCGCTGCCGTTTTTCCCGCTGCCGTTTTTTCTGATCCGCAATCCGGTTTTTTTTCTCGCGCCGCAGCCACTGCTATCCGCTGCGGCTGCAGTGGTTGCACTGGCCATGGCCATGGTGTCCATGGTTTGCTGGTGCCAGCGATATGCGCTGGCGCCCAACACTCGGGTTGAACAGGCGTTTTTGCCTATGGCGACTTTTCTATCGACCGGGTATGGATTGAGTGGGCGTCTCCTGTTTTTTTGGGGCGCGTTGTTTCTGTTTTTCGTCTATCTGATCGGACAGTGGAAACGCTGCCGTCATATTCCCGGTTGTGAAGATGAGCCCATCCTCGATCTGGCAGGTGAAGATCATGTCAATTAGGCACCGGACCCGCATCTGTGCATCAGGGCTGCTGGCCGTCCTGTCGATGGTCGTGTTTGCGACAGGCAGCGCAGGGGCCGGCACTGCGCCGTCGGTCAGGGAGCCGGTGGATGTCGTCTTGATGAGCACCTCTTTCGGTACGCACATGTATGAGGTGGGCGTGGCCTATGAGCGCGTGTTCCGGGAGGCGGATTCCTGGGTCCGCATCCGCCATCAGGAAACGCCGGGCGGCATGTATATGTTCCGCTATATCGCGACCAACCGGGAAAAGATGATTGCCGGAGACATCCCACACACCCTTGCCGTCGGCGCGCTGACATCGGTGGGGTTTGTGGCGCAAGGCCGGCCGCCGTTTGAAAAATGTCCCTGGCCCACGACCCGGACCCTGGTGTCCAATCCGGCCATGGTTATGGCGTTCGGGACATTTCGAGAAGATATCGCGGGACTGGCGGATCTGACGGGTAAGACGGTCGGCACCGCCGAAAGCGCACGGCCGTTTGCCGGCGTGCTCATCGACCGGGCGCTGTTTGGAAAGGGCATCGGCAACACCGATGGCATCAACTGGGCGCCGCTGGGATTCATGGGATGCAAGGACGCCCTGCTCAACGGGACCATCGACGCAACCACCTTGGGATTTGTCGGCAAGGTGAACGTCGACGGTGACGGTGGCTATATCGTGTCGGCTCTTGCGCCCACGCCGCCCACCCTGATGCTGCTCAATGCCGGCCGCACCATTCATTTTCTGACCGTGGACAGGCAATGGGTCGATCAGGGGTTCGATTTCAGCACGGACCCGATCATGTATCCGGCCCGTTTGCCCGCAAATTCACTGCCGGGGCTCAAAGAAGATATAGGCGTTCTTGTGGCGTTCGGTCTGATTCAATGCGATGCGTCCCTACCGGACGATATCGCAGCCGAGATTGTCCGCGTGCGCCATGTCTGCCGGGAGCGGTTTGCCCGCGTGCATGCCTCGCTGGCCCTGCTGCCCGACTCGCCCTATCCGATCGGCTCTCCGAAGCAATACGTTCATCCGGCCGTCTTCAACGCCATGGCGGCGCTTGGACTGCAGGCACCCTGAGTATTGATCACCACGAAGTTCACGAAGATTTTCTACCCCCCCCTTTTTGCTTTTTGGGTTTTCTTCGTGCACTTCGTGTTCTTCGTGGTTCAAAATTTTTTAGGGGCGCAGTTGGCGGCCGTCAGCGAACAAGGCGCTCCAGTTTTTTCATGCGCGCCTGGAGCGTCGTGCGCTTCATTCCCAGCACCTGGGCCGCGCCGCCCCTGCCGCCGATCTGCCCCCCGGTTTTCTGGATAACGTACTGGATATATCGCCACTGCATTTCGTCCATGGAAGGCAGATCCTGATACAGTTTGCCGTGGCCGGAAACCGGCGGCATGACGGACAGGTCCAATTTTAAACTGCTGCCCGCTGAAAGCAGTACTGCCCGCTCCATGACGTTTTGCAGCTCCCGCACGTTTCCCGGCCAATGATAGCCTGCCAGTCGTTTCTCATCCCCCTTTGAGAGCGTCAGGTCGGTGCGGTTATATTTGCGGGCGCATCGCGATAGAAAATGGCTGGCCAGAAAGATGATATCGTCACCGCGCTCGCGCAACGGGGGCAAGCGCAGTTCCATCACATTGATCCGGTAGTACAGGTCCTCACGGAATCGGCCGGCGGCCACCAACTGGTGCAGATCCCGGTTTGTTGCCGCCAGCAACCGAAAATCGGAACCGATGGTTTTGGTTCCGCCTACGCGGTTGAAGGCCTTTTCCTGAAGCAGGCGAAGGAGTTTGACCTGGATGGGGCCCGGGATCTCCCCGACCTCGTCGATGAACAGGGTGCCGCCATGGGCCAGTTCCACAAGACCGGTTTTCTGGTGGTCGGCGCCGGTGAAGGCGCCGCGTTCATGACCGAACAACTCGCTCTCCACGAGGTTCTCCGGGATCACCGCCGGCTCGATGACGATGAACGGCTTGTCCCTTCGGGGGCTATTTTCGTGAATCCATCGGGCCATGACTTCCTTTCCCGTGCCTGTTTCGCCCAATAGCAGAATCGAGGCGTCGGTGCCGGCGACCTTTTCGGCCTGCCCCAGGATACGAATCATTTCGGGGCTTCTGGCCAGCAGATCGTGGTCGTGGTGGAGGGTGGCCCGAACCGTTGTTTCAATGGCCGACACCCGGGTTTCTTCAATCAACCGGTTATATTCCAGCGAGCGTGTGACTGCTGCGCTCAGGCTGTCGGTGATCCGCAGCAGGCTTTGACCGTCTATGCGGCGATACCGACTGTCCAGATAGGTCTTATCCTGGTAGAGCACGCCGCGCACGGTTCCCTCGATGGCGATGGGCAGGCAGAGCATCGAATGCGGTTTCCGGAAATCCTTTTCAGGTTCGATAGGATCGAATCGTGTCAGCAGGGGGCTGCCGCTGGCCAGCGTCTTACGAATGATGGCCATGCTGCCGGCAAAAATGTCGGCCCCGATATCTTCCCGCGTCAGGTTGCGGGCCGCGCGCAATTCAACATTGCGCCCGGCGCTGCCGGTCATCCAGAAAACACCAGCGCGTTCATCCTGGAGAAACCGATTCAAGACAAAAAGCAGGCGGTTTAAAAACTCACCGGTCCCGGTTTTGAAGGTCAGCCGGTCCACGGCGCCGATGAGCAGCGTCACCCAGGCGGTGTCTTGATCCGCCGTTTTTGCAGTCGCCCCGTGATCATCCAGCAGGGGTCTGAGTGCATCGGGGCACAGCGACGGGTCATATCCGGCGATTTCCCGGTAACCTTTGCGGGCATACTGACGGCATGCGTCGGCATCGCCGTCTCTTTCATGCAGCAGCGCCCTGGCAAACCGGCACTTGGCGAGTTGCGCCGGATCCCCTGAGATGAGAAGGCGCTCCTCGCTTAGGATCAGCAAAGGGAGAATCGCCTGGGTTGGTGAACCATCGGCAAACAGGTGCTCGCTGCGCAGCCGCAGCGCGACGCCCTGTATGTGAATGTTGGGGTTTTTCATGATCCGATCGAAGGTTTCCTCAAAGCGCCATCGCCAGCCGCCTGCCAATCCAAGGCGCTCAAGCTGCGTGAGCATTTCAAGCAGCCAGGGCGTCATGAGCTGAGACGAAAAACCTTCTTCGGCAGACAGCGTTTCGAAAGTGGCCACCAGGTGCGTTGCCTCTTCCAGTCGGCCTTCGAGGAAATGGTAGTAGGCCAGGCCGCGGATCGCTATATTGAGGCCCAGGCGGTTGCCGGTATCCAGGGCATTCTGCCGTGCGGTTTCCAGGTGAAACCGGCCATTTTCGAGTTTGCCGGCCGCCAGCAGGACGATGCCCAGCACCGCACCGATGATCGAGGCCATGGTGGGGTGCCTTTTCCGTTTTGCCAGGTGATAGGAGAAGGCGAGGGTCCCGATGGATCGGTGAAAATGACCGATGAAGGCGGCGGTGTAACCGAACACGATTCGGGCCATGGGCCTGAACTGCATGCCTTCCATCTCATCACTGCCGCCCAGACTCCGCTCCAGGTGCTCCATGGCGACTTTATGGTGCCCTTTGATGAAGTGATAAAAGCCGATGAATACACTGGCCTGTTCCAGGATATCGGGGTCTCCGAGTTCAGTGACCCTGTCGGTGCCTTTCTCCAGGGCCGCCAGCGCTTCAGGCTCTCGGCCGGCAATAAAAAGGATCCGGCCGATATGCAGCAGAATCATGGCCTGGCTGCGCCGGTCGCCGAATCCTTCCGCGATTCGCCCTGCCGTCTGAAGCAGCGAAAAGACCTGTTTGAGGGCCTTTCCCGCCAGCATCGCAAGGTTGGAAAATTCAAGAACGGTTGTGACGAAAAGCGGACCATGCTCCTCATGGTGAGGGTGAACTCCCAAGCGGCGAATCAGGCCGGCGTACTTGTTTAGGGCGAGATCATAGTCCCCCCGGTTGGAGGCTTCCCGGGCCAATTCCAGTTCCAGTTTTACGGCATCGCTGCCCTTGTCCGGCGAATCAGTCATCTGCGGTGCCTCACTGTATGTGTGGTTCGGTCAGGGAACTCAGGGCGATCGATACCATGAAGGAAAAATAGGAACAAGCCCATATATGGGCAGAGGCGTGACAATATATGGGCACGATCAGCCATTCATATCCACATAATCAATGAATTACAGATAGTTGATTTGTTGGCCTGGATGTTGCTCTTTATTGCCCGATAGCCTTGACACCGTCGGAGGCGCCGGGTTAGCTTAAAGGCCTCACCGCGTTTTACCATTTGCTGATACCAATCACGGTCCCGGGAAGGGTGCGTCCATCCGGCCGGATAACAGGGGACTGTTTTCAGGCGTGGTTGCCACTGGCAGCGGATCGTGCGAACTGGCCGGCACGGGCTAAGCCCGGGTGGTTTTCCGAGCGTATACGGATGAACATTCCCAGGGGGAAATGCGATCAATGAAGTGCGGAGCGATTTAATGGGGCCTCGATCTGAGCGCAAACCGTTCGGCACTGCTTGCCTTCTTTGCTTCTCCCTATTGGTCTTTTGGGCCGCCGTGGTTGCAGCAGGGGAAACGCCGCCGGCAAACACAGCCCAGGCCGATCAGCCCATGGCCGTCGATGGGCCCAAGGACAACGCCCGGGATCTGATTCAGATATACCGGCTTGCCCGGGAGAGCGATCCGTCCTTTCAAAGAGATCGGTACCTGCACGAGGCCTCCCCGGAGACTTATACACAAGCCCTTGCCGGGTACCTGCCGACGCTTTCCGCCGAAGCGAATTATCGACGAACGCGGCAGGAACTCATTTCGACCGATATCGCCGTCTATGGTTCCGGAACGGCTGATTATCCCAGCAACAGCTGGAGCCTGAAGTTGACCCAACCCATTCTTCAATATGCCTTGTGGCAGCGGATATCCCAGGCAAAGGAGGCGGTCAGGAAAGCGGATTTCGAATTTGCGGCGGCCCAGCAGGACATCATCCTGAGGGTGGCCGAAACCTATTTCAATGCCCTTAAGGCTTACGACAACCTGGATTTTACCCGTTCCAAGGAAGCTTCTTTGACGCTGACTTTCGAATTGGCCCAGCAGCGATATGAAAGCGGCCTGGCGTCGATCACTGATTTTTACGATGCCAAGGCCAGACTCGCTTCGGTCATGGCGGAAAAGGTTCGAGCGGAAAACACGTTGGCCGATGCCCTGGAAGCCCTGGCAGAGGTTACCGGCCAGGAGGTCTTTCGCATCGCGAAGCTGAAGTACGCCGTTATGCCCAAGGACGTTGCCGTCGGGGAAGCGACGCAGGGTCTGCCCATGGTCAACCCCGATCCCGATGACATGGATGTCTGGATCGAGACGGCGCTCAAGGACAATGTCGCCATTCTCGCAAAACGACAGGCCGTCGAAGTCGCCAAAAACGAGATCAAAATGCAAAAAGGCGGCCACTGGCCGGAGTTGAACATGGTCGGGCGAACCGGGCAGGATTATGAGGGGGGGTCTCTTTTCGGCGGGAAAAGTGATGTCCGAAAGACTGAGGCCATGCTGGAAGTCAGCGTGCCCATCTACTCGGGGGGGGCGGTATCATCGCGCACTCGGGAGGCGCAAAAGCTTTTTCAGGCCGCTGAGCAGGATCTGATCAAAGAAATCCGAAGGATCAGACGTGAGGGCAAAGACGCCTTCCTCGGCGTAAAAAGCGCCATCGAAAATACGGCGGCCCTGCATCAGTCCGTCATGGCCAACCAGGTTTCGGTGGAAGCCAAAAAGGAAGGGTTCAAGTCCGGCCTTTTTCCGAGTGTCGCGGTTCTTGACGCGGAAAGAGATTTGTTTCTGGCAAAGATGGCTTACGCCGAGGCGCACTATCAGTACATCCTCAACAGCCTGCGATTGAAAAGGGCGGTGGGATCGCTGGACGAAACAGACCTTGGCGAAATCAACAAGTGGCTGGAATAAGGGCGGCGCTGCGGCGAAGCGGCTGCCGCGATGGATTCAGTGAAATGATATACATATGGGGCGATTGACATTGACAGAACCTTTTTACAATAACTAAAGAATCTGAAGATTCCCGGGGTAATATTTTGTTCGGGCCTTAATATCGCCCCGCGGAACCTCAGAAGGGCAATACCGCGCCGCCACGCCTTCGATCCGGCCAGCGATAAGGAGCATCCTTTGCGAAGGATGTTTTTCGACAGATAGGTGACTTTGGCCGAGTCAACGGATCCGGCGGTGTGCGGATTGCCGGCGCTTCACTTGCACAAAGCGGGAGCGAGCCAGAATTGAAACGCATTAAGGCCCTTGTTTCCAAAATCGCGGCGTTTTCCGGAAAGCGCTCATCGGCGCACGAAGCGCGACGCGGCAAGATCCAATTCGAAGCGCTGGAAAAGCGTCTGCTGCTGTCTGCCGATCCGCTTGCAGCCGTTCAGGGCCTCCAGGAGGCCAAGGACGAACTGGCGGGTCTGGCGGCGCCGCCGGCGGCGCACGATACCCAGATCCCGGAAGCCGAGACACAAACAGAGGGCCCCTCCGGGCAGGGTGACGCTGCGCCGGTGGCATCAACTCCCGCGGCGACCCCGGCCGCCGTGGCGCAGGCGCCGGGCGCTGACGCCGCCGGTGAATCGGCCGGCGGTGATGCCCCATCGACGCAGTTCGAAAAGGAGGCCGCGGATAATACTCCTGACGGCGCCGATACCACCGTCGAATCAGAGCAGGCCGCCGAAGCCAACGCCACCGGCGGCGCTCCCGCCGCCGCAGCGCCCCCATCCGGTCTTTCACCCCAGGCATCTTTTCTTCTTTCCGAGCAGTTCACCTCAGAGATCGTTTTTATCGATCCTTCCGTTCCCGATTACCATGCGCTGGTGGACCGACTCGATTTTGAAGGCACCGACAAGGACGTCGCCGCCGGCTCCGCGCTATCGACGGAAGCATCCACCGAACACTTGATTGCGACATTGCACACGGCCCCGGTGGACGCGGTCACGGGTGACCAGGACCCGTTGACGGTGCAACCGGCTTCGGAGGATATCCTTGCGGTTCGCGATGCAGCGCCGGTACCCTCGGCCGAGCGGAACCTCTTCGTGGTCGTACTGGACGCCGACCGCGACGGTCTGCAGCAGATCAGCGAAACGCTGAAGCAGCACCAGGGAATCAGCGCCGTCCATATTATCTCCCATGGGGCCGTGGGCGCGCTGCGGCTCGGCAGCAGCATTATCCAGAAAGACGAATTGGATCAGTACGCCGCCGATCTCGAGGCCTGGCAGCAGGCGCTGGAAGAGGGCGGCGATATCCTGATCTACGGCTGCAACGTGGCCCAGGGGCAAACCGGTATCGATTTTGTGGAGCGACTGAGCGCGCTTACCGGCGCGGACGTTGCCGCCTCCACCGACGATACGGGCAGTGCGCGGCGCGGCGGCAACTGGACCCTCGAATTTACCAGCGGCGTTGTCGCCTCCACACCGCTCTTTGACACCTTCGCTTTCCAGGACGCGGCGTTTCTCCTCGATAGCGTCGTGGTCACGGGCACGGCGGGGGCCGATACGCTGACCCTGGCCGCCGGCACCATCACCGGCCCCGGTGCTGCCACCGCCACTCTCGGCGCCGGCGATGATCTGGCGATCAATGCCCGGGGCGGCGACGACAGCATTGTCGTCTCTGCGCTGCCCGCCACTGCCAGCACGCTGGTCAGCGGCGGCGCGGGGATTGACACCCTCGATCTTTCCGCCGTCACCGGCGATCTGGCGGTGACCGTCGCAGCCGGCGGCACGGTTTCCGTAACGGACGGCGTCCGCAGCCTGGATACCGTTACCGGCATCGAATCCCTGGTCGACGGCAGGGCGTACAGCCGGATCGTCTTTGACGACGGCGCCGCATTCGCCGGCACGCTTGACGGCGGCGACGAAGGTGAGACGGTCCTGGATTATTCGGCCTTCACTTCGCCCGTTACCGTCAATCTGAGCGCAGGCACCGCCACGGGGACCACGGGCATCAGCCGTATCCATCAGGTGATCGGCGGCGCCGGCAGCGACACCCTGACGGGTTCGGCCGGTGACGACACGTTTTACTTCTCCAGCGGTTGGGGGCAGGACACGGTCACCGATGCCAGCGCGATCGATCACGACACCCTCGATTTTTCGGCCGTAACGGCCGATCTTACCTTTACCATCCATGGTGACGGAACGGTGTCGGTCACCGACGGGACCAATGCGTTGACCCGTATCGCCGGGGTGGAAGGCCTTCGGGGCGGCAGCGGCGTCAACCGGTTCGTGTTCGAAAACGGCGCCGTCTTTGCCGGCACCATCGACGGCGGCCCTGACGGCACGGCCATTCTCGACTATTCGGCCTATTCCGCCGCGGTGACGGTGGATCTTGGCGCCGGAACGGCCACGGGCACCGGCGGCGTCGTGAACATCACCACGGTCATGGGCGGCGCCGGTGACGACACCCTCACGGGCGACGGATTCGACAACATATTCTTTGGCAACGCCGGCAACGACACCCTGGCCGGCGGCACCGGTGACGACACTTACATCTTCACCGCCGGCGGGGGCACCGACACGCTTATCGAGGACGCCGGTGCCGGGACCGATACCCTCGATTACAGTGCGCTCTCTACGGCCGTGTCGGTTAATCTGGGTGCGGGCACCGCCTCGGGTACCACCGGTGTCAGTCACATGGAGAACGTCATCGGCGGCGCCGGCAACGATACCCTCACCGGCGACGACGAGGACAACGTGCTTTCCGGCGGCGGCGGCGACGACACCCTCGCCGGCGGGGGCGGCTGCGACCGGCTTCTGGGCGGCGCCGGCAACGACCAACTGGCCGGCGGCGCCGGAAATGACACTTACGTGCTGGCCCCGGGCGGCGGCACCGACACCATCACGGAAAATGCCGGGGAAGGGATCGACACCCTCGACTATAGCGCCTATTCGACGCCCGTCACCGTGGACCTGGCACTGGGCACGGCCACCGGGGTGAGCGGTTTCGGCGCCGCCAACATCGAAAACGTCGTCACCGGCCCCGGCGGCGACATCCTCAGGGGCACCGCCGCGGACGATACCTTCTATTTCGCCACCGATTGGGGGCAGGATACGGTGGTGGATCCATCCACCACCGACAACGACACCCTCGATTTTTCGGCCGTGACCGCGCCGCTGACGTTTCTTCTTAGCGGTGGCGGCGCCCTGTCGGTGACCAGCGGGGTCAACAGCCTCACCGCCGCCGGGGGCATCGAGACCCTCACCGGCGGCAGCAGCGACGATACCTTCTGCTTCAATGACGACTGGGGCCAGTGCACCATCGCCGACGCCGGCGATATCGACGAAGACACCCTCGATTTCTCGCTGGTCACCAAAGACCTGGCCTTCACCCTCCATGACGACGGCACGGTCTCGGTCACCGACGGCGTCAATGTGCTCAATCCGTCGGCGGGCATCGACAACATCATCGGCGGCGGTGGGATCAACACCTTTCTCTTCGAAGACGGCAGCATCTTCGACGGTTATCTCGACGGCGGCGCTGCGGGCATCCTCGACTACCATCTTTACACCAGTGCCGTCGTCGTCGCCTTGGGCGAGATGGACGTGGTCAATTTTACCAACGGCCTGTTCCATGAACTCGTGGGTACGGCGACCGGGACCAAGGGGATCAACCGGATTCAGACGGTTATCGGCGGTCAGTCGGAAGGCGACGCCCTCGCCGGGCCCCAGAGCGACAGCACCTGGACCATCGACGGAGCCAATGCCGGCAACATCAACGGCGCGATCACCTTTTCAGGCTTCGAGCATCTGATCGGTCATTCCAAAACCGACGACACCTTCGTGGTGACAGCCGCCGGCAGCATCGGCGGCTCGGTGAGCGGCAATGTCTACGGGCCGGCCGGCGGTACAGACACCCTTGAGATCGACGGCGGCATCTATTCCCAGATCAGCACCCGCGTGCTGAGCGCGATGACCCGGACCACGACGGTGACCCTTGCCGGGGACGCCACCGATGCAGAGCAGTGGCAGGTGACGCTTTCCGGCGCCGAGGGCACGACGTCGCACGCCGTCACGGTGGCCGGCGCGGCCACCACCTTGGACGATGTGGCCGCGGCGCTGGCCGCTGACATCACCGCCGCAGGGGGCGGCCGGTATACGGCCGATGCAGTGGGTCATACCCTGGTGGTGACCCGACTGGACGGGTCCGCGTTCACCACCACGCTGGCGGTGACGCCGACCGCGGCCGTTGCCGCCACTGCCGTCACCCGGACACTGGCCCTCAGCGGGGAGGTGACTGCCGGCGATGTATGGCAGGTGACGCTCACAGGCGCAGGCGGCAACAGCGTACACACGGTGACGGTGCCTGTTGACGCCGAAGGTCTTGACGATGTGGCGACGGCCCTGGCCGATCACATCAACACAACGGCACCGGCCGGGACCGTGGCCGGCGTCGAGGGCGACACCCTGGTGGTGACGCGTCTTGACGGTACGGCGTTCAGCATTACCGCGGCGGTGCCGGCCGGCAGCGGCGCCACCACCGGCAATACCGCCCGGACGCAGACGGTTTCCCTCACCGGCACGCCTACCGAGGGCGAGCAGTGGACGGCGACGATCACCACGGCTGGCGTCGAGGCCGAGACCCGGCACAAGGTCGAGATCTCCGGCATGGACGCCACACTTGCCGGCGTTGCCGAAGCGCTGGCTATCCGCATCGGCGATTTTGCCGCCGCGGGGTACGCGGCCTGCGCCACCGGCAACACCCTCGTGGTGACCCGTCTGGACGGGGCCAGTTATACCGTTGCGCTGGCCATCACCCTGCCCGGTGCCGTGAGCGACACCACCGCACCAGGCTCCGGTTGGATCGACCGCGACGGGGACAGCCTCGCCTTTGCCGGGATAGAGGCGGTGGTGGATACCGCCGCCACAACGAACCGTATCTATACCGCCACTGACGGCGACGACCAGATTGAACTGTCAAGGGACGCCGCCACGGGTCGACTGCGGATCGACAGCGTCGATGACGGTTTTACCGATGTCAGTTTCACCGCGCCCACCGGCAGCCTCACCCTCCGGGGCGGTGCCGGAGACGATACGTTCACCCTCGGAGATCTGCCCGCGGCCGCGGCCTTGGCCATCGACGGGCAGGCCGGGGCCGACCGCATCGTTTATGAAGTTCAGGCCGACGCCGCAGCCAAGGACATCACTTTTACCGCCGGCAGCGTGGCGCTGAACGGCACCACGGTTGTCACTTACGCCAACACCGAAGACGCCGAAAACCTGGTCATTTCAGGCACAGATGGCAATGACCTGATCGTGCTCGCACCCGGCGGCGCCGGGCGGATCGTGGTCAGCAGCGCCAATGCCACTTTCCAGGCGATCACGGTCGATACGCCCGATGGATCCCTCGCGATCCTCGGCGGCGCCGGCGACGACACCATCGACACCACGGCGCTGGCCAACTTTGCACCCGACCTGACGCTCGACGGCGAAGCGGGCGAGGACACCCTCAATATCGGCAGCGGCGCGTTCGGGCGGCTTGCCTTCGGCACCAGCAACGAGACCGTCGTTTTCAGCGGTTCGATGACCGATTACGTCTTTGACGCCCGGCCGTCCATCGCCAACCGGGTCCGGGTCTTTCGGCCCGAGGCCGGCAAGATCACCGTCGAGGACGCCACCGACATCGGCACCCGGTCCATTACCGTCGCCGATCCCTCGGCATCGCTCACCATCAATACGGGCTACAACGCGCCGGGCACCACCGAGTATGTTCACCTGGAAGGGCTGGGCACACTTTCCGCGGATCTGACCATCGACGGCGGCAGCCTCAACAAGAACGCCGACGGCGGCGATGCCGTGGTCATCGAGGGCGATCTCATTCTCAGCGGCGGCCACAGTCTGGCCGTCACCGCCGAAACCATCACCGTTGATGGCGGCGTCACCATCTCCACAGGCAACGCCACCGGCGCCGCTGGCACCATCACCCTGGACGGTTACCACATTACCCTGGCCGCCGGGGCCAGCCTGCTGGCCGAGGGCGCCACCGACGGTGACATCGCCATCCGCGCTATCGACAACGTCTCCCTGTTCACCCCCCTTCTGGATATCGACATCGCCGACGTGGACGTGGTGGTTTCAGACGGGGTGACGATTTCCGGGCGGGATGTGACCATCCTCGCCAGCGCCGACAGCCGTCAGGTCGCAGCGGACACCGGCACCGTGGGTGGCAGCGCCCTCAACACCCTGGCCGGGGTTCTGGAGGGGCTGCTCTCCTTCGAAGCAACGCTTTCCTACGTGCAGTCGACTGCGAACATCGACATCGCGGCCGGATCGGTTATCACGGGGCGCGACGTCACCGCCTACGCCAGCAGCTATGCCAACCCCTCGGCCGCGCCGACGGCGTCGCTGCTCTTCGGGGCGGCCGTGGGCATCGCCCTCACGGACGCCACCGTCGATGTGGGCGGCACCATCACCGCCACGGGCGATGTGGCCCTGCGTGCCACCACGGACCAAACGGTGAATGTGGTGGCCGACCCCTCCGGGATCAAAGGGATCGCCATCGGCGTGGCGGCGAGTGTGATCGTCTCCGACACCCAGGTGCTCGTCACCGACGAGGCGGCCATCACCGCGGGCGGCAGCCTTTACGTCATGGCCGACACCGTCGATCGCAACCGCACCATGGCCCGCTCCACGGCCGGCAAGGACGGATCCATGGGGCTGGCGGTCGCCGTTTCGGTGGAGGACGGCGAGACCAACGCCTTTTTAGACGGCACGGTTATCGCCGGCGGCGATGTCGTGGTCTCGGCCACCATGGCGCAAGACATGGTCCCGGCCAAAAAACTCTTCGTGCTGCCCGGCAGCGCCATCGGTACCTCGGCCAGCGCCGGCGTGGGGAGCAACTCCAAGGGAGATGTGCTCGACGATGCCAAGACGGCGGCCACCTCGCCCATCGTCACCGCCGTCAAGGGGCTCATCCCCGTCGTGAAGTCCAAGCTCACCGGCAAGGCGGCCGAGTTCGGCCCCGAGGCGCCGGCGGATTTCGGCAGCTCTTTCGACGTGGCCGGGGCCGTGGCGGTGGTCAGCGACGTGAACCGCACCAGCGCGCGCATCGGCGACGGCAACCTGGATCTGGACGATCTGAGCGGGACAGTGGATGCCCAGGGCGCGGTGAGCGTGATCAGCACCATCGCCAACGCGCCTTATGTGAGTGCCAGCGCAGCCGCGGAAAACAACCCCGACACCGCCGAATCCAACAACAGCAGCAAGTTTTCCGGCTCGGCGGCCATCTCCATTGGCATCTACGACAACGACGCCTCGGCCGTGATCAACACCGATGCGGTGGTGGACGCCCTCGCCGGCCTTGCCGTGGACGCCCAGGCCATCAACAACTACGTCTGGTGCTGGGGCAAGAACCTGGTGGACCCCTTCCTGGCCACGGCCGATCACACTACCGAGGACGCCGGCCCCACCGTTACCGTGAGCCCCGGCGAAACCGTGGAAGTGTGCGCCAATCACACCGGCGGCGGCGACGTGGGCACCTGGTACGAATACACCGGCGTCGCCCCGCGCAGCATCGATCTGCTCACCGAAGACTTTACCGATGAAAGCCTCTGGTCCGGATCGAACCCCACCCTCGACAGGGGAATGAATTTTCTGACCACACTGACCAGTTATCTTTCCGGCGACTTCGGATTTTCCAACTGGGTGGGCAACACCCTGACAACAGCCACGGCCTCAGGGGACAAGGTGGCCGTGGCCGGGGCCGCCAATTTCCTCGAGCTCAGCCACAATGCCGAGGCCGTGATTCGAAGCGGGGCCCTCATCAACCAGAAGGCCCACACCGGCACCGACCAGAACGTGACGGTGACGGCCAAAAGCGAGAACGAGGCCATCTACCTGGGCGGCAATATCAGCCTGCCGGGAGTGTCGGCTTCGGCCGATAAGGCCGGCAGCATCAACGGCGTCAGCTACCAGGGGCTCAATTTCGACAAATCCGCCGGCGGGGGCGGCACCAAGGGCCGGGGTGCGGTGGGCGTCACCCTCATGGGCGTGGACTACCATGACACGGCCACGGCGCTCATCGAGGACGGGGCGCGGCTGCACGCCGACAGCCTGCTGGTAAACGCCGATAACGGCGTCATCGCGGTGGACGTGGGCGCCTCCGGCGGTGAGGCGGGCAATATCGGCTTCAACGGCGCGGTGATCTTCAACCTGGTCCGAAACGAAACCCTGGCCCGGATCGACGGCGGTGCCGTTATCGATGTGGGCAGCGGTCTGGTATTCGACCCGGCCACAACCGATCCGGCCGACAACGGGTCGGTCATCGTGAGCGCCGTCGACAGCGCCTACGTGATCGGCGTGGCCGGCGGGGTTTCGGTCTCAGAGCATGTGGGCATCGGCGCGGCCGTGGGCGTGAACGTCGTACTGCGAGACACCCAGGCCGTTATCGGCGATCTGCCCGGCGATGTCGTCTCCGGGACCCGGGGCAGTTTCTCCGCTCTGGGCGATGTTGCGGTTCGTGCGGATAACCACGGCTTTATCGGTGCATTCGTGGTGGCCGGCAGCAAGGCCGAGAGCAAAACCCCGGCACCGGGCAGCGGCACGGGGGGAACGGGCGGCACCGGCAGCACGCCGTCCACCGGCACCGGCGGCACCCAGGGGTCCGACGGCAGCGCCCAGAGCAATGCGGATCTGGCCAGCTGGCAGACCAAATACAGCAGCGTCGTAGCGGCGTTGTCGGGCAACAGCAGCAACGCCCCCGGCGATACGGGCAGTGACACCGGCGATAACGCCAACAACGCCGCCCAGAACAAATCGGCCATCGGCATCTCCGGATCCGTGGCGATCAACGTGATCACCGACGACGCGCTGGCCACGGTTCTCAACACCGGGGCGGTTACGGTCGCCGGCGGCCTCGCGGTGAGCGCCGAAAACACCACCAGCGTGGGCTCCCTGGCCGGGGCCGTGGCCTTTGCCAGCACCAAGGGCGCTGCGGCCACCACCGGCATCGCCGGGGCCTTCGGCGTGAACGTCCTTTACGGCACCACGGCGGCCGTGGTGGACGGGGCGGACAGTCTCGCCTTGGGCGGCCTGGTCATCGATGCGCTCAGAAGCGGCTGGACCGTGTCGCTGACCGCCGGTTTCGGCGGGGCCACCGGCCAGAAGGGCAAGGCCGTGGGCGGTTCGGTCGGTGTCAACGTGACCACCTACGAGGTGACCGCGGGTCTTAAAAATACCACGGGTCTGGTGGCCGGCGACGTGCGCCTTGCGGCCACCGACGATACCAACCTTATCGCCATCGCCGGTGCGGGCGGGTTCGGCAGCAAGGCCGGTTTCGGGGTGGCCATCGGGTTTTCCTACACGGAAAACACAGTCCTATCCGAGATCGAGCATCTCACCGATTTCCAGGCCACGGGCGATCTGGACGTGCTGGCCACGGCCGACGGGCTCATCATAGCGGTCACCGGCTCCATCGGCGTTGCCACGGGCAGCGGCGGTTCCGGTTATGCCGGCGCCGGCACGGTATCGGTCAACATCGTGAAAAACACGGTGGCGGCGACCATCACCGACGCCGTCATCAATGATCCGGCTCTGGGGCCGGCCGCCGGGGACGTGACCCTGGCGGCCGACGATGGCACCGGCATCTATTCTTTTGCTGGCGCCATTTCATACGGCAAGAACCTGGGCCTTGGCGCCGCCATTGCGGTGAACACGGTCACCAACGAGGTCACCGCCGCCATCGCGGACGCGACCCTCGACACCACGGGCGCCGTCAGCGCCGCGGCCACGGAGCGCACCACGGTGGTCGCACTGGCCGTGAGCGGCGCCGGGTCGGAAAAACTGGCCATCGCCGGATCGGTCGCCCTGAACCTGTGCATGAACACCGTCTCGACGCAGATCTCGGGCAGCACACTCACCGCCGGGGGCGCCGTCAGCCAGTCTTCCCAAGACCGGGAGATTGCCGTGGCCGTGGCCGGGGGCGTCGCCGCCTCCACCACCAGCAGCGCCGCGGGCGCCGCCATCGGCGTCAACCTCATCTATAACACCGTGGCCGCCGAGGTGAATACGTCCACGATTGAATCCACCGGATCGGGTATCACGGTCGATGCCACGGCCGAAGCGATCCTGGTGGGCGCCGCCCTGGGCGGGGCCGGGGGGGAGAAGTTCGCCCTGGGCGGTTCGGTGTCGGCCAATGTCATCATCAACACCATCACCGCCGAGATCGGCGGCGGATCGACGCTGACCGCCACCGGCGACATCATCGTGAGCGCCGGCGACAGCACCACGGTGGTGGTGGTGGCCGGCGGCTTTGCCGGTGCGACGCAAACGGCGGTGGGGGTGGCCGCCGCCACGGTTTACCAGGAAAACACCATCCGGGCGCGCATCGACGATGCGTCGGTGACCTCGACGGGCGCAGGGATTGATGTGACCGCAGGGATGACGCCGTCGACTGTCCCGGCAGATCCATCGACCCTGGCCCTGGGCACTTCCGGGGTCGAGATGCCCTCGGCCAGCAGCGCCCAGATCGTCAACATCACGGTGGGCGGGGCCGGCTCCACCAGCGGGTTTGCCGCCGGTGCCGGCGTGTCGGTGAACGTCATCAACAACACCATCGAGGCCGATATCCTGGGTGGCGCCGTCGTGACGGCCTATGACAGCGTCGCGCTGTCGGCCGCGGACGCCTCGGTCATCGATGCGGTGGCCATCGGCGGTGCCGCCTCCGGCGGCGGCGTGGCCGCGGGCGCCGCCATTTCAGCCAATGTCATCACCAACACCGTCCGCACGGCTATCGACGGTGCTGTGGTGCACGCCGGAGTGGATGCGGCCACCGGCGCGCTGGTCAATTTCAGCGGGGACGTGACCCTGGCCGCCAGCTCGGCGGCCATCATCCGTGCCCTGGCCATCGGGGCGAGCGGCTCCAGCACCACCGCCGTGTCGGTTTCGGCCCTGGGCAATGCCGTCGCCAACACGGTCGCCGCCGAGATCACCGGCGGCGCCGCGGTCACAGCCGCCGGCGACGTGAACCTGTCGGCCAGCGATGCGGCCCCGGGGATCCTGCCCACCTGGTTGATCTCCGCAGAAAAGCAGACCGAACTCAACGATGCCCTGACGGATTCGCCCATCGATCTGACGGCCAGCATCCTGGCGGTGAACGTGAGCGTGGCCGGTTCCGGGCAGACGGCCGTCAGCGTGGCCCTCATGGGCAACGTGGTCACCAATTCGGTCACCACCGTGATCTCGGGATCCACGGTGCGGGCCGGCGTGGACGATGCCGGCGCTACGATCAACGCCGGCGCCAACGTGTTTTTGACCTCCCTGGCCACGGCCGGGATCGTGGCCGTTTCGGTGGGCGTGGGGGCCTCGGGCAACGTGGCGGTCCAGGCCAGCGGCTTTGGCAACGTGATCACCAACACTCTCGAGGCCGCCATCGTGGATGGGGCCGTGGTCACGGCCGCCGACCAGGTTTCTCTCGGGGCCCGGGACGATTCGGTGATCCGTTCGGTGGGGCTCAGCGTGGCCGCTTCGGGCAGCGCCGCCGTTTCGGCCATCGTGGGCGCCAACGTGATCACCAACACGGTTTCCGCAAGGATCACCCGGGCCACGGTGATCAGCGGCGGGACGCTGGATCTTACCGCTGTCTCCGACGCCGACATCATGAGCTTTGCCGGCGGCGTGGCGGCCTCGGGCACCGCGTCGGTGCAGGTGTCGGTGGCGGCTAACGTCATCACCAACACCACCCGGGCGCTCATCGAAAACAGCCGGGACGCCCGTTTCGTGGACGCCGGCGGCGCCGTGACCCTGCTTGCCAAGGACAGCGCCACGGTGGATTCCCTGGCCTTCGGGGTCTCCGGCAGCGGCAGCGTGGCCGTGGGCGTGGCCCTTTCGGCCAACGCCGTCGCCAACACCATCCAGGCCGAGATCACCGGATCGACGCTGAACACCGGTGCGTCTCTGGACCTTGTCGCGGAGTCCTCCGCGATTATCCGGGCGCTGGCCGTTGGCGTTTCGGGCTCGGGCGGCGTGTCGGTTCAGGTGACGGCCATGGGCAACGCCGTCGCCAACACCGTGACGGCGGCCATCAGCGCCGCCACCGTGACCGCCGCCGGGGACGTGACCCTCGCGGCCTCGGACATCGCCCCGGCCGTGCTGCCGGCCTGGATGGTCTCGGCCGACCGGATGGCCGAGGTGAACGCGTCCCTGGCCGATTCCCCGGTGGATCTCACGGCCAACATCCTGGCGGTCAACGTCAGCGTCTCGGGTTCCGGCACGGTGGCCGTCAATGCGGCGCTCACCGGCAACGTCATCACCAACACCGTCGAGACCGGCATTTTTGATGCCGTCGTCACCGCCGGCATGAACGCCGACGGTACCATTGCCGACCCCGGTGCGGACGTCTCCCTCGCATCTCTGTCCAGCGCCGGCATTACCTCTATATCCGTGGGGGTGGGCGCCTCCGGCACGGTGGCCGTGGACGTGGTGGCGTTTGGCAACATCATCACCAGCACCGTGGATGCGGCCATTTTCGGGGGTGCTGCGGTCACCGCCGGCGGGGATGTGATCCTCATCGCCGAAGACCGGTCCACCATCCGCGCGGTGGGGCTGAGCATCGCCGGCTCGGGTGCCGTGGCGGCGTCGATCATCGCGGCGGCCAACGTGATCACCAACAGCGTCGCGGCCGAGATCGCCGGTTCCACGGTGGATGCCGGCGGCGATCTGTCCCTGGGCGCCCTTTCCGATGCCAACATTTACAGCTTTGCCGGCGGCGTGGCCGCCTCGGGCGCGGTGAGCGTCCAGGTGACCCTGGCGGGCAACGCCGTCACCAGCACCACCGAGGCCGCCGTCACCGACCGGGTCTACGACGCCGACGGAAACCGGGTCGACGGCGCCACCGCCGCATCCACCGTGGATGCCGGCGGCAGCGTGTTCCTCGCGGCGACCGACAGCGCCGACATCGACGCCCTGGCCTTCGGGGTTTCCGGCTCCGGCGCCGTGGCGGTGGGGGCGGCCCTGGCGGTCAACGTCATCGCCGATACCACCGCCACCGCCATTGCCGGATCCACCCTCACCGCCGGCGCCGACGTCGATCTTGTCTCCGAATCTTCGGCCATCATCCGCACTCTGGCCCTGGGCATTTCGGGCTCGGGCGCCGTGTCGGTGCAGGTGACGGCCATGGGCAACGCCGTGGCCAATACGGTGACCGCGGCCATCACCGGGTCCACGGTCACCGCCGGCGGGGACGTGACCCTCTCGGCCTCGGACATCGCCCCGTCCGTGCTGCCGGCCTGGATGGTCTCCTCAGGCAAGATGGCCGAGGTGAACGCGGCCGTGGCCGATTCGCCCGTCGCGCTCACCGCCAATATCCTGGCCGTCAACATCAGCGTCTCCGGCTCCGGCGCGGCGGCGGTCAACGCGGCCCTGACCGGCAACGTGATCACCAACACCGTGGCCGCGGACATCACCGGATCGGTGGTGGATGCCGGCGGCGATGTGCTGATGACCAGCCTGTCCGCGGCCGGGATCATCTCCCTATCGGTGGGCGTGGCCGCATCCGGCGGATTCTCCCTGGACGCGGTGGCCTTCGGCAACGTGATCACCAATACGACGCGGGCCGCGGTCTCCGGCGCGTCCGCGGTGAGCGCCGGCGGGGATGTGGTTCTTTCCGCTACCGACGACGCCACCATCCGGGCCCTGGGGCTGAGCGTGGCCGGCTCGGGGACCGGCGCGGTCTCGATCCTGGCCGCGGCCAACGTCATCACGGATACGGTGTCGGCCGCCGTCAACGGATCCACCATCGATGCCGGGGGCGATCTGTCCCTTGACGCGGCATCCGATGCCGACATCATGAGCTTTGCCGGCGGCGTGGCCGCCACCGGGGTGACCGGGGTGCAGGTGTCGGCGGTGGGCAACGCCGTCGCCAATACCATCTCGGCCGTTATCGACGCCGCCGCGGTGGATGCCGGCGGCGCGGTGTCCCTGTCGGCCACCGACAGCGCCACCATCGATTCCCTGGGCTTTGGCGTGGCGGCCTCCGGCGGCGGCGGGGCCGTGGGCATGGCCCTGGCGGTCAACGTGATCACCGATACCACGGAAACGGCCTTACGCGGCACCACCCTGAGCGCCGGAACGGATCTCTCACTGACCTCGACGTCGTCTTCGATCATCCGGGCCATTGCACTGGGGGTTTCCGCCACCAGCGATGCGGCCGTCCAGGTGTCGGTGCTCGGCAACGCCATCACCAACACCACCACCGCCGCCATCACCGATTCGACCGTGACCGTCGGCGGCGACGTGAGCCTGAGCGCCTCGGAAACCGCGCCGCTCATTGTTCCGGCCTGGCTGATTCCGGCGGACTGGGCAACGTGGCTGGCCGATGCCGCCACCGACAGCCCCATCGCGCTTGAGGGGAATATTCTGGCGCTGATGGTGAGCGTGGCCGGCTCCGGCGGACTGGCGGTCAACGTCGCCGCCACCGGCAACGTCATCGCCGACACTGTCGCCGCGGACATCACCGGGTCTACCCTGACCACCGGCGGGGACGTGGTGCTTACGGCTGCGGCCCAGTCGGCCATTCTCTCGGCGACGGTGGGCGTGGGGGCCTCCGGCGGCCTTGCCGTGGATGCCGTGGCCATGGGCAACGTCATCACCAACACCGTTCGCGCCGAGATATCGGACGCCTCGACGGTTCATGCCGGCGGCGGTGCGGCGCTCTCGGCCGCCGACCGCTCCACCATCCAGTCCCTGGGACTGAGCATCGCCGCCTCGGGCGGCACGGCCATTTCCATGATCGGGGCGGCCGATGTCATCACCGACACCATTACCGCCCGCATTCTTGGATCCACGGTGACGGCAGGCACCGACATCGCCCTCGCCGCAGTGGCCGATGCCCGCATCATGGCCTTTGTGGGCGGGGTGGGGTTTGCCCGGGACGTTGCCGCGGCAGCGTCGGTGACCGTCAACTTCATTGAAAACACCGTCTCGGCCGAAATCGCCGGATCGGGGGGCGCCCCGGCCCTGGCGAGCGCCGGCGGTGAGGTGACGCTCACGGCTACCGACAGCTCCGTCATCGATTCAATGGCCATCGGTCTTTCCGGGGCCGGGGTGGCGGCCGGCGGCGCAGCCATTTCCGAAAACCACATCGAGAACACCATCGAGGCCGGCATTGAAGACGCAACGGTCATCGCCGGCGGTGACGTGGCGCTTCAGGCCGCGTCCGCGGCAGTGGTCCGCTCCCTGGCGGCCGGCCTCAGCGGCGCGGGCGGCGCGTCCCTGCAGGCATCGATCACGCTCAACCAGATCGCCAACACCGTGAGCGCCACGATCGCCGACGCCGCCGTGACGGCCGCCGGGCGGGTCTCGCTGGAGGCCCTCGATTCGGCGGCCGGGGCCGCCGACTACATGGCCGCCATGCCGATTCCGGCCGATGTGGTGACTTCTCTCACCGATTCGCTCTCGGATACGACCGCCGAGGCCACGGCCAACATCCTTTCCTTTGCGGGCAGCGTGGGTGGGGCCGGTCTGGCCGCCGGCAGTGCGGCGGCCGCCGACAACGACATCGCCAACACGGTCCGGGCGCGCATCGTCGATTCCGAAGTTATCTCCACGGCCTCGGATATTTCGACCTATGCCGGATCCGACGCCAAAATTGTTTCCCTGGCCCTCGGGGTGGGCGTTTCGGGCGGGGTCTCGCTGAATGCCTCGGTGACGACCAACGAGATCAGCAACACCATCGAGGCAGCGGTTGCCGATGGGGCTGTGCTTTCAGCGGCCGGCGACGTCACTGTCGAAGCGGTCGATGAATCCCGGATCGACTCGGTGTCTCTGAGCCTGGCCGGCGCTCTGGGGGCAGCTCTCGGCGGCGCCGTGGTCACCAACACCATCGACAACACGACCTCGGCCCATGTTTCCGGCACCTCCGGGACGAAAAAGAGCCGGGTTCGCAATGCCGATACGCTCGCCATCAGCGCCCAGAGCCGCCAGGCCGTGAGCGCGGTGGGCCTGGGCGCCTCGGCCGGGATCGTCGCGGCCGGCGCCGTGGTGACCACCGCCGACATCTCGGGATCCACCCTGGCCTATGTGGGTGACTATGTGAATATCGGCCAGGGGAGCGGTGCTGCGGTGGGCGATCTGACGATCTCCGCCATTACGGAAAGCAGCGCCGCCGCCGAGTCGGACGCCGTTTCCGCCGGTATCGGCGGGGCCACCGTCAATGTGGCCACCGCCGATATAACGCCGGAGCTTGCGGCCTTCATCGGCGATGCCGACGTGACGGTCACCGGCAGCGTGGCCGTGGGCGCACGCTCCGAGGCCGAAGCGCTGGCCAAGACCTTCGGGGTGACCGTGGGCGCGCTCGTGGGCCTGGGCGCCTCGGTGTCCGAGGCCACGATCAGCCCTGAGATCGATGCCACCATCGGCACCGGCGCCGTGATCACGGCCGGACAGGATATCACCCTCAGCGCACGTCACAATTTCACCGCGGCCGGCAGCCGCATCGATCAGGGGGCCATCGCCGAAGCCGAAGCCGGGGCCGGCGGACTGCTTTCCGGGGTGGGCGCCGATGCCGATGCCGAGTCCTCAGCGGACGTGGCGGCCTTTATCGCCGGCGGCACCGGCACCAGCGTCACCGCCGGCGGTGCGGTCGGCATTATTGCCCAGGGCCATAACTGGAGCATGGCCGATGCGGACGGGGTCAGCGTCGGCGGCGTCGGGATCGGCACCGGACTGGCGGACGCCACATCGGCCGGCGCCACCGAGGCCTATGCCAACGCACCGCAACTGACGGCCGGGTCCGTGGAGATTTCGGCCAGGGGTCGCGATACCGCCGATGCCTATGCGCGTTCCGGCGCCGGCGGCATCCTTGCCGGCGGCGGGGCCATCGCCAATGCCACGGCTGCTTCCACGACCCGGGCCTCCATCGGCAGCAACAAGACCGTCACGGCCGACGGCGATGTCGTGATTTCCGCGGCGGCCGTCACCGAAACCACCGCCACCGCTGAAGGCATCAACGGCGGCGGCCTGGCTGTCGGCGTTTCCGAGGCCACCGCCATCTCCACCCCCACGGTGTCGGCCTATGTGGGGGCGGACACGCACGTCTCTGCCGGCACGCTGCTGGTGTCGGCCTCTCTCACCTATCCCACCGGCGGATTCTCGGCCGAAAGCGACGCCACCGGCTCCACCGGCGGGCTCATCGGCGTGGACGCCACGGTGAGCACGGCACGGAGCACCGGCACCGTGACCGGGTATGTGGATGACGGTGCGGTGCTCGCCGTCACCGACGCCATCACCATCCAGGCCACGGGAGACAGCAAACAGAACGCCGACGCCGACAGCCATGTGGGTGGTCTCGTGGCAGCCGGCGGCAACGTGGCCTCGGCGGTCTCCGATATCGACACCAACGCTTATCTCGGGAGCGGCGTCACGGTCAGTGCCGGCAGCGCCATCGGCGGACTCACCGACGGCGGGCTCTATTACGTCGTCGTCGACGGCACCCGGCGCTTCTCGCCGACCACCGACATCTCCGGCAACCGCATCAATCTGGGCGCGGGCCACGGCCTTCAGACCGGCGATAAGGTCGTCTACCGGACCGCCGCCGCCAGCCTGCCGGTGTTCGGCCTGGTGAACCTGCGCACCTACCAAGTGGTGGTGGACGGCGAGTGGATCAGCCTTTTCGACACCGTCACCAAGGCGCCCGTGACCAGTCTCAACGGGGCCGTCGCCACTGGCAGCAACCACCGCTTTGAAATCGTCAACCCGCGGCAGGTGAAACTGGCGGCCTCCTTTTCAGACGCCACGGCCGCCGCGCCCGTCACCATTGATCTGGTCATGCCCGCGACCCTCGGCGCCGATCACAGCCTGACGCGCTACCCGGGCGGCGCGGCGGCGGACTTCGACCCGGCCGTGGCACTCGACGCCGATGCCGACGCCATCGATCTGGGCCAGGGCAACGGGCTTGTCACCGGCCAGGCCGTGGTCTACCGCAAGGGCGCCGGCCCGGCGCTCACCATCACGGCCGGCGGCACCGACACCAACTTCGCCCGCTCCGAGGCCGGCAGCGGCGGTCTGGTGGCCGGCGCCGGCGCCGAGTCCAGCGTGACTGCCGACAGCACCACCCGGGCCTATATCGCCAACGACACCGACACCAGCGATGGGCTGACGACCCGGCTCGAGGTGTCCAGCCTGACCATCAGCGCCGGTCACACGGCCCGGTTCGACAGCCAGACCGACACCATCCAGGCCTCTGCCGTCGGGTTCTCGGGCGCCTGGGCCACCAACGACGTCGCCGCCACGGTCAAGGCCTTCATCGGCGACGGCGCCGAGATCACCACCCGCGATCTCGTGGTGACGGCCACCAACACCACCCGAAAGGACCTGCTGGGGGCGGACGACTACAACGTCAACGCGGGCTCAGGCGGCGTGCTGCAGGGCAACGCCGCCGAGAGCGAGACCGACATCGCCAACACCACCAAGGCCATGGTGGGCGACGATGCGGACATCGAAGTCACCGGCAGCATCTCCGCGCCGGGGCGCTTCCAGCTGACGGCGTTCAACGACGTGGAGGCCACTGACGACGTGAAGCTCGATTCGGGCGGCCTCATTGTCGGCTCCGGCGCCACATCGGCCATCCGGGCCGACGTCAACGACGCCCTGGCCGCCATCGGTGAGGGCACCCGCGTCACCACCGTGGGGGACGTGAACCTGGAGACGCTCACCCGCGGCGTACTCCGGGCAGAGCCCCAGGTGCACACGTACGGCCTGGCATCGGCGGCCGTGGTGGACGGTCTGGCCAGCATCCACGGCGACAATCAGGTCGCCATCGGGGAAAATGCGTTCATCGAATCGCAGGGTGCCATCAACCTTTTGGCCGGCCGGGACCACACCGGCACCAAGAACTATTTCCTCGTCACGGTTCACGGCGACGAGCTCAACGCTTCGGCCATCCCCATCACGGACCTGGACGCCCACGGCGAAATCGTCCAGGACCAGAGCATCACCGTGGGCGGCGGCGCCCGTCTCAGAAGCGCCCGGGACGCCAACCTGCTCACCGAGGCGGAGTTCACCGCCGAGATCTGGGCCTACGGCTCCGGCAAGAACTGGGCGACCGCCGTGGCCAGCGGCATCGACTCCCTTCTGGGCTCCGACGGGATCAGCGAGGAGATGAAAGGGGGCTCTTCCACCCTGGCGGTGAGCGGCACAGTGGTGGTGGACGGCCGCATCGAGGTGGGTATTTTAAAGGACCAGGCGCTGGTCATCGAACGGGACGGCACCGCGTCCACCCAGACCGACGGCATCAGCTTCACCGAGAGCCAGGAATCTCTGGCCACCAACCTGATCGCCGAGCGCGACCACTGGTACGCACTGCTGGCCGAATACGCGGGAGATCCCGTCTCCGAAGCCGCCTACCAGGCCGAGATCAACCGGGTCGAGACGCAGATGGCGCAGATGGGCCTCTACGATGCGGACCACGACGTCTACAGCAGCGCCTACATCGTGCCCTATATCACCGTGGGCGACATCTGGGCCCAGGCCGGCACCATCAACGTCTGGGCGGACGATCTTTTGGGCGGCGGCCGGCTCATGGCCCCGGGCGACGTCACTGTCTCCATCACCAATAAGAGCCCCTCGTATCTGCGGGTCGGCCGGATCACCATCCCGGACAACCAGGGCGGTCAGGTCCGGTTCAATTCCCAGGCCGTGACCTCCAACGCCGATATCGCCGGCATCAACGCCGGTGCGCTGACGCCCGGTTTCGCCCAGGTCCTGGTCACCGATCCCAGCGATCCCGGTGCGCCGGTGCCCGCCATCACCATCACCAACACCTTCGACGGCGACGACCCCCAGAACGCGGCGCTCTCCGCCCAGTCCCCGGACATCGAACTGGCTGGCGACATCAACGCCATCCTCGCCACGGTGACCGTGCAAAGCCAGGGCAGCGTCATCTCCACGGGCAGCATCAACGCCGGCACCCTCATCATCAGCTCGGGCCGGGATTTCGTCCAGACCTACACCGAGTCGCTATTTAATACCGGCGGCAATCCCGGCACCCAGTGGCAGGCGGTGGCCGATATCACCCAGGCTGCCAAGACCGACCGCTCCGGGGTTGACGCCGACGCCTCCGGGACCACCCTCCAGCAGGCGGTCTACGCCGCCCTGAACGCCGCGCCGACCGAAAACATCATCGCCGCCAACAACGTCTTCATCAGCGCCCAGTACCTCAACATCAACGGCACCATCCAAAGCGGGATGCCCGATCGCTCGGTGACCCTCACCGCCGCCATGGCCGCAAAGATCTCCGCCGCTGAAAATGCCTACGACCTGTACAAGGCCGGCAACGCCACGATGGCCAGAACGACGGTCAAAAGCGCGGGGCTGGAAACCGACGATTACACCTACTTCCTGCTGCCCGCCGGCGGTAACATCGACGCCTTCTGGAACGCCGAGCTGGACCGCATCGAGCTGGAATCGGTGAAGATCGAGGGCGGCTACATGGAGCTCTTCGGTCAGATCGTGAGCACCGGGGGCGGATCGCTCAAGGTCACCGACGGCTACGGCCGCATCGACATCGACAACCAGACCCCCTACGATATCGTCACCGGCGGGCTCGACACCGGCCACGGCGTCGAGGGGCTGCTGCGCATCACCGATACCTCGTTTACCAACGCCGCCGGAAAGCCCAAGGTCACCGAGTACCGCTACGAGGCGGGGCAGGTGCTCAAGAGCGAATACTACGTCGGCGGATCGGATCCCACGCCCCAGACCAGTGCCGGACGCACCGCCGAGTATGCCCCTCTGGACGGCATGCGCTACTACTGGTCCAACGGCCAGGACTACAGCGAAAAGGTCGTCACCACTTACGCCTCTTCGGCCTGGCTGGGGATCGACGCCCTGGCTTCCGATCCGGACAACATCGTCAGCGGCCCCACAACGACACAGGTGGGTGAACTCAGGGCGCTGGAAGACGGCGAGTACGTGAAAGATGCCGGCAGCGTGGGGGCCGATTACAGCTACGACTACCGGCAGGTGGACAACGGCACCGAGACCACCAAACGGCATTCCTGGGAAGATTCCACCTGGTACGGAAAGACCACCTATTATCTTAGAGAGACGGTCACCACACCGAAAAAGGACATCCACGCCCACAGCATCCGGGCCGATCGGGACATCGCCGTCGAGTTTATCGGCTACGAGGCGGGGGACGCCAACATCGGCGTCACCGTGGCCTCGGGCGGCGATATCCGGATCAACCAGTCCATCCAGAACGAAGCGGGCACGACGACTCTGGACAGCGGCGGCGCCATTCGGATGGAGAGCGACACGGCCGTGGTGGGCGGAAAATCACTGGCCCTGAGCGCGGACGCCGGTATCGGCAGCGGCCGGGTTCTCGCCACCAATCTTACCGACGGGGCCGGCGGCAGCCTCAGCGCGGCCACCGCCGCCGGAAACATCAAGATCCGCGAAGTCTCCGGCGATCTCACCGTCGGGCTGGTCACGGCCGCCAAAGGGGACGTCTCCCTGGCCACCGGGCAGGATATCGTGGCCACGGCCGCCACCCTGGTCACCGGCGGCCGGATCACCCTTGCCGCCGACTACGGCGACATCGGCACCCTGGGCACCGGCGGCAGCGCCGCAGCGCCCGGTGCCGGCGCCCGGGCCCTGGCCATCGATACCGGCAGCGCCGATCGGGACAGCCTGATCGTCAAAGCCAACGGCGACGTCTACGTGCGGGAAACCGCCGGCGATCTGCACCTCGACAGCGTCGAGACCAACGGCGACGTGCGCATCGAAGTGGCTGCCGGCAACCTGACCGACGTCAACACCAGCGAGATACAGGACCCGCGCACCGAAGCCCAGCTCCTGGCGCTCTGGGACCGCATGCTGGCCACCGGCGCCACGGCCCAGCAGAGCGTCGACGCCACCATCGCCGCCTACGAAGGGGGCAAGACCCGCGACTACCACGCCTACTGGCGATACCGCACCGGGCAGGCCGATCCGGGCGTCTACGACGCGGCGTTCCAGGTCACCCTATCCACTGCGGAAAGGGATTTTTACACCGATTACTACACGCAGCAGGGGCTCGACGCGGCAGCCGAGATCGCCACCCTCGAGGTCAAGCGCACCGCGGAGTACCACAGCCTGCACCAGACCTACGGCCTTTTGGGCGATGCCTATGACGCCAATTGGTCCTATGACTCCGGCGATGCGGCGCTTCACGCCGCGTTCGGGGCGGCGGATATCTCGGGCGAGGCCATCGATATCGGTGCCCACGTCTTTACCACCGGTCAGGCCCTGGCGTACCACGCGGGCGGCGGGTCCATCGCCGGGCTTGTCGACGGCGCCACCTACTACGTGGTGGTGGACGTCGCCGGCCGGATATCCCTGGCGGCCACCGCGGCGGATGCCACCAACGCCGCCGGCGCCGCGGTCATTTCTCTGGGCGCGGTGACCGGCGCCGGCCACACCTTTTCGGACGCCGACGTTCTGTCCCAGCGGGCGGCCTGGAGCGACAGCCAGCTCAAGAACACCATGAGCGCGAGCATCCTGCGGCCCAAGACGGTGCCGGGCACCACCGTCACCCTGGAGGATGCCAATATCATCGGCCGCGACATCGCCATTTCAGCGTCCGGCCGCATCGGCATCAACGAGGGGCAAATCGACATCTCGCTGCCCTTGGGCGGCAATCTGACCGACGCCCAGAAGTTCGCCCTGACCGCGGCCGAGCGCCAGGACGTGACCTTCTTCTACCGGGCCGCCGACGGCAGCCTCGTCGAAATGGCGGCGGACGATGCCGACCGTACCGCCGTTCTGGTGCGCATCACGCTTCTGGAAGACGTGGATCTGGACGCCGGCGGCGTGATCAGCGCGGCGGCCGGCGGTGATCTCAACCTGGGCTCGGAAGGCTCGCTGGCCATCGATCAGATCACCGCCGGCGGCGAGGCGCGCATCAAGGTGCAGCAGGGGCTCACCGGCGGGCGCACCGATACGCTGGATCCGGTCAACATCAGAAGCGGCAACCTTATCCTCGAAGGCGAGAGCCAGAGCATCGGCACCGACGCCGATCCCATTCTGGTGGATCTGGCCGCCGGCGCCCGGCTCATCGCCCGCGCGGGCGATGAGATCCACATCAAGGGCTACCAGAGCGATCTGAATATCCAGGAGGTGTTCGCCAACGATCTGGTGGATCTGCGCGCCGACGGCGCGATCCTCGATGCCGACGACGATGACGCCATCGTCACCAGTCTGGACTGGGACGTCAGAGCGCAGTCGATCTCTCTGACCGCCGGCACCGGTACCGACAACCTGGGCGGCATCGGCGCGGCCGGCCACACCCTTGAAATCGATCTGCCGGCCGGCCAGGCCCTGTGGGCCAGGGCCGATGAGAGCATTTACCTGCATGAGCTCACCGGTGACATGGTTCTCGATTCCGTCACTTCCCGATTCGGTGATGTCACCCTCGTGGCCGATGTCTCCATCCTGGACGGCGACGAGGGCGTTCCCGGCAATCCGGCCGTGGACGTTGCCGGAAACACCATCACGCTCGTGGCGCAGGCGGGCTGGATCGGCGCCTCCGGCGACGATCTGGATGTCGATACGGCCCACAGCGGGGCAGGCGTCCTCACCACTTCAAGCGCATTCAACACGGTTATCATCGAACCCGACGGGGACCTGTCGCTGGGCACGGTCCGGGCCGATGCGGGCACCGCGTTCATCGCGGCGCTCAGCGGGCGGATCCTCAACGGTGCCGGGGCCGGCGCCAACATCGTCTCCGGAAAGACCTATCTCTTCGCCGCCCAGGACATCGGCGAGAGCGGCAACGCCCTCAGCACCCAGGTCGGCAGCCTGGAAGGGCGTTCCACGAGCGGCAGCGTGTGGATTACCAACACCGGCGACATGACTGTGGGCGGCGTGGTGGCGGGCACCGAACCGGGCATCGTCGCCGGGGGAGGGGTCACCATTGGTGCGTCGAGTCCCGTCATCCTCACCGAGGGCATCACGGCGGCCAGCATCACGGTCACGGCCCATGATGATGCCGACGATGCCGGCAGCTACCCCAGCGGGGCCGCAAAAACCGACGACGTGGTGGTGAAAAGCGGCGTCGCACTCACTGCCACCACCGGTTCTGTGATCCTCAGGGCCGGTGACGATGTGCGCATCGAAGCGGGCGCCGTCATCGCGGCGCACGATCTCGTCCAGCTTTACGTGGATTACGGCAATGCGGATGCCGGCGGCGGCACGGTGGACATAAAGGCGCAGGTGAGCGGCCAGCGGCTGGAGATCATCGGCGAGAGCGACGCCGATCTCATCCCCCTGACATTTATCGGCATCGAGACCCGGGTCATGACCGGCGGCGGCGACGACACGGTGGCTGTCGGCAGCAATGCCGGCGCGGCCGGCAACACGGGCGGCACCGTGAATGCAATCGGGGCGCTCCTCGATATCGACGGCGGCACCGGAGACGATACGGTCACGGTGGACGAGACCGGCGAGAGCACGGGCTCTGACGGAACCCTGACCGGCACCACCCTCACCGGTCTGGGCATGGGCGGCAGCATCCACTACGCCAATATCGAGGACCTGACGATTTCGCTGGGCAGCGGCGCCGACGATTTTACGATCTCAGGCACGCACGCCCAGAGCACCACTCTGGCCACCGACGGCGGCGCCGACACGGTGCGGGTCAAGTCGGTCTCCGGCGCGACCACGGTCAATACCGGGGCCAGCGCGGACACTGTCACGGTGGGAAACAATGCCGGGCGCCTGGCCGGCATCGACGGCGTGTTGACCCTCAATTTCGGCGCCGGTACGGACAGCGCGCTCTTTGACAATACCGGGGCGGGCGGCGATCTGACCGGCACGCTCACCGATGCGGCGCTCACCGGTTTGGGCATGGGCGGCGAGATCCACTACGGGAATCTCGAAGCCCTCGATGTCGCCCTGGGCACGGGCGACAACACCTTCTTCGTTCAGTCCACCCACGCCGGTCAGACGACCGTCACCGGTCGCGGGGGAGCGGATACTTTCAACGTCGGCGCGGACGCCGGCGATCTCACCGACGGTGCCGGGACGACGAACGCCATTAGCGGGCCACTGACCATCGACGCCGGCGGCGGCGCCGACACGCTGAACGTGGATGACGGGGGCGATGCGGCTGCCGACACGCTGACCGTGACCGCCGACACCCTCACCGGTCTTGGCATGGGCAGCGGCCTTGGCTATGCCAACGTGGAGGCTCTGAACGTCGCACTCGGCGCGGGCGCCGACACCGTCTTTATCGCTTCGACCCATGCGGGGACCACCGCAGTGGACACCGGTGACGGCGGCGACACCGTCAACGTCGATACCATTTCCGGAGAAACCATCGTGAGCGGCGGTGCGGGGGATGACATCCTGCGCGCAAACTACGATGCCACCGGCCAGCAGACTTTCGCGAGCGGCATCGGCGCCGAGCTCTCCTTCCACGGCCAGGCCGGCAGCGATCTCGCAGCAGTGGGGCTCTCGGGCACGGGTTCCAGTGTCATCAATGTCATCGACGAGACGCCGGCAGCCGACCTGGGGGCGGACCGGTTGATGATCTACGGCACGAACCAGGCCGATTTTTTTCTCTTCCGCCCCTATGCCATCTCCGCCATCGAAGTGGACGCCGACCGGGCGCCGGTGATCGGCGGCCGGGTGGAGCGGGTGAACTACGACGGCGATATCAACGCCGGCGTGGCGGTCTTCGGCCGCGACGGTGACGACGTGTTCATCTTCGACGACACCAACTCCCCGCTCACCGTCTACGGCGACGCCGGCGACGACACCTTCCAGGTCGGGCAGGTCTTCAAGTCGCCCCGGGACGCCGCCGCCGGCCTGGCACCGGCCGACACTTTCGACACCACCCTCACCACCCAGGGGTACCTCAGTAACGGCATCAGCCTGCCGGCCACCCTCTACGGCGGCATCGGCGAAGATTCCTTCACCGTCTACCGAAACACGGCGGAAATCTCGCTCTTCGGCGAGGAGGACAACGACAACTTTCTCATCAGATCCTTCGTCAAGGTGGACCCCAACGACCCCAAGGCCCCGTACACCAACATCAACGGCGGCCAGGGCGAGGATTTCATCACCTACACGGTGAACGCGCCGGTGAACATCGCCGGCGGCGACGGGCGCGACGTGCTCACGGTGCTCGGCACCGAATTCGGCGACGAATTCGTCGTCACCGACCAAGGCATTTACGGCGGCGGGCTGTTCGTCGGCTACGGCGGCGTGGAGAAAGTGGTGCTCGACGCGGTGGCCGGAAACGATACGTTCTTTATCGAGAGCACCAACGCCGCCGTGGAGACGGTCCTTATCGGCGGTCTGGGCAGCGACACCTTCAACGTGGCCGGCGGCGCCGATGCCAACGCCCCCATCACCGTGGTGAGCAACGATCTCATGGGCCACAGCGGCGTCATCGATTTCGATGTAACCAGCGACGTCGTCAATTCGGACTATACCGGTGTTTACGTGAAGGACGTCGTGGCCAACGTGGCCGACAACGAAGCGGCCGGCGTTATCGTCGTGCCGCTGCAGGGAGACCTGCGGGTCTTTGAAAATGCCGCGGCGCCGGCCGGCCTGGTGCTGGCCCAGTACGCCGTTGTCCTGACGCGATCGCCTGAAGAGGACGTCCGGGTCACGGCCAGTCCCACCCTGCCAACGGAAGCCGAGACGACCGCCGGCGGCCATGGCGTGGCCCTCAACGGCAGCGAGGCGGGGGTCACCCTGCTCTTTGACAAGAACAACTGGTTCATCCCGCAGATCGTTACGGTAACGGCACCCGATGACGCCCTGGCCGAAGGCTTCCGTTATTATGAGATCAAGCACGCGGTGGTCGAGGGCAGCCGCGCCGATGATGGCGGCGAGTACGACGGGCTGGCCGTGCGCAGTCTCAGCGTCGAGGCGGTGGATAACGATGCCGCCGGTGTGGTGGTGGCCCAGACCGATGGCGAGACCGTGGTGGCCGAAGCCGGTGCGGTCTTTGCCGCCGGCGGCGCCCTGTCGTCCACCGATGCCTACTCGGTGGTGCTGACGGCCGCGCCGGCCGCCGGTCAGACGGTGACCATCCACATCGCCACCGATGCCACCGGAGACGTCCGGATCATCGACGGCGGGGGCAACCCCGTGAGCACCCTGACCTTCACCGGCGCCGACTGGAACGTGCAGCAGACCGTATTTGTCGAAGCCATCGCCGACGCCGTCACCGAAGGGGATCATTTCGCGCGGATCACCCATCAGGTGGTCAGCGGAGACGCACGCTACAACGGCATTTCCGCGGCCTTCGTGGACGCGGAAATCCTCGACGGCACTGCCGGCGTGCTCATCACTCAGACCGGCCACTCGACGGATGTCATCGAGCCCACCACCGAAGTGGTCATGGGTACAGGCCAGGTGAGCAGCCAGATCGACGGCACGCATTTCGTGGGCAACTTCGGCGTGGCCGAACTCAACGAGATGAGCGGCAACGATTCAAGGAACGTGCCCCAGGATCTGGAAATCGGCAGCTGGGGGGTGAGTTATTCCGAAGACATCGGCGACTCGGAGACCATCCCCCATCTCACGGTCACCGGGACCGGCGACGGCACCCGGGACTATTACGCCTTCGTGGTCACCGCCGACATGCTCTCGGGCGGGCCCATCGGCGCCGCTTTCGACATCGATCACGGATTCGAATACATCGGCGGCAATTTCGATTCGGTCTGGTGGAGTGCCACCCTGCGGATATTCGGCCCTGACGGAAGCCTTGTCACAAAGAACAACTACAGCGCGCCCGCCACCGGCAACGGCGGCAGCAGCACCTGGTTCGACGCTTACGCCGCCACCACGCTGTCAGAGGCCGGCACCTACATCATCGAAGTGGGAAACGCCTGGCTCACGAGCGGCATTTCGGGTGTTCCCCTGGGTGCCGACTACGATCTTCAGGTTTCGGTGGGAAACCACAAGACCGGCACCTTCACCTTTTCCCCGAGTCCCGTCTTCGAAGAAGAGACCGTCAACAACATCGCGCAGAGCATCGACGACCAGAACACCTGGTACGTCTACTATAACGAGGACATCGGCAATACGCCCGTCGGGAGCGTCGATTACAACACCCCCTACACCACGGTGATCGGTGTCGGCGACAAATCCGTCGACAACTACACGTTCGTGATCACCGACGCCATGCTAAGTCCCGTGGCCGGCGTCATCGAGAACTCGCCAGATGGCCTGAATTATTATTTGAATGGCGCCGTCGATCTGAACGGCCTGGTGGAAGCCGGCGACGTGTGGAATGTCAAACTGAATGGCGAGAGCTACGCCTACACGGTCCAGGCAGGGGATGCGGACCTTGCCGACGTCATGGCCGGCATCGCGGCCGTCATCAATGCCGACACCGGCGCTTTCGACACCGCCACGGCGTCGGTGGACGCGGCCAACGGGCAAATCGACATCCAGGACCCCAACGGCTTCAGGATCGACGCGGTGACCCAGCAGGTCCAGGTGGCCGGTGAGGTGACCCGGACGGAAAGCACCCAGGGGGTGTCGTTCACCGATGCGCGGATTCAGCTGCAGCTCACCGGCGCTCCGGTGGCCGGAGAGCGCTGGAGCCTGCTCATCGATGGGGCGGAATGCAGCTACACGGTCCTGACCGGCGATACGCTGACCGATGTGCGAAACGGTCTGATCGCCGCCGTATCCTCCGGTTACAGCCCTGCGACCGTAGGAAGCGATACGATTTGCCTGAGTGCGGCCGGCGGTTTCACCCTCGATTTTGCGCAGACCGGTGACAGCCCGAAGGCCACTGCCGTGATTGCCGGGACACCGGACCAGAGCACACTGGGTGCTGTCACCTTTACATCGGCGGACATCGCCCTGAGCGGAAATGTGACGCCCAACGAGATATGGACCCTTCGCATCAACGGGACCGATTACGCCACCAAAGTGACCGCAGGGGATGATCTGGCGAGTGTCGCCGCCCGGCTGAAAAACCTGATCGACGGCGCTTTCAACCCGCAGGTTGCCGGCGATATCATTTCGCTGGCCAGTGCCGACGGGTTTACCGTCACCACCGGTATCGCACCGACAACCGACGGGAGTATGACGTCCGCGGCCACAGCCTGCGACACGATCGTTCTGGCGGGGCCGGTGATCGCAGGCGAGACCTGGACGGTGGCGCTGGATGCGGGGGCCGGGGCGCTCACCTACGGCTACAGCGTGGCCGCGGGCGATCTCGACACGGCGGCGGTGGCTGCGGGTCTGGCGGGCGTGATCAACGCCGCCGGCGGCGACTACCGGGCGAGCCATGACGGCGGGACCCTGGTGGTGGTGCACACGGGCGCTGCGGTGTTCAGCTCGGCCTATACGGTGACTTCGGCGCCGGCCGCGGGCAGCGACGCGGAAAGCGATACACTGGCGCTCGCCGGGGCCGTGACCGCGGGCGAGACCTGGACGGTGGCGCTGGATGCGGGGGCCGGTGAGCTCACCTACGGCTACACCGTGGCCGCGGGCGATGTCGACACGGCGGCGGTGGCCGCGGGTCTGGCGGGCGTGATCAACGCTGCCGGCGGCGACTACCGGGCGAGCCATGACGGCGGGACCCTGGTGGTGGTGCACACGGGCGCTTCGGCGTTCAGCTCGGCCTATACGGTGACTTCGGCGCCGGCCGCAGGCAGCGACGCGGAAAGCGATACACTGGCGCTCGTCGGGGCCGTGACCGCCGGCGAGACCTGGACAGTGGCGCTGGATGCGGGGGCAGGGGCAATCACCTACGACTACACCGTGGCCGCGGGCGATGCCGACACGGCGGCGGTGGCTGCGGGTCTGGCGGGCGTGATCAACGCTGCCGGCGGCGACTACCGGGCGAGCCATGACGACGGGACCCTGGTGGTGGTGCACACGGGCGCTGCGGCGTTCAACTCCGAGTATTCGGTTAACGGCGGCGCCGCCCAATCGGGCAGCGACGCGGAAAGCGATACGCTGGCGCTCGCCGGGGCCGTGACCGCGGGCGAGAGCTGGACGGTGTCGCTGGATGCGGGGGCCGGTGAGCTCACCTACGACTACACCGTGGCCGCGGGCGATGCCGACACGGCGGCGGTGGCCGCGGGTCTGGCGGGCGTGATCAACGCTGCCGGCGGCGACTACCGGGCGAGCCATGACGGTGGGACCCTGGTGGTGGTCAATACGAGTGCAGCGCCGTTCACATCAGCCTTTACGATCACCGGTCAACCTGAATCGGGCGTTGACGGCGAAGCGACTGCGACCCCTTTGAGCGTGGCCCCTGGCGGCGGGATCAATATCGGTGAACAGTGGCAGGTGGCACTGGATGAACTGGACGATGGCATCGGCGTCGCTACATATACCTACGCTGTCAAGGCCGGCGACAGCGGCCTCGCCGACGTGGTTCAAGGACTGGCCGACAAGATCAATTCGGATACGGCCGGAGGCTACACCGCGATTTGGGACGGCGCGACCGTTTACATCGTGAACAAAAACGGCACTGCGTTTTCCGAGACCACCCATGTGGAACCGCCGGTGACGGTGGGCGATCTTACCGTCGCCGGAACGCCCGATGCCGACTGGACCCAGGACATCGTGCTGGACGGGCCGGTGGCCGTGGGCGACCGGTGGACCATCACCGTCGGCGGCACCGCGCATACGTACACGGTATCATCCGGTGACGGCAATCTAAACGACATCGCCAGCGGACTGGCCGGCGTCATCTCCGGCGCCACGGCCACTGCCGTGGGCGGCGGCACGCTGCGCATCACCCAGACGAGCGGTGCGGCCGTGGCCGTGGACAAGGTCGAACAGCTCCGGGTGGCTGCCGGTTCGGACTCCGGCAGCATCGACGGCCGCTACCATTACAATTCCGCGGTCGTCAAGTTCCAGAAGGAAGGCCGCCTCCTTGAAGGGGAAAAGTGGGCGGTGACGGTGCACGGCAAAACCTACAGCACCACCGTACAGACCCCTCCCGGCCCCAGTTCGGGAGAAACCGTGGCCGACGTGGCCGCCGCACTGGCGGATCTCATCACCGCTGACAGCGCGGCCCATTTCACCGCCACCGCCACCGCGGGCACACTCACCATCAGCGGCCTCGACGGCGACACTGTCGAGACCTCCCTGGGTGAAGGGACGGTCCACGCGGTCTTCGATGTGGACTACGGCAACGTGCTCCAGAGCACCATCAAGGAAAATCACTACCAGACCATCGACCTGGGGCCCTTGGGCGTTCATACGATTCTTACGGGCATCACATTCCACGACATCGTGACCAGTCCAGCGCTGCGTCTTTTCGATGCGGGCGGCAATCTGCTGGCCCAAAACATCAACGGCGTCTGGATCGATGCCGGCAGCGCCAGCACTTTCGATCCCTTCCTCGAATACACCTTCGATACCGCCGGCACCTATCAGCTCAACGTCCTTTCCTACCGCGATTCGGTGGACGATTACGGGCCCGCGAAAGAGGGCTGGTACGGCGTCGCCAAGGGGCTGTCCTACCAGCTCAACATGTCGATCGAAAACCACCGCTACAACCCCGACGTGCTGAGCCTGAACGGCAAGACCATCACCGTCACCGGCGGGGCCGGCGCCGGGCAGACCGCCAAGATCACCGGTTACGATCCCGAAACCCAGACCTACAGCATCGATACGGCCTGGGCGGGCATCGACAACACCAGCACCATCGAGATCAGCTACCTGACCGCTACCGAGCTGTCCGGTTACGGCGAGGTCTCCGATACCTTCACCGTGGTCCTGACCAGCGCGCCCGCGGCCGGGGAGACCGTCACCGTCGACGTGACCCCCCTCATCACGCGCACCTACAACGCGGATCTCGCCTTTGTCGACGAAGCCGGCAACGGTGTGCACGACGAGATTCAGGTGACCGTGGACACGCCGCAACTGATCTTCACCGACGCCGACTGGAACATCCCCCAGACCGTCACGGTCACGGCCGTGGACGATGCGTTCGTGGACGGCGGGGACGCCAAGGTGTTTGCCGCCATGAACGCCCAGGTATCGCGGATCCGCGGGCCGCTGTCCCTCGACGGCGGCGTCCGGGTTTCAGAGGACGTCTACCTCAACACCCCCTTCACCCTGCCGGGGGAAACCAACTGGCCGGTGCCCGATGGCGACATCGAGAGCGCCGGCACCGTTGGCGGCCTGGCGACCTTCACCGATGCCCAGATCACCTACTACGACCCGCTCGCCGGCGAGAAGTCGGGCTTCGATCCACGAATGAACGACGCCCTGTATGCGGTGACCATCACCAGCGGCGCGCTCATGGGCACGGTCATGACCGTGGATCATGTGACCGGCACGACGATTTACTTCACCACGGATTGGCCGGCCGGCGCGGCGCCGGCGGCCGGCGACGAATTCTACTACACTCCGGTGAATCCCAACGTGAACGTCATCGAGGCCGACCAGGTGGACACCCTGCGGGTGTACAACACCAACAGTCCTTCAGGTGATACGGCCCTGCTGACCGAAGACCGGATTTCAGGCCTGGGCATGGGACCGGATACGGTGCTCGGGGGCGTCGCCCTTCCCGGCGGGATCCAGTACGCCAACTTCGAGGACCTGGAGATCCACCTGGGTTTCGGCAGTGATACCCTGACCATCGAATCCACTCATACCGGCGCCACTGCCGTTTTCGGCGGCGCGGGCGACGACGCCATCGACGTGAAGACCATTTCCGGCCACACCGCCATTTACGGAAACGCCGGGGCCGATACGGTCACCGTGGGCAGCGACGCCCACCGGATGGATCAGATCGGGGCGCTGCTGACCGTGGCGGGCGGCGGCGGGGCCGACACGCTCATCGTCGACGACAGTGGGGATACCGAGGCCAATGGCGGCCGCCTCACCCAGAGCACCCTAACCGGTCTGGACATGCCCTCGGATCCGGAGACCGTGGAAATCACCGTCCGGGCCACCGGCGGCACCTTCAAGCTGACCACGGCCGGGTTCGGAACCGATGCCGGGCTTTCGGCCGCCGCCAACGTGACGCGCAGCGCGGACGCGGCCACGGTCACCTTGGGTTACAACATGACCGAGACCGATTTTGCCGCGCGGCTCGCCGCGCTTTACGGCGCCGACGGGATCCAGGTGGAAAAATCGATATCGGGCTACACCATCACCTACACGGTCTCCTTCACCGGTGAGCTGGCCGGCATCGACCTGCCGGCGCTCACCTGGGCGGAAACCCTTGCGGACACGGGTCTGGAGGCGGCCGCCGGCGCGAGCATTTCCGCCGATGTGGACATCGAAACGATCCGGGATGGATCGCTCTCTCCGGCCGTCAACACCGCCCAGACACTTGCCGTGGACGCCACCGCCGGCACCTATCGCATCGGCCTGCGCGGTTTCACGCCGGTATATACCTATGACCGCAACAATCCGGGTGTGGTCACCTGGACCGACTATGTTTACGACGCCGCCGATCAGGCCAGCATCGTCTGGACCGGTTCCATCGCCTTCAATGCGAGTGCCGCTGATGTCCAGGCCGCCCTCGATCCCATTCTCAACCCGAACAAGTCCAGAAGCGATCTGCCCCACACCGACAACGTGTCGGTGCGAAAGACCGGCAGCGATCTGTTGGTGACTTTCCAGGGGGAATACCGGGCGCTTGCCATCAGCGACATGGACACGGCCGCCCTGAGCGGAGCCGTTACGGTGGACACCCGGGTCGACGGCCTCAACTACTACGGCGTGGAAACCCTGAACGTGAACCTGGGCGCGGGCGACGACCGGTTTCTGGTGGCGGGAACCGCGCTATCCACGGTCACGACCCTATCTGCGGCCGCCGGAGACGACACCATCCGGGTCTCCAATGACGACAAATCACTGGACGATGTGCTGGGGGACCTCAACATCATCGCCGGCAGCGGCATCAATACCCTGGAGATCGACGATTCCGGGGCCACCGGCGCGGACGGGGCCGTGGTGATCACCAGCGCCGCCGTCACGGGCCTGGCGCCGGCGGGCATCACTTACCAGACCGGAGATCCGGCCGGCACCTTCGCCGGCGGAATTACCGTGTGGACCGGCACCGGCGGCGATACCGTCAGCGTGGAAAGCACCCACCGCACCGACGGCGTGCGCACCATCACGACGCTCAATACCGGCGCCGGGGACGATGCGGTCACCGTGAACCTCGACGCGGCCACTGACGGATTCTTTGCCGTAAACACCCAGGACGGAAACGACGGACTCAACGCCGCGGCTTCAACATTGCCGCTGATCATTTTCGGCGGTGACGGCGATGACACGCTCACCGGCGGCGGCGCTGACGACATCATCTTTGGCGATCTGGGCCGGGTCACCTATCTTGACGATGCCGGGCAGGCCGTGACGGTGCTCGGAAACGGATCCCCAGAGATCGGCACCACCACGGATATCACCGCCGGTGTTGCCAGTCGGGGTGTGACGCTGGCCGGCGCGGCGGCCGTCGGTGAAACCTGGCGCGTGGCGCTGGCCGCTGGTGGATCTGCGCTGGCAACCGGAACCTATACGGTGCTGGACGAGGCCGTAGAAACATCGGAAAGCATTGCCGCAATACTGGCCGATGCCCTCACCGCGGATCTGGCGGCAACCGGCGTTACCGGATTTGTGGTCAGCACTGCCGGCAGCCGAATTGTGGTGAGCAGCGTCAACGGTCAGCCGCTGTTTGACCTTTCCGCCGGTGTGACACGGGAGGACCGCACCGACGGTGTCATCCGTGATCTGGCGGCCCTGTCCGCCGTATCCATGGACACTGGCGGCGACGACGTCATCGATGCGGGCGACGGGGACAACACGGTTATCGGCGGCTTCGGGGCCGACAGCATTACTGCCGGCACCGGCGCCGATACGATCCTGGGCGACAACGGCACCGCGGCTTATACGGCCGGCGTGCTCACCGAAATCCGCAGCACCGACACCGACGGCGGCACCGGCGGGGCGGACACCATCGCAGCCGGCGATGGCGACAACCGGGTGATGGGCGGGGTTGCCGGCGACACCATTACGACCGGCACCGGCGTGGACGTCGTTCTTGGCGACGGCGGCCAGGCACTTTTTGACGCGGCCGGCGTTCTTACGCAGATGGCATCCACCGAGACCGGGCTGGGCGGCGACGACACCATCGATGTGGGCGACGGCGCTAATTTGGTCCTCGGCGGTTTTGGCGCTGACAGCATTACTTCCGGAGCGGGCGCAGACACGATCCTGGGTGACAACGGCGAGGCAGTTTACACAGCCGGCGTGCTTACCGAAATCCGCAGCACCGACACCGACGGCGCCACCGGCGGGGCGGACACCATTACTGCCGGCGATGGCGACAACGTGGTGATGGGCGGGGTTGCCGGCGATACGATTACGACCGGCGCCGGTGTGGATCTGGTCCTAGGCGACGGTGGCCAGGCGCTCTTTGACGCGGCCGGCGTCCTCACGCAGGCAGCCTCTACCGAAACCGGGCTTGGGGGCGACGACACCATCGATGCGGGCGACGGCGTCAATACGGTCATCGGCGGTTTTGGCGCCGACGGCATAACCGCCGGAGCGGGCGCAGACACGATCCTGGGTGACAACGGCGCCGCGGTGTATACCGCCGGCGTGCTCACCGAGATCCGCAGCACCGATACCGACGGCGCCACCGGCGGGGCCGACACCATCACTGCCGGTGACGGTGACAACCGGGTGATGGGCGGCGTGGCCGGCGATACGATTACGACCGGCGCTGGTGTGGACGTGATTCTGGGTGACGGCGGCGCAGCCCTTTTTGACGCGGCCGGTATCTTGACGCAGGTAGCATCCACCGAAACCGGCCTTGGTGGCGACGACACGGTGGACGGCGGCGACGGTGCCAATGTGGTCATCGGCGGCTTCGGGGCCGACAGCATTACTTCCGGCATTGGCGCTGATACGATCCTGGGCGACAACGGCGAGGCGGTTTATACGGCCGGCGTTCTGACTCAGGTGGCCGCCACTGAGAACGGTCTGGGTGGCGACGACACGGTCGACGGAGGCGATGGCGTCAACGTGGTGATGGGCGGCTTCGGTAGCGATACCCTGACTACCGGCGCAGGCAACGATACGATCCTGGGCGACAGCGGCCAGGTGGCCTTCGATGGCAGCGGTCGGATCACCGACATACTCTCCATCGATCTGGCCTTGGGCGGCAACGATCAGGTCCTTGGCGGCGCCGGTGACAACGTCGTTCTCGGCGGCACCGGAAACGATCGGGTCACGGTTCTGGAAGGCGACGACATCCTGCTCGGCGACAACGGACATGTTTTTTATACGGACGGGCGCGCCACCCGCGTTCTTACCACCGATGTGGATCCGGGCACGACCGGTGACGACACTCTGGATGCCGGTGACGGTGACAACATCGCGCTTGGCGGCGGCGGAAACGATACGATCATCACGGGCAGCGGCGCGGATCTGGTCCTCGGCGACAACGGCGCGGTCGACGTGACCGTGGCAGGCCTGGTCTCCGGGGCGGCCACGGCAGACCCGACTTTCGGCGGCGATGACCAGATCGCCTCCGGCGACGGCAGCGATGTCGTTTTCGGCGGCGCGGGTTCGGATTTCGTCAACGTCGATCCGGCTACCGGTCTGGCGATCGGCTCCGACAGCGGCAGCGATGTCATTTTCGGAGACAATGGGGCTGCCGCGTTCAGTACGGGCACCGGCAGCAGTGTGCTCGTGAGCCTGGAGACGACGGATCCGGATCTCGGCGGCGACGATGTTCTTTCTGGCGACGGCGGCGTCGACATGATCGCCGGCGGCGGCGGCAGCGACCGGCTGATGGGCGGTGACGGCGGCGACATCCTTTTCGGGGACAACGGCGCGATCTCGTTTGCCGGCGGCGTCCCCGTACAGATCGTCAGCAGCGGGACCTTCGGCACTGCTGGCAGCGCCGACATCATCATAGGCGGGGAGGGCGACGATGTCGCTTTTGGCAGCTCCGGTGACGATATTCTCACCGGCGCCGGCGGTGATGACATCCTTCTGGGCGACGACGGCGTACTGAACCTTGCCGGCGGGCTGCCGGCGCTGCTATTCGGAACGTATTGCGAAAGCGGCGGAGAGGATCAGATCACCGGAAATGACGGCGACGATATTCTGATGGGCGGCGCCTTCAGTGATATACTTCTTGGCGGCGACGGGTTCGACATCCTTTTCGGAGACAACGGGCGGGTCGTCTTTGCCGGCGGTGAGCCGACTTTCGCCGAAACCGCATTCTGCCCGAACGGCGGCGTCGACTATCTCGACGGGAGCACCGGGACCGGCGTTATCTTCGGCGGCGAGGGGATCGATACCGGCCTGGGATCGTTTCCGGCCGACGCCCTGATCGGTGAGTACGGGTATGTCGTGATCGTCAACGGAAAGATCGTGGAAGTCTACCCGCCGCTGCACATGCTCTTCGGAAACCCGGTGGGCACCGGTTTCGACGAAACGACGCCTTCGGTGATTTTCGGCAGCCTGCTGGGTCTGACCGGCCCAGGCACGGTGTTCGGATCCGGGCTCGGCACCCTGATTACTTCCCCGGCAGTCATCGGCGGCCTGATGCCCAGCCATTCGGGCGGATACGGGATGATGCCGGGCAACCGTTCGGGAATCCCCGGGAGCGATGTCGTCGAAGCGGAAACCCACACCCTGCCGGACGGTACTGTGGAGCGGATCTACTCAAACGGGACCATCCAGAGAATCCGGCCGGACGGCACCGCCTCCGTGCAGTCCTCGGACGGTACCCTGGTCCAGACCGATGCGGATGGAACGATAACGATCGTTCTTCCGGACGGAACGACAACGATCATCCTTCCCGACGGCACCGTCATCAGGACGCTGCCCGACGGGACGACGACATCCACCGCTTTCGATGGCAGCGTTCTGGAAGCCGATGTGGACAGGCCGGAGAGAAGCGCGCATCCGTTGCCGGAAACGGCCCACGATGATATACAGCTCAGTGCGTTGGTGGCAGGACTTTCCGGTTGGGGACTCGCGTCATCCGGTCCTTCCACGAGCGGCGCGCGCCTGGATCGCGATGGATTCGAAAGACTCGACCGGGAGATGAAAAACAAGCGGTTCCGCCGCTGGCGGGACGGGCGGATTGAGAAGTCCTCGTCCGGCCACATGCCGCCCGGTGAGAAAGAAGGTGTCCCATTCATCAGTTTCCCGTTATTAAAACTCATTGACAGGAGATCTCATGCCTCAGAAAACTGAAAGTACCGAAAAACAGGAAACAGAACGCGGCGCCGGCGCCGCAAAGGGAAGTGAAGAGCGCGTCGAACGCACGGTCCGCTGGGATGATGCCAAGATGCAGAGCACCTATGCCAATGTGTGCAACGTGTCGAGCACGAGAGAAGAAGTGACGTTGCTCTTCGGCACCAACCAGAGTTGGCATACCGGCCAGCAGGAGCTTTCGATTCAGTTGACCAACCGTATTATTCTCAATCCCTTCGCCGCGAAAAGATTGGCGGCGCTGCTGGGCAATATCATGAAAGAATACGAAAACCGATTCGGAAAACTATCGACCGATTGATTGAGGCGTCAATGCCCGGCAGGCGGCTGTCCAGCGCCGGCGGGGACAATGCTTTAGGAAGCAGTTTCTAACCTCGGTAGCTGCCCTCCGGTCCGCTGAATGGCGGACCGAAAGGCCATCGCCCGGGTTTGAAACTGCTTCTGAAGTTATGGGCGACCGGTGATAGCGGTTGTCAAAATGGCGTTTTGCGCGGTAAAGAACGTCCATGAAGAACAGTTCAGACAGCGCTGAAGAACCTTCCGGCGGCATCGATCCGGAACTGTGGGCCCGTTTCGCAGAAGCCGGCGGCCGTGAAGACTATTGCCGCTGCTGGCTTGCCATCCAGTGCGCGCTCATTGCAAACGCAGTTCAAGGCGTCGTCGTATTGGCGCAACCCGGCGGGGAGGGCTTTACGCCGGTCGCCAAATGGCCGGAGACCGGCGCGGACCCGGCGCGGATCGCCGAAGTGACCGAGCGGGCCATCGAAGCGCGTTGCGGGCTGCTCGTAACGCTGGCGCCTGAGGCAGGCGCCCCGGTGACCCGGGGGGCTTTCTACGCTGTGGCCTTTCCCATCCTGATCGATGACACCCTGAGCGGGGTCATCGCCATTGAAGTTTTTGCCGTCTCCGAAAACCAGCTCAAGCGCGTCATGGAACATCTCCAGTGGGGCGCTTCATGGATGGCGCTTTTTGTCCGAAGGCAGGCGCAGCAAAAAGATGCGCTGATCATGCGCCGCCTCCGATCGGCCGTCGATCTTCTGGCGGGCGTGGTGTCTGAGCGTACCGCCGAGAGCGCCGCCATGGCGTTTGTGACCGAGTTGTCGACCGATCTGGAGTGCGATCGGGTGAGTCTGGCCTTTCTTCACAAAGGCCGGGCGCGTATCGCGGCGATCTCTCACAGTGCCCAGATCGGCGAGCGCATGAATCTGGTGCGCGCCGTCGGGCTGGCCATGGACGAGGCGATTGTCCAGCGCAAGGAAATTTTCTACCCACTGCCCGGCGGCAGCGATCCGGTGATCATCCGGGACCATGCGCAACTGGCCGGTCAATACGGTGCGGGATCGATTTTGACCGTTCCGTTTTATGGAGACGGGGGCTATCTCGGCGCCTTGACGCTGGAGCGGCCCGGCGACAAGCCGTTTACCGCGGAGGATGCCGGCTTTTGCAACAGCGTTGGCGCCCTGCTGTTTCCCACGCTTGAGATCCAGCGCCGAAACGACCGGAACCTGATATTCAAGATCGGTGATGCGCTTCGGGCTGAAATGGAAAAAATCGTCGGCCCCCGCCATACCGGACGGAAACTGGTTATCGCCGCCGTGATGGCCGCCGCGTTTTTTTTCAGCCTCAAAACCGGAGAATATACCGTTACCGCGGATGCGCTGCTGGAAAGCGCGGTGAAACGGGCGATCGTGGCGCCGTTCGACGGCTTCGTGAAAGCCGCCCAGGTGCGGGCGGGGGACGTGATCGCGCCGGATGCGCCCATGTGCACGCTCGACGACCGGGAGCTTCGCATCGAACGGGTGAACTGGCTGAGCAAACGCAATCAGTACCAGCGCCAGTATCAGGAGGCTTCGGCAAGCCATGATCGCGCCAAGGCCTATATCATCCAGGCGCAACTGGACCAGGCGGAGGCCCGCCTTGAACTGGTTGAAAGCCGGCTCGCACGGACCGTGATCACGGCCCCTTTCACCGGCCTCGTCCTGAGCGGCGACTTGAGCCAGCGGCTCGGCGGTGCCGTCGATAAAGGGGAAATTCTCTTTGAGGTCGCGCCACTGGGTACCTACCGGCTGATTCTCCAGGTGGATGAGCGCGCCATCGCCGACATCCAGCCGGGCCAGAAAGGATGGCTCGTGCTTTCCGCGGTGCCCCGGGAGCGCATCCCCTTTGTGGTGAAAAAGATCACACCGATCACCGCGGCAAAGGAAGGGCTCAATTTCTTCCGCGTCGAGGCGCACCCGGAGACGGCCTCCGAGCGCCTGCGTCCCGGCATGGAGGGCGTGGGAAAAATATCCGTGGATCGGAGAAATCTGATGGGCATCTGGACACGCCCGCTCAGGGAGTGGGTGCGACTTAAAATATGGGCTTTCTGGCCTTAGTGTCCATCCAGCGGCGGCATCTTTTGGCCCCTGGCGGCGTACTCGCACCTTTTGTCATCCTCAACGTAGCTGCCGCTACGCCTGCGGTGCCAAAAGTGCTCGGGCCTTGCCAGGAACCAAAATCTACCGCCTCTGAATGGACACTGACTCCAGAGACGGCATCTTTGCCTTAGAAACCCTGCGCTGCGCGCAGGGTTCCAGGCGAAACGTCCGGCACTTGTCGGCGCCGCAGATATCCTCTTTTTCGGCCCCGCCCCACAAGGCGGCTAAACAAGACCGCCGGCGCAGGGGAAAAGGATTCGACCGTCGGCAGCCGACCCACGCCGCAGTTCATGCCGCCAATTCGTTGCGCCGGGTCCGATCACGCTGCGGCAGCCGGGTGCTTTGCGCGATCGGTTGAAGACAACGGGGCCGAAAAAGAGAATACCTGCGCCGCCTTTTCACCATGAACTGAGGCGCTGGCCCGGAAAATTGAATGGTAGCGTAATTGCCAGAATAATGTTCCGTTTCATCCCGGAGATCCTCTCGGGGTCGGGATCGATATCGGGATCGAAATCGATGTGTTCCAAGGCCGATAGCGATACCGATTTCGATTTCGATGCTCACACGGCGTTGTTGTGGAAACGGAACGTATTTATGTCAATAGCTCTATATAGTCCCGTTTATTAATAGTTCCCTCTGCGCGCTCTGCGCCTCTGCGGTGAATCGGGTTTTTTACATTATGGCGGAATCTCTTTTCAGCGAGTCGTGGTACCGGGTGGCGGACTTGAAGCCGCGGCTGCGGAGCCACGCCCAGATTCATCGCCACACCTACCGCGGCACCGACTGGTACGTACTGGAGGATCATGCTTCCGGCCGCTGCCACCGGTTTTCCGGGGAGGCCTATGCCATCATCGGGCTCATGGACGGCCGGCGCGCCCTGAACGAGATCTGGGAGGCCGCCTGCGCCCGGCTCGGCGACGACATGCCCACCCAGGAAGAGGTGATCCGGCTGCTCTCCCAGCTCTACCAGGCCGATGTGCTTCAATCCGACATGCCTCCGGACATCGCCGATCTGCACCGCCGCCATCAGCTCGAAAAGCGAAACCGCCTCGTCGGGCAGCTCAAATCGCCGTTTGCCATCCGGATCCCCCTGTTCGATCCGGACCGGTTTCTTTCCGACACGCAGTTTCTGGTGCGTCCCCTGTTCGGCTGGCTCGGGCTGACGCTCTGGACGCTGGCCGTCGTCTCCGCCCTGATGCTTGCCGGTATTCACTGGGAGGCGCTGACGGCCGGCCTGGCCGATCGGGTGTTCGCCCTTGAAAACCTCTTTCTGCTCTGGCTGGCCTATCCGGTCATCAAAGCCCTTCACGAGTTCGGCCATGCCTACACCGTCAAGCGCTGGGGCGGGGAGGTCCACGATATGGGCATCATGCTGCTGGTATTCATGCCGGTCCCCTATGTTGACGCCACCGCCTCTTCCGCGTTTCCGGGTAAATACCGGCGCATGGCCGTCGGCGGCGCCGGCATTCTGACCGAAATGTTTCTTGCCGCGCTGGCGATGTGGGTGTGGGTGGCCGTGGAACCGGGCGCGGTTCGGGCGCTCGCTTTCAACGTGATCGTGATCGCCGGGGTGTCGACCCTTTTTTTCAACGGCAACCCGCTGCTTCGTTTTGACGCCTATTATGTTTTCTCGGATTTTCTTGAGATTCCGAATCTCGCGGGGCGTGCAAACCAGTATGTCGGGTATCTTTTCAAACGCTACCTGGTCGGTATCGACGAGGTAAAGAGCCCGGCGACTGCCGACGGAGAGGCTCCATGGCTGGCATTTTACGGGATCGCAGCGTTTGTCTACCGCCTTTTCATCATGATCCGGATCGCCATGTACGTGGCCGGCAAATTTTTTGCCGTCGGTGTGGGGCTCGCCGCGTGGGGGCTTTTCAGCGTGCTGGTGCTGCCGCTGTATCAGCTCTGCCATCATGCGGTTACCGATCTGGCCATGCAGCGCCGGCGGGGGCGCGTGCTCGCCATCGTGGGCGGATCGGCGGCCGCCCTGATCCTGATGCTGCTGGCGCTGCCCGTGCCCTCCTTTACCGTGGTCGAAGGCGTGCTGTGGACGCCGGCATTTTCCCAGGTCGTTGCCGGCAGTGACGGTTTTGTCCAGCGGATCGCCGCCGCGGCGGGGCAGCCGGTGCCTGCCGGGGCGCTGCTCATTGCCTGCGACAACCCCGAGCTGGATGCGGAAGCCGCCGTGCTTGCCGCGCAGTTGCGCGAGTACGAGGCCCGCCAGCGGCTCAGCGTTACGCTGGATCGCATCGAGGCCGACATTCTCGCCGACGAGGTCGCGCGAATCCGCGCCGAACTTGACGAAAAAATGCAGGAAAAGGAGCATCTGAACATTCGGAGCCCATCGGCCGGCGTGTTTTTTATATCGCATCCGGAGGATTGGCCCCGGCGTTTTGCCCGGCGGGGTATGACGTTGGGGACCATTGTCGATTTTTCCCAGGTGACTGCGCGGATCGTCGTGCCGCAGGGGAGCGTGGATCAGGTGCGGCGCCATACCCGCAGGGTCTCTGCCATGCGGGCGGGGGCGATCGGCCGGGAGCTACCGGCCCAGGTGATCCGGGAGGTTCCGGCCGCATCGGCGGATCTTCCCAGCCTTGCCCTCAGTCTGGAAGGCGGCGGCGCGCTGGCCCTGGATCCGCGAGAGAATAAGACGCCAAAGGCCTTTGAGAATTTGTTCCACTTCGAGGTGCACATTGCGGGCCTCACCCGCGGGGCGATCGGCGAGCGCGTCTACGTGCGGTTCGAACACGATCCCGAGCCGCTGGCGTATCGCCTCTATCGAAGCATTCGAAGGACGCTGCTGAGCCAGTTCAATGTCTGATGAAACTGTTAAAAGCGTTTTTGAACCAGTCACGGAGCACACGGAGATTTTACATTTAAAATCAACTCTTTTTGAATTTCTCCGTGCCCTCCGTGCCTCCGTGGTGATTCAGTGTTTTCACGGGGCCATTGCTCAATTTGAGGTAGACGATCATGCCGACGGATATCACCGCGCTGCCGCCCGCCACCTGCGTGCTTCGCCCTGAACGCGCGGATGACGAGGCCGGTTTTCTGGATCGCCTGGCCGGCCAGGCCGCGGCCGGTGTTCTCCGACTGGCCCACCGGCGGCGCGCCTGGATGGCCGGTTTCATATCGACGGTCGACGGGCACGGGAAAGTGCTGGCCGCGGCAACGGAGGGCGCGTTGAGTGCGGAAACGCGCCGTCTGCGGGGGGCGCTGCACCGCGACGGGCTGCGCGACGATCATGTGAGCCGCGCGTTCGCCCTGATCCGTGAGATCGCTTCACGAACCCTCGGCAAGCGCCACTTCGACACCCAGATTTGCGGCGGCAGAGTACTTCTCAAGGGGATGGTGGCGGAGATGGAAACCGGCGAGGGCAAGACCCTCACGGCCACCCTGGCTGCCGGAACCGCCGCCCTGGCCGGTATCCCGGTCCACGTCATTACGGTCAACGACTACCTGACCGGGCGCGATGCCGATCTGATGGGACCCGTGTACCGGGCTCTCGGGCTCACGGTCGCCTGCGTGGTCCACGGCAAGGCCCCGGCCGCCCGGCGTGATGCCTACGGCGCGGATGTGTGCTATTGCACCAACAAGGAGATCGCCTTTGATTACCTCCGGGACTGGATTGTCCTGGAGGGACGGCCCAACCGTTTGAGACTGCAGGCGGAGCAGCTTTATGGGGCGGCCGGGCGCACCGACCGGCTGCTGCTCAGGGGGCTGCATTTCGGCATCGTCGACGAGGCCGACAGCGTGCTCATCGACGAGGCGCGAACACCGCTGATCATTTCCAGAGCCGCGGGCGGGCGCGAGGAGCACATTTTCATGGCCCAGGCCCTGGAGCTGGCGGACCGGTGCACGCCGGGGCCGCATTTTCGGGTGGATCTGGGCGCCCGGTCGGTGACGCTGACCCCCGCCGGCGCACAGCAGATCCGTGAATGGGCCAAACCGCTGGGCCCCTTGTGGACCGGAGACGTCCGAAGGGCGGAGATCGTGCGCATGGCCCTCACGGCACGGCATCTGTTCCGCCGGGACGAGCACTACCTGGTGCGTGAGGGGAAAATCCAGATTGTCGACGAATTCACCGGCCGGGTCATGGCGGATCGTTCTTATGAGCGCGGGCTTCAGCAACTGCTGGAGGTCAAGGAAGGCTGCGAGATGACGCTGCCGCCGGAGACGCAGGCCCGCATCAGTTACCAGCGTTTCTTCAAGCGGTATCTTATCCTGGCCGGCATGACGGGGACCGCCAGGGAAGTGCGCCGCGAACTGTGGCGCACCTACGGTCTGAGCGTTTTTCCCATTCCCACCTATCGGAAGATGCAGCGAAAGGCCTATCCCGACCGGATTTTTTCCACGGAAGCGGAAAAATGGAAAGCGGTGACCGAGCGGGTCCGCGAGATCCATGGTACGCGGCGCCCGATCCTGGTGGGCACGCGCTCCGTCGCCGCTTCTGAAACCGCTGCCCGGAAGCTCGGCGCCATGGGGTTGGCCCACCAGATGCTCAACGCCAAGCAGGATCAGGAGGAGGCCGGGATCATTTCCCGCGCCGGAGAGACCGGGGCCGTCACCATCGCCACCAATATGGCCGGGCGGGGGACCGATATCCATCTGGGTCCGGGTGTGGTGGACCGCGGCGGACTGCACGTGATTCTCACCGAGCGCCACGAGGCGGGGCGGATCGACCGGCAGTTGGCCGGGCGCTGCGGCCGCCTGGGCGATCCGGGAAGCTTTGAGGCCTTTGTCTCCCTTCAGGACCCGATCCTGGAGGGCGGCCGGGGCGGACTTTCCGGGTGGCTGGCCCGGCGGGTCGACGGAAACGGTTCCCCGCTGTGGCGCTGGCTGGCCAGGCGCGCCATTTTGAATGCCCAGAAAAAAGTGGAACGGATGCATGCGAAAATCCGGAAAGCACTGCTTGGCGAGGATGCACGCCGGGGCGATATGCTGTCCTTTTCCGGCCGATCAGAGTAGAAACGATCTTAAAAAACGTTTACGGTTATACACAATTCTAAAGTTGACTTTATCCGGAGCACTGCGTGTGAACCACGAAGGCCACGAAGTGCACGAAGAAAACCTGAAAACAAGTGTGGTAGAAAACCTTCGTGCTCTTCGTGAACTTCGTGGTGATAACATTGTCATCAAGATTTGAAGCCATTTCTGGGGAAGGAAGATTTATGCTGTCCATCGTTCGCTGCTGCCTTTGCGCAGCACTGCTGATCGCTTTTGGGGCCCAGGGCGCCAATGCCCAGCCGGGGCGATCCTTTGAAGGGTTTATCGAGCCGAGTGCGGTCGTCAACGTCAGCAGTCAGGTGCCCGGAATCCTGGAAGCGATATCCGTTGAGCGCGGTGACCGGATAGCGGCGGGGCAGATCATTGCCAGTCTTCATTCCGAGAGCGAAACCGCTGCGGTGGATCTGGCGGCCGCACGGATGGAATTCGGCAAGCGCAAAGTCGCCCGCAACGAAGAATTGTCCCGAAAGAAACTCATTTCCGTCAACGACAAGGACGAGCTGGAAACGGAATTCCGGATTGCCGAACTCCAACTCCGGGAGGCCCGGGAAAAACTGGCCATCCGCACCATCCGCAGCCCCATCGAGGGCGTGGTGGTGGAGCGCTTCCTGTCGCCCGGCGAATACGTCGGTGAAGACCCGATTGTGAAAATCGTGCGGCTCACGCCCCTGTTTGTGGAAGTCATCGTACCGGTCGAATTTTTTGGAAAGATTACGGTCGGGATGACCGCGGACGTGCAGCCTGAAACCTACACGGCGCGCGCCTACAGCGCCCGCGTGATCATCGTGGACCGGGTGGTCGATGCGGCCAGCGGGACCTTCGGGGTGCGGCTGGAGCTGCCCAACCCCAACGATGCCCTGCCGGCCGGTTTGAAATGCCGGGTCGTGTTTCCCATCAAGTGATTTCCGGCCCTCGCTTTTATGTAATGTGAACCACGAAGCACACGAAGTGCGCGAAGGGGATCTCGTTGTATTGAAGTTCTCTGCGTCTTTGCGCCTCTGCGCGAGAATGCAGTTTAGAGCCATTGTTATCAATACGGAGTCACGGCGTGCACGGAGAAAATCAAAAGCGTTTGATTTTGTATATAAAATCTCCGTGTCCTCCGTGACTCCGTGGTTCAACATCACTTTGGGAAAAGACCAATTCTAAAAGATTCCGTAAAACCCGCTTTTCAGAATGGCCAGAGAACCGTTCTCCATCCGGTAGTCGAACCCAACATCGTAACGCAGGTGGTCGAGACGGGGGCGGTTTTCCTCGATAAAAGAGACGACCGCGGACGGATAGCCCATTCTCCTGAGAAAGAAAAGGAGTTGTCCCACGTCGATGCCCGAAAAATAGACGGCATCGTTTTCCGGTTTGTTGGCGACCACGATGACCCGGCACCCTGTCATCTCGGGCCAGAGGATCTCTTCCGGAGCGATGTGTGTGGTGTCTATGTGTGAAGAGCAGACGATTTTGGCGCTAATATCGTCGGCCTGCGTTTCGGCATCGAAAAAATAGTAGATGTTCTCCAGGCGCGGCGGGCCGCCGGTGAGGGCGTAGCAGATCCCGGACGAGACCGTGCTGCCCGGGTTGCCGATATACATGTGGATCTCCTCGAGAGCGCCGCTTTTAGCCATCAGATCCGTGGTGATGTCGATGGAAAACATGAAGTAGTGATGGTTTTCGTTGACCGGAATGTCGCAGGCGACCAGCGGCCGGATCAATTCCAGGAGCCGCGTCATGGAACGCTCCCGGTCATTTCTGCGGTAATCGTAGAAGTAGAACTCCCAGCGCAGTGCGCCGCCTACGAGTTTCACGCCCCAGACCGTGTTCGATACACCGAAACCGTTGCGGATGGCGCCGATCAGTTCGTAAACCCGATCGGGCATGCCGGCCGCCGCAAAGGAGTGAAACAGCAGGCCGGACGATCTCAGTTTGCCCGCACAGGAACCGATGGGCATATATGGCCAAAGGCAGAAGTCATGGTAGCGATCGCCCGCTTCAGCCGTCTCGTATCGGTTTGTCTGAGGCATGGTCCTCCCTTTACTCCGGCACGCTATCGCAAATGTCATTAATCTGGTTATGCACGACCCTCAAGCTGGTGTTCCGACTGTTTCGTAGGGGAGGGGTTCCCCTCCTGCAATCGGCAAAGATCACACCAATTGTTCGTGTTCTTCGTGGTGAACCATTCAGCGTCATCAGTTCTCAGCGTCTTTGCGTCTCTGCGCGAGGAATTTATTTTTCGCTTCTCTATGAAGCGCCACTAGTCTCTACGGGGCTGCAGGCGCGCGCGCTCGTCCCCGTATTTTTCGATGTACGCCGCTGAAAGTCCCCAGCAGGCCGCATTCGTGCACGGTCCCCGGTGGGGGCAGGCGCCGAATCCGCATTCGGCAAATTCCCGCCAGAAGGGGTCCGGCAGGACGGTGACCGGGAAAAAACTGTCAAAGACGCCCGGCGCGGCGATGTCGAGGCATTCGGGAAAGCTTTTGAGCACCAGGGGTTTTTGCGCTCTGAGGGCGATGGCGACGAGCTCCGGCAGCATGGCGCAGAGCTCGGCCAGGGAAACCACCTGGCCCCTGGTGTCGGATCTTTCCATGGGGAAGTAGTTCCACAGATGCATCTCGCTGGTCTGAGCATCGGCAAGCGTTTCCATGAGATGGGGGACATCGCCTGCGTTGGCCGTTGTCAGGACGGTATTGGTGATGGTGTTGACCGGCAGGGCCGCCAGGTCGCGGATGCCCGCCATGGTTTCCTCATAGGCACCAGTCTGGCCGGCGATGGCATCGTGGACGGCGCCGGTGCCGTGGATGCTGACGAAAAACTCGTTGACGCCCAGATCGACCAGGTGGCGTAGATAGCGCGGCTCGCCAAGACGCCGCCCGTTGGTCTGGATCTGGATTTTCCGAAACCACTTGAGGGACGCGGCGTGAGCCACATACCGGGGCAGCTCATTGAAAGTGGTCACCTCGGCCCCGGACAGGATCAGGTTCCGAAAGCGCCCCTGCTCACGGATTTGCGCAAGCACCTGCTTGAACCCCTCAAAACCGATGGCCGGCAGATGCCGCTTCATGTCGCCCAGCATGCAGATCGTGCACGCGTTGTTGCACCCGAACCAGATCGAGATCACCACGTAGGTACTCAGATCGATATGCGCTTTTGTCATGGCCGGCTAACCCGTGCTTCCCTTCACACCGTAATAGATCGTGAGAAAATCCCGCCCCTGCCGGTCGACGCCGCCGGACAGGTGCCCGAAAAACCGTGTCCTGACTGGATCGTAGACGTCATGGAAGGCGGCCATCGGGATCCGGTAGTGGCGGCAAAGGTCCGCCAGCAGCGGATAGAGCGTTTCCATCCGCAGGTTTGCCCGGTACAGGTTGATGTCAAAGGAGCGTCTGGGGCTGCCGTCCTCGCTCACTTCCAGGTAAAGGGGCCGCTCCGGCATCATCCGTTCCCGGGCCAGGCGCAGCAGCGCGCAGGTCACGGTGAACGGCGTTTTGTGGCGCTCGTCGTAGAAAACGGCCGACAGTCTGTCTCGCATGTCATCGATGCCGTAGGCCGGAAAGCATACATACCGAGCCAGGGCACGGCGCCGGTTGTCGGCGGTGTCCCATTTAAATCCCAGGTGAAGGAGAAAGGGCGCGGGGTCGGCCGGGTTTTCCCGAAGGACCGATTCGAACTGTCCCCCGAATTCCAGGTAGGCCTTGTATACGCTGCCGGCTTCGTTTTCCTCGAAACCGAAAAGAACGATATTGGATGCCGGAAGATGCTTTTGAAACAGGTCCCGGTACGCTGCCGGCATATCGGTCCGCCGGCAGATGTCCATGACTTTTGCAGTCACCCCGGCCGTGGCCGCGGTTTTTTTGAACCCCATGAGAAACCGGTGCGCCAGCAGGGTGCGGTCAAACAGTTTAAAAGAGCGCTCAAAGCCGACGGGCGCATCAATCGTCTGGACTAGGGAAAAGAGCCGGTCGGCGGCCACGTTTTCAAAAGCGGCGACTTCTTCGGCCGGCGCCGGTTCCGCGCGGCCCGCTGGCGCACGGATGCCGCCAGCGATGGCTCCGTAGCTGCGCTCCCAGTCTCCGACTGCATGGTCTAAAAGAACGGACAGCCGTTTGGCGGCACGGGGGCCAAGGATGATCCGGTCGCTGCAGTCGACCGTGATCGCTTCGTCGCCCGGGGCCGGGGGGCGATGTCTTCCAAAGGAAAGGACGATTTGCTCTTTGCCACCGGCCACGGCGACGGCATCGGCCACCTCAGAGCGCACCTGCGATGGGTCCCACTGGAGGTATTCTTTTTTATCTGCCATATGGGCCTTGTGATGGGGGGTACCGGCGGCCGGAAAATGCCTTTTGGAAACGGGTATTAGATACCCTATTTTCAGCAATTGTTGAAGGATCTATTGCCGCTCGGGAGGTTGTGCGCCTCATTGACAGCACGGACTGGCGGCCGGTTGATTAAAATAGGTTGCATCCTGGTGGTTTATACGGTAAGAGTGCTGGATATTTTGACCTAGGCCGTCCGGATGTGGCTGGACGGCTTTTTTTGTGGAACTCAACCACCGAAGGCGCAGCGAGCGCGGCCTTCGGTTGTTTTTTTTGGAAGGTGAGAAAACATGTCATTTGAAGAATTGGGATTGACCGCAGCGTTGCTGCGCGCCGCTGAGGGGCTTGGCTTTGTAGTGCCGACAGCCATCCAGGCCGCCGCCATTCCGGTGCTGATCGAGGATGGCACCGACGTGATCGGCCAGGCACAGACCGGCACCGGCAAAACGGCCGCTTTCGGGTTTCCGCTGCTTCAGCGCATTGATGCGTTCCGGCGCCGGCCCCAGGCGGTCGTGCTGTGTCCGACCCGGGAGCTGTGCCTGCAGATCACCGACGATTTTTCCAAGTATGCCAAGCACATGAGCGCCGTCCGGTGCGCAGCCGTGTACGGCGGCGCCAGCATTGCCGATCAGATCCGGCTGCTCAAGGCCGGGGCCCAGGTGATCGTGGCCACCCCCGGGCGACTGCTCGATCTCATCCAGCGCCGGGCCGTGGACGTGCGCGGGGTGTCGCTGGTGGTGCTGGATGAAGCCGACGAGATGCTCAACATGGGCTTCAAGGAAGAGCTTGACGGCATCCTGACCCAATTGCCGGCGCCGCGGCGCACGTGGCTGTTTTCAGCGACCATGCCCCCGGGTGTGGCCGCCATCGCCGGGGCCTATCTGAGCGCGCCGGTGACCATCGCCGGCAGCGAATCCCGGCGCAATCTGCAGACCATCTCCCACACCTGCCATGTGGTGGCCCACCCGAACCGCTACAAGGCCCTCAAACGGCTCATCGATTTTACGCCCGACATGTTCGCCCTGGTGTTCTGCCGCACCCGGAAAGATACCCAGGCCGTGGCCGATGCGCTGATCACCGACGGTTGCCCGGCGGCGGCCCTGCACGGGGATTTGTCCCAGGGGCAGCGCGATGCCGTGATGCGCCAGTTCCGGCAGGCGTCCGTGAGGGTTTTGGTGGCCACCGATGTGGCGGCCCGCGGGCTCGATGTGGACGACATCACCCACGTCATCCACTACCACCTGCCCGGCGATGCCGAGACCTACACCCACCGCAGCGGGCGCACAGCCCGGGCCGGTAAGACCGGCGCCTCTGTCGTCATCGTGAGCCGCAATGAAATGGGGCGCGTCAAGCTGCTGGAAAAGCAGGGTAAAATTCAATTTTCCGTTGAAAAGCTTCCCGACGGCAACGCCGTGTGCCGGCGTCAGATCGAAGCTTTGGCGGCCCGCATCCACGCGGCCGGAGAAACCTCGGAAGTGGTGGAAGCGTTTATGCCGGCCGTTCGCGAGGCCTTCGCCGATCTGGACCGGGACGATTTAATGCGCGCTCTGGTCTCCGGCGAGATCCGCCGGGTGCTCACCGACACCAAAAACGCCGAAGACATCAACGCCAGCGCCCGGCCCGTGAGCAAGGTGGCAAGCGTGAAGCAGCGGCTCAAAGGCGCACCCACCCAGCGTTTCATCATCAATGTGGGCACCATGGACCGCATCAACGAGGGGGCGATCCTGCGCCTCATCTGCGAGCAGGCCGGCATCCGCTCGGACCGGGTGGGCGCCATCGACCTGAAACCCTCCCACTGCGTGGTCGAGATCGACAAGCGCGCTGCCGGCAGCGTGAAAAAGGGGATTCGCGACGTGATGCTGGACGGCCGCCCGGTGAGTCTGCGGGAATTTTACGAAGGAAAACCCACCGTAAAAACAAAGGCATGGGAAAAGGCGCGGCCCGCCGCCAAGGCTAAGGGCCGTACCGCCAGCCCGTATCGGCGTCAAGGCAAGGCTGCCGCCTGAACATCGGCTGCGCTGACCCGGTGTCCGCGCAGCACCCACCAGCGGCGATCCATCGCTGCATGAAATCCTCCAAGTCTGACAGTCCCGTAAAAAGTCTGAAATCACCACAGAGGACGCAGAGATCACAGAGATAACTTGCTAATTATTCAGTATATTCTCTGCGGCCCCTGCGGTCTCTGTGGTTCAAAATCACTTTTTACGGGACCATCAAGCCTTATGCGGCATCACGCCGGCTGCTGCCGGCGTGCCGGCATTGCCATGGTTGCTGTATCCATTTGCCCCTTCGTTTTTTTGATTTGATCCGCACGTGATAGTGCTATAGGAAAATGGTGGCGGACAAAGATGGCGTTTTCAGAAGGGCGCACGCCCTTTTGACCCAATCCAAGGAGGCGCCATGACTGCACGGACTGCGGCCGTCGACGGATTCCGGTTCTTGCCCCCCAAACTGTCGGCATGGATTCGCTCAACCATTCCCGAGGCGCCCTTCAGCGGCGCCATTCCGTTCACCCCCCTCGAGAAACCCCTCAGCGAGACCACGGTTTCGCTGGTAACCTCGGCGGGGATCAGCTTGAAGACCGACGCGCCCTTTGACATGGAACGCGAAAAGCGCGAGCCCACCTACGGGGACCCCACCTGGCGGGCCATTCCCCGGGGCACCACCGGGAAAGACGTGGCGGTGAACCACCTGCACATCAACACGAGCTACATTGCCGAAGACATCAACGTCATGCTGCCCCTGACCCGGATGGCCGAGCTCGAAGCCGACGGCGTCATCGGCGCCCTGGCGCCCACGTCCTATTCTTTCTATGGGTTTCAGTGGGAGGGAGAGGCATTCATCGAGCAGGCCATCGCCCCCATGACCGAGCAGATGACCAAAGAAGGGGTGGGCGCCGTCTTTCTCACCCCGGCCTGACCGTTCTGCTGCCGGTCCGTGGGACTGGCCGCCCGATATATGGAAGAAAGAGGGATTTCCACGGTGATCCTCACCCCCACCTGGGAATTTCACAACGCCGTGGGCATCCCACGCCAGACCGCGATCGCATACCCCTACGGGCGGCCGGTGGGGCAGGTGAAAGATGCCGCCGGCCAGCGCCGGCTGATTCTGGAAGCGCTCGATCTGCTCGCCACGGCAACCGCGCCCGGCGAGATCCGCCATCTGCCGGATGCCTGGCCCGAAGCGCCCAAAGACACCCACTGGCATCCGCCGGAGATCAGCCCCCTCGTCAAGGCCTACCTGGATGTCATCAAGCAAATGAAGACCTGAACCGGCAGCCGCTGCCGGTCTAAGAAAAGCGGGGGGGCGCCGGTTTTGCGCTTAGACTAACCGTCTATTTCGGGTACTCCGCGTCTTTTTGGCTTGGTCTTCAGATGGATTACGAATTGGATGTCGCGCAAGACCGGCTTAGCGAAAGAATCCATCAAGAAGTCAGGCAACTGGCTGTTGTCTGAAAGCTAAATAACCGATTCATAATTAAGTCGGATGCACAGTTTTCAGTGCACAGTGCACAGAAAACTGTGCATTTTGTTTTGGGGCGGCTTTTAACCAGTGTTCATCCATGGGAAACGCGAAGGGCAATAAATCGCGAGAAACGATTTTGGCAGAGAGCGTAAAGAATGATCTTACCGTGTATCTGGAAAAAATCCGAAGGCTTTACGACAAGGATCGCAGCAACAATGTCGCAGGTGTCTATATGCCGATGGCACTTGATCGAAAATACCCGAATGCCGGCAAGGAGTGGATCTGGTTTTGGGTGTTCCCTTCAGAAAGCCTTGCATCGGATCCGATTTCCGGCGTAATACGGAGGCATCACCGCTTGCGAAGGGTGCCAAGGGCGTCAAGCGTTACGGCGACGCATCCGATCCAACCGCAAGAGAAGAGGCAGTGGAATACTGAAGGCAACAACCACATCCAGCATATTGTCGCTGATGCGCTAAATGCTGATGTGAATCGTTGGGCCTCATACACAGCTTCCCACAAAATCTCCATTGACATTGTGTAGCCACATGGCTACGATAACAGAATGATTGAAATCCGTAAAACGCACAATTTTGCCAAATGGATTGATGGGTTACAGGATATTCGGGCGCGTGCTCGCATCCTAGTCCGAATCGAACGATTGGCAGCAGGAAACCCTGGTGATGTAAAGCCTGTGGGGGAGGGTGTTTCAGAAATGCGGATCGACTGCGGCCCTGGATACCGGGTGTACTACAAAAAGCAAGGGCAGATGTTGATCATTTTGCTGGCTGGAGGCGATAAGAAAACACAGGCAAAGGATATTAATACCGCTTTGCAGCTATCGAGGAATCTATAGGAGTTGAACCATGGGAAAAACAATTACGACGCGTTACGACGTCTCCGAGCATCTTCGAACTCCGGAAGAGATGGCTGCTTATCTTGAAGCCTCTTTTGAAGAGGCAAACGGCGATGCTGCCTTTATTGCCAAAGCACTTGGCGATATTGCAAGGGCCAAGGGCATGTCGCAAGTGGCTCGCGATGCCGGCCTGTCCCGGGAAAGTCTGTACAAAGCCTTGTCCGGTGAACGAAGCCCGGGTTTTGACACGATCCTCAAGGTGATCGGTGCTCTTGGATTGAAGCTTCACGCAGAAGCCGGTCACACTAAGAATCAAAAGGCCCAATAACTATCAGAAGCTTCGAAGGCGTTATCTCATAGAAGAACCAGGGCAGGTGAATATGAAAAATATGGATGCAAACCCGTACAATCGGGAAAAGCTTACCGAAGACGTTTTGAAAGAATGGCAGGGCCTGCTCGATGAGACGGCGGAGATCCTTGGCGTTCCTGCAGGGCTGATCACGCGCGTTGACGGGAATGAAATCGAGATCCTGCTTTCGAGTGAGACTGAGGGAAACCCCTATCCGGCCGCGTGCAAGGCACAGTATCCGGATTCTGGCTGGTACTGTGAGCATACTTTGAAGAGCAGGGGGCTCAATCTAATTCCAAATGCGCTTCAAGATCCTCAGTGGAAAGACAACCCTGCTGCAGTCGGCCTGCACATTATCTCCTACCTCGGACTGCCCATCGAGCGCCCCGATGGCGGGCAGTTCGGGACAGTATGTTTCCTGGACAACAAGCACAACGCTCATAATGACATACACATCAGACTGGTCCAGCAGATCAAAAGGATGATCGAGCTGTCTCTTCGCATTGTTTTAGCCAAAGCGGAGATAGATCGCCGGGATCGTTTTCTCGACGACTTGAGCAAGATTTATCCGATCTGCAGTTATTGCAAAAAGGTCCGCGAAGAAACAGGCAAGTGGGTCTCGGTAGAAAAATATGTCCTTGATATTTCCGGTGCCCTGCCCTCGCACGGGGTCTGCCCGCAGTGCTACGTAAGGGAGATGAGCCAACTTACATAGAACCTATCTCAAAAAAGTTTTTTCGCTTATCCAGGTAGCTCAAGCCACAACCGGATGCCATTGCAATCGGGAAAATCATATCACTGCGAAGTTCACGGAGCACACGGTTTTTTATAAACCCAAGAAGATGTTCTCGCGCAGAGGCGCGGAGACGCAGAGAACTGCAGGAAATTGAATTGTGCGAGTGATTTTCCCTGCGCCTCTGCGCCTCCGCGCGAGATATGAAATATCAAATCTCCGTGCCCCCCGTGACGCCGTGGTGATCACGATGTCATCGGGGGCACCGGTCTTTGGCGTTAAACTTTGGCCTGCCCCTTCTTTTTTTTCTCCAGGATGCGCATGGTGTCGGCGATCTCGGCGTCGGTGACCGACTGACGCAGATCTTCCATGCGCGACATCACCTGGGCAAAACGGATACCCTCGGCCGCGCTGATCCATTCAAGCTGTAGCCGTTCGGGACGGATCCCGTATTTTTCCATCTTCTGGCGGACCTTCTCCACACGGCGCTGGGTCCACTGGTTGGCGTCGATGTAGTGGCAGTCGCCGATATGGCAGCCGCTGACCAGAATCACCGGGGCGCCGGTGGCAAACCCGTGCCAGATGAACGCCTCGTCCACCCGGCCAGAGCACATGGTCCGGATCAGGCGGACATTGGCCGGGTACTGGAGCCGGGAGACGCCGGCATAATCGGCCCCGGCGTAGGAGCACCAGTTGCAGGCAAAGGCGAGAATTTTCTCTCTGGCCTGATGGGCCAGAAGCGCGTCCACCTGCCCCAGGATCTGCGCGTCGGTGAAATGACTGGTCTCGATGGCCCCAAAGGGGCATTCGGCCGCACAGGTGCCGCATCCGCTGCACGCCGCGCTTGTCACCTGGGCCGGCACCTTCTTTCTGGGGTCCACGGTGATGGCGTTGTAGGGGCAGACCTCGGCGCATTTGCCGCAGGCCGTGCAAAGATCGGTATTCACCTTGGCCGTGATGGCCTCGGCGGTGATATGGTCGGTGTGCATCAGCCGGATGGAACGGGCCGCCGCCGCCGAGGCCTGGGTGACGCTCTCCTTGATGTCCTTGGGCCCTTCGGCGCAGCCGGCGTAAAAGACCCCCCGGGTGGCGGCATCCACGGGCTGGAGCTTGGGGTGGGCTTCCAGGAAAAAACCGTCGGGGGTGAGCTGCAGGCCCAGCATCTCCTGGAGCCGCTGGGTTCCGGCGGCCGGTTCCATCCCGACGGCCAGAACAAGCATGTCCAGATCGTAGTACTCCAGCTTGCCGGCGGCAGTATTTTCCACGGCCACCCTCAGGCTGCCGTCGGGCAGTTCCTCCACATTGCCCGGCAGGCCCCGGACGTAATGGGCCCCCTGACGGCGGCTGCGCGTATAGAGATCTTCAAAGCCTTTGCCGAAGGCCCGGATGTCGATGTAAAAGACCTTGATGTCCATATCCGGGTAGTGCTCGCCCAGCACCAGGGTGCTCTTTACCGTGTTCATGCAGCAGGTGTTGGAGCAGTACGTATTACCCCGGCGGGCCGAGCGCGATCCCACGCACTGGACAAAGCCGATGGACGCGGGCTCCCGGCGATCGGTCGGGCGCAGCACCCTGCCTTGGGTAGGGCCGCCGGCATTGATCAGGCGTTCGAACTCCAGGCTGGTGAGCACGTTTTCAAACCGCGTGTAGCCGTATTCGTCGAGTCGCCGCGGATCATGCGGGGTCAGCCCCGTGGCTACGACGATGGTGCCCACCCGCGCGTTCAGAGTCTCATCGGACATGTTGAAATCGATGCATTTCTTCTCGCAGGCATCCAGGCATTTGGTGCAGACCGTGGGATTGCTGCCCAGGCATTCGCCGGGATTGAGCACATAGGCCGAAGGGACCGCCTGGGGAAAGGGGGAATATATCGCCTTCCGGGAGGAGAGTCCCACGTTGAACTCGTCCGGGCGCACCACCGGGCAGACGGTGGCGCAGTCGCCGCAGGCGGTGCATTCGGATTCTTTAACGTAGCGCGCTTTTTTGACGATCTTGACGTCGAAATTGCCCACGTATCCTTTGACTTCCACCACTTCGCTCAGCGTGTGGAGGGTTATGCGGGGATGCCGACCGGCATCCGTCATCTTAGGACCGAGGATTCAGATGGAGCAGTCCATGGTGGGAAACGTCTTGTCGAGCTGGGCCATGACCCCGCCGATGGAGGGCTGTTTTTCCACCAGGATGACGTCGAACCCATTGTCGGCCAGGTCCAGGGCCGACTGGATGCCCGCCACCCCGCCGCCGATGACCAGGGCCCGCTGGGTCATGGGCACGGTGGTTTCCTCAAGGGGGGCCAGCCGGCGCGCTCGCGCCACGCTCATCGCGACCAGATCCGCGGCCTTGGCCGTCGCCGCCACCTTGTCCTTCATGTGCACCCAGCTGCACTGCTCGCGCAGGTTGGCCATATCCAGCAGATAGGGATTGAGGCCGGCATCTTTCATCACTTGGCGAAACGTGGGTTCATGAAGACGGGGCGAGCACGAGGCCACGACGATGCGGTTCAGGCCGTTTTCAGCGATGTCTTCCCGGATTTCCCGCTGACCGGGCTCACTGCACGCATAGCCGATGCCCTTGGCCACGGCGACCTGGGGCAGGCCTGCGGCCATGTCGGCCACGGCCTGGCAGTCAACGGTCTGGGCGATGTTCAATCCGCAGTGGCACACGTACACGCCGATGCGAAGATCTTCCGGGGCTCCGGCCGGGGACGCCCCCGGGCTCGGAGCAAAGACGCTGGTCCCTGTTGTCATGATGATTCCTCTGTCATGTTGATAGTATCGCTTGTAGTAATTTTTATCCTGTTCGATGGATTTGGAAAAAGGCCTAAATCACCACAGAGGCACAGAGAACGCAGAGATTGTCCTTGAATCATTATTGGTATTCTCCGCGGCCCTCTGCGGTCTCTGTGGTTCAAAATCATTTTTTTGCAGTTTCATCACTTCTCAAGCCGTCTACTGCCAGTAGATGGTTTTGGCCAGGGCGCTGACCAGGTCCATCATCTCCATTTTCAGATCCTGGCCGCGCATGGGGTCTTCCATGGCGCAGCGCAGGTGGATCTGGCACTTGGGGCAGGCGGTGAGCATCAGCTCGCTGCCCGTTTCCCGGGCACGGGTCAGGCGCTTGACCTGCATGGCCTTGGAAAAGGCGTCGCAGCCAGTCCAGGCGCTGTTGCCGCAGCAGGTGGCCGCGGTTCCCGATTCGGGCATCTCCTTGATTTCGGTCCCGCTCATGCGGGCCATGAGTTTTCGGGGAAGATCGGCCTGGCCCGCGAAGCGGCTCTGGCGGCAGGCGTCCTGGAAGGTCGCCACCGCGCCCAGGGGGTTGAAGCCCACGGCCCCCTTGTCGATCTCCCTTTCGAGAAACGTGTGGATGTGGGTGACGCTCAGGGGCAGGTTCACGCCGTTTTCCGGATAATCATGGCTCAGCGTGCGGTAGCATTCGGGGCACGCCGTGATCAGCTCCGTGGCGCCGCTGGCAGCAAATGCCTCGGCATTGCGGCGGGCCAGGCGAAGAAAATTCGCCTTGTCGCCGCTCCACAGCAGATCGTGGCCGCAGCAGCGCTCGTTTTCTAATAAAATCGGTTCCACATCGAAGAAATTGAGCAGGCGCAGGCTGTCTTCCAGGATCCGGGTCGTGTCCACGGCGAGAAACTTGCCGAAGAAGATGTCGAAATACGGGGCGCAGCCGCCGAAAAACAGGATCGGACCGCTGGCTGCGGCGCGCACGTTCGCGGGCAGGTGCTGCCAGCGGCGCGGGGCGAGGTCTTCGGCCGTCATGGTGCGCATCATGCTCTGGAAAAAGCCGCCGTGGGTGGGCGCTTCGGTCAGGCTTTGCGACCGGTACCAGGCCCGTATGTCCTTGATGAATTCCGGAAAATTGACCGCCGACGGGCATCGCTCGTAACACAGACCGCAGGTCAGGCAGGCGTTGACGGCCTGACGCACCGCAGGATCGTCGGCCCGCCCGGCGATGATGTCTCCGGCCATGGCGCGCGGGGAAAAGGCCTTGCCGGCCAGGGCCAGCGTGCAGGCGGCGGTGCATTTGCCGCAGTCCTGGCAGGCGTAGACGTCATGGGCCGCGACGATGGCCTCGGGCGTCATTTCCGGCATCGTCGCATCCGCTGCGGCTCGCGGCGTCTGGACCGGGCTTTTGCCCTGTCGCCGGATGCCGTCCACAAAAGACTGGAGAAAAGTGAGCATCTCCGCGTGCTGGTCAGGTAGAAAGGTTTTTAGCTGGAGCCGCTCTTGCCCCAGGCCCATGAGATCGAGCACCCGTCGGGTTTCAGCCGTATTATCCCGGGCCGCACTGGTGCCGCTGCCGTAGCGGCACGTGCCCGGGTGGCAACCCAGCAGCACCACCCCGTCGGCGCCCATCTCAAAGGGCCGCAGGAGCAGCGCCTTGGTGATCCTGCCGCTGCAGGGGATGCGCACCATCCGGATTTCGGCCGGGATCGCGGCACACTGATCCTGGAGGCTCTGGTAAGCGGCATGGGGGCCCCAGTTGCATAAGAAGAGAATGATCTTGAAGTCGTCCATAGGATTCGGTTCCGAATTTCAGGTTGCGCTTCTACAGAATGCGCCAGTTGGTCTATTTGCACAGAGATGTTGAACCACGGAGGCGCCAAGTGCGCAAAGAAAAACAATTTTAATGTCAATTAGTTAGCTTTGCGATCTCTGCGGCTTTGCGAGAGATTCGGACTTTTTACGGTGCCACCAAACTTGAGCTTCATAGACAGTTCCTATATCTTGCGCATTTCATGCGCTACGAGGCCAGCAGGCCGTCCACGGTCTGTTCAAGGTAGAAGTGGTCCCGGTAAGGGCTGTCGGCGGCATCCGACGGGCACACCGAGATGCAGTTGCCGCACCCCTTGCACAGGGCGTCATCCACTTCGGCATAGTATCCGCCCACCTCGTTGGGCTGAAAGGCGATGGCCTGGTACGGGCAGGCGGCGAGGCAGCGCCCGCAGCCCCGGCACAGCGCCTTTTTGACCCTGGCCGAAAATCCCCGGTTCTGGCGCGGCCCCCGCGGCATGACGGCCGCGGCCAAGGCCGCAACCGCCGCTCCCTTGGTTTTTTTAGAGATCTGGATGCCGGGCGGATCGGCCAGAAACAACCCGGAAATCGACGTCGTGCCCGGGGTGATAAAGGGGGTGCCCTTGTCACCGCTTTTTTGCATGACCCAGTGGACCCGCGTGCCGGTGCCCTCGTGGTGCCGGTGGTACATGGAAAGGTGCCGGGGACTGTCGCCCCAGACGATTCCCCCGACGGTAAAGCGCCACTGTTCGCTGCCCGATTGGGCCAGGATCTTGAAATTACCCAGGGTGCCCCCGATGGTGGTGACCGGCGCCAGGGAAAAGGTATGGATGTTGGGATGCCGCAGGGGGTGCTCGGAAGGGTGCGCATCCCTGTGAAACATCATCACCTCCAGGCCGGCCTCGGCCATGGTCAGGGCGGCGGTGTCGGCGGCTTCGCTGCGGCCGATGACCGCGGTGGTAAAATTATAGGTGCGCACCGGGGCGGGAAAGGGCAGCAGGTTGGCCCCGCGAAGGATGGAGCGGTCCATGAGCCCGGTGAAGCGGTCCAGCGCGAGGCCCGGGTCCTTGGCCACCAGGCGAAGGACCTCACCGCGCAGATTGATGGTCTGCACCATGGAGCGGCTGATCCCCATGCCGTTGAAAAGCCCCTCCTTGAGGCGGCTGCGCTGATCGGTGCAGGCGCTGCAAACGAAATTGAGCGGGCAGCAGACGCACGAGGCCAACACCACCCGGGTCAGGCCCTGGTCCCGCACCCGTGCAAGGATCTGCCCGATCCCCTCGGGCAGGCAGGCCGAAGGGACCTCTTCGGCACAGACGATATCGCGTCGATCCTTCAAACGCGCCAGATAGGCGCTCATCTCGGGCGTCCAGCCCAGGGAATCGTTGCACCGGCAGGCAAAGACCCCCATGCGCACCTCCGGTGCCAGGCCCGGATCCGGCGGAGCCATGGCGATGCCGTGCCCCTTGGGGCGGCTGCCCGTATCCTTGAGCAGCACCATGGCCTTTGCCGCGGCGGCAGTGCCGCGCATGAGCATGGCGTAGACATCGGTCTTGGCCGATGGGGGGCCGTAGGCACGAATCACGTCGTCGCCCTTGATGCGCACGCCCATTTCAGGATCGGCGATGATCATCACCCCCACGTTTTCAACGCTACGGCGGGCCGGCTCATCATGGCGGATCGCCCGGTTCCCGGCGCAGGCGTCCACACAAGCCAGGCACTGTGAGCAGCTTCCGCACTGAAGGCAGCGGCCCGCTTCCGTTCGGGCCTGGTCTGCGCTGTAGCCTTCGGCCACTTCACGGAAATCGGCTTGACGGGTCGCGGCCGGCGCCTCAGGCATGACCATCCGCATGCAGGCGGGCAGGGACGGATCAACGGCGGTAAAATCCCGCGCTGCCGGGCGGACCGGCTTGGGCGCTTCAGGGCTGACGCTCTCGGCTGCGCCCAGGTCCCGGGTCACCCGGGCGGCCACGGCCCTTCCGGCGGCCATGGCCTGAACCACGGAGCTGGCGCCGGTGACGGCATCTCCTGCCCCGTAGATCCCGTCGGCGGCCGTGCCTCCGGTGCCGTCCACGGAAAGATATCCACCGGCCGTAACGGTCAGATCGGTCGCATCGGCGTGCCAAGCGCCCCTTTGGCCGATTGCCACAAAGGCCCGTGAGACCGTGAGCTGCGCGGCCTTGCCGCCGTCTTCCACCACCGGCCAGGGGATCCCCGCGGCATCCGGCGGTCCCGGGCGGGTAGGCATCAGGACCAGGTGCCGGAGCTTTCCGTTTTCTCCGGCAAAGGCGGTCACCTTTCGGCTGTCGACGATGACGACCCCTTCGGCCTTGGCAGCGGCCACTTCCTCGGCATCGGCCGGAATCATCGCCTTCGGGAACCAGGAGACCAGGGTCACCGAGGCCCCCAGGCGCCGGAGCACCCGTGCCAGGTCAAATGCCGCGTTGCCGTCGCCGATCACGGCCACCTTTTCTTTAAGGCTCTTGATCCGGCTGCGGTAAAAGCGCTGCAAAAAGGCGAGGGCGCCTTCCACGCCGGTCAGGTCTTCACCGGGGGCGCCCAGCTTGCGATCCGCCCAGGAGCCCACGGTGAGGATGACGGCGTCAAAGGATTTTCTCAGCTCGGCCGCACCGCGGCGCAGGTCCACGGGGTGGCCGGTGATGATGGTGACGCCCATGGCCTCGATGGCCGCGATCTCCCGGTCCAGGATCTCCCGGGGCAGGCGGTGGGGACCGATCCCGTAGCGCAAAAGGCCCCCTGGCCGGGCTTCCCGTTCGAAAACGGTGACGGCAAAGCCCTGGCGGGCCAGATCGGCCGCGGCCGCCAGCCCGGCCGGGCCCGATCCCACGACGGCGATTTTCTCCGCGCGCGCGGCCGGCGGCGGCTGGGCCGGGGCGTCTTGCCCGGCCCCCGCATCGGCCAGAAAGCGTTTGATTGCCCGAATGGCCAGCGGGGCGTCCGCATCGGCCCGCCGGCAGGCCGCTTCGCAGGGGTGATGGCAGATGCGCCCGCAGATGCCGGGCAGGACGTTGTCCTGCCGGATCAGGGCCAGGGCCTGCGCGTAGCGGCCGGCAGCGGTCAGGGCCATGTAGCCCTGGACATTGACCCCCAAAGGGCAGCTCGCCTGGCACAGGGGCTCACGGCGCTTGTCGATAACGGCTCGCCCGGGCAGCGCCAGCCGGCTGCCGACATGAACCGGGGGCGCGGCGCCATCCCCCAGAACCGGGCAGACCGCGGCGCACCGGCCGCACAGGGTGCACCGGGAAGCGTCCACGAAGGTCTGGCGGCGGTCGATGCGAATCGAGAATCCCTGCTGGTTGTGCTTGGCGCCGGCCACGGCAGCGGGCATGATGCAGTTGATCCACGGGTTTCGAAGGATGCGGATCAGGCCGGGCCGGTGCGCGAAATTCAGGGTTACGCCGGAATCCAGGCGGCAGTTCTCATGGGCCAGCTTGGCATCCAGATCGGCTTCGGTGTCCACCAGGATCACCGGAACGCCGAGCTCGCCGAGTTTGTTGGTCGCGGCCACGCCCGCGGGGGTGGCCCCCACGACCATGACGCTGTGCAGTCGGTTCTTGGGGCTTTTCATGCGCTCACTCCTACCTGGCCGGCGGCTTTCTTGGCGCGGCTTTTCAGTACGGCCCGGCCGTATTCCCAGCCCTTTTCAAAGGCGTTGAGGTTTTTGGCCTCGGTCCCCTTGGGCACCGACTCGGCAACCGCCGCCCGGGCCGCTTCAAGGGAGACGGCCTCGGTGACGGCGGTGAAAAAACCGATGATGATGATATTGGCCATCATTTTGATCCCTATTTCCTCGGCAAACCGCGTGCTGGGCACGCTGAAATGGTCGCCTGCGCCGGCCTCGGGCCGCACCAGGTCCTGGTCCACGATCAGTACCCCGCCGTCTTTGAGCCGGTCCTTGTATTTTTCATAGCCGGACTGGGACATGGCCACCAGGATGTCCGGGTGATTGATGTAGGGAAAGTAGATTTCGTCGTCGGAAATGGTCACCTGGGCGCTGCATGCCCCCCCGCGGGATTCCGGACCGTAGGACTGCACCAGGGTCGATTCGCGGTTGTCCCCGATGGCCGCCGATTTGCCCACGATGCGCCCGGCAAGGATCACTCCCTGCCCGCCGAAACCGGTGATGATGATCTGCTGTTGCATGGTACCTCCCCATTTCGGGACCCGCAGCCCGGAAAGGCGCCGCCGGCGGACCCGGCCTCTCTAAGGCAGTCGGCAGGTGCGGTCATAGTTTTCGATACAGGTCGCCCGTTCCTTTTCCACGAACTCGCCCAGAACCACCTGCTTTTTGAAATCGATGTCCAGATCGGTGATGTCGGCCCGGTTCCGGATGATGGTGTGCTCCTGATAGAGCCGCAGCGAGTCCATGGCTTTTTCGCGGTTGCGCCGGCCGTAGTTGACCGGACAGGGGCCCAGAATCTCGATGAAAGAGAACCCGGGTCTGAGCAGCGCCTTTTTGATGGATGCGATCATCTCCCGGGTATGAAGGATGGTCCAACGGGCCACATAGGTGGCGCCGGCGGCAAAGGCCATCAACGGCAGGCTGAACGGCGCCTCAGGGTTGCCGGACTGGGTGGTGGTGGTCTTGGCGTGGTGGGGGGTCGTGGCGGCCACCTGCCCTCCGGTCATGCCGTAGTTGAGGTTGTTCATGCAGATCACCGTGATGTCCATGTTTCGGCGGGCTGCATGGATGAAATGGTTTCCGCCGATGGCAAAAAGATCGCCGTCGCCGGAAAAGACCACCACGTTGAGATCGGGGTTGCCCAGCTTGAGCCCCGTGGCAAAGGGGATGGCCCGGCCGTGGGTGGTGTGAAAAGAGTCCAGATTCACATAACCGGCGGCCCGGCCAGAGCAGCCGATACCCGAGACCATGCAGGTCTTCTGCAGGTCGAGCCCGCTGGCCTTGATCGCCCGCAGGCAGGCGGCGAAGGCCGTGCCGATGCCGCATCCGGGGCACCAGATATGGGGAATCCGGTCGGTGCGGATCAGCTCATCCAGGGGGTGCTGCGCGCACTCCTCGGCCTCGGTTGTAATAGCGATTGCCGTTGTTGACATCAAAAGACCTCCTCGATCTTGGCGACGACGTCTTCAGGAGAGATCACCGTACCGCCGGCATGGCCCACCAGATGGCAGGGAACGCGCCCGCCGCTGGCCCGCGTCACTTCCAGGTGGATCTGGCCCAGGTTGATCTCCACGGTCACAAATCCCTTGATTCGCGCGGCCAGCTCCCGGATCCGGTCTTCGCAAAACGGCCAGACGGTGATCAGGCGCAGCAGGCCCACCTTCAACCCCTTTTTCCGGGCCTGTGCCACGGCTGCCAGGCTGGTCCGGGCCGAGATGCCGTAGGAGACCAGCACGATCTCGGCGTCTTCCAGCCGGTGCTCATCGGTCATGATGATCTTGTCGCGGTTGCCGATGATTTTTCCGGTGAGCCGCGCCATCATCTCTTTTTGCGCGTCCACGGTCATGACCGGATACCCTTTTTCGTCATGGGTCAGGCCGGTGACGTGGATATTGTAGCCTTCGCCGGCAGCGGGCATGGGGGCCACGCCGTTGGCACCGGGCTTGTAGAGCAGGAAACGATCCTTGCGGCCCTTGGGCTTGGGGCGGGAGAGCGGTTTTATGGCGCGGGCCTCGGGGATGACCACCTTTTCGCTCATGTGGCCGATGACCTCGTCGGTCATCAACAGGACCGGGGTGCGGTATGTTTCGCTCAGATCGAAGGCCGTGATGGTCAGGTAGAAAATCTCCTGGGCCGAGGACGGGGCCAGGGCGATGATTTGGTAGTCACCGTGGGAGCCCCAGCGGGCCTGCATCATGTCGGCCTGGGCGCCCATGGTGGGCAGCCCGGTGGACGGGCCGCCGCGCTGGACATTGACCACCACGCAGGGGGTTTCGGTGACCACCGCCAGACCGATATTTTCCATCATCAGACTGAACCCCGGTCCGGATGTGGACGTCATGGCCTTCTGGCCGGCCCAGGCCGCCCCCAATATGGAGGCCATGGCGGCGATCTCGTCCTCCATCTGGATGAAGGTGCCGCCCATCTGGGGAAGGCGCACGGACATGCGCTCGGCGATCTCCGTGGCCGGCGTGATGGGGTAGGCCCCGAAAAACCGGCAGCCGGCGGCCAAGGCCCCTTCGGCGCAGGCCTCGTCTCCGGTCATGTAGTGCACACCTGTCAGTACGGCGGGTTTGGCTTCCATGAAGCGATTCCGATTTCCATGTAGTGGGTTAAAATGGCGGGTCAAGCGGCATGGGAAGGCGGGGCCGCGACTGAGTAAATGGCAAATTCCGGGCAAATGATCTCACAGTAGCGGCAGTTTACGCAGCCATCGTCCTGAATGACCTGGGGCGGATGGTACCCTTTTTTATTGAACCGTTTGGAGAATGCCAGGATGCCCCGAGGGCAGAACTCGATGCAGTATCCGCATCCCTTGCACCGCTCCTCAACGATGTGTACGACGCCCCGGGTGATGTCGATGACATGGGTATCAAAAGGAATGCGCCAAAAATCCATAGGGCAGGTCCTTCTCCGGCAGATGGATGCACGGTTCAAAAGCGCTATGTATCAGTAACGGAAGCAAAACGGCCGGGCATCATCGGTGTTGTCCGGCGAACCCCAGAAGGCCACTTTGATATCATTACTTGAGGAGGCACATCAAGGCATTTCTTCTACTGAAGGCCGGCACTTATTGAGACGGCCCTTTATTTTTAAAAGGACTGTCCCCGGCGGTGCATGAAAATTGATAGGGAAAATCATCACGGCGCCCAGAAAGATATCCTTGGCCACGGGAGAAATTGCGGGCCGGCTCTATAATTTTTCGATGATTTTGAGAGGCTCCTGCCGTTTTGGGGGGAGTATCTTAAGCGCAAGGCACGGCCAATGGTTGGGTTTTTCCGGCCCGATTCTCCAATCAATAGGCAGGCGCTGTTTGAACACATAAAATTCGTCATTGAATCGAAGCGCCCACCGCACCATTCCATATGGACACCGGGGGCACTAAACCGTGTCGGGTGCGGGGGTTACCTGTCCGCCGTAGCTCGCAGAGCGAAGGCGGAAGGCCGGGGCCCTATAGAAGTGCTTGAAATCACTGGATCCCGGATCTCGTTTCACTCGTCCGGGATGACGAAAAAAGGGAAAATCCGACTTTTTACAGCACTGTCAAACTTGATAACCCTGTAATAGTCTGAAATCTCCACAGAGACCACCAAGACTTTTTTAAGATCGGTTCTGATTAAATCGTATGACACCGTCCAGGCCCCGGGCGACGGTCACACTGTCCGAAGTTTCGAGCGCACTGTGTCAATATGGGGACCCAGCCACCGGCAGTCGCGCAGTTTTGCTTAAGGTACCGCCATTTGGGCCGATAACTTCAAAGAGAGTGCATCGGGCAGGCCTCTTGGAGAGGTTTTTGGCGACCCCAATGCTCGTCGTTGCGCTGTTGTCACTTCGAGCGTTCGCGTTGAGCACCGCGATTTTATATCAGCGCGCCGCGCTGCCGGATATAGGAAGGTCACGAACAAACACGTCGAATCAGGTATCCCTGCAAATCGAAAACCGGCAAAACCAAGAGGGCCCGGGTGATGTTCAAAAGCGGTAAACCGACCTAAGTATTTTAAGGGACGTTGTGGACTATATTGACTTTATGCGATGATTCTCGCGATAGCCGAAGTAGAGATACTAAGCTGTCTGGCTGTCTCGGTCAGTCACAGGCCCCCTTTCTAGTCAACTCGACAGATAGTTGTGCGCGCACGGCAAAGCGCCCCGTCTCCGGTTGCCGCTTCTCGGATGTGCCGCGTCAACGCCTTCGGTTTCGCAGACCCCGCTCACACGCTTATGGGCCCGATCGGTAGTTTCATTCAGCGGCGATTGGTGTTTTGGGTAGTAAATCATAAAGTTGATGAAATCAACAAAGAGGGCAAATCCGTCAAGAAAGCTCGGGTCGTGAAATAAGCGGATAATAAAAGGTGGGTAGAGGGTATCTTTTGCGCGATAAATACTTGAACTCAAAAAGGAGGACAAAGGGATGAAGAAGATAGGCATCTTCAGCAATCAACAGCCAACGATATCAGCAACCCGAGCAGAGGAGAACCAAATAAAAAATCAGTTTCGGCAACCTCCCCCTCCAGGTCAATACCACCATTGATCATTGCCGGATCATCGGTTGCAGGCGACACAGCGCTGCTTTCTCTATTGCCCCAATGCCAAGCGATGAGATGGGCCGACATCATCCGGCTTCTCCAGCCATTCCAGGACTGCATTTATTCCAAGCGCTTCCACCGTTGCTGAATGCAGATCCGCTGTATCCGGCACCCTTACGATCACCACTTGATCACTTTCATAAAGGGATTCTTGAACCAAAGGATCCCTATCCTTCTTCTTGCCATATAGACCTTCCGTTTCAGGCAGAACCATAATAGCTCTCTTACGCACAGCCGCCACTCTTTCGGGATCATCCCAGACCGTTCCGCCCGGGGATAGTACATTAAAGCGATCGACTATCGAGGAGCCAAAAGTCTTCGCATAAACAAAACGGAATACCGGGTCATAAGCCATCCCTTTAAGGATCAAGCTCTTTATCCCTCCCACAATACCTGACAATAGAAAAACCTGGTCGAGCATCTCATCAGGCACCAGCTTATCTGCGATAATATACGCCACAACGCCAGCCGCCAGCGAGTGCCCTACCAGTATGACTTTCTCTCCGGTCCTTCGATAGATATCCGAAATAGCAGCCGCCAGGAACCGCGCTTGTATCGCGCTATCTGCAGATGAGTTATAAACGGCCGTTCCCAGCACATACTTATCGTTGATGCGTGGATCGGAATACCAGGGGTCATATGTCTTGAGATTACCCCCCAGACCAGGGAGTACCGCCATGACCTTGTCTCCTCTTTTCAGCTTGCTTTGGAAATAAATACCCGTCAGGTCTCCGATCGCCCGCAACACTCGGACAGTACGCGGGTCATCCCCATCCATGTGAAAAATTACATCATAAGTATCATTCACTCTCGGGTCCGCTCCTCCAATACTCTCCAACGAACGACGAAGCACGTCCGTATTATCCTGGATAAGCGCCACATCGCTACCTGCTGCGATCAGCGCAGACGCCTCACCGATAACAGCTTGCAGTACAGGAACAAGCTTGCTCAGCACCATCTCGCTCGTCGGTGCGGCCCCTATAGCATCATGCAAACGATCGACCGTTGACTCCAAACCGTCCACGATGCCGTTCCGCGCCAGCGGCTGACCCCAACCAGAAGCCTTCGGAATCATCGCTTCATTGAATAGAACATTCTTGGGCATACTCGCACAACCGCTCATACCGAACAGAACGACCGCTGCCGCCAACGTCACGGCCATCCCGCGCACAGGGTCGAACAACGACCGACCTGTTGACCAGACCTGATCAATCTTTATTGATACTGCCAACAACTTCTTGACCTTGCTCAACACACCAAGTCCTTCCATCTTCGTCCCGTTCCGCTTCAGGACCTTGCCGATCATGGCCCCATCAATCCCGCCGGATAAATACTTGAGGTTTTAAGGAAAGTTGTGGACTATATTCACTGAGTGACTTCTTGTAATGAATTTCGCGATAGCCGAAGTAGAGATATCAAGCTGTCTGGCTGTCTCGGCCAGTCACAGGCCCCCCTTTTCCAGTCAACTCGACAGATAGTTGTGCGCGCACGGCAAAGCGCCCCGTCTCCGGTTGCCGCTTCTCGGATGTGCCGCGTCAACGCCTTCGATTTCGCAGACCTCGCTCACACGCTTATGAGCCCGATCGGTATCATTCAGCGGCAATTGGTGCTTTGGGTAGTAAATGATAAAGTAGATGAAATCCACAAGCCTGGCACGGGAAACGGTATGGCTATCTGTCGTGAGATGGGGCACGCAAAAAAGTTAAAAGCAATGGTGAAAGGGCAAGATTAACAGGGATGCACCGAAGAAAATGGCACTTATTTCTCAGGAATCTTTATTCCTCTACGCTACTAATCATCTCTCGGTTTTTGGGGGGTCTGGGGTTGGCAACAGCCCTCAGGCTGCCCGACGCGATGTCATTGGCCACGACCACCACTTTGACCCATACCGCCACCACCGGGACCCATACCGCTCCCTCTACCAGGTGTCTCGTTGGGCAGTGTTGCACCGCGCTCATTGGCTCGCTTTTGCATCTGCTCGTGATGCTCCTGTCGGATTTGCTCTTGTTCTTGGGCAGTTTTTGCGGCACCCATTTTTGTGTGATACTCAGTTCGCTCTTGTTGCGTCATGAGTTGGCTACCGTAGATTTGTCCGTCCTGATCAGCGTAGAGGGCGAATCCAATAAACAAAGAAAAGACAACGGCTAAGGCAGACATCATCAGTGTTCGTTTCACCATCTTAAAATCCTTGTGACGTTGGGTTAATCTTTTACGGCTTCGGTGGCCTCTTTAACTTTATCGGTCGTTTTTTCCACGGCCTGGTCGATTTTTTCACCGACTTTTTCTGCAGGCCCTTTGGATTCACAGGCGGTAAATGCAAATGTGGATAGCATTAAGACGATAATCAGAAGTAATTTTTTAAGAATCATGGCGCCTCCTATGTTTTATCGATCTTGATAGTTGAATGATTAAAATGGCGTAAATGACGATGTTTCTCCAATGTAGGAAGGGCGCTTAAGGCCAGACCGATGGGTTGATCGATCAGGCTCATTTGAACTTTAAGATCGCATTGTGAAAGAATGCCCTGACGTCATCCCATGCCCCTTTCGCGTCGGCTTTAGCGGTCTTCGCCTTAGCTTTGAGCAAAATGATCTGCGCGTTTCATTCTTGCTTATGGACCACGGCCGGCACGACGGCATTTAACGGAAACTATTGTCCCGGCCAACGCATGATCGGCACCGTGCTGATGCTGTTTTTTGGACTGCCCTCAATGACCCGATCGCTGTAAGACACGTAGACCAGCACATTGCGCGCAGGGTCGAAAAAGCGCACGACCTGAAGCGTCTTGAACACGAGGCTGCGCTGTTCGTCGAAGACGCGCTCGCCATCCTTGATCTCGCTAATGATCTTAATCGGTCCGATCTGGCGGCAGGCGATGCTTGCGTCACTCGTATCCTCCGCTACGCCTATGGCGCCTTTCACGCCACCGGTCTGGGCCCGGGAGATGTGGCAGGCGACACCCTGGACTTTGGGGTCATCGAAACCGTCCACCACGATCTTATCGTTGGGGCCGAGCCATCGAAAATTCGTGCTGATCGAACCGGTGGTCCCGCGTTCCGGGCGACTGAAGAACCACCATCCGATGAGCACGATGCCCAGAAGAATTACTGTGCCGGTAATAATTTTAAACCTTTTCATGGTGGTTCGTCCTTTTAACGCTTTGACTTTTCAATCTTTATGCCAGGTTTGCTGCACCCTTCGCCATGTCACACATCAGCCTGATATTTATCGATAATTGATATACAAAGCATCTGCAGGACGGCCATTGAGCGGTAAAAAAAGAAGGTCATATTTAACCGACGGTTGTATATGACCGTTTTGGAGCGTTGGAGACGTTCTCAAAAATGGTTCTTGAAAAATCCAGAAACGCCAGGAAAGTGGCTCTTCTACTTGCTCCGGGACACGACTTCAATAAAGCTTCGTTCCTTGAAACATGCGCCTATAACCAAGGCTTCTCCGTTGAAACCTTCACAGACTTCGAAAGCGCCATGCGCTGGTTTTTCGTTCCGGAGGTTGTCTCAAATAGCAACACACCGCCCAACAAGTGAATGCACGGGACTGGTGAAGGCTCTGGTTGCCCGCTTCGTGGCTTAAGTTCAGTGGCGACAGTCCGTGATTTGTCCGATATATTTGAATCATGAAACAAAAAATCAAATACGCTTCTCTATGAAGCTCCGATTTTCGTCGAATTGGTTTGCTTGAAGGTGCCCGTGCTTGTGTTGTCAACTACTACCGCGCACTATCCCCGCCAGACCGATCAGCGGCCCCGGGGCCAGGAGGAGGAACAGATACGGCACGGGGATCTGCCGGCTCGCCCACTCCAGCAGCAGCATGCTCGGGATGGTGATGGCAAAGCCGATGCTGTTGACGATAGTCAGCGTGGAGCCCACCAGCGCCGGTGAGGCACTGCGGGCGATGACGGTAGAAAACTGCGGAGAGTCGCCCACCACGGCTGCGCCCCAGAGCAGCATGGCGGCCAGAAACAAGGCGGGCGGGGCTTGAAACAGGAGCGGGGACAGCAGGCAGCACAGGCCGGATGCCGCGAGAAAGACAGCGGCGATCCTGGCGCTGTCGGTTTTTTGAGATACGGTGCCGCCGCCGATGCATCCGAGCGTGCCGGCGGCGACGACGGCGAAAGACCAGCCGGAGAGATTCGATATGGCGCCCGGGTGAAGGGCGCTGTAGGCTGTCAGCGACATCGGGACGAAGGCCCACAGGGTGTAAAGCTCCCACATGTGGCCGAAGTATCCGAGCGCCGCTGACCGCAGGGGGGGCGAGGTGAAGACGGCGAGCAGTGCCCGCGGTTTGAAAGGGGCCGGCGGCGGCAGATGCGGGCCGTCGGGCACCAGGAACAGCAGCAGGAGCCCACCTGCGGCTGCTGCGGCCGATGTGATACCCAAAACGCTTTCCCATGGCAGGGCGGCGCCCAGAGCCCGCACCAGGTGCGGCGCGGCCGTGCCCAGCACAAGCGCGCCGATCAACCAGCCGAGGGCGCGGCCCAGGCCGCGCCGATACCAGCCAGAGGCGATTTTCATGCCGACGGGATAAATGCCTGCCAGACAGATGCCGGTGGCGGCCCGCAGCGCCATCAGCGCGCCGGTGCCGCCCGATCCGAGCATGACCCACAGATTCAGCAGCGCCCCGGCGAGCGCGCAGCAGCAAAACACCCACCGCGCCGGGAACCGGTCGGCGATGCCAAAGACGGCGAACATCAGGGTGCCAGCGATGAACCCGAACTGCACCGCGGCGGTGACGCTGCCCAGGGCGCCGGGATCCACGACCCACCGGCTGCCCAAGTCGGCCAAAACGGCGTTGGCCGAAAACCACAGCGAGGTGCCGGCAAACTGGGCCACGACGATCACCGGCAGGATCCACACCGGTGGTTTTGGAAATGGCGGCGTCACACGGCTGCCAGGGCCTGATCCAGATCGGCGATGAGATCGACCGGGGGCTCCACCCCCACCGAGAGACGCACGAGGTTTTCCTTGACGCCGGCTTTGGCCCGGTCTTCTGGGTTGAGGGCGGCGTGGGTGTTGGTGATGGGCTGGTTGGCCAGCGTGCTGACACCGCCCAGGCTGGTGGCGAGCTTGATTTTTTTCAATCGATCCATGACCGCAACGGTACCCTCGAAACCGGCGGCGACTTCAAAGCTGAGCATGCCCCCGAAGCCGGACATCTGGCGGGTCGCGATCTTGTGGTCCGGGTGGGCGGGCAACCCGGGATAGTGGACGGCGCTGATCTTGGGGTGCCCGTCCAGGAATTCGGCGATGGTCATGGCGTTCTCGTTTTGCCGCGTCACCCGCAGCTCGAGGGTCTGAAGACCGCGTTGGGTCAAAAAGGCGCTCATGGGGTCCATGATGCCGCCCAGAATTTTTCGATAGGTCCAGATCGGGCCGAAGTGGGCTGCGTTGCAGCAGACGAATCCGGCCGTGACGTCGTGGTGACCTGCAAGGTACTTGGTGGCGCTGTGGATCACCACGTCCACCCCCAGATCCACCGGATGCTGATTGACGGGAGAGGCGAAGGTGCCGTCAAGCATGACCAGCGCCCCCTGGGCGCGTGCGGCATGGGCGATCAGTGCGATATCCACCACGCGCAGCAGCGGATTGGTGGGCGATTCCAAATACACGACGGCCGGCCCTTCGGCAATGGCCGCCAGCATGCCGGCGGTGTCGTCGCAGTTGACGAACGTGGTGGTCACGCCCAGCCGCTTGAAGACGGTGCTCAGAAGCTCGTAGGTGCCGCCGTAAAGTTCCCGGGGTGCCAGGATGCGATCGCCGGCTTTCACGTGCGCCATGAGTCCCGTGGTGATGGCGGCCATGCCCGAGCCGAAGCCGATGGCGTGATCATAGTCTTCCATGGCGGCCAGCGCCGTTTCCACGGCCACCACAGTGGGGTTGTCCCAGCGGGAATAAATGTAGCCGGTGCGGTGTTGGACGACGTCGATGAGATCGGCGGAGGAATCGAACTTATAGGTGGCGCTGAGGCATACCGGGGGGATGACGGGGGTGCCTTTCATAATTTTTCCTCGCGAGCGTTTCGTAACAGTTGTCAAAACAGCCATGCAAAGGGGGTTTTTGGCACAATCGCGCCATCGAGGCAAGCGAGGAAAATAAAACCGCTTTCGCAGTTCTCTGCGTCTCCGCGTCTCTGCGCGAGATATATACTTTTTGGGTAAAAAAACCTCCGTGTGCGCCGTGAAGTCCTCAGAGATATGATTTTTTGATCAGTTGTGCTCAAGGGTTGGAAAGCGGCCCGGGGCCCATTCCGGACCCCGGGCCGCCGGTGCGGATTATGCGTCGGGGTACATCGCGTTGATGGCATCTTCGAACTTGGCGATCGCGATATTTTTCTTCAGCTTCATGGTCGGGGTCAGCATCCCGTTTTCGATGGTGAATTCAGGCACGATGGTGATTTTCTTGATCGATTCGAAACTGGCGAATTCTTTGTTTTTTTCCGCCACCTCTTTTTCGATCATGGCCTGTACCTTGTCGTTTTTCATCAGATCGTCAATGGATCCGAAAGCGATGCCTTCAGCGGTGGCCCAGTCTTTGACATTGTCCGGATCCAGGGTGACCAGGGCGCTCAAGAATTTTCGCTTGTCGCCGATGACGCAGATCTGGTTGATGTATTTGGATGTGGCGATCACCCCCTCGATGGCCGATGGGGCGATGTTCTTGCCGCCGGCGGTGATGATGAGGTCTTTTTTTCGGCCCGTGATGCGCAGGAAGTTCTCGCTGTCGATTTCACCCAGATCGCCGGTGTGCTGCCATCCGTCGGCGGTGATGGTGGCGGCGGTCTCCTCGGGCATTTTGTAGTATTCCTTCATGACGTTGCGGCCGCGGTACAATACTTCGCCGTCAGGGCCGGTTTTCTGCTCGATGCCGGGTCCCGGCTGCCCCACCCAGCCGAAACGGTAGTTGTCGAACCGGTTGAGGTTCGTGAAAGACGTGTTTTCAGTCATGCCGATGCCTTCCAGGATCAGAATGCCTGCGGCGTGAAAGAACTTGGCGATGGCGGGATTGATCGGCGCCGCTCCGCTGATACACCATTTGACCCGGCCGCCCAGCGCCGCCTGAACCTTGCTGAAGACCAGCTTGGTGGCCAGGGCGTACTTGAGGCCGAGCCCGAAGGGGATGGGCTGTTTTTTGAGCTTCAAGTCGCTGACCTGCTCGCCCACCGCACAGGCCCACCGGAAAATCTTCAGCGCCGCCCCGCCTTTGGCCTCGGCGCCGCTGATGACCTTGGAGTAGACCTTTTCGTAGATCCGGGGCACGCTGGCGAACCAGTGGGGGCGGGTAAACTGAATGTCTTCCACGATGGTATCCATGCTGCGGGTGAACGTCGTGGCGCATCCGGCCAAAAGGGTGGCGTAGACGCAGGTGCGGGCAAAGACATGGGCCAGGGGAAGGAACAGAAAGACCTCTTCGCCTTCATTGATGGTGGTGCTGCCCATGACGGACTGGGCCGTGAAGGTGATGTTGTCGTGGGTGAGGACCGCGCCCTTGGGCACACCGGTGGTGCCGGAGGTGTAGACAATGCCGGCCGGGTCCTGGGGGGTGACGGCCGCGGCGCGGGCATCGAAATCGGCCGCTGTCACGTCTTTTCCCAGGGAAAGAAAATCCTCGAAACTGATGACCCAGTCATCTGCAGGCACATCGCCGCTGAACAGGATCACCTTGCGGACATCCGGGATGTCGGCGCGGATCTGCATGAGTTTGGCCAGTTGGACGTTGTCTTCTGCAAAGACGACGACGGCATCCGAGTGGTCGACGATGTAGCGCACGTCTTTTGGCAGGTTGGACTGGTAGATGCCCACCGTCACCGCGCCGATAGCGGTGACGCCCATATCGCAGAGCACCCAGCGGTAGCGGGAATAGCTGAGAATGTTGACCTTGTCGTTTTTTTCAACCCCCAGCGCGATCAGTGACTTGCCCACCTGGCGGACCTGGTCATGGAACTGCCCCCAGGTGACCGATTCGGTTTGCCCCGGCCCGACGAACCAACGGTAGGCTGCGGCCTCCCGGTATTTGTCGACGGTGGTCTTGAGCATGGCGTACATGTTCGGATAATCGATAAACTTCATGAAGCGTCCTCCCCCTTGTGGGCGGCAGTGGCTGCCGCGGTTTTGATGCGTTGTATCATGTACTCCCCCTGTGCGGGCATACCACAGGCCAGATTGCCTTGTCTATTGTTGAGCACCGTTTTTCGAAGACCTGAGCGCGCGTTAGAGCCACTGTGATAAAACCGTTCCATTTGCGCAACGCCTCCGGCTGGCCATCGCTATCGCTTCCGACCGCAGAAAACCTCGATTTGGATCCCGATCCCGAGAGGGTCTTGCCTATGAAACGGAACATTATTCTGACAAGTCCTAAAACCAACAGCCGGCGGCGCTATCAGAGGCGGCGCGCAGATCATGGCGGAATGGGGCCGGCGGAGGGTTATTTCTTGCCTTCAAGGAGTTTGGCCAGGTCGGCAAATGCCAGATTGCCGCCGGACGGCGCTGTGGTTTCGCGGGCACCCCCCGGGCCGTAGGCTACGGCGGTCTTAAACCGCTCGTGCTCCTCATCGTGGCAATAGAGGCACAGCAACTCCCAGTTGCTGCCGTCCGGGGGATTGTAGTCGTGGTTGTGGTCCTTGTGATGGACGGTGAGCTCCCGCAGGCGCTTGCCTTCGAATTCCCGCTGGCAGCGGGCGCAGATGTGGGGGAACAGTTTCAGGGCGCGGTCCCGGTAGGTGCCTTCGCGCTCCGTGCTGGAGCGGCGGGCGGCGGCAACGATTTGCGCCTTGCGCGCGTCAGGTGGGGGCGGTCTATCTGTCATCTTGCACATCCAGTGGTCAGAGTTTGTCGGATATCTAATTTTGATGGCCACACAAAAAGTCGGTTTTTTCTTTTTTCGTCATCCCGGACGAGCGAAACGAGATCCGGGATCCAGTGATTTCAAACACTTCTGGACCCCGGCCTTCACCGGGGTGACGGCTTTTTGGACTTTTTACGGGACTGTCAATTTTGATGAAACCGTAAAAAGTGATTTTTAACCACAGAGACCGCAGAGAATATTATGAATAATTAATAAGTTATCTCTGCGCTCTCTGCGTCCTCTGTGGTGATTTCAGACTTTTTACGAGTTTGTCAATTTTGATGGCCACGCAAAAAGTCGGTTTTTTCTTTTTCGTCATTCCGGACGAGTGAAGCGAGATCCGAAATCCAGTGACTTTAAGCACTTCTGAACCCCGGCGGTCGCCGCGGGGACGGTTTCCGGGACTTTTTACGTATTTGTTCTATCATCTGCGATCGATCTGTTCGCCTTGGCCGTCAGCGCGTTGCACGGCGGCGGGTGCAATGGTCAGTCTCCCATATGGGTACCAACCCGCCGGGCCGATTCAATCCACGGGTGATCCAGCGGCACCGATTTGCGTTTGCCCACGATTTCCTTCAGTGGCACCGGCACGGCGGCATCACCCCGGGCGGCTACCATGATCCCGCTGCGGCCCTCGTTGACAAGGGCCGCGCAGGCGGTCCCCAAGCGGGTGGCGAGCAGGCGGTCGGCGGCCGACGGCGTGCCCCCGCGCTGAAGATATCCCAGGATGGTCACGCGAGACTCCAGACCGGTCAGCGCCTCTAATTGTTTGGACAATCGGATGGTGCTGTCGGACTGGTGCGCAATGATCTGGGCCAGCTCAGCCTTGGCTTTGGTCTTGAGTTTTTCGGTTTTGGCGGTTTTTTTCTTCTCGATGGCCTTCATCATGGCGGTGTGTTCATCGATGGACATGGCCCCCTCGGAGACGGCCACGATGCTGAAATTTTTTCCGCTATGGCGTCGGCGGCGGATGGCTTCGACGATCCGCTTGACGTCGTAGGGGATCTCCGGGATGAGGATGACATCCGCGCCGCCGGCGACGCCGGCGCCCAGTGCGAGCCATCCGGTGCGGTGCCCCATGATTTCAACCACGACGATGCGGTGATGGCTGTGCGCGGTGCTGTGGAGCCGGTCGACGGCGCCCGTAGCGATGCTCAGCGCGGTGTCGAAGCCGAAGGTCACGTCCGTTCCGAAAACATCGTTGTCGATGGTTTTGGGCAGGGTGACGATATTGAGCCCCTTTTCCATCAGCCGGAAAGCGTTTTTCTGCGTACCGCCGCCTCCCAGACAGACCAGGGCATCCAGGTGGTGGTTGTGATAGTTGGCCACCATCACGTCGGTCATGTCCATCACCTTGTTTCCCACCGGCATGCGGTGGGGTTTTTCCCGGCTGGTCCCGAGGATGGTGCCGCCGCGGGTGAGAATCCCCGAGAGCGAGGCGCTGTCGAGCTGCTCGAAGCGGTTTTCCAGCAGCCCCCGGAACCCGTCGCGGAAACCAATGACCTGCATGCCGTAAGAGCCCAGCGCCGCTTTGCCGATGCCCCGGATGGCCGCGTTCAACCCGGGGCTGTCGCCGCCGGCCGTCAATATGCCTACCAGTTTTGCCATGATGGTTATTTCCAGGCCAACGCTGTGTGTGCCGTGGCCCTTGCAAAGACTGAAATGAACTTTAACATCGCTCGGCGCCCTTTACAATGGTGAGGGACCCGCTCCGATGACATTTTGATTACCACTGAGTTCACACAGGATAAGGAGAAAACAAAAGCATTTTATTTTGATTTAAAAGCCTCCGTGCCCTCCGTGAACGCCGTGGTTCAAGCGCTTTCCGGAGATTTCACCCCGGCTCAAATCTCGTGACACCGAAGATCCGGTCCAGCGGCAGCCGGGGAGAGACACCCGTATACATGCGGGCGGTCTCGAACATCACGTGCAGACCATGCCGTTGGGCCATATCGACTGCCGCCCAGTTGACGGCGATGTCTACATCTGGGCGGGACATTGTGTCGATTCTGTCACTTTCAGCGGTCACGATTCTTTCTTCTTTCCGGTGGATGCCGATGCGGATAAGGCCACCGTATCAGGGCCGCCGCCGTCATCGGTATCTGCCCCCGACGGCGCCTGAGGAGACGACACCGGCGGCAGGACGTCCTTGAACACGATGCCGTAAATGTCCCAGGTCGTCAGAAAGAGCGCCGCCACGATGGGGCCCACGATCATGCCAGGTATGCCGAACATCATGATGCCGCCCAGGGTGCCGAAAAAGATCATCAGCTCGGGCATCTGGGTGTCTTTACCGACCAGCATCGGCCGCAGCAGGTTGTCGGCGCCGCCCACCACGACGGCGCAAAAAACCGCAAGGCCGATCCCGGCGACCATGTGTCCGCTGGCGGCGAGAATGATGGCTGCCGGCGCCCAGACGATGGCCGAGCCGATACCGGGGATGATGGACAACACCGCCATGACAGCGCCCCAGAATACCGCGCTGGGGATGCCGGCGAAATAAAAGGCCCCTCCGGCCAGTGCGCCCTGCAGGAGGCCTATGACCAGTGTCCCCTTGAGCGTGGCGCGGGTGACCGAGGTGAACCGGTCCAGCATCCGGCGCTCGTCTTTATCCTCAAGGGGCAGATAGAAGAGGGCTTTTTCCAGCATTTTGTCGCCGTCCATGAGAAAAAAGAGCATGCAATAGAGCATGACAAGCAGAGAGAAGACAACGTTGACCGTGCCCAGTGTCAATGCAGAGAGCCGGTCGACGATGAAGCCGCTGACTGCGCCGACCATGCTGCCGATCTTTTGCGCGATTTCGCTCTGATACGGTGCGATTTCTTTGTAAAACGGCAGTAACTGGATGGATTGGGACAGGGTGTCGGGTTTTCCAAGTCGCTCCATGACCCATGGTGTGGCCGCAGTACCCACCTTGACGGCCTGGGCGGCGACGACGCCGAGAAGCCCCGCCAGCGGAACCATGACCACGCAGATGATCAAGAGGACCGTGATGATGGCGGCGGCGGCCCGCCGCCCGCCGAACCACTTCAGAAATCGCCGGTACGCGGGATGGGAGAGGGCAGAAAAGATGCCTGCCAGGACGATGGCCATCAGAAACTGGCGGATCATGGCCAGAAAGAGCGCGGAGATCGCCAGCACGCACAGCAGCAGGACCCGCTCGTTGAGCGTTTTCTTTTCCATTGATTCGCTACCTTCTTTTGCATCCGTTTCAGGTTGACGCCACCCGTCGCACAGGGGGTGAACCACGAAGTGCACGAAGGACACGAAGAAAAAATTTAACAACAGTGGGTTACAGAAATCTTCGCGCCCTTCATGGTGATCAGAAACATCGGGAGCCATGCTTTTCGCCTGGAGCCCTGCTGGCAGCGCAGGGTTTCACGCCGCCAGAGCCCTCAGTGGCCGTTGAGAGGTGGTGGATTTTCCTTGGACACCCAGCGCTGCGCGCTGGGCGTCAGGATAAAACCTTGTGGTTCCCGGCAAGGCCCGAGCACTTTTGTCACCGCAGGCGTAGCGGAGCTACGTTGAGGATGGCAAAAGGTATGAGAACGCCGCCGGGGGCCAAAAGACGCCACCTCTCAACGGCCACTACTTGAAGAGGGCGCCCACACTATCCCCCGTATGGATCCGCCGGATGGCCTCGGCCAGCAGCGGGGCCACCGATATGACCGCAAGGCGCGCCATGCGCTTGTTGTCCGGGATATGTACGGTATCGGTGGCCACAATTTTCTCGATGTCGGACTCCCTCAGATTCTCGACGGCGTTGCCGCACAGGACCGCATGGGTGGCCCCAACCATGAGGCGTTTCACGCCGGCCTGACTCAGGGTTTCTGAGGTCGTGACCAGCGTTCCGCCTGTGGAAATTTCGTCATCGAAGATGATGGCATCTTTGCCGTTCACATCGCCGACCACCAGCCCTTGCTCGACGCGGGTGTCGGCCATGCGTCTTTTGTCGATGATGGCCAGGGGAATATCCAGGGCTTTGGCAAATTTGCCGACGCGTTTGGCCCCGCCGGCGTCGGTAGCCACGGCCACGGCATTGGACAGATCCATGGTGTCTCTGAAGTGGGCGGCCAGAAGGGGGATGGCGGCCAGATGGTCCACCGGCATGCTGAAAAAACCGTGCACCGCATCAGAGTGCAGATCCATGGTCAGGACGCGATCGGCGCCGGCCGTTTTGATGAGATCGGCGATGAGCCGACCGGTAATGGAGATGCGCGGGGCGTCTTTCTTATCCGAGCGGGCGTAAGAAAAATAGGGAATGACCGCCGTGATACGCCCCGCCGATGCGCTTCGCAGCGCGTCCATGATGATAAAGAGCTCCATGATGCGGTCGCTCACCGGCTCGGTCAACGACTGGACGACAAAGACGTCTCGCTCACGGACATTGGTTTGGATCTGAACAAACAGGTTGTCGTTTGAGAACCGGGAAATTTCAATGGGGCTGAGCGCGATGCCCAGATGATCGCAGATCTGTTTGGCCAGCGGCACATTGGCGTTTCCGGCAAATACCCGCAGTTTGTTCATGGCGCAGGGCTTCCTTTCGGAGTGCGTTTTAAATTTCCATGACGCCCTTACCACTATACCCCTGAGGGGAGCAACCCCGGCGGTGTCGGCCGGAGTTTTTTTCGCCCGTCGGTCAAATGATGGCCCTTAGCGCGGCCAGGGTCTCTTCAGGTTCCGGCCGGACGGTGTAATCCGCGTTGACCGCTGCGTATCGGACGATGCCGCCGGTGTCGATGACGAGTCTTGCCGGCATGGGCAGGGTCCACGTGTCGTCGCCGTTGAACGTGGGCAGGTCGATGCCGAATTTCAGGTAAATTGCCCTCAGCGCTTCCGGGAGCGCGTGGCGAATCCCGTAGGCCGCGGCCACGGCATTGCCCGGATCCTGAAGAATGGGGAAAGAGAGTTTTTTTTCTTTTTTCAGGGCGGCACTGTCAGTCGGGTTCTGGGGCGAAATGGCCACCAGCGAGGCTCCCAGGGCGGCAATGTCGACAGCCGATTTTTCAAGAGCATCCAGCTCCATGTTGCAGTAGGGTCACCACTTGCCGCGGTAGAAGGTGAGTACGACGGGTCCTTTGGCCAACAGGCCGGCAAGGGACAGCGTTTTGCCGTCGGTGCTCTTGAGGGTGAACGCCGGCGTTGCGGCGCCGACGGCGATGGCCCGATCCATGATGCCGGAGGTGGCCAGCGTGGTCGTGGCTTCATGCATGATGGCCTGAACCTCGGCGGGGGCCTTGGCCTGAAATCCCTTTTTGTAGGCATCGAGTTGTTCCTGAAGTGTCATCGAAGATTCCTTTCGCAAATGGCGCTGGGGGAGCGTGGTGTCGGTCGATGGGTGGCCGGCGCCGGAAGATGGGTCTGCCGGGCCGATGGAACCAAAGTAGGCAGTCGGCGGGAAACGTCAAATGGCAAATGCGCAGCTACCGCCGCCAGGGGCCATGATGTTTCGCCTGGAGCTCTGCGCGCCGCGCGGGGTTTCCAAGGCAAAGATGCCGTCTGTGGATAGATAGTGGCCGTTCACTAACCAATTGCCCGCCTCCGGGTCCTCTGCTATAACCTTCCCATGAACACTTCACAGATCGCCATCGATAGCGCCTGCCGGCGGTGCGGTACCTGCTGCCGCAAGGGCGGGCCTGCGCTTCATCTGGAAGACCGGGCGCTGGTGGAAAGCGGGCGCATTCCGTTGAAGGATCTCGTCACCATCAGGACCGGCGAGATGGTCCACGAGAACGTTAAAAACCGGCTGACGCCGGCCTCCGGGGACATCATCAAGATCCGCGGTACAGGGGATCGCTGGACCTGCTGCTATTTGGGCGATGACAACAGCTGCGGGATCTATGACGATCGCCCGATGGAATGCCGTATTTTAGAATGCCGGGCGCCGGAAGCCTTTCTGGCAGCCTACGAAAAAGACCGATTGACGCGCGAGCATCTGCTGGCCGGCGCCGAAGGACTGTGGCCCCTGGTTCAGGAGCATGAGCAGCGCTGCGACATGGTTCTGCTGAGGCGGCTTTTCAATGGGTTTTCGAAGGAAGAAAGCCAGCTCTACCTGCGGCGGATATCCGATATCGTGCAGTACGACCGCGAGCTGCGCGCCGTATTGACGGAGTCGGGCCGCGTGGACCCGGCCCTGTTTGATTTTCTTTTCGGACGCCCTGTGGCCGATATCATATACATGTTCGGCTATCGGCTGCAGCAGGACGGCTCCGGAGAGCGGCTGGTTAAACTGCATACGGGTGCCGTGCTGCGATCAGCCGGAGGCCCCACTTGCCAGCAGAGCGGGGAGAACTGTGTGCGGGTTTTCTGACGGCGGGCAGGGCGTCCTTCAATTACGACAAGAAGACCGAACGCTGAACATCGAACGTCCAACTTCGAATTTTGAATGAGAAGCGCAAGCGCGGGTCGCAGAGAATATACTGAATAACTAGTAAGTTATCTCTGCGCTATCTGCGTCCTCTGTGCTGATTTCAAACTTTTTACGGGGCTGTCAAAGTTCTGCGTTATGAGCTAAATGCGGGCGAAGCGCGCAGCGAGGTCATATGTGGCATACCCATTACTCGACAGGGGAGCGGCTGATCGATGAAGATCACGCCAACATCGATTATCTTCTGGACGTGTGCGGCCGGCAGCCCGCCGCGTGGAAGGATCACGCAGCGACGGTCATCGATGCGTTTACTACGCATTTGGACACTGAAGAGCACATCTGTGAGACCCGCCGGCTCAACATGACCGAGGAGCACCGCGGCGAGCACATCTATCTCAGGGCCAAACTGAAAGAGATGCATCGGCAGGTCACCGTGGGGGAGCTGGGAAAAACCCTGTTTGTGGATTTCACCCGGAAAATGCTGCTGTTCCATGTGTCCTATTTCGATCGGGACCTTACCCGATAAATAGATCCTTGCGGCGGTTAGGCAGAAAATAGCGCATCCGGTGATCCCGTACGTGGGCCAGGTCGGCCCGTTTGAGGTCGGCCACGAGCAGCCCTTCGGTTCCCTTCAGCTCCCGCGCGAGAATCTCCCCTGACGGCTTGATGATGACGGCGTTGCCCGGAAAGGTCAGCCCCTGGCCGTTGTCACCCACCTGATTGCACGCCACCACGAAAACGCCGTTGTCATAGGCCCGGGCCGGCAGGTGCCGCATCCAGGACCGATGTTTGGTGGGCGCGTCTCCCCGGGGAGACGCATGGGGAATGAAAAGGATGTCGGCGCCCGCTTCGGCCATATGGGTGGCCAGTTCCGGAAAATGGGCGTCGTAGCAGAGCTGAATACCGAAAGTGGCCCCGGCGGCCGTGAACACGGGGACCGTTTGCCCGGCGGTGAAAAGTCGCTGCTCCGGGGGTGCCAGGTGAATCTTGCGGTAGACCGCCAGAGACCCGTCCAGTCCGGCCACCAGGTGGCTGGCATAGATGAGGCCGTTTTCGGTGGTTTCCGCCATACCGGCCAGAATAGTCATGCGGTGGGTCGCTGCCAGGTCGCGTAGGTGCTCGGAGATGCGACCCGGTACCCGCTCGGCGTGCTGATCGATGAGATCGCGGTGGCTGTACCCTGTGGCGGACATCTCCGGAAAGCAGATGAGCTGCGCACCCTGTCCGGCGGCATCCGATACCATAGCGCCAATGCGCCGAAGGTTCTTTTCAATGCCTCCCACGGTGCATTGCATGACAGCGGCCGCGATGCGAATGTCGGATTCCATTATTTAACTTTAAATTTGGCTCGGATCTTAAAGACATGGGTGGCCGGCAGGTTGAGGATTTGGCTGACGCCGGTCTCGCGGGAGATGCGGTCAAGATTGGCGGCGATTTCTTCCCGGGACGGTGCGATGAAGGTAAACCACACATTGTAGTCGTGCTCCCGCATGTAATTGTGGGTCACACCGGGGTAACGGTTTACCGTTTCCGCGAAGTGGTCGACTTTTTCCGCCGGAACCTTCGCCGCGCACAGCGTGCTGACATAGCCTAACTTTTCAGGGACGAAATTGCCGCCGATCCGTCGGATGTAGCCGGTGGCCTTGAGGCGCCCGAGTCGATCGATTGTGTCGTCCTCGCTGATGCCGAGTTCCCTCGCGATCGTGTCAAACGGCCGGGAAGTGATGGGAAAGTCCGATTGAATCCGGTTGAGGAGTCGGGTGTCGATATCATCGAGCGCTGCGTCCATGGGTGCTCCCGTTGCGAGTTAAATAAGGTTACCGGCTATCGATGAACCGCAGGTGGACCTTTCGGGTGCGCGGCCCGTCGAATTCGCAGAAAAAAATCCCCTGCCAGGTTCCCAGCACCAGGCGCCCTGCGGTGACTGCCACCAGGGCCGAGGCGCCCATGAGCGAGGCTTTGACGTGGGCGGAGGAGTTGCCTTCCAGGTGACGGTAGTCGGCGCGCTCGGGGGCCATCTGCGCCAGTACCATGAGAATGTCCCGCTGGACGCTGGGATCGGCGCTTTCATTGATGGTCACCCCGGCGGTGGTGTGGGGCACATAAACCATGCACAAGCCCGATGCCATGCCCTCCCGGGTCACTGCGTCCTGAATCCGGGCCGTCATATCGATGAACTCGGTTTTAGAGTGGGTGGATACGGCAATTTCCACGGCGCCTCCGAGATAAAAAAAAGGCCCTGCAACGGCAGGGCCTTTTTTTGTCAAATGCGATGTGACTGATCACGCTGCGGCGGATTAGACGCACCCGGTCGGTTTCGGAAGACCGGCCATCTTGCAAGCTCCCTTGCCAGGGCCTGACGGGAACAGCTCGTAGATGTGCTTCAGTTTGAAGCCGGTAACCTTGGACAGAACGCGAACCATGGGTGCGATCCCGTTCTTCTCATAGTAGTCGCGCAGGGTGTCGATCACCAGGCGGTGCTCTGTGGACAGTTCATCGATACCTTCTTCCTTCTTTACGAACTGCACCCACTCTTCTGCCCAGTTGGTGTAGTCATCGATGAAACCATCTTCGTCAACTGTGAAACTTTTTCCCCCAAATTCTACTGTCGGCATCTAAAAATCCTCCTTAAATCGTTAATAATTAATATTACTTATGGCTTTCCGCCGTTTAGCTTGAATTCTTTTGAATTAATTTCACTACCGAATCGCGGGGCGATTGTCAATGCTAAAAATGGTTCGCAGGGGCCATGTCCGGGAACCGGCCGCTCACGGGGTGAATGGCCCACAACACTCTGATATTAATACTCTCTCGGCGTCCGGTTGAGCTGCTCCAGGGTGAACACGGGCCCGTCCTTGCAGACGAATTCCCGTCCGATATTACACCGCCCGCACATCCCGATGCCGCATTTCATGCGGTTTTCCAGACTCATGATGATGTGATCGTGGGCGTATCCCAGTTTGTCGAGCACCGGCTGGGTAAATTTGATCATGATGGGGGGCCCGCAGATGATGGCGTAGGTGTCACTGTCGGCCTGGGGCGCCTTTTGCTCGGTGATCGTGGGCACAAACCCCACATTGTATTTCCAGTCCGGGTCGGTGGCCGCATCCACGGTGATGTGCATGTTGATGTCGTCTCTGGCCTCCCATGCCTTGAGCTCGTCGCTGTAAAGCAGCATGCCTGGGGTCCGGGCGCCGTAGATTACGTGGATGTCGCCGAATTTGGCGCGGTTGTCCGGATGCAGCATGTAAATGATGGACGAGCGCAAGGTGGTGAAGGCGAAGCCGCCGCCGATGATGACCACGTTTTTGCCGTTCTCCAGGGTCTCCCAGGGATACCAGTTGCCCATGGGGCCGCGGATGCCCATGACATCGCCCACTTTCATGTTGTGAAGCTGGCTGGAGACCAGGCCAACCTTGTTCACGGTAAATTTGACAAACCCCTTTTCTACGGGCGAGGAGGCGATTCCGATGGGGATCTCCCCTTTGCCGGTGATCGAGAGCTCGGCGAACTGGCCGGCACGGTAGGCAAATTTCTCCTCGTCTCCCGGGTTGAGGAAAACGAATTTGAAGGTTTTCAGGTTTTTGTCTTCGGTTTCGGTCACGATCTCATCGATACGGACCGGATATGGCAGATAAGGATTGTCCACGGGCCTCCCCCTTCTTGTGACTATGCCGACACAGCGCAGGCATCTGCGCCGTAATTGTTCATTAGTTCACAGACCTTGCGGATATCGATATTCACAGGGCAGTGGCGAATGCACCGGCCGCAGCCCACGCACTGGATGCCGGCCTCGTATTTATCCACATAGTATTTGAGCTTGTGCATGAAGCGCTGGCGCACCCGGTGCAGCTTGGTGCCGCGCGGGTTGTGCCCGGCACCGTGGAGGGTGAACAGGGGGAACATGCAACTGTCCCAGTTGCGCATGCGCAGGCCTTCCTTGCCCCGGTTTTCATCCTGGATGTCGAAACACCAGCAGGTGGGGCAAAGATAGGTGCAGGTGCCGCAGTTGATGCATGAAAAACTCACGTCCTCCCAGAACGGGGCTTCGTAAAGCGCAGTGGTTTCCTTTTGGGCGAGCAGGTCGGTGTTCACGCGGCTGACGATTTTCTCTTCGGCTGCGGCCTTGCCGGCACTAAAAAGGCTCTCGGCCGCGTCATCGGCCATTTGGGTCTTCCAGCCGGCGGCCTTGGCAAATGCGGCGCCTTTGTCGCTGAGCACCTTGGCCGCGTAGCCCTCGGCGCTGTCGGCCAAAAGGATGTCCAATCCGGCCTCTGCATAAGGACCGCTGCCGGCGCTTGTGCAAAAACAGCTGCTGCACGGCGCGGTGCAGGCATGGCCGATGAGCGTGGTGGCTTCGTACGCCTGGACCCAATAGGGGTCCTGGTAATCGGGATTGTCGAAGTTGCGCTTAACCACCAGAAAGGCCATGGCGTCACAGGGGCGGATTCCCACCAGGGCACGCGGGCTGTAATCGGTGCCGGCGTCCTTCATCACGTGATGGTCCGTCTTGTTCTCATCCAATGTGTAGGTGAACATGACCTCCGACTGGGGATAGACGGCCGATTTGGGCGAAAGACGGGTGTTCTGGGCGTCCATTTCAGGCGCCTGGCCTTTTTCCAGCGGTTTAAAGTTGCAATACGGTCCTTCGGAAACCGGTGCGGCGATCCGGTAGCCGCCGGTGACCGCCGCCAGTCCGGCGGAAAACGATGCTTTGTCGATACTGAGGTATTTCATAGTGTCGCCTTTGATTCGATGTCCAGTGGTCCTTCCGGGGCGCCTGCTGCCGCGGCGTTACTTGATGAAATCGTCCGGGTCGCCGGGCTTGAAAGTGTCCAGCGGCGGGCGTTGATCAAGGCTCATGCCGGCTTCCCAGCCAAAGAGCTCCAGACAGTCTTTTTCAAGTTTTTTGGTGAATTGGCGCACCGGGATGCCGACCGGGCAGGCCCGCTCGCAGGCGCCGCAATCGGTGCAGCGGCCCGCATCATGATAGGCCCGAAGAAAATGGAAAGTGCGCACGTCGATGGGGTCCTGGCTCTTGCCCACCCATTGGGGTTTTGACTCGTCGACAAAACAGGTCGGGCAGTAGCACAGCGGACAGGCATTGCGGCAGGCGTAGCAGCGGATGCACGGCGCCAGCAGATCCTCGAAATACTGCCATTTCTCTTCCGGTGACATGGCCTCGACACGCCGGACGTCCGCATAGCGATCCACATCGGTCTGCTCTGCCACCGGCTCGGCCACCATCTCATCATGGATGACTGGGTTGCGATGGATGCAGATCGCACAGTTTTCCTGCATTACCTCGGGTTTGTTCAGGGTTTTTTTACCGGTGGCGGTGGACACGATGATGTTATCACCGTTTTCGACGACGTCGAGAACTTCGCCGCCGGCGGCGGCGGCCACCTTCCGCCGATCGATCATCCCCAGACAGGGAACGCCAATGATCACCAGTTGCTCGCGCTTGATCTTGTTTTCGATGATGTGCGTGACGATGTTGCGACTGTCGCAGCCCTTGGCAAAAACGCCGATCTTCTCTTTCCGATCGGTGAGATAGTTTGCCAGATTGATGCCGCAGTTGCTGTCCCAAACCAGTTGGCTCGCTTCTGCTGCGGTTTTGACAAAGCAAGGCTCGTTCATCATCGGCACAGTCCCTTTTCGGAAACCGATGACCCTGTCGACCTTGCATTCGCTGAGCAGCCGCTGGGCGATTTCTCTCATTTTTTCAGTATATTCATGCATCTTAGGCGACCTTGGCTGTTGTTTTCAGATATCGTTGATTGGGGCCGAGAGCCTTCACGGCCGCCGTTACCTTCTTGACGACGTCGACGAACTTGGTCGACTCGGCCGAAGAGATCCAGGAAAAATGGAGGCGTTCGGGTTCTATCCCCGTGTGTTCCATCAGGTTGTTGAAAAGGGCGAATTTCCGACGGGCGTAGTAATTACCTTCCAGGTAATGGCATTCACCCGGATGTCACCCGGATACCCAGACGCCGTCAGCTCCTTCGCGCAGGGCCGCCAAAGCGAATTTCGGGCTCATGCGGCCGGTGCACGGGATGCGGATGACCCGGATATTGGGCGGGTATTCCATCCGGCTCACGCCCGCCAGGTCTGCGGCCCCGTAGCTGCACCAGTTGCAGAGGAATGCCACAATTTTAGGTTCCCATTCTGCCATGTCGTATCTCCTTCGTGTAACGTGCTGCCATGCACACGGTGTCAGTGTCAGACCGCCGCGGTCATGGCAAATATCTGAGCAAAAATCTGATCGTTGTCAAAGCCCTTGAGCCGGATGGCGCCGGAGCGGCATGATGCCACGCAAAGACCGCATCCCTTGCACAGCACCGGGTTGATCTCGGCACGGCCGGGCCAGAAGCGTTCGTCGGCGCCGCGGAAAGCCGGTGCCGAGTAGGGACACACGGACACGCAGATGCCGCACTGGCTGCACATCGCAGGCTCGACCTCGGCGATGGTGCCGCTGGTGGTGACCGTCTTTTGCGCCAGCAGGGTGACCGCGCGCGATGCCGCGGCCTTGCCCTGGCTGATCGCCTCGTCAATGGGCTTTGGGTAATGGGCCAGGCCGCAAAGGAACACACCGTCAGTGGCGAACTCGCTGGGTCCCAGCTTGGCGTGTTTTTCAACGAAGAAACCGTCATCATTGAGCGGCACTTTGAAGAACTGGGCGAAGTTTTCGTCCTTGTTGGGCAAAATGGCCGTGGCCAGGGTGAGCAGGTCGGCCTCGATGGCGATCGGAAGACCCAGCACATGATCGGTGACGGTCACTGTGAGGCGGCCGTCTTCGAGCGCCACCCGGGGCTTGTTCGCCAGGCTGTAGCGCACAAAGATCACGCCCTTTTCCCGGGCTTCCTTATATACGTATTCCCGCTCACCGTAGGTGCGGATATCCCGGTACAAAATATAGACGTTCATCTCCGGGTTGCGTTTCTTGAGCTGCAGGGCGTTGTCCACCGAATGGGTGCAGCAAACGCGCGAGCAATAGGGGCGCTGGGGCTCCCGGCTGCCCACGCACTGGATGAACACCGCGGTGTCCATTGCCGCCAGTGCCGGATCGTCGGCTTTGAAGCGCCGATCCAGCTCGAGGCTGGTGACGATGCGCGGATCCGAACCGTAGCTGTATTCATCGGGCTCCAGCGGATGACCGCCGGTGGCGACCACGGCGATGCCGTGCTCCAGCGATTGTTCCGCGTCACCGGTTTTCAGCATCGATTTGAAATTGCCGACGAAGCCATCTACCGCCGTAAGCTCGGTATCCAGGTGAACCGTGATCCGTTTGTGACCGGTCACTCCGGCAACCAGATCCGCCAGTTTTTCACCGATGTTCTCTCCGGCAGTCGTCTGGAACAAATTGCGTGCCTGACCCCCGAGCTGTCCTGTTTTTTCAATGATATGGGTGTCATAACCCTGGGCTGCCAGCGTTTGCGCCGCACTCATACCGGCGATGCCCCCGCCGATGACCAGGGCCGTCTGGTTGACCTGCAGGACGGCTTCCTTGAGCGGCTGCATGAGGCCCACCTTGGCTACGGCCATACGCACCAGGTCCTTGGCCTTGGCGGTTGCCAGCTTCGGATTGTTTTTATGAACCCAGGAGTCGTGGTTACGGATGTTGCACATCTCAAAAAGGTACTTGTTGAGACCCGCTGTAATGAGGGTTTCCTGGAAAAGCGGTTCATGTGTCTTGGGGGTGCAGGCAGCCACCACGACCCGATTCAGATTTTTTTGCTTGATGATCTGGGCCATTGTATCCTGCGTGTCCTGGGAGCAGGAGTACAGGTTGTCGGAGACGTATTCCACGTAGGGCAGGCTCGCGGCGTAGTCGCGCACGGACGGCACATCCACCACACCGGCGATGTTGATGCCGCAGCGGCAGACGAACACGCCGATGCGCGGGCGCTCGTTGAAGACGTTGGTCTCGGGGACCTTTTCCGCCTGCCGGGTGAGGGTGCCCCGACCGGCGGCCAGGATCTCGCCCGCGGCGGCCGCGGCGGCGCTGGCGTCGACCACCGACTGGGGAATGTCTTTGGGACCCTGGAAAGCGCCGCACACGAAAATACCGGGTTTGTTGGTGGCCACCGGGGTGAAGGTTCCGGTCTTGGCGAAATTGCCGGCGGTCATCTCGATGCCCAGTCGCGCGGCCAGTTCCTTGGTTTCCTTCTGGGTCTGCATGCCAACGGACAAAACAATCAGATCGAACTGTTCGACTTCGATGGTCCCGTCGTCGGTGACGTAGCGCAGGGACAGATCGCCGGCATCGCCCACCGGGTCGATGGTGTGCACCCGGCTGCGGATAAAACGCACGCCCTTGTCCTTGGCGCGCTCGTAAAAGCGCTCGAAGTCCTTGCCGTGGGTTCTCATGTCCATGTAGAACACGGCGCAGTCCAGATCATCGCCGGCATGCTCCTTGGCGATGACCGCCTCCTTGATGGCGTACATGCAGCACACCGACGAGCAGTAGCTGTTGTCGCAACGGTTCATGTCGCGCGAGCCCACGCACTGGAACCAGGCGATCTTCTTGGGTTCGGTGTGGTCGCTGGGGCGCACCAGGTGCCCTGCCGTGGGGCCGGAGGCCGAGAGATACCGCTCCATTTCCATGGCGGTGACCACGTTGGGCAATTTCGCGTAGGCGTAGCTGTCAAAGGCCGACGGATCGAATGGCTCGAACCCGGGGGCAAGGATCACCGCACCCACGTTCAGTTCGATAATTTCGTCCTTCATGGTGTGGTCGATGGCGTCCACGCCGCAAAACGAGTGGCAGACCTTGCATCCGCCGGTCTTGAAATGCATGCACACGCTGTCATCGATGACCGGTGTGTTGGGCACGGCCTGGGCATACGGCACGTAGACCGGTTTGCGACCCTTGAGGCCCATGTCATACTCGGACGGGATGGGCTTGATCCCGCTCTTTCTGGTGATTTCTTCGCGGATCTTTTCCAAGGTGATGTGACCGGTGGGGCAGACCGAGGCACAGGCGCCGCAGGCCATACAGATGTCTGTCTGGACGTTGTACGGCGTGTCTACTTTCATTTCCACGCCCCGGCCGGTGAGGCTGATGGCGCTGTTGCCCATTTTTTCGCACATGCGCACACAGAGTCCGCAAAGGATGCAGGTGTCGCCTTCGGGGGGGAAGCGCGGCTGGTCGATACCGTAGCCCTTGGCCAGTTTCTGGAGTACGGGCACTTCCGGACAGCGGGCCAGGAGCAGCTCGACAATGAGTTTGCGTCCCTGGTGTACCGCTTCGGAATCGGTTTTAACCTCCATCCCTTCCCATATGGGATAATTGCAGGAGGTGACAAAGCGCGATCTGCGGCCGTCGAAGAGCTCGACGGTGCAAAGGCGGCACATGCCGGCCGGTTCCAGTGCTTTGTGGTGGCACAGGGTGGGGATCTCGACGCCGTATTTTTCGGCGACCTGGAGGATATACTGCCCCTCTTCTCCCTGAACTTGCTTACCGTTGAGTTTGAACGTGATCATGGATCATATCCCTTTTATCGGATGGCAATTGCATCAAACTTGCAGCCGTCGTAGCAGATGCCGCATTTGATGCATTTTTCCTGGTCAATGGCATGCGGCTTCTTTTTCTCCCCGGAAATCGCGTCCTGGGGGCATTGGCGGAAGCATACCTGACACCCGGTACAGGCCTCTTGGTCGATCTCGTAATGGAAGAGGTTTTTGCAGACGCCGGCCCGGCATTTTTTGTCGTGAATGTGTTCTGTGTATTCTTCACGAAAATAGAGAATGGTGGTCAGCACGGGATTGGGCGCTGCCGTGCCCAGACCGCAGAGGGAAAATTTCTGGACCATGGTGCCCAGTTCTTCCAGCAGTTCGATGTCTCCTTCTCGCCCGTTGCCATCGCAGATGCGGGTCAGGATGTTGAGCATCTGCTTGATCCCCTCGCGGCAGGGGTTGCACTGACCGCAGGATTCTTCCTTGAGAAAGTCGAGAAAGTAGCGGGCCACGTCGACCATACAGGTGTCCTGGTCCATGACGATCATGCCGCCCGAACCCATGATGGAACCGACTTCAGCCAGTTTCTGGTAATCGACCGGAAGATCGAGATAGCGCTCCGGAATACAGCCGCCGGAGGGACCACCGGTCTGTACGGCCTTGAATTTCTTCTTCTTGGGAACACCGCCGCCCATATCGAAAACGATCTCGCGCAGGCTGGTTCCCATGGGGACTTCGACCAGGCCGGTGTTGCGAATTTTGCCGCAGAGGGAAAAGACCTTGGTCCCCTTGCTGTGTTCCGTGCCCATGGCGGCGTACCACCCGGCGCCGTTAAGGATGATGGGGGGGACGTTTGCGTATGTCTCTACATTGTTGAGGTTGGTGGGTCCGTCGCGAAAGCCTTTTTCCACAGTGTGCACAGACTTGGCTCTGGGGCGTCCCACTTTGCCCTCCAGAGAAGCCATCAGGGCGGTGGACTCGCCGCAGACAAAGGCGCCGGCACCCCGGGAGATTTTAAAGTGAAACGAAAATTCCGTGCCACAGATATTGTCGCCCACCAGCCCGTATTTTTCGGCCTGGCGGATGGCGGTGACCAACCGTTTGACAGCCAGGGGATATTCGTTTCTGACATACAGGTATCCATGGCTGGAGCCGATGGCCACGCCGGCGATGAGCATCCCTTCCAGCACGCTATGGGGATCGCCTTCAAGAATGGACCGGTCCATGTAAGCCCCGGGATCCCCTTCGTCGGCATTACAGATAATGTAGCGCTCGCCGTGGTGCTTGGCGCAGGTGGCCCATTTGATGCCGGTGGGGAAGCCGCCGCCGCCTCGGCCGCGGAGTCCCGATCCCTTGACTTCGGTGATGATGTCGGCGGGGTTGAGATCGTGCAGGGCCTTGAGGAATGCCCGATAGCCGCCGCGGGCCACATATTCTTCGATGCTGTCCGGGTCGATGTAGCCGCAATTGCGCAGCGCCACTTTGACTTGTTTGCTGTAAAACGGGTTGTCTTCGAAAGCCGGAATGTTTTCTATGGGTACGATATCGGCTACCGGGTTGGGATCGTCGGCTTCCAACAACCCCCTGGGGTCCTTGAGCTGGCCCATGATCCACTTTTTCTTTTCCAGTTTTCCGGAACGGTAGTCTTCAATGGCCTCCAGGATCCGGTCCGGGGTGATTTTCTTGTACATGACCCGCGGCCGGCCTTCGCCAAGAATTTCAACCAGTGGTTCCTGCTCGCAGAACCCGATGCATCCGGTCTGGCAGATATCCACCGTGTCGTCGTCTTTAAAGGTTTCCTGGGCTTTGTTGAAGGCATCCATGGCGCCGGCGGCAATTCCGCAGGAAGCCATGCCAATGTTGACTTTGATCTTACCCGGGCGGTAGAGGTTTTGCCGGTAGACTTTGCTGATTTTGGCCAAGTCTTTTACAGACTGGATTTTCATCTTAAAACCTCGTTATTTCACGATTATTCGTATTGCTCGAGAATTTTGCCGACTTGATCGGAGGCCAGGCGGGCGTGCATGTCCTCATCGATCTTGACTACTGGGCCCAGGCTGCAGCAGCCGATACAACGGACTGTCTCAAGGGTGAACCGCTTGTCGTCGGAGGTCTGGCCGTCGCCGATTCCCAAGGTAGTGGTGAGCCGCTCGCGGATGCGTTCGGCCCCGCGGACGTGACACGCCGTGCCGAGACAGAGGGAAATAATGTGACGGCCCCTCGGTTTCAGGCTGAAGGTGCTATAGAAGGTCGCAACTTCATAAATCTTGCTGTATGGGACCCGAATTTTGGCTGACAAATAGGCCAATGTCACCTGGGGTAAGTAATTATAGCGGTTTTGAATGGCCTGGAGAATCATAATGAGATTCTCCGGATCTTTTTCGTATTCTTCGTCAATGACGCGATCAAGCTCCAGATAGTCGATATCGACCTCCGGGGCCATCGCCGTAGCGGTTGCCTCGCTCATGCATGCCTCTCTTGAAAATTTGATTCGATATTTCGCATCTATGCTGCCGGAGCCATTTGGACAACCGGGCAGTTTTCTACGCAAGCGCCGCAGCCGGTGCATCGGTCCATATTAATATAGCGGGCGCGCTTGCGCACCTTGACTTTGAAGTTGCCCGGTCCGCCTTCGACCGACTCAAGATCTGCGTAGGTGATCAACTCGATGTTCAGGTGCCGGCCGACCTCGACCAGTACGGGAGAGATGATTCACATCGCGCAGTCGTTGGTGGGAAAGGTCTTGTCCAACTGGGACATGACCCCGCCGATGGATGGGGATTTTTCCAGCAGGTAAACATAGTAGCCCGAGTTCGCCAGATCCAGTGCCGAGCGCATTCCAGCGATACCGCCGCCGACGACAAGAACCGAACCGATGACATCCTTAGACATGGTGTCACTCCTTAAAGGATTGAATGAGCGTTCAGTCAAGGGACGGTGCCGCGTGTTGACGGTGCGGCCCATCACTTGAAAATCGAAAGGCTTTTCTAACGGTTGACGGAAATCATGTCAATGAAATTCGGAGTTTTTGCGCGGCCCTATTCGTTTTGGGAGCGGTTGGGGAACAAAATCGGAAGTGGTGGTAATGAGTTATGTCTCATTTGAGAGGTGTCGTGAGCACGAATTTAGACGGTGTTTCGATGGGTCGGTTGGGCTGGAGAAATGAAAACGGCAGAGGCGGACTCACTTTGGTCAAACCGTAAAAGCGATTTTGAACCACAGAGTTCGCAGAGAACTCTGTGGGGTTTAAATATCAGGGTCTTCTCCCATTTAGTTGAAGAAAAGGGTCCGAGGGTTCAAGGGGCCAAGGGGTCAAGGGGCCAAGGGGTCAAGTGACGTCATTGGGCGTTATTCAGTGCTCTTGTGGCTTGTTGCCGATCCCGGCAGCATGTTACCTGTGAGATCAAAACGCACACTCAATGCAGGTGCCCCAAAGCCTTATGGTCCACAGACGTATTTTGTTGTTTTCTTAGTTGTTTTTCACTCGATTCCTTGTCGCTGTTAAGCCGTATAGGCGCAACCCTCGGACTCTTGGCCCCTATTCATCGCCCCATTCTTTGGGAGATGATCCAAATATCAATTGCTGTAGCTTTCTCCGTGTCCTCCGTGGTGAACCAACCCCATCAGGCGGCCAGGCGGTTGGCGTAATCGGTGGCCTGGCGCAGTTCGTCGGGGGTGAATGGCTTGGCCACGTAGCCGATAGCGCCCAGGCGAGCGGTTTCTACCGCCGTTTCGATGGAGGCATAACCGGTAATGACGATCACCTTGGCGCGTGGCTGGCGGTCCCTGATGGCCTCGAGCAGTTCGAGCCCCTGCACCCCGGGAATTTTCAGATCGAGCAGGATTACCTTATACGGGTGACCGGCGATGTGTTTGAGCGCTTCGGTCTTGGTGGTGGCCTGGTCGATGTGATAGCCGTTTTTGGACAGCACCTTGCGGATGTTGTTATTGACGGCCACTTCATCATCGATCACCAGGATATTTCGGGTGGTCGGTTCGGCTGGCAGTCCCGGGTAAGCCGGGGCTTCCTGCAGGGCGGACATTTCAGCATCCATGCGGGCAACGTTGGCTTTTACAGCCTCATAGGACGGCTGGAAAGTGCCTTCGTAAACCAGGTGATCGACATAGCCCGGTCCCGCAATGGCCGCAACCTCCAAGACGTCGAACGGCAGGTCCGGGGCCAGCAGGCGCCGGCCGTCGAACGCGTCGGCGGTAGCACTTTTTTTTGCGGTTTTTTTCTTGAGCTGCGGGCATGCCCCACTCTTGGTGCCGGCCTTGCAAGTGGCTCCGAGCTTCTTGAAGATGTCGCAGACCATGGTGCCTACTTCGCAGAAACCTTCCATCGGCGCAGCCACCGTGATTTCAACCTGAGGCATGTCCGAAGGACCGATGTGACGCGCGTATGTCTCACCGGTGGCGGCGGCCACCTCGTCATGATCAAAGGGTACATCCACATCAATGACCCGGCGCGGGGAGGCGTCCATTTTGGCCACAGCAGTTTTCAGATCTTCGTAGTAAGGTACGGAGACCCCGTCACTGTGCAGGTTGCGAATGTATTCCGGACCGGTGACGGCGGCCACTTCCTTATAATCAAAGGGCTGGTCGATGCCGATCAGGCGCTTTGCATTAAACGCCGGCCGGGAGTTCCCTTGTTGTGCGCCTTTTTTCTTGAGCTGGGGGCAGGCACCGCTTTTGGTGCCGGCCTTGCACGTGGCTCCGAGTTTTTTGAATATGTCGCATACCATGACGCCCACCTCGCAAAACCCCTCCAGCGGCGCGCGCGCTTTGACCTCGACGACCGGCATGTCGGATGGGCCGATCATGCCGGCGTACTGCTCGCCGACAGCGTCGGCGACTTCGTCATGGTCGAAAGGGATGTCCAGATCGATGACATCGATGGCGTCGCGCTCAACATCGCTGACGGGCACTTCGGCGCGCTGGCCGGACAGGGCCATATCGACGGTGGCACGCAGCTCATCAGGCGTGAAAGGCTTGGGGATGTAGTCCAAGGCACCCATGCGGATGGCCTTCAGGGCCGTGTCGGTGGATGCGTAGGCGGTCATCATGACCGCCTTGGTCAGCGGCCAGTCCTTTTTAACGAGCTTGAGCAGTTCCAGGCCGTTCATTCCCGGCATGACAATGTCCGAGATGAGCAGAGAATAGGATCCCAGCGCCATTTTTTCCAAGGCTTCCTGGGCGCTCTGGGCTGTCACCACATCGAAACCGCTTTTCGAAAGGATTTTGGCCACGTTGCCACAAATCCGGGCTTCGTCATCCACCACCATTACTTTGAGAGCTGCATCCATAGTATCCTCCATCGCGGGGTGTGCGTTTCTGATCGTTGTGGGCCAGAAGGTATCGCTTCACAGTGCACGTCACCCGTTGCGAATATGGTGCCAAGAGGCAGGTTGAGCGGTATATTACTGTAATATATGGAATAATTATATTATTGGCTCGGCCCACGAAAGCGCCGTGTATTTTAGTAATATACACTTGTGGGCGTTGATTTCCTGCCTGCCGGCTGGCTTCGGGTGCGCCGGGGTGGCGGGCGGAAACTCAGCGCCGGTGGCGGTTTGCGGCGGACGTCGGCAAGGGGCGGAAAGGGGTGTACAGGCGCCGGGGGCTGGGTGTTTATGGAGGATATACGGAGTATATAAAAAATATACACACCCTGTCGTTCAGCCCCCGTTCTCATCGTTGGCTGGACGATCCTGGATTCGTACGCCGTGTTTTTTCATGAGATTTTGAAAATTGGTGCGCTGCATGCCGACTTGCGTAGCGGCCCGGGTCACGTTCCAATCGTTTCTGGACAGGGCGCTGACTATAAAGCTGCGTTCGACGCGAACCACTGCCTTGTTTCTGATCTCTTTTTTTACCTGAATGAGCTGAGCGTTATCTTCGGGGACGTTGTCCATCAGTTCCCCCAGGGCGTCCAGATCGGTGAGCAGTGGCAGATCGGCCGGGCCGATGCGGTCACCCTCACACAGAATCACGGCGCGCTCGATCACGTTGCGCAACTGGCGCACATTGCCCGGCCAGTGGAAATCGCGCAACCGGGCGGCGGCGTTTTGCTCAAAATCTTTAATCCGCTTGCCGACGGAACGGTTGAACAGCTCCAGGAAGTGGTAGGCGATGGGAAGGATGTCTTCCCGGCGTTCGGACAGTCGCGGCACCATAATCGGGTAAACATCGATGCGGTAGTAAAAATCTTCCCGGAAAGTGCCGGCACGGACCATTTCTTCCAGGTCCCGGTTGGTGGCGAAAATGAGGCGGACATCCACCTGGTGGACGGTTTCGGCGCCCACCGGAAGAAATTCACGGGATTCCAGAAATCGCAGCAGTTTTCCCTGCACGGCCACACCGATGTTGCTGATTTCATCGAGAAACACCGTGCCGCCGTCGGCCTGCTGGAAGATGCCCGGTTTGTCTCGGTGAGCACCGGTAAATGCGCCGCGGCGGTGCCCGAACAGCTCGCTTTCCAGCAGTTCGCTGGACAGGGTGCCGCAGTCCACCGCAAAAAACACACGCGCACTGCGGGTGCTGTTGGCGTGGATGGCACGGGCGACCAGTTCCTTGCCGGTCCCGCTCTCACCCTGGATCAGTACGGTGGCGTCGGTGGGTGACACTTTGGCCACCATGTCGATGACCTTGGCGATGCCGGCGCTGCGGCCCACCATCTGATGGGTCATCGGGGCCGCCGCAGCGTCGCTGCCCGTCAGAGCACGGTTTTCGATGCGCAGGCGGCGGGCATCCAGGGCCTGCTGGACCACCGCGCGCAACTCCTGCGGCGTGAAGGGCTTTGGAAGGTAGTCGAAGGCGCCGGTTTTCATGACTTCGACGGCAGATGCCACACTGGCGTATCCGGTGATCACCACGACCAGGGTATCCGGAAACGATTCCCGGATGCGCTGCAGCAACTCGAGGCCGCCCATGCGGTGCATTTTGAGGTCGGTCACCACTACGGCGTACGGCTGCTCCTGGAGCCGGCGCAGCGCATCCTGGCCGCTGAGCGCGAAGTCAGCGGTCAGGCCGATCTTTGCCAGAATGCGCACCCCGTTTTCGCAGATGGGGCGCTCGTCGTCGACGATCAGGATATGGGTGTCTTCGGCGTTCATTGCTTTCCTGCCGAGTAGGGCAGCTTGATGGTGAAGGCGCTGCCTTCGCCGCTGCGGCTGTTGGCGAGGATCACCCCGCCGTGCTGCTCAACGATTCCGTGGGTGATGGCCAGGCCCAGCCCGGTGCCGGTTTCCTTCGTGGTGAAAAACGGGTCGAAGATTTTCTCGAGGCGATCGGTGGGGATCCCTTCACCATTGTCCCTGACGGTGATTTCAGCGACGCAGCCGCTGTCGATCAAACGAGTCTCCACCGCAACGGCGTCTCCCGGTGCGCTGGCGTCAACGGCATTGAGGATCAGGTTGATCACGGCCTGCTGAAGTTGTTGCTTGTCGACAAAGATGTCGGGGATATCGTCGGTGAAGGTGTGTCGGATCTCAATGTCCTTGAAGGCGGCCTGCTTGCGGGTCAAGGTGATGCTGCCCAGAACCACGTCGTTGAGATGGTGCCGTTTTTTTTCGGGAGTGTTCTGCCGCGCGAAATCCAACAGGCTGGCCACGATTTTACGGCACCGCAGTGCCTCGTTGGCGATGGTGGTCAACTCTTCGTAAGCGGGGTCGTCTTTATCCATATCCTCCTGAATGAGCATGGCGCTGGTCAGGATCGTGGTGAGCGGGTTGTTGATTTCGTGAGCGACACCGGCGGACAGGCGCCCGATGGAGGCCAGTTTTTCCTGATGCATCATCAGCTTTTGCATCTGGATGTCCGGGGTGATGTCCCGGCTGATCTCAACGGCGCCCACGGGGCGCCCAGCTTCGATTAGCGGATAGCAGGAGATGGCATAGTGCGTGGGCTGGTTGTCTTTTCCCGGATGATTGTGGGTCGCCTGGGATGGTTTTCCGGTGCGCAGGGTTTCCACCAGCGGGCAGGGGTGGGCATGGCCGTTGCACGGCTCACTTTGCCGGTGGGTGATCTCGTAGCAGAACCGGCCGATGGCCTCTTCTCTGACGATGCCGAGCTTTTTGGAAAGGGTTTCGTTGATGTCGATGATGCGGTAGTCGGCGCCGATCACCAGGACGTCTTCCTGGATCAGCTCGTTGATGAACACCTTGTACAGGGCGCGTGTTTCCTGAAGCTGCTGACTCATTTCCTGGGCCTTATTGGCGAGGTTGCCGAGCTGCCACATGAAGATGGCCGCATCGGTCGATATGGCCCTGACGCGGGTCGATTTTTTTTTCAGGATGTCGTTGAAGATCGTTTGGTTGTCGGAAAGTTCGATGATCAGGTCGATGTCGTCGCGGGCGAAGAAATCGTTGTAGTCGGCCGTGGTGAAAAGGCCCAGCTCCCGCGCATACTGCATGCCGGCGGCGTCGGATCGTGCGTCGGCGACTGCCACCACCCGGGGTCTGTGGATGAATCCGCCAAAGTCGTTTTCCGTGATCAGCTCGGTGATCTGTTTGCAGCGCTCCCCGCCGCCGATAATGGCGACATTCATGAACATGACGGTCTCGGCCGAGATGAGCCGCACGCCGGGCGGCTTCTTTTTCAGAACGTCTTTGAAGACACTGTCGTCACCGGTCAGCTCGATGATCAGGTCGATGTCGTCGCGGGCAAAGAAGTCATTGTAGTCGTCGGTGGTAAACAGGCCCAGCTCCCGGGCATGCCGAATGCCGACAGCATCGGGCCGCTGGTCGGCGACCGCCACCACCCGGGGCCGGTGGCCGAATTCGACGAAATGGTCTTGCGTGACCAGTTCCATGAGCTGGCGGCAGCGCTGACCGCCGCCGACGATGGCGATGTTCATAATCCACTCCTTGAGAACCACGAAGTTCACGAAGGACACGAAGGTTTTCAAATCGAATCGCTTTTAGGGTTTTCTTCGCGCACTTCGTGTTCTTCGTGGTTCTCATTCAATGCTACGGGTAAAGTCAAATTGATTATTGTGCATATGCAAGTAATCGTATTTGATAAACACAGACGGTTTTCTTTTAGCATGAAACCGGGGGCGGGGCAAAAGTGTCTTGTCAGTGGATCGCGCGGCGGGTAACGTATTTGAGTCTTCTCCAAATTTGGTTGGAGAAAAGGGTTCGAGGGTTGTGCCTATACGGCTTAACAGCGACAAGGGTTCAAGGGGTCAAGTAACGGCATTGCGCGATATTCAGTACGTTTGCGGCCGGCAGTTGACTCCGGCGGCATATTATCGGTGAGATCAAAACGGGCAATCAATGCCGGTGGCCCTAAGTCGTTCGGTCCGCAGAGGTATTTTTCTGGAGACGTTTGAATTGAACACGCGCATTCGCCTTATCGTAGTCTGCGGGCCGACAGCTGTCGGCAAGACTGGCGCGGCCATCGCGCTGGCTGCCCGCTTCGGCGGTGAGATCGTCAACGCCGATTCCATGCAGGTCTACCGGCTGATGGATATCGGCACCGCCAAGCCTACGGCTGATGAGCAGGCCTGCGTCCGTCATCACTTGGTAGATGTGGCCGACCCGGAGGAGTCCTTCGATGCGGCCCGCTTTGCCCGCATGGGGCGGGCGGCCATTGCGGAGATCGCCGGCCGCGGCCGAGTGCCCATTGTCGCCGGCGGCACCGGTCTGTACATCAAGGCCCTTCTTTACGGGCTGGCGAAACAGGCGCCCTCGGATGCGGCGGTGCGTCGGTGCCTGCGCCGGGAGGCCGAGCAGATGGGGGCAGCGGCGCTGCATCGGAGGCTGGCCGCGGTGGATTCGGAAACGGCGGCTCGGGTGCACCCCAACGACAGCGTGCGCATCGTACGTGCGCTGGAGGTGTATACCCTCAGCGGGCGGCCCATCAGCGCTCACCACCGGGACCACGGGTTTGCCGACGCGCCGTTTGATACCTTCAAGATCGGTCTGGACATGGACCGCCAGAGTCTTTACGCCCGTATCGACCAGCGGGTGGATGCCATGATGACAGCCGGTCTGGCGGCGGAAGTGCGGGATCTGCTGGCCCGGGGCTACAGCCCGGAGCTCAGGAGCATGCAGTCGCTGGGTTACCGCCACATGGTGGCATTCCTGGACGGCCGAACGTCAATTGATGAAGCCGTCGCCACGCTAAAGCGCGACACACGGCATTTTGCCAAGCGCCAGTTCACCTGGTTTCGGGCCGATGCGGAGATCCGCTGGACCCGTGTCGAAGACATCGCGGCCCTGTTTACGGACATCGCGGCGTTTTTAAACACGCCCCTTCGTTGACACCGGCCAGGCCCCATAGTAGAGCAACGCCAACCGATACTACCATTTTGGAAGCATGATCATGAAAATCGCCATCGCCCAGATAAACCCCCGGGTAGGGGATTTTGACGGCAACTGCGCCAAGATCGTGGCCCGATCCGAAGCGGCCCAAAAGGACGGCTGCGATGTGGTGGTTTTTTCCGAACTGGTGCTCTCGGGCTATCCACCGCGGGATCTTTTGGAGAAAAAGGATTTTGTGGCGGCCAACCAGGCGGCACTGGAATACCTGATGGGCCGGATCCGGGGCATCGGTGTCATTTGCGGGTATGCCGCGATAAATCCTGCGCCGGACGGAAAGGGGCTGTTCAATGCGGCGGCTCTGTTCGAGGACGGCGTGGTGTTGCACCGGGCCTTCAAGCGGCTTTTGCCCACCTATGACGTGTTCGATGAAAGCCGGTATTTCGAGCCGGGGCAGGACTGCTCGGTGTTTGACTACAAGGGGTGCCGGGTGGGACTCACCATCTGCGAAGACGCCTGGAACGATGCGGACATTTTCCCTCGGCCCATCTACCATATGGATCCGGTGGCGCTGATGGCTGCCGCCGGGGCTGATCTTTTGATCAACGTGTCGGCATCTCCGTTTCATGTGGGAAAGCGCGCCTTCAGGTGGCACATGTACGGCGCGCTCGCCCGCAAGTACGGCCTGCCCATCGTTTACGCCAACCAAGTGGGCGGCAACGACAGCATCCTTTTCGAAGGCATCAGCACCGCCTTTGACAGCAGCGGTCGTCCGGTGGCGCAGGCCGCCGATTTTACAGAGGATATGGTGGTCTTCGATACCGCCGACGCCGCGCCGGCGCCCAAACAGCGCCATCCCATCAGCGAAAACGACACGGCCTCAATGCTGGGTGCCCTGGTCATGGGCACACGCGATTACGTAACCAAGTGCGGGTTTTCCCAGGCGGTCATCGGTTTGAGCGGCGGTATCGACTCGGCGCTCACGGCCGGGATCGCCGCCGAGGCCCTGGGGCCTGAAAACGTGTCCACGGTGTTCATGCCCTCCCGCTACACGTCGGCCGACAATTTCACCGATACCCGGCTTTTGGCGGAAAGCCTCGGGGTATCTTACGAGATCATTCCCATCGATCCCATATTCACTGCTTTTCTGGAGCACCTTTCTCCGGCATTTGACACCGATGCGCCTGGCATCACCGAGCAAAACATCCAGGCCCGGATCCGCGGGACCATTCTGATGGCCATCTCAAACCGTTCCGGTGCGCTGGTGCTCTCCACCGGCAACAAGAGTGAACTGGCGGTGGGCTACTGCACCCTGTATGGGGACATGAACGGCGGACTGGCCGTCATCAGCGATGTGCCCAAGACCAGGGTCTATGCGCTGTCGCGATATATCAACCGGCAGCGGGAAGTGATCCCGCAGCGTATCATCGACAAGGCGCCGTCGGCAGAGCTGGCCCCGGATCAGACCGACCAGGACGATCTGCCCCCCTACGATGTCCTCGACGCTGTGCTGAAGGCTTACGTGGAGGAGGCCTGCGGTGTGGAAGACATTCTGGCCATGGGCTTTGATCCCGATATGGTGCGCGCCGTCATCGCCCGGGTGGACCGCAACGAGTACAAGCGTCACCAGGCCGCGCCGGGACTCAAGGTGACGGCCAAGGCATTTGGCGAGGGGCGGCGGTATCCGCTGGCGAAGAAAATCAGGTTGACGGTAGGCGGCTGACGGTGGCGGCGCAAGGGGCATAAGCCTAAAGAGACCTAAAGGACCAAAAGGACCTAAGTGACTCAAGGGACCAAAGGGACCTAAAAACGCTGGGCTGCGTTCAGAGAACCCGGGCCGTGAGCCGTGGTCAAGGACCGTGATTGTCCGTGTCAGTCCGTGTTCGTCCGTGTCAGTCCGTGTTCGTCCGTGTCAGTCCGTGTCAGTCCGTGTCAGTCCGTGTCAGTCCGTGTCAGTCCGTGTCAGTCCGTGTTGTCTCCCCCCCTCCCCCTCAAAGCACTTTCCCTGCCAGGTATTACGTTCCTCAAGGCGCCGATGGATCAGCGCCATCGTTTCTGCCTTTTCCAGCGCCCAGGCCGGTGCCAGCAGTTCATCGGGGTGGGGATCTCCGGTGAGGCGCTGGATCACGGCGGCCGGGGGAAGGACTTCCAGTGTGTCGCAGACCCGGTCGGCATATTCCGCCGGTGTCAGGCAGGTGTAGCGCCCTGAGGTATACAGCTCGGCCATGGGGGTTTCCCGGACCACATAGAGCAGGTGAATCTTGACGCCGTCCACCCCCAAATCGGCTACAAACCGCGCCGTTCGGCGCATGTCTTTCGCGGTTTCTCCCGGTAGTCCCAGGATGATGTGCGCACAGATGAGAATCCCGCGGCCCCGGGTGGCCGCCACGGCATCGGCGAAACAGGCCGCATCGTGGCCGCGGTTGATGCGGGCCAGGGTGGTGTCATTGGCCGACTGAAGCCCGTATTCCACCCACACGTGATGGTTGCCGGTGTAGCCGGCCAGCAGTTCCAGCGTTTCCGGCGAGACGCAGTCGGGCCGGGTCCCGATGGCGAGCCCCACGACGCCTTCCACGGCCAGTGCTTCGTCGTAGAGCCGTTTGAGGGTAACCACCGGCGCGTACGTGTTGGTGAACGACTGAAAATAGGCGATGTATTTGGTGGCCTTGAACCGTTTGGCGATGCGTGATCGGGCCGCTTCGAGCTGCTCGGTGACGGTGCGCCCCAGGCCGTGCTGGCCGGTTCCCGAGCCCTTGGCATTGCAGTAGATGCACCCCCCGGTGGACAGTCGCCCGTCACGATTGGGGCAGGTGAAACCGGCGTCCACGGTGATCTTGTGGACCCGCTCACCGAACCGGGCACGGAAATAACTGTTGAGATCGCGGTAGCGTTTTTCAGGTATCTTCATAGGCCGCTGATCTTGTCTAACCGGATCATCGTTTTTGGTTATGTCCCATCCTCAAGTTGAGCGGTCCCGACTTGAGTCGTTGACAGTGGAAGGCCCAATCGTGATGACTCCGTAAAAAGTCGGATTCCTCTTTTTTCTGCCATCCCGGCGAAGGCCGGGATCCAGTGTTTTCAGGCATTTCTGGACCCCGGCCTTCGCCGGGGTGACGGGCTCAGGGACTTTTACGGGGCCATCAATCGTGGTCCACCGAACACGGGCGGGGGTAAACCCCGCCCCTACATTTTTCCGGGATTTTCGGGGACCAAATGTTGCTGTCGCAGTGCGGCGCGTCAGCGCTGCGCACTTGACAGCCCTTGCATTGCATATCATGGTGTGCACCGTAAATGGAGACACAACTATGGCATACCGCTTTTCTAAGAACATTTCAGCATTTCCTTGGCCCCTTGGCCCCTTGAACCCGCCACACGGCAACGGCGGACAAGCCCTTCGAACCCTTTTCTCCAATTTGCTTGGAGAAAAATCATGAAAAGCTACGACATTATCGTGGTGGGGGCGGGGCATGCGGGATGTGAGGCGGCCCTGGCCGCAGCGCGCATGGGGTGCAGCGTCCTGCTGCTCGCCATCGATCTGGACAAGGTGGCGGCAATGCCCTGCTCGCCGTCCATCGGCGGCATGGCCAAGGGGCAGCTTGTCAGAGAAATCGACGCTCTGGGCGGCGAAATGGCCAAGGTGACGGATCTTACAGCCATTCAGTACCGAACCCTCAACACCAAAAAAGGTCCGGCCGTCCAGTCCACCCGGACCCAGAACGACAAAAACCGCTATCACCGGATCATGAAGTCAACGGTGGAGCGCCAGGCGCGGCTTGATCTGAAACAAGCCAAGGTGGCGCGACTTGAGGTGGACGGTGGCCGGGTCGCGGGGATCACCGATGCCACCGGTTTCGGCTACGGCGCCCGCGCCGTCGTGCTGGCCACCGGAACCTTTTTCAGCGGGCTCGTACACATCGGCTTTTCCGCCATCAAAGCCGGCCGCGCCGGCGAGTTCGCCTCCTATGCGCTGCCCAAACAGCTCGTGCAGCTTGGCTTCAGCCTGGGGCGGATGAAGACCGGCACGCCGCCGCGGCTCAAACGCGAGAGCATCGATTTCTCGCGTTTCACCGCCCAGGTGGAAAACGACGCGCCGGTGCGCCCTTTTTCGGTGTTCACTGATGCCCAGCCCCTGCCCCAACTGCCCAGCTACATCGGGCACACCAACCCGGGCGTGCACGACCTGGTCCGCCGCAATCTGGACAAATCGGCGCTTTACGGCGGCATGATTCAGGGCGTGTCGGCCCGGTACTGCCCCTCCTTTGAAGACAAGGTGGTCCGGTTTCCCGAAAGAGACCGCCACCAGGTGATCCTTGAGCCCGAGGGGCTCGATACCGAAGAGATTTATGCCAGCGGGCTGGGCAACAGCCTTCCGCTGGAGATCCAGATCGACGTGGTCCGGGCTGTGGACGGCCTCGCTGATGCTGAAATCATGCGTCCGGCCTATGCCATCGAGTACGACTACCTCAATCCGGTGCAGTTGAAACCGACTCTGGAGACCAAGCGCATTGCCGGACTGTTCACCGCCGGTCAGATCAACGGCACCTCCGGCTACGAGGAGGCCGCCGCCCAAGGCCTATGGGCCGGAGTCAATGCCGCCTGCCAGGTGATGGGTCGGCCGCCTTTCGTGCTGGACCGCTCCCAGGCCTACATGGCGGTGATGGTAGATGACCTGGTGACCCGCGGCACCCGCGAGCCCTATCGCATGTTTACTTCGCGCTCGGAGTACCGACTGATGCTCAGGGAGGACAATGCGGATTTGCGCCTTATGGAGATCGGGCACGCGCTGGGGTTGATATCCGACGCGCATGTCACCGAGATTCGCGAGCGGCGGCGATTGATCGACGACGAACGCCGGCGAGTGCGCACCACTGTCATAAAGCCCGGTGCGGCGGCCAACGATCACCTGACCCGCTGTGGTCAGCCGCCGCTGACGACAGGCATCCATCTCGATCAGCTACTCAAACGAGCGGGAATCGATTACAACACGGTATCGGCCCTGGCGCCGTCGCCGACGCCCATTGCGCCGGAAGTCTCCCGCCAGGTTGAGATTGAAGTCAAATACGAAGGCTACATCCAGCGTCAGCTCCGTGAGATCGCCAAGTTCAGGGATGCGGAGAAAGTCCGGATCCCGGAGGATTTCGATTTTATCGCCGTGCACGGACTCTCCAACGAACTCAAAGGGAAACTTAGCGAGGTGAGACCGGTTTCTCTGGGGCAGGCCGCCCGCGTGGATGGAATGACCCCGGCCGCCATTTCCGTGGTGCTGATCGCCCTGAAAGTCCACCGCGGCGCAGAACCCTCGGCGTCTTGACATGGCGATAGCGGAATCTTATTTTTCCCGATTAGGCGATGTGTTGTCATATGCAATTATTTTAATAAGATAGAATGCGATTGGATGACTATGGCCGCGACCGATTACTACACGATACTGGGCGTTGAGAAAAGCGCTTCCGAATCCGAAATCAAGAAAGCCTACCGGAAGCTGGCGATGAAGTATCATCCGGATCACACCAAGGACGACAAGTCTGCCGAAGACAAGTTCAAGCAGATTTCCGAGGCGTATGCGGTGCTCAGTGATGCGGAGAAAAGAAAGCAATACGACATGTTCGGCGCCGATGGATTTCAGCAGCGCTACTCGCAGGAAGATATTTTCAGGGGCTTCGATTTTTCCGATATCTTCAAGGAGTTCGGATTCGGCGGCGGCGGCGCAGGCGGTGGTAAAAACTTCAGGTTCAGCTTTGGCGGCGGCAGCCCTTTCGGCGGCGGGGGGCGCTCCCAGGCGCCGCCGCGGGGCAGCGATCTGGTCTATGAGCTGCCGCTGACGCTGGAAGAGGTGGTGACCGGCACCCAGAAGACCATCGCCTATCAGCATGGCAACCAGACGGAAAACATGTCTGTGAAGATCCCTCATGGAATGCTGGATGGCAAGCGGCTCCGGATATCGGGAAAAGGCGAGGCCAGCGGATACGGTGGCGCACCGGGAGACCTTTTCATCCAGGTGAAACTGTTGCCTCACCCGATATTCGCTCTGGAAGATCACGATTTGAACGTCAATCGTGAAATCAAGCTCACCGACGCATTACTGGGAACCACGGTGGACGTGTCTACGCTTGACGGAAAATCTCTAAGCCTGAAGGTCCCGCCGGGTACCCGGCACAAAACGCGGATGCGGCTGCCCGGCCATGGTCTGCCGGAAATGAAAAAGAAGCACCGCGGGGATCTGTACGTCACTATCCTCGTCGACATCCCGCGAAAACTGTCCTCAAAACAGAAAGAGATCATTGAACAACTTGCGGCAGAAGGTTTGTAACAAACTAAAATCATTGACAACAGGTGAGCCGCAGTGTTACCTCTGATCTGATAGTCGCACCACTGTGGGGTGCCACGAAAGCCATGGCATTCGCGGCTTTTCGACACCGAACCGACAGCAAAAATATGCCCGAACTCATCCCCGTTCTCGATAGTGAAGACATCCATCGAATGACTGCGACCATGGCAGAACGGCTGTCATTGGATTATCAGGGCAAAGATGTGGTGATGGTGGGTGTGTTGAAAGGGGCGTTTCTCTTTCTCGCCGATCTGGTGCGGCTGATGTCGATTCCCGTCAAGATCGACTTTGTGCGCGCTTCCAGCTACGGATCCGGCACCGAGACCACCGGTTGTGTCCAGCTGGAAAAGAACCGCGTTATCGATGTCGCGGGAAAAGACGTTCTCATCGTAGAGGACATTGTGGATACCGGGCTGACATTGCATTGCATGGTCTCTCACTTCCAATCACTGGGTGCGGCGAGTGTAAAAGTTTGCACCCTTCTCGACAAGCAAGAACGGCGCCGGGTGCCCATCGAGGCCGATTACGTCTGCCATGCGGTGGACGACGAGTTTCTGGTAGGGTACGGGTTGGACTTTGATGAGTCCTATCGTGAATTGCCCGGCATCTATCATTTAAAATTTTAGCCGAAGAGGGTTGGTCATGATCGTTTCCTGCGAGCAGTGTCAGACCAAATTCAACTTGAATGAGAACCTCTTGCAAGCCGCCGGGTCCAAGGTTCGGTGCTCAAAGTGCAAGCATGTGTTCACTGCCTACCCACCTGCCCCTGAACCGACCGTGGAGACACCCCCTGAACCCGCTCAAGTCGTCGCCACCGCTGCTGTTGCAGCGGCGGCCGTGACGCGGGCGCCGGTCGAGGCACCCGAAACGCCTGAAGGCTCCGACGTAGATGGCCCGGATCAGGATCTGGCGTATGGCGGCGACGATCTCGATTTCGGCAGTGATGGTTCTGCAGCTGCCGGTGACGAGTTGGATCTGGATCTCGACCTTGATTTAGGTGAGACGCCGGCTGAATCTGCCGGTGGCGATGATCTGGACCTGGATCTGGACCTGGATATGGGCGAAGCGTCGGCTGAATCTGCCGACGGGGATGATCTGGACCTGGATATGAATTTTGACCTGGATATGGACGAGACACCGGCTGAATCTGCCGGTGGCGATGATCTGGACCTGGATCTGGATCTTGACCTGGACATGGGCGACGCGCCGGCCGAATCAGCCGGCGGTGGCGATGATCTGGATCTGGATCTTGACCTTGACATGGGCTACGCGCCGGCCCAAGCAGCCTGAGGAGGCGCTGATCTGGACCTGGATCTGGATCTGGACCTGGACATGGGCGACGCGCCGGCCGAATCAGCCGGCGGCGGTGAGGCTCTGGACCTGGATCTGGATCTTGACCTGGACATGGGCGACGCGCCGGCTGAATCAGCCGGCGGCGGTGATCTGGACCTGGATCTTGACCTGGACATGGGCGACGCGCCGGCCGAATCAGCCGGCGACGGTGATTTCGACCTGGATTTCGACCTGGACATGGGCGAAGCGCCGGCCGAATCTGCCGGCGGTGGCGATGATTTGGACCTGGATCTTGACCTGGACATGGATGAAGCGCCGGCCGAATCAGCCGGCGGCGGTGATGATCTGGACCTGGATCTGGATCTTGACCTGGACATGGACGAAGCGCCGGCCGAATCAGCCGGCGGCGGTGATTTCGACCTGGATCTGGACCTGGACATGGACGATGCACCGGCCGAATCAGCCGGCGGCGGTGATTTCGACCTGGATCTGGACCTGGACATGGACGACGCACCGGCCGAATCAGCCGGCGGTGGTGATTTCGACCTGGATCTGGACCTGGACATGGACGATGCGCAGGCCGAATCAGCCGGTGGTGACGATCTGGATCTTGACCTTGATCTGGGCGGCGCAGATATCGATCTTTCCGACATCGAACAGATGGTGACCGGTCAGGACGGTGCTGTTGGCGGTAACGCTGCCCATGCGCCTGCCTCTGCAGGCCAAGAGCTGGATCTGTCAGATCTGGAGGACATGCTGGACGCCGATTTTAGTGATGATCGTGATAATCTCCCGGATGATCTTGAGCTTGATCTGGATCGGGCATCGAGTGGCGCATCGGCGGCCATCGACACCATCGAGGAAATCGACGGAGGAGATCTGGACCTTTCAGATATTGAAGACATGCTGGGAGACGAACCGCAGCCGGTTGACGCGGATGGTTCGGATGATTTTGACCTGGATATGGGTGATATGGACGACCTCGATATGGACACCCTCGAGGTCGACACGATAGCGGATGGTGGTGCCGGGGGCGACATGGACCTCGATTTTGGCGTCGACGATGATGAAATCGCTTCAGCCGTCGCCGACGATGACCTGGATTATGCAGCCACCGTGGAAATATCTCCGCCAACCGCAGACGATTTCGATGACCTCGCTGGCGCGGCGGCCGGTGCCGCTGCGGTGGCTGTCGCAGACATCGACGATGAAGACGGCGGGAAAAAGAAGAAAAAGAAAAAAGAAAAGAAGGTCAAGGCCAAGAAGAGCGGCGGCGGCGGAAAGATCGGCGCGCCGGTTAAAATTCTGCTGTTCCTGCTGATTCTCGGTGGTTTGGCCTATGGCGGTTACATGGCGGTGACCACCATGGGCATTGAAATACCGTTTGTGAGCGATCTGCTCAAAACCGCACCGGCCGATCCCATGGGCAACCTCAATATGAGCACCCATGGTGTGAACAGCCGGTTTGTGGAAAATGCGATCACCGGCCGACTTTTCGTCATCACCGGTAAAGTGAAAAGCGGCTACGAGGATAGCCGCCTACAGGTTCGCCTCACGGGAAAGCTCTATACCGTCGGCAAAAAAATGGCTCAGGTGCAGGCCTCATATGCCGGCAATGTCCTCAGTGATCAGGATTTAGCCGCCCTGGATCTGGATGCGATCAAAGCGCGGCTCAAGAATCAGGCCAAATCACGGATCGCTCCAGGACAGATGGTGCCCTTCATGCTCGTTTTCAACAACCTGCCCGAGAGCCTGGAGGAATTTACCGTTGAGGTGACCAGCTCCATGGCAGAACAAAATTAGTGTCCGCCCACAGGCGGCATCTTTTAGCCCCCGGCGGCGTACTCGCTCATTTGCAATCCTCGACATAGGCCCACTATGCCTGCGGTTGCAAAATCGCTCGAGCCTTGCCGGGGACTAAAACCTACCACCTGTGAACGGACACTGGTTTCGCCCACAGGCGGCATCTTTCGGCTTGACTTTGAATGGCCCAATTGTTAGTAACGCTCTTTCCTTTTCGCTGGCAGCTAGGTTATTTCGCGGTCGGCAACCTGGCGATGTAGCTCAGTTGGTTAGAGCATACGGCTCATATCCGTAGTGTCCGGGGTTCAACTCCCTGCATCGCCACCATTAACCAAAAAAGGCCGCAACCCTGAAGGGTTGCGGCCTTTGCTGTTGTGATGGTTGCGGATAGATTGCGGGTGGTTGCTTCATCGAGCGGTTCACCTCTCCTTTGCTCTCAGCTGGGAGCAGGGGGCCGTAAACATTCACGGTGATCTGAATAAAGTCATGGCCCATGGCATGCTTGATTGTTCCTCGGTCTCCTGCCCTCGGCTCTCGCACCACCGGTTCAAACCTCCCGGTTACGCGTTCAGTTCCTTCAGGTAGGTTTTCAGCTGCTCGGCGTATCGTCTCATGGCTGTTAACAATTATTGTAAGTCTCTGACCTTTTTGACCAAACCTCTAATTAGAGCGGGTAATTTGTCGCAAAAACCAATTCTGGCTTGCAGCTCGCTTCTATACCAATCGATCTTACCTTTATCAAAGCTTCCACCCAAGTACATTTTCCCGGACATCCCGTAGGAAATAAACGAACTTGTGCTGAAAAATGTAGGGTGACTATGCTTGTTGCTATATTCTTTTATAATTCCAAGCATTTCAATGCCATAGTCGGTGATTCCAACAAGTTTCTGGTTTTCCAGCAGAAGTCTAATAGCAAGATGTGAAAGAGCATAGGCTTTCTCATTCTTGAAGCTTTGGTAGAAATGGAAAGTTTTTTTCTTTTCCTTCCCCTTTCTCCGTTCCGTTCTCTGTATCGTATGGTCCAAAGACAATAGGATAACAACGGCAATACCCTCAGTAGCCTGCCTCAAGAGATTGCCGGATGCAGTCTGAAATCCACTCAAAAGCGTTTTGGTTGATGTGAAGAGGTTGTCTAAAATTTGGTATGTGAAGAAAGTGACGTAATCTTTTTGGGTGATCTCACCATCTGTATTTGATGGGCAAAGAGTAGTGTGGTTAAGTTCTAAGTATCCTTTATAAGCTGTTGAGAAAGACTCTGAAAACTGAAGAATTTCTGCGGGGAAGGCCTTTAAGAACTCATCAATTTCATCTTTGTTGGGACATGTTAGTTCGGTCAAGACCTCCTGTGGGTTTTGTGGGGAAACAATGCGCTCTTTCATGAGTCTCGGTGCCCCTATGGTGCTATTTCTTAACGTGAACAACTTTTTTGTCAATCTTGATTTTGGTCCCTGGCGGTGATGTTGCGTATAAAAATATGTTTGGCAACAGTAGTGTCCGGTTAACTTTCGAATAATTTTAGTTGGATATGGTTGCAGTTATTTTCGTTTCTGTAACTAGTAATTTCAAGTAGATGAGCGATTCGAATGAGGAGGATAAATAGAGGCTTAAAAGGGAAACGGATGTGCATAGGTTGCAGAATCAGAAAGGATAAGGGCAACCGGTTTTGGTTGCCCCTTTGTGACACCAACCGATTGAGGTGTTTTTCGGGTTTCCGGTGTATATTATCTTCTTTTTATGAAAGGGAGAGTGAGAGGAGGTACATTGGCCCTTTGAGTCATGCTTTGGGCCAACTCTCGAAAGTATGGCCATGTATTCAGTGGTAAATTTACATCTGAAAAAACTGTAAAGAATTCTTTGAGATTATCAATTTTATCAGGGTGAGAAAAATTAGCGCAAAAAGTCGCTGATATTGTCAAGGCGGTCCCCAAGGTCTCATCTCCTGGAACAATTTTAATATCGTATTTATGCCTCACGGAAAACCCATCATCCAATATCTTAAAATCTGCCTTATCTCTAACTTGAACTTTTATATTGCTTTCGCCTAAAAATACCTCTCGATCTATCCGAGTACTACATCTCTCCAAATATATTTCGCGCAGTTCGAGGTCTTGTAGTATGCCGTAATATTCTTCAGGAGGCATTTTATATTTTTTGGTCACGTTATCCCCCTATGCCGCTTTCGGGAGCGAGAAGCCCTTGGTGATATAATAGGGCGGCTCTGTTGCGACTTTGGCGTTTTGCATATCAAGAGAGAAATGATAGGTAGTTTCTCGGAATGTCTCGCACATCCTTTCAAGCTTTCCGACAATCCGGTTTACCTCATTCATGTGATGATCTGATTGTATATTTGATGTCAAAAGGTAATTTACATATTGGTTCAGGCTGGCTCCATTCTTTTTGGCTCCATCTACTAATTTACGGTGCAATTCTTTGGGAACTCGTAAAACGAATCGGCCGCTGAATTCATCCAATGTTTCTGCAGGTAGAGGGATAGAGAGCCCCTTTTCAATGTAATGAGAAAAGCGCTCTCGCTTAATATGATCTAGACTGCTCAAAGCCTCCTCTGGTGTTTCACCATCCGCAACAATTGATAAGCGCCCGACTTCTGGCAACTGTGCCGTGAATCCTCCGCCTTCAGATTCTGGAATAGGAACCAACTCAATTGTGTATGGAAGGTTCATATAAAATTCCAGATCTCTATTCATGCCCGCCCTCCTCTAACTCACTTAAGTATTTGATTGTTTCGGCTAATCTTTTTAGATACTTGCCTTTAACTTTTTGACCACCCGAAACTGGGACTGTGAAATCGCCGTCAGGGCCATAACCATAGATTCCCTTCAGGCGGTCATCTTGAACCACGATGTGAGATGTGCGATTTTGTTGAAACTGTCCGGGGAAAAACCTCTCAATGATCCCAATAGCCTTGTCTACCGGCACATCAGTCGGTGTGTTTTGCCGCCACTTCTCTAATGTTTTATCGACCTTAGCCATGAGAACTTTAGAAATAGTGATACTAAATATAGTATCAGCAGGGATGCGGTCAAGTGGTTTTCACTCTGCCAAGCCATCCTGGCAGAGTTATGCCTACATGTATGGTATAGGCCCCATTCATCGCACCACATATTGTAATTATAGTTTTTGGCTCGGTTCAAAATGTCCCAACCTCGCCCCAGGGGACGAGATTATCGTCTGCATGATAGTGTATACCTAAGGCATCCTGTTTTCACAATGTCTAACGAGTTAAAGCATGAAAAAACCCGGCAAACAGGTGCGCTTAGGTTGCAGAATGCTGAGAAATATGGGCACCCGGCGAAGGGTGCCCATTTATGATTTCAGTAGGTTAAAGATTCCAGCCAACTCCCTGCATCGCCACCATTAAACAAAAAAGGCCGCAACCCTGACGGGTTGCGGCCTTTCCAGTGGTGGCCAACAACCCGAGGGCTGCGAGGCGCCGGCACGGTCAATGGTGACCGCCGGATCAGTCGTCGAAACACACGATCGGTTCGAGGGGGACGGCCGGATAGATTTGTCCCTGCTTGGGGGGCATGGAATTGTAGACCCAGTTGATTCCGATATTTCCCATCCGGCCGAAAAGGGAGGGCCTGAAACCGCCGAAAGGCCCGCGCACCAGGACCGATTCCATTTTCAAGGTCAGTCCGAAGACGGCCACCGGAACCCCCTGCCGAAGAGCCCGCAGCTCGGCGCCGAAAGCGGCGGCTGAAAATACCAGGGTGTCCCGGCTCCGGGCCTGGCACTGAATCAGCGGCACCATTCGCGGATAACCGCAGGCATCGACATAGGCCAGAAATTTCAGGGACGACAGGTCGTTGAACAGGTCCCTGGCCCAGACGCTCAGGATGCCGCCGCCAGAGGACGGTGACGCCAGCCGGGCCAGGCGGGTGAGCACGGTGGCCGTCACGACAGCGGCCATGGGAAGCCGCTGTTGTCCGGTGGTGTCCACAAGCGCCATGTGGTGAACGGTGTGGATTCCCAGGTAGGCGTTGTAACGGAACATCGGCAGGTTGTTGAAGATCTCGAAGTCCGGGCCGCAGCGGGCCGTTTGGGTCCACCGGGCCCGGCCTTGCCACAGCCGTCGGTCCGGGGTCAGGACCAGGAATCCGACCTTCGGGTTGTCCCGGACATGTTGCTTGCTTTTGCCTTCGCTGAATTGCCCCCACATCAATTCCGTGGCGGTCCTGGCTCGCAGGGAGGTGATCAGGGTGATGTGGGGCAGCCCATGGGGGTCGACGGTGGCCAGAAGGCCCACCTTGGCCTCGGGTTCAAAGGCGCGGATGTCTTCCGGGGTCAATTCTGTTTTCATGCGGTTTCTCCTGATCGGATGGCTGCGCGCGCTTCGCGATTTCATGGGAAAAGTTCCGGCTTGCCGGCGGTCAGCGCGTTGCGCCGCTGCGCACCACAATGGACGGATCCACGCCGCTGTCTCTGGCGGTGTCGGCAAGGGCCGCCATGTGCGCCTCCGGTATTAACGCTGTTTCCCCGTATGCCCAGGGTCGCCCCAGCTGCCGGTATTTATCCCGGCACAGGTTGTTGAAGGCGCAAAGCTCCCAGCGCGTCACATCACCGGGCAGATGGGCGGCGATATACCGGCCGATAGCGGCGATATTGGCCTCGGTGTCCGTGGCACCCGGGATTATCGGGGTCCGGATCCAGATCCGGGACGGTGTGGCGGTGGTCCGTTTGGCCGTCGCAACTGCCTGTAGGTTTTCGAAAATCAGGCGGTTACCGGCACCCGTGTGACACCGATGGGCCTCGGCATCCATCATCTTGATATCAAACAGCACCAGGTCGGACTGGGGCAGCAGGATCCGGTAGGCCTCCGGCTGCACGTGTCCGCCGGTATCTATGGCCGTATGGACACCGGCCCCGCGGCATGCCGCCAGAAAGGCGGCGACAAAACCGGCCTGCATGGCGGCCTCCCCGCCAGAGGCCGTCACCCCGCCCCCGGACGTCAAAAAATAGGCCCGGTCCTTGAGCACCTCCCGGGCCAGATCGTTGACAGCCCAACGGTGGCCCATTATTTCCAGCGCGGTGGACGGGCAGGCCTGTGCGCAGTCGCCGCATCCCGTGCAGCGTTCCCGGTGGATGACGATGCCCTCGCCGGCGGCGCTCAACCCGTCGCAGGAACACACCTCCAGACAGGTTCGGCAACCGATGCACCGGGCGGCCACCCACTGGAGTTCCGGCCGGGCGGCAATGCTTTCAGGGTTGTGACACCAGTCGCATCGCAGCGTGCAGCCCTTGAAAAATACCGTTGTCCGCAGACCGGGACCGTCTTCGGTAGACATCCGCTGGATTTCAAGAACGGTGCCGGTCAATAGGCTTTCGGGATCGGTTGTCATGCTTATTTTCCGTTCAAAATCGATTATGACTGATTCTCGCGATCACTTCGTCCTGCAGTTCCCTTCCGATACTCGTGAAATAGGCGTTGTATCCGGTCACCCGCACAAGCAGATGGCGGTAGTCCTGGGGGTGGCGCTGGGCAGCCCGAAGGGTTTCCGGATCGAGCATGTTGATCTGCAGGGCAGTGCCGCCGTTTTCCGTATACCCCCGGAGAAAGGCCGCAAATTTTGCCTTGTGTTCACCGTCGCGCAACATGGCTGGATTGAAAGTAATGGTGTGGCTCGCGCCATTGGGCAGGCAGTTGCGGTATCCGGCCCAGTCGCCTTGTCCCTCGGCGGCATGGCCGCCGAGGGCCTTTCCTACGCTGTTGGTATTGGCGGTGGGGCCGTGAATGTCGGCACCGTTGGACGGGCAGATGGCATTGGAGAGAAATTGCCCTTTTAGGCGGCCGTCCGGACTGGCCGGCAGGATAAACCCGTCACCCACCCAGTAATTCCAACTGAGCATGCCGGGGCGGAACTGGCGGTCGGTGGAAAGGGTCCGGTACTGCCAGACCTGCTCTGTCCATACATCCATCACCTGCCGGGCCATGGCATCGGCGACATCGTCGTCGCGGCCGTATTTGGGGGCTTTGTTGATGGCCATGGCCCGCAGCTTTGCATGCCCCTGCCAATTGGCCTTCAAGGCTTCGGCCAATTCTTTCAGGGTGCAGGCTTTCTGATCGAAGACAAGATACCGGACGGCCAGCAGCGAATCGACGGTGGTGGCGAAGGTCACCGCCTCCATGGTAACGAAATTCAGTTCCGGCCCCCCCCGGGTGATGTCGAGGCCTTTTTCCGCACAGCCGCGGACCAGGCAGGACAGGTAGGGGGTGGGGCAATAGTCGGCCCGGATCGATTCTGACATCTCGTAGAGCGCAACGCACTTTTTTATGATATGCGCGGTCTGGGCGGTGTATGCCCTCCAGAAATCCTCCCAGGTGACCAGCACGGCCGCCGATCCGGTGGCCGGTCCGTCCTGGCTGACGGGATCGGTCTTTCCGGTGATGGGATCAGTGAACGCGTGCAGGTCACGGCCGTTGTTGATGGCCAGTTCAACGGCTTTCAACAAATTGATATTGCAGTCCACCGTGCCGCTGCGGTCGTTACCCACCATGGTGTTTTCCAGGCATCCCACCGGGGCGTATTCATGGACATTGTCTTTATGGATCCGGTCTTCAACACCCGCCCGACGGGCCTCTACCATCATACCGGCCATGGACCGTTCGTCAAAGTTGAGCAAAAACGGGGCTCCCTGGCTGGTGCCGATCATATCCACAACGGTGTTCAAAAGTCGGCCAGGGCTGTTGCGGTGGAGTCTGACATTCGGCTTCGGTTCCAAGATAGGCGACATGTCATCGATGACTTCGAGGATGGCATAGGTCAGATCGTTGGTCATGTCCCGCCCCCCGGCCCCCATGCCCGAAAGGGTGATCAACTGGCCGAATCCGGCCGTGATTCCCTGGTCGCCGGTTTGGATCATGGCATCGTAGGCCGTGTTGGCGTGGATCCAGAAACACTTGAGGATCTCTTTGCCGAAATCACGGTCCATGCCGCCGGCCAGGGATCGTTGCCAATACGGCAGCAGGTACTGGTCCATACGGCCGAAGGAAACTCCGGCGCCGGGATAGTTCTCGTCGCTGAGGACCAGCATGTGGGTCAACCACAGGGCCTGGACCGCCTCCCAGAACGTCTCGGCCGGTGCCCAGGGAACCTTGTCCAGATTGGCCGCCATCTGGGACAACTCACCGCAGCGGGCCGGATCGGTTTCCGTTGCCGCCAGTTTCCGGCAGTGAGCGGCGTATTTCCGGGCCAGGTCCCGGGGCATGGTGGCTGCGATCATCATGGCTCGGAGTTGAACGCCCCGGGGATTTTCCCGGTCAGCCGGCGACAGTGCGTTGTAGCGGGCTTCCAGATCAGCGTGGATACCCGACCAGCCTTCGGTCAGCACCCGTTGGTAGCCGGGAATCAGGTGCCCGCTGGTGGCGCCGGCATTGCCGTAACCATGATCATGGAACCATTTCATCGCCGCCGCGGCGCCGTCTTTGCCGTAGAGCCGCCGCGAGCGCGCCGCCGATTCCGTTTCGTTCCAGCACCGGGAAGCCTGAATGTTGAACCGGCCCCCGGCGATGAGATCCCCGGGTAAGATTTCTTTGGGCAGCGCCTCGACCATCACCTCCCGGATGAACCAGGCACGCCGCTCCGCCAGCGGTCGTGACCAGAAATCGGACGGCAGCGGGATCGGTCGTGCCGCCTGGCGGAAAGACGACTTGAACGTGGCCAAAAACGGGTAGGTCTCCGGCACGATGAAAAACGATGTCTCGTCATAGACCACGTCCCAGTCGGTGCCGGTGGTCCAGGCGGTGAATTCGTTGTTCCACCGACGCCGGGCTCCTTTGAAATAATAATCCCGCAACCAGGTGATCCGCGGTGACAGGTTTTTCGGGGTCCGAACGGCAGTAGCGGCCTTTTCGGCAACGGCGGTAGACATGGCCTAAGCTCCCTGAGTTTCTTCGATGACGGTCAACAGCATCCGGCGTCCATGGGCGAGCATCCGGCCCATGATCTCGGTGGCCCTGGTTTTCTCTCCGGCCGCAATGGCCGCAACGATCTCCCGGTGAAATTGGTGGGTCCTGCGTGCGGACCCGGCGATGGTGAAAAACCGTTTGGTCAGGTGACGGTAGACGTTTCGGAAGGAATTGAGCAGCAACGGGTAGAGCGGGTTGGCCGAGGCCATGGCCAACTGGTGGTGAAAATCGAAATCAAGATCGCAGAAGGCGGCCGCATCTTCCAGCGCATCGGCTTCTGACGTGACGATTGCCTGAAGCATTTCCACTTGGGCCGTGCTGCGGTGCCGGGCCGCCAGCCGGGCGATTTCCCCTTCCATCAGCTCCCGCATGTCCAGCAGCCCTTGGAGCAGTGACGGATCGAGGCCGCCTTCGTAATTGACCAGCGAATTGAGCAGGGCGAGGGATCCGGTTTTTCGGAAATCGTTGACAACGGCCCCGCGCCGCGGCCGGATCGTGAGCAGCCCTCTGGCGACCAGATCCACAAGCCCTTCATGGACCACCGGCCTGCTGACGCCAAGTTGCTGAGCCAGGTCCCGCTCCGCCGGCAGTTTTTCGCCGATGGACAGATCCCCCGAGAGGATCATGTGTTCGAATCGCGACACGAATGCATCCTTGAGACTTTCGGCGGTCAACGGACTAAGATTTCGGGCCATCGGTGGATTCTCCGGATTCGGCATAATGTGGCTGGTGGTATTACCACCAGCCACGCTACGCCAGCCAACCGAAGCTGTCAAGGACATCGTTGACGGCATCCGATTCAGAATGACAGGTGTTTGTCACCTGAAAAGAAGGGCTGTTTTTGCTTGAACTCACAGGCTGTGAAGGGTATACAGCGATCTCTGCCGGTTACGGCAGCATGGTTTCATCGACCGTCCCCTTTCCGGCTCACCCGGCCGCCACACCATAGGGGTGCGATGGATCGATAAACCAGGCAAGGAGGGTCCATGCCGGACATTGTCATAAAAATTGTCGTAACACTGATCTGGATAGTGCCATGGGTGATTCTGGCGGTGTATGCCAAAAAGAGATCCAAGCAGGGTTTGCTGGATCTGGCTTGGGTCATGGCCGGCATTTCAGGCCTGATGCTTGTGTGGATGGCCATTGCGCTGGTGGTCCAGTGGAGCGCGATGGTTCTTTCGGCCTGAACCGACAGCGCGTGCAGGCCATGCGGCTTATTTCGGTGTACCGATCGGGAGAACCCGGGATTCGGAAACATTTGCCAAACCGGAACCCATCCGGCAGGCTGCGTATCAATTTGAAATCGCTATAGAAATTATTTTCACACCGAGGCACAAATCCTTGCCCCGAGCGAGCGGGGCCCTGTGATCGGAACTGGCAGTTCCGTACTGTGCCGCAAAATTGAAAGTTTATTTATTAATATCAAATAGTTAATCTTGTTGGCACTCTTCTGGCTTTCAGGAGGTGCGATGCCGCGGATGTCAATGTCCGCGAAGTGCCCGGTGGCAAGTGCGTTCAAGCACCGGACGACAGTGGGCAGTGCATCGCACCGACGCAGCGGCCGAGGGAACCCCTCTAACGGCGCCGCCGATATTTTCGATTACAGGAGATGCCAACATGAAATGGAAATTTTGGTCCAAAGAAGCAGACTCGAATGTCACCAAACTCCCCAGGCCTCGGGATCTGCCCCAGCTCGTCGGGCAATATATGGTGACCAAACTCAAGGAAGACCCGGACACCATCTGGAATTACAAGGCGGTCGTCATGCCGCGGGAAGGATCGAAAACGATTTTTTTCGTTCGCATTTTCAACCCTGCCGAAGCAGATTCCAGAGGGGTACGGGTGACAGATTACAACAGCCTGGAAACCGCCGCCGATTTGATCCTGTTCCAGGGATGGTATGACAAGGACAGCGGCAAAGTCGAACTATCACGACCCAGTGTGACACCTCGGGCGGCCTAAACGGCCCATATCGCCGGCCTTGGGCGTGATGCGTATTACATCAGTACCGCGCTGCCGGTTGGCATGATCAGGAATATGGCGATGGCGGTGCCAACCCCAGATTGGTCGAGATATGTCAAAAGCCCATCCGGAATGCCCGCTGTCGGACCATCAGAATTGTCGCCATTGCGACAATCCCAGCATATGCGCGCTGGTGCGTGAGGATAAGACGTGCCAGCGAAACGTCGGCAGAAGAGAAACACCAAAAGAGGAGATCATAGATTGAACAAGGCAGAACTGATCAACGAAATGGCTGAAGTATTGGCAAGCAAGCAGCAGGCGACGGCCGCTTTGAACTGCATCATGCAAACCATCGAGGGCGTGTTGAAAGCAGATGACACCCTGACGCTGCCTGGGTTCGGAAGTTTCAAAGTTCACGCCCGGAAAGCCCGCAACGGAGTCAACCCCAAGACCGGAGAGAAGATCACCATTGCCGCCAGCAGGGTACCCAAGTTTGTCGCTTCAAAGAAATTGAACGCGGATCTCTAAAATGCCTTCTGCATGGTCTCCGCGCTGCTGAGGCCATGATCGGCTGCTCCTCAAACGGCCTGCCGCATGCGGCTGGCCGTTTGACGTTTGGCAATGGCCGTTTCCAGGCTGATAAAAACGCAGAGCACACTCAAGAGACGCTGCGCCTGATTACCCGCAATGGCAGCCGCTGGAGTGATCAGGCATATTTGCGATTATAGTCCCGCTTTTTCTGATTGTGGCGGCCAGAGTGGTCGTCGCTGGTATCTTTTCGTTTCTGGCGTCGGCACAAAGGGCAGCGCTGGGGTGGGTCGAATCCCATCTGGCCGTAGCGATCGGCTTCTTCTTCGGTAAACACAAACTCAGCATTGCACTGTACGCATGTCAGGTAAAAAGCATTCATGATCACTCTCCACAGGAATATGGCCATCCGGAAACGGCATGGCGGGCCGTTTTTCAACGGTCTGTACTTTTAGAGCAATCCGCATGCCATCCCTGGGCAATCGGCCACCCATTGGGATGTTTACCGATGAATTGTTCCGGATTTTATATCAACGCATCCGGCAGGGCATCTTCACCGGAAACGGTTTTACCGATAACTTTCCGATTTTAAAAAAGTTCTTGTATTGGCACGGCCGCGTGCCAAGGCGACGCGGGCCGTGTCGGAGATCATGATCGGTTCCTGAAGCGCGTTCGCCGATCGCCTTACCCGGTGATGCCGGCTCTCCGGTGCGAGACCACTTTTTCCCGGAGTCACCACTTTTCTATCGAAAAAGAAGAAACGGGGGTTCTGCCGTCAACCATTTTCGGAACTCTGGATTCCGACGCCGGCAGGCCCCCGGAGGCTCATTGGACGGGGGGTGCCCCTCCGCTGTCGGTTGCGAAATTTTCATCCGGGCGCTACACTATTTCCGAACCTGCTGTTGCACAATTATGACAGTCCCGTAAAAAGTCTGAAATCACCACAGAGGACACAGAGAGCGCAGAGATAACTTGCTAATTATTCAGTATATTCTCTGCGGCCCTCTGCGGTCTCGGTGGTTAAAAAACACTTTTTACGGATTCATCAATTATGATGCGGTCCGGCGGCACTATTCGGATGCGGTCATAAAGCGATCGCTGAACACGTTGTTGATCCATTTCTTCGGCATGGACACATAAACGTCCGGTCTGCCGAGCGGAGCCTCGAATTATGGATTTCTCCCGCCTGCGGCTGTCTCTCCTTTTGCTGTTGGTGATCCTCACCGTCGGTACCGTGGGGTACACCGTCATCGAGGACATGCCGGTTTTCGAAGCGTTCTACATGACCATCATTACCATGAGCACCGTGGGGTTTTCCGAGATCAAGCCACTGACCCAGGCTGGCCGATGGGTCACCATCTTTGTCATTGTCACCGGCATCAGCACACTGACATACGTTCTGGGGCAAATGATCAGCCTTCTTTTGGAAGGAGAACTGCAGCGACTGCTTGGAAGGAGAAAACTGGTGAAACAGATTGAAAGCCTATCCAATCACTATATTGTCTGCGGCTATGGGCGCATCGGAAGGATCGTCTGCACCGAACTGCTCGAGGCGGCGATCCCGTTTATTGTCGTCGAGGCCAATGATGGGAAAATCGCCGAACTCGATCGCGACGGCCGTATCTATCTCATCGCCGACGCGACCATGGAAGAGGCCCTCAAAAGGGCCGGTATCATGCGTGCGCGGGGCCTGGTGACCGCGGTGCGTGAAGACGCCAACAACGTTTTCATCACCCTTACCGCCAAAGGTCTCAGGCCCGATATCTTCGTGTTGTCCAGGGCGTCGGAGGAAAAAAACCAGGAGAAAATGATGCGCGCCGGCGCCAGTCGGGTGGTCTGTCCCTATCTCATCGGCGGCCGTCGAATGGCCCAGGTGATCCGGCGTCCCACAGTGGTTGATTTTATAGACGATGCCACCACCGGGCACCCCCTGGGGCTCACCATGGAGGAGACCGTGCTCAGCACCCACTCGCCGCTGGCGGGAAAATCGATACTGGAGAGCAATGTGCGCAGCCAGTTTGGCGTGATGATCGTGGCCATCAAACGCCCCAGCAAGGAGATGGTTTTCGCGCCAAACCCAAATGAAGTGCTCAATGCCGGGGAGACCATCGTTTTTTTAGGGCGGGAGGACGACCTGCACCGGGTCAATGCCCTGGTGAGCTGATCCGCTATTGGCCTGAAGGCGGTTCCAGCGCGAGAACCAGTTCCCGGCTTTTTCCCAGGAGCACGATAACGGCCGTCATCTGCTGCCGGATCTGCGCCATGAGGTCTTGTTGTTCAATCTTTGGCGGGAACAGACCGTCGCTGATGGCGATCTGTTCCATCATCAGACGCATTTGGCGCACATTGTTTTCAAGACTCGCTGTGCGGACCCCGGCATAGAGGCGCCGTCGCTTTTGCTTAAGCTCCAGAAACAGCGTCAACTGATCGGTTTCGTACTCGCAGATGGCCGCCGCCGCGGAGATCGCCACCGTGGTGGCCAGCCAGACATTTTTGTATTCGTCGTAAGCGCGGTTGGCTTCCCGTGAGTCGTCCAGATATTTGAGCAGCACATCGAATCGTGTTTGGGCTGCCGACAACTGAATCAGCACTTCCTGAAAGTCCGATACCACGGCCTTGGGCGTCTGGGGTGCCGCCGAAACCGCCCCTCCAGTCACGATTAAAAGAGCGGTTGTGATCGCTATGATCCTGCGATGGGTTTTCATAATTGTCTTTCCCCCTGTTGGCATCAGTGGTTGATGCGGCCTCCAGCCGCCGCCGGCCGGTGGGATTGAAGGGCTGTTATCGGCATGGCCTATATGACGTTGTCGCCGGCGTCGCGGACGCTGAGAATGGCTATGGGTGAGAGACGAAAGACCGTCTCCGCTTTGCTACCCGTTAGCAGGCGGCTGACCCGGTTTCTCCCTCTGGCCCCCATTACGATGAGATCTGAGCGTTTGGCCTTGGCCACCTCAAGAATCTCTTCCACCGGGTCGCCGATTCGGACCAGCGCCTGAGGCGTCATATCGGCGCTGCAGTGCGGCGCGAGGCTCTCTTTGAGCTGCTGGGCGCGGTCTTCTTCGTATTCCCGGACGATTTTTTCAGTGTCTGCACAGTCGGCTACCAGCAACGAACGGTTCGCGGCCTGTTCGATGGCTGCGATGTCCCGTTGGTTGATGACATTGAGGACCAGGACCTCCGCGGAAAATCGACGGGCTACGGCCAGCCCCATGGTCAGTGCGCACTCGGCATGGGCCGAAAAATCATAAGCAATGAGAATGCGGCGGACGGTTTCGGTCATCGTCGGCATCTCCTTGTGTGGTATGCGGTTCGCTTTCCACCAGCAAACAGTATGCCACGCCTATAACATTCTGAGAATATATATGAAAGCCCTGAACTGACGGTTTCGTTGGAACCAGCGGTTCCGATTTGAAGAGCGTCGACATATTTGCTATAGAGCCCTCACGACACTGCGTTCACTTTATCTGGGACAGCTTGCCCATGAAAAACATTATCGTTTCCACAAGACGCCGGGATGTTGCCGCTGCGATCAAGGAAAGTCTTGCCGTCGGCGACCAATTTACCTTCGTGAGTGATGCCGATGCCGTGCTCGAACGGCTGCAGGGGCATTTTTTCGACATTCTTTTCCTGGAGTTGGAGGGGATGAATGGGCACGCTACCCGCAAAGACATGATCAGTGCCACCCGTGACTTGCTGGAGTCTTTCAGCGCTGTCCAACCGGGTATGGAAGTGGTGGTCATGGCGCCGGCCGAGCATGTGCGCGACGCGGTCATGGCCGTCAAAGTCGGCGCCAGCAATTATCTCACCCATCCCATCGACACCGAAGAAGTCCGCCTGATCATTTCGGAAATCGGTGAAGGTGCCATCATCCAGTCAGAGCTCAAGCATCTGCGGGACGAATCCTGGGCGACGGTGAGCGATGACAGCGTCGGTACCCGGTGCGACAACATGAAACTGGTGCTCAAGCAAATCCAGTCCGTTGCTGCAACACGCTCCACAGTGCTGCTCTGTGGAGAGACCGGAACCGGAAAGACCCGTCTGGCCAAACTGATTCATCATTACAGCCATCGCAACCAGGGGCCGTTTATCAGCATCCATTGCGGGGCCATCCCGGATACGCTTCTGGAGAGTGAACTCTTCGGTCACGAAAAAGGCGCTTTCACCGGGGCCATCCGCATGAAGCGAGGAAAATTCGAAGTCGCCCGCGGCGGCACCCTGTTCCTTGACGAAATCGGTACCATCACCGCCGCCGCCCAGATTAAACTGCTTACCGTCATTCAAGAGGGCGAGTTCAGCCGGGTTGGTGGCGAGCTGGCCCTGCGTACCGATGTGCGACTCGTGGCCGCCACCAACATGGACTTAAAATCATTGGTGGATGCCGGTGCTTTCCGCAAGGATCTTTTCTACCGGCTCAACGTATTTCCCATCTACGCGCCGCCCCTCAGAGAACGAAAGGCGGACATCCCGCTACTGGTGGACGCTTTTATCAACCGATTCAATCGCCTCAACAATAAGCGCATCCACGGCGTTTACCCCCAGGTGATGACCGCCTTGCAGCAATACGGCTGGCCCGGCAACATCCGGGAACTGCAAAACGTGATCGAGCGGGCCCACATCCTTGAAAGCGGTGACGCCCTGGCTCCCGAAAGCTTTCCCCAGGAGATCGTTCAGAGCGGCCACACCGCGAGCCTGCCCCTGGATATGTCCAAGACACTCGCTGACGTGCGTCGCCAGGCGGTGGAGGAGACCGAACACCAGTACCTCAAGGAGCTGGTGTCGAGAAATAAAGGCCGCATCAATATCTCCGCCGCCGAAGCCGGCATCAGCACTCGTCAGCTGAACAAACTCCTCAACCGCTACGGCATCTATAAAGAAACCTTCAAGCCCGGGCATGCCGACGCTGCTTCCTGATGCCCTGCTGTGCCCCTGTCCGCCGCGTTCGGCATCCGGCTCAGCCGGCATGAGATAATTGGTCGTTTACTCTTTGCGTCTTCGCGATATACTGAGGGGCATCGTCTCTACGACCCCGGCCGGGTGAGTTGCCGGCGCAGGCGGCATGGCACCGCACTGTCTTTTGAAAAACGCACCAACGAGGCAACGTCGTGACACTATCCATCACTCTTGAACAGACCCCTCAGCCCGGTAGCCAGCGTCTGCTGGTCTGCGGCGATGTCATCACCATACGATTGCGGGTATCGCGGGGCGCTGACGGCAGCGCCTTCGTGCGGACCAACATCGGCATGGCCGCAAGGAAACGGGCGGAGGTCATCGACGAAGTAGACGATCGCCAGGCGCGTCTGGGTACTGATTGGTTCGATGTCCCCATGCGCGCGGTGGGCAAGGGGGCCTTTGAAATCCGATTGGCACTGCGCCAGCCGGGGCATTTTGGCGCCAAGTGTCTGTTTATTTCAGTGGATGCCCCATCTCGGCCGGTGTGGCCCCCGGGCGATAACGCCATCATCAATGTCATGCCGGCGGTGTGCGTCGCCGCCAATACCATTTATAATGCGTTCATCCGCCAGTTCGGTCCTGCCAAGCGCGCCGCCCGGCCGTTGACACAGCGCCAGGCGGATGTGGTGCGCTATCTGGACGAGCATCACTACACCGTCATTCCGCCATCCGGTACGTTTCGCGATTTTATCGTCGAACTGGATGTCATCATCGGTACACTGGGCTGCCGGATCATTCAATTGTTGCCGGTCCATCCCACGCCCACCACCTACGCGCGCATGGGACGCTTCGGCAGTCCTTACGCGGCGCTCGGTTTTACCGCCGTGGATCCGGCGCTGGCCGTGTTCGATCCGGCAGCCACGCCCCTTGAGCAGTTTTTTGAACTCCTGGACGCGGTGCACCGGCGCGGCGCCCTGCTCATTTTGGACATGGCCGTCAACCACACCGGCTGGGCGGCGCGTCTGCATGAGATCCATCCGGAGTGGTTGGTGCGCGACAGCGAGGGCCGCATAAAAAATCCCGGTGCCTGGGGGGTCGTGTGGGAGGACCTGACCCACCTCGACTACCGGCACCGTGAGCTGTGGCAGTTCATGGCCGAGGTCTTTCTCACCTGGTGCCGACGGGGAGTTGATGGTTTCCGCTGTGACGCGGGGTACATGATTCCCGAAAGGGCCTGGCAGTATATTATCGCACGCGTGCGCGATCAGTTTCCCGAAACCCTGTTCCTGCTGGAGGGACTGGGGGGCAAGATTTCCGTCACACGGGCCCTGCTCAATCACGGCGGATTCGACATGGCCTACTCGGAGCTCTTTCAAAATTATGACCGTGGGGCCATTACCCATTATCTTCCCGGTGCCGACCGGATCAGCCGGGAAGAGGGGATCAACGTGCATTTTGCTGAAACCCATGACAACAACCGCCTGGCCGCCCGCTCCCGCACCTGGGCACGGCTGCGCACCGCCCTTGCGGCCCTTACCAGCCAGCGCGGCGCTTTCGCCTTTACCAACGGCGTGGAGTGGTTTGCCACCGAGAAGATCAACGTTCACGACGCCACTTCATTGAACTGGGGGGCCGAGCCCAACCAGTTGGCGTTCATCCGCCGTCTCAGCGCACTGTTGTGCACCCATATCTGTTTTGTCGATCCGGTGGATCTTTCCCTGATCCAGGATGGCGACGCAGAGGCGCTCGTGGTGCTGCGCCGGCACCTCACGGCAGACCGCTGGCTGCTCGTGGTGTCCAACCTCAGCGACACGCAGCCGGTAGCTGCCCAGTGGCGCCGCGAGCAACTGCCCGATCCGGGTGCCGATTTCACCGATCTGCTTACCGGAGAAACGGTGAGCGTCAACACTGCGGGGGGCTATTGCCGGCACCACCTCGAGGCCGGTCAGATCCGATGTCTGAGCCCCGATTCCAGGGACCTGAGTGCCCTGGACGCCCGGGTGAATACCCCGGGGCCTTTCCACGAGGTGGTCCACCTGCAGCGCGCCAAAGCGTTGGTGCTGGAGGTGCTCCATCAACTTCACGGCCAGCCGGTGATCGATCCGGATCTGGATCTGGATGCCGCCGCCCGCGCGCTGCTGGAAGCGCCGGGGCCGTTTTATCGGACGCTTCAGGGCACCCACCAGGAGCCGCGACTGGTACGCTGGCGGTGGCCGGAGGATCTCAGACGCACGGTCATGGTGCCCCCCGGCCACGGGCTTTTGGTTACCGCAGACGCCTCTTTTCGTGTCCGGGTTGAAGCTGGCGCACGCGTGCTCTGCGGCCAGGACAGTTTCCAAAGAGGGGATGGCCGACATTTTTGCCTTTTGCCGCTGGTATCCGGGGCCGCTCCCCAGGACGCCGAGCTGCTGGTGTGGTATCACGGCGACGGCGCCCGCAGCCGCCACAGTGCGCAGCTCAAGCTGCTGCCGGACGCACGCTTTCGCCCGGACCTGACGCTCGCCTACGATCGCCGAAATGTGCTCAAGAATCCCCTGGTGTTTTTGGGCACCAACGGACGGGGCGCCATGGTGCGGGCCCATGCCCGGTGGGGGTATCTCGCGAGCCGATACGACGCCCTGCTGGCGGTGAACCCGGATCCGAACGTGCCTGTCGACCGGTGGGTGCTGCTGTCGCGCTGCCGGATGTGGGTGGTTTTTCAGGACTATTCACTGACGGTGAACGAGGACTGCCTCACGCGGTTTCACGTCCAGCCCGGCGGCTGGGCCCTGTGGGTGTATGACGTTCCCGTGGGGCAGGGGGAACATATCCGGCTTGAGGTGAGCGTGACCATGCCCGAAGCCACCGAGGCGGCCAGGGTTTACTGCCATCGACTGCCCGCATGCCAGCCGGATCACCTCGACGATGCGCGCCCAGTGCGGATCATTGTCAGGCCGGATATTGAATCCCGGAGTTTTCACGCCACAACGAAAGCCTACCTGGGGCCGGAGCAACACTGGCCCGGGGCGGTCCATGCCACGCAAAACGGTTTTTCATTTACGCCGAAGGGTGTGCCGGGTCTGCGGATGACGGTGGATGCAGGCCGGTTCGTTGCCGAGCCGGAGTGGCACTACATGGTCCACCGCCCGCTGGAGGCCGAGCGAGGGCTCGACCCTGATTCCGATCTTTACAGCCCGGGGTATTTCACTATGGATCTGGGCGGTGGCGATACCACGGTGCTCGATGCGGTCATGGTCGAGGCCACCGGTCAGGCCGTTGTGCTACAGGCACACCCGGGCCCGGCGCCCCCGGATTTCGAGGCGATGCTTGAAGCGGCCCTTTCCCAGTACGTGGTCCGGCGGGATGCGGGGCAGTCTGTGATCGCCGGTTATCCCTGGTTTCTTGATTGGGGCCGAGATACCCTCATTGCCTGCCGGGGTCTCATCGCCGTGGGCGCCCTGGATACGGCAACGCATATCGTCACGGCATATGCCCGACTGGAAAAGGCAGGTACCCTGCCCAATATGCTCGCCGGCAGTGACGACAGCAATCGCAACACATCGGACGCCCCGCTGTGGCTGGCGGTGGCCTGCCGCGATCTCACCCGCGCCGGCGGCAACGCCGTGCTCGAGCGTGCCTGCGGACAGCGCTCCCTGAAGAATGTTCTGGTGGATATGGCGCACGCGCTTGAGGCCGGTGCGCCCAACGGGGTCCGGATGGATCCTGCCAGCGGCCTGCTCTTCAGCCCTGTCCATTTTACCTGGATGGACACCAACCATCCTGCCGGAACGCCGCGCGAAGGCTATCCCATCGAAATCCAGGCGCTGTGGCAGGCGACCCTTGGTTTCCTGGCGGAGATTTCTTCGGGAAACGCCGCAAAGCATTGGGTCGCGCTCAGAAAAAAGGTTAGAAAGACCATTGGCGAGCGGTTTTTCCTGCCCGGCAGCGGCTATCTGGCGGACTGCCTTCAGGCATCACCCGGCGTGTCCTGCCGTGAGGCCGCCGCCGATGATGCCCTGCGCTGCAACCAGTTGCTGGCCGTCACCCTGGGCGCCCTCGAGGACCGTGAGATGGCCGAGCGGGTGCTCTCCGCCTGTCAGTGCCTCCTGGTGCCCGGCGGCATCCGCAGCCTGGCCGATCGACCGGTGTCTCGTCCACTGGTCATCACCCACGGCGCTCAGGTGCTGGGCGACCCCCTTAGGCCCTACCGCGGCCATTATGCCGGCGATGAAGACACAATGCGCAAACCGGCCTACCACAACGGCACCGCCTGGACCTGGCCTTACCCCGTCTATGCCGAGGCCTGGTACCGCGTTTACGGCGATGCGGGGAAAACCACCGCACGGGCATACCTGTTGGCCTCCATGGATCTTTTCCGGACAGGGTGTGTGGGGCATCTGCCCGAGATCATGGACGGCGACAGCCCGCATAGGCCGCGGGGGTGCGACGCCCAGGCCTGGGGCCTGAGCGAGTGGCTCAGGGTCTGGCGGATGGTGGGGTAGGAGGGCTCAATGTTGATGAAGCCGTAAAAAGTGGTTTTGAACCGCAGAGAACGCACAGGGACGTAGAGAATGTGTTTAACTACTAATGGGTTATCTCTGTGTTCTCTGCGTCCTCTGAGGTGATTTCAGACTTTTTACGGGACTGTCAATGCCCACTGCAACGCCGGTATCAGAAAGCTTAAAAGGGCATTGGCCGCCGGGTCATCATCATATCGGTCGATCGGCACGCGATGCGTTGAAATTCGGCCATTGATCCTTATCTATTGAACGGCCTTCCGCCGTGCGCCACTTGACGGCGGCATGGGTCTGCCTGCTATGATGTCATGGCGCGCCCGCACCGATAGGCGGGCGCCCATCAACCCATCAATCTGCCATCCAGGATACAGATATGCGTAAGTTTCAAACCTTTCAAGTCTATCCCCGGCTTCCCGAAGCGCTCAAGTTTCTGGAAACCCTTTCCCACAATTACTGGTGGTCCTGGAAACATCCTGCCGTGGATCTTTTTCGGCGTATCGACCGCACGCTCTGGAAAAAGGCCGGCGGCAACCCCATCGTTTTTTTGACCATGGTGCCACAGCAGCGCCTGAAGCGACTCGCCGAAGATGAAAGCTTTCTGGCCCATCTCGAGCGTGTCCGCGCCCACTTCAACGAACGGGTACGCGAACGCAACACCGCCAGCGATCCGTCCTTCGGCCCCAAAGATACGATTGCCTACTTGTCTATGGAGTTCGGGATCCACGAAACCCTGCCCATCTACTCGGGCGGCCTCGGCATTCTGGCCGGAGATCACCTGAAGGCCTCCTCAAACATGAACCTGCCACTGACCGGGATAGGGCTGTTCTATCGGCAGGGTTATTTCCACCAGTTTCTGGATCCCAGCGGTTTTCAGCAGGAGGAGTATCCGGAGACCGAAGTGTTCTCCATTCCCATGGCCCGCGCGGTCGGCGATGACGGCAAAGAGATCCAGGTGTCGGTTCCCGGACCTGACGGCGATATCGATGCCATGGTCTGGAAACTCGACATCGGATGCATTTCGCTCTACCTGCTCGACACCTTCATGCAGAGCAACCCGCCCGCCATCCGCGATATCACGGCGCGACTGTATGCCGGCGGCCCGCGCGTCCGTCTCGCCCAGGAGGCGCTTTTGGGGATCGGGGGCATCCGGGCCCTCAATGCCTTGGGTATCACCAGCAAGGTCTGTCACATGAACGAAGGGCACGCGGCGTTTTCAGGTCTGGAGCGTCTGGCCCTGGTGATGGAGAAACACAGCGTCGATCTTAAGACCGCGCGCGAAATCGTCGCCCGCAGCACGGTGTTCACCACCCACACCCCGGTGGCGGCCGGTCACGACGAATTTCCACCGGCCATGGTGCTGCCGGTGCTAAAGCGCTACACCGATCGCCTTGGCGTCGATGAAAAGACCATTCTTTCCTGGGGGCAGCCCGCCGGCGCGCCGGAAGACAGCCCCTTTTCCATGTTCATCCTCGGCCTTCGGTTGGCCAATTACTGCAACGGCGTGAGCAAGCTTCACGGCGAGGTGGCCCGGCGGATGTGGTCGCACGTGTGGCCCGACCGACCCGTTGACGAAGTGCCCATCAGCCACATCACCAACGGTGTGCACATTCCCACTTGGATCGCTCCGGAACTGGCGCTGCTTTACGAGCGCTATCTGGGCCCTGAGTGGTACATGGGCTCGCGCAAACCAGAGAACATGGCGCGTATCGATGAAATCTACGACGAAGAACTCTGGCGCGCTCACGAGATGAGCCGGGCGCGGCTGCTACGCGCCTGCCGCGAAAAAATTCTCTTCCAACTGGACCGCCGAAACGCCCCTAAGTCGGTCCGTGATGACGTGGAGGCCGTCCTCGATCCCGACGCGTTGACCATCTGCTTTGCCCGGCGCTTTGCCACCTACAAGCGGGCCACCTTGCTGTTCAGGGACCCCGAGCGGCTGGAGGCCATTCTCCAGAACACCGCTCAGCCGGTGCAGTTCATCTTTGCCGGAAAGGCCCATCCCCAGGACAACGAGGGCAAGGGGCTTATCAAACAGATCATCGAATTTACCCGGCGCACCGGCGTCCGGCGAAAAATCTTCTTTCTGGAGGACTACGACGTGCAACTGGGCCGCTACCTCGTTCAGGGCTGCGACGTGTGGCTCAACAACCCTCGCCGGCCTTACGAAGCCTGTGGCACATCGGGAATGAAAGCCGCCCTCAATGGTGTGCTCAACCTGAGCATTCTGGACGGCTGGTGGGCAGAGGGCTACACCGATGAGCGCGGGTGGGCCATCGGCCGGGGCGAAGAACAGGGCGATCCGGGGTATATCGATGCCGTGGAATCCCAGGCGCTGTATAATCTGCTGGAAAACGGCGTCATCCCGAAATTCTACCACCGCCGGCCCGGGGAGGCTCCCACCGACTGGATCCGGATGATGAAGAGCTCCATGAAAATGGCCATGCAGGACTATTGCAGCCTGCGTATGGTCAACGATTATGACGAACGCTTTTACATCCCGGCCGCCATTTGGAAGGACCGGTTGTTGGCCAACAACGCCGAAGAGGCTCGAATGCTGTCGGCAAAAAATGAACGGCTTCGGGAGCAGTGGCCGCAGGTGCGCATCGAAAGCCCCGAAAGGGCGACAGCCGGGCCGTTTCGCGTCGGCGAGTCGTTCAAGGTCACCGTTCTCGTCCATTTGGGGGCGCTCAAACCAGATGAGGTGGAGGTGCACCTGTATTACGGCCTTGCCAATACCGTCGATACCGTGACGTGCAGCAAAAAAGTCCATATGGATGAGCTGGAGGCGCGAGATGGGGGGGCCTATTTATACGGGTGCCTGCTCGATTGCCATGATTCCGGACGCTACGCTTTCACGGCCCGCGTCATGCCCAGCGGCGACGACTGGATCAAAAATCAACCGGGGATGATCACCTGGGCGTGAGTATCGGAACTGACGCTTGTCCAGAAAGCATTAGTTGACATTATCCGACCCCAATGCGGACGCGGAGGGTATCCATGATCAAGAAAGCCAACCCCAGAATTCTGGTGGTCACACCCGAAGTGACCTATCTGCCCGACGGGATGGGCAATATCGCCAACAGTCTGTCGGCCAAGGCGGGTGGCTTGGCCGATGTGTCAGCGGCCCTGATCAACGCCCTGTTCCAATTGGGCGCCGACGTGCACGTGGCCCTGCCCGATTATCGGCGCATGTTTGATGCCCAGGCCGTGCCGGTCCTTGGGCGTACCCTCAACTCCATCCGTTCCATCATGCCTGATGACCGCATTCATCTGGCCGAAGACCGGGCCTTTTTCTATCTGGCGCATGTCTACTCCAACTATGCGGGAGACAACGCCAAAATCGCCCTGGCCTTTCAGCGGGAAGTCATCAACAATATCATCCCCCGGGTCAAGCCCGATCTGGTGCACTGCAACGACTGGATGACCGGCCTGGTGCCGGCCTTTGCCCGGACACTGGGGATCCCCTGTCTTTTTACCGTTCACAACATCCACACCATCAAACTGGTCATGGCGGAGATCGAGGACCGGGGCATCGATGCGGCGTTCTTCTGGCAGCATCTTTACTATACGCGAATGGCCTACACCTATGAGCGCACGCGGGAGACCAACCCGGTCGATCTGCTGGCCAGCGGCATCTTTGCTTCCCATTTCGTGAACACGGTCAGCCCGACGTTTCTCCACGAGATTGTGGAGGGCCGCCATGATTTCGTGGACGCCCCCATCCGCAACGAGCTTAGCAACAAATTCTACGCCGATTGCGCCGTGGGAATCCTCAATGCACCCGACCCCTCCTTTGACCCGACCACCGATGCGGCCATCACCCGTAAATTCTCAGCCGAGACGGTGAGCGCCGGCAAACGTGCCAACAAAACCGTGCTGCAGGCTGAGGTCGGACTCATGGAGGTGGCCGGTGCGCCGCTTTTCTTCTGGCCCCATCGCCTCGACACCGTTCAAAAGGGCTGCCAGCTGCTGGCGCAGATCCTTTACCGGATGGTTAGCACCTACTGGGAGGATGCCCTCCAAATCATCTTCGTGGCCAATGGGGAGTACAAGCGTCACTTTCGCGACATCGTTGATTTCCACGGCTTTTCCGGGCGCGTGGTCATCTGTAACTTCGATGAAGATCTGGCGCGAAGAGCCTATGCTGCGGCCGACTTCATCCTCATGCCCAGCAAGTTCGAGCCCTGCGGGTTGCCCCAGATGATTGGACCGCTGTATGGGGCGCTGCCGGTGGCCCACAACACCGGCGGTATTCACGACACCGTTCGGCCTCTGGATTTGGACAACCACACCGGCAACGGTTTTCTCTTCGATGTGTTCGATGCCGAGGGCCTCATGTGGGGCGTTTCTCAGGCAATGGCGTTTCATCGGCTGCCGCCCGATATGCGGGAGGCCGAAAACGCGCGCATCATGACCGAATCCAGGCAAGCCTTCAATCACTCCGTCACCGCCCAGCACTACATCGATCTCTACGAGCGGATGCTTCAGCGTCCCCTGATCGTAGAGCAGCATTGAAAGGGGCCGCCGCCGTGATCGCCTTGCCGGACACAAGTGCCATCGACCGGGTTCGCCAGCGTGCCCGCCGGCTCGTTTCAGCAGATGCTTTTCTTGAACCCTACCGGGGCCTTATCGTCGGACGCCTGCTGCGTGCCGAGCGCGCGGCCGAACGACTGAGCGCCGGCGGCGCCACCCTCACGGATGCGGCCGGCGGCCACCAGTTTTTCGGCCTTCACCGCGATGCGAACGGGTGGCTTTTCCGGGAATGGGCCCCCCACGCCACCCGGCTGTTTTTCATCGGCGACTTTTCCGGGTGGGAAGACAACCCCGATTTCGAAATCATGCGGGTCTCCCGGGAAGGCGTCTGGGAGCTTCGCCTGCCGCCCCAGGCCCTGCGCCACGGGGACATCTACAAATTGCGGGTCCATTGGGATGGCGGCCACGGAGAACGCATTCCTGCCTATGCCCGCCGCGTGGTTCAGGACTGGCAGAGCGGTATTTTCAACGCCCAGATATGGTCTCCGGAAGACGCCTATTTATGGCGCCATTTGCCGCCCAGCGACGATCCGTCGCCGCTCATTTACGAGGCTCACGTGGGAATGGCGCTGGAAGACGAGCGGATCGGCACGTTTCGCGAGTTCACCGAAAACCGGCTGCCCCGGATCGCGGAAGCCGGCTACAACACCATTCAGCTCATGGCCGTCCAGGAGCATCCGTACTATGGGTCCTTCGGCTACCAGGTGTCCAACTTCTTTGCCGTATCGAGCCGATTCGGTACCCCTGAAGAATTCAAGGCCCTTGTGGACGAAGCCCATGGTATGGGGCTTCGCGTGGTGATGGATCTTATCCACAGTCACGCCGTCGCCAACGAGATCGAAGGCCTGGGCCGCTTTGACGGTACTGCCGATCTTTATTTCCATGAAGGAGAACGCGGCTGGCACAGCGCCTGGGGCTCCCGATGCTTTGATTACGGCAAGCCGGCGGTAGTGCGGTTTCTGCTTTCCAACTGCCGCTACTGGCTCGAAGAATATCGGGTCGACGGGTTCCGCTTCGACGGGATCACCAGCATGCTTTACCGGAATCATGGTCTGGGAAAGGCGTTTACCGGTTATGCCGACTATTTTTCCGGTGGGGTGGACGAGGATGCACTGGCCTATCTGCTGCTGGCCAATCGGCTCATTCACACCCTCCGGCCCGGTGCCATCACCATCGCCGAGGACGTCAGCGGCATGCCCGGACTCGCTGCAGCCGAAAAGGACGGCGGCGTCGGGTTCGACTACCGGTTCGCCATGGGAATTCCAGATTACTGGATCCGCATGACCAAGGATACGCCGCTGGAGGCGTGGGCCATGGGCACGCTCTGGCACGAGCTCACCAACCGGCGCAACGGTGAGAAGACCATCAGCTACGCCGAGAGTCACGATCAGGCCTTGGTGGGCGATCAGACGCTCATATATAGGCTCCTGGGCGCTGCCATGTACGATGCCATGCACGTCGGCAGCCGCAGTCTTGTAGTGGATAACGGCATGGCGCTTCACAAGATGATCCGGCTCATCACCCTGGCCACCGCCGGCGGCGGATATCTCAATTTCATGGGAAACGAGTTCGGCCATCCCGAATGGGTCGATTTTCCACGCTCCGGCAACGAATGGTCCTACCGCCATGCCCGCCGCCAGTGGGCGCTGGCCGAAGATCCGGGGCTGCGATACCAGGCTCTGAAATGCTTTGATGAGTGCATGATCCGATGGGCCCGGGACCAGCGGATCATGGCCGAGGCGCAGCTTGAATGCCTGCTCATCCATGAGGAAGACAAGGTGATCGCTTTTCGCCGGGGGCCATTTGTGCTGGCGTTTAATTTCCACGCGGCGCGCTCCCATACCGATTACCACATAACGGTGGGCGCCCCGGTGGGCCACCGACTCGTCCTGGACTCGGATGAAGCGCGTTTTGGCGGCCAAGGGCGTCTGACACCGGAGCAGGTGTTTTTTCCCACAGGCGATGCGAGGCCCCCTCAGATCCGGGTGTATCTGCCCGCTCTGACGGCCATGGTGGCGATCATGGCCTAACGTCTTTCCAAGATTGATGAACCCGTAAAAAGTCGGAATCTCTCGCAAAGCCGCAGCGATCGCAAAGCTAACGGATTGATATTAAAAATGTTTTTCTTGGCGCACTTGGCGTCTTTGCGAGAAAATTGCCTTTTTACGGATTCATCAAAATTAAGGCATCTGATTGCCGCCGTGCAGTAGTCTTCTGACGTTCACACCAACTCATGATTTGACTGCCATGCCTTTCAGTTCTCAAATACGCACCCTCCGGATGACTGTATTTGTCTGCGTGCTCGCCTTGAGCGCCTTCTCATCGCCCCATGCAGCAGATTCCAGAACAGCCGCTGCAGCCGATACGGCTCAGATGGCCGCCGATCAGTTCCGCCAGGAACTGGCCCGTGTCCTGGATGAAGAAAAGTCGGCGGTGACGCGGTTACGGGAAAATGTCGTTCAGGAGCGTGAGCGTCAATTCTCGGTGACTGGGACGGTGGGCGAGTTGCGTATTCAGTACGCCACACTCAAGAGCCTGTTCGTTTCCCCGGACGCCACTGCAAAGTCCCTGGACGATGCATGGCAACAGGTGCAGGCGGCGGCCGCCGCCCTGGACGATCAACTGGGGATGCTGCGAAAACAGGCAGCACTGCTGGCGCAGCGACGCGTCCAATCCGTTGAGCAGACGGCGCTCTATCAGAAGCAACTGGCGGACATGCGCGGGGCCGGGGGCGGTGCCTACCGGGATATCGTGGCCGAAACCGGCCGGCTGCTGAGCGTGCTGGGGACAAAGGCCGAACTGATGGACACCTACGAGCAACTGGTGGCAGCCCAGATCGCATCACTGGCCGGCATCCGCCAGGATATCGACCAACTGGCTGAGCAGTTCGAAAATCGCATCCGTCAATCAAAGCGCGCGGACATCTTTCTGAGACGCACGCCTATGGATCCGTCTTCGGCGCTTTCCATGCTCGTCGGTGAAATGGCGACGCTTGCCGAACAGTGGCGCGTGTTGCTGACCTCAGCCTTCTGGATTGACGAATTGCAAGGGCTATGGCGGCTGGCCGGTTTTTCTCTGGCGTCTTTCGCTCTGGCGGCCTTGGTGTGGCTCTGGCTGCTGGTGCGGTTTCGGGGGTGGCTGGGGGCGATCATCGCCAAGATCGCCACCGCCGCCACGCCGAGCTGCGTGTTTTGTCTCAAGCTGCTGCGCAGCCATCTGATTGCTGCCGGTATCGGCGCCGGTCTTTATGCGTGCCTGCTGATCGATATGGTGTACTTTTCCGTGCCGGCCCTCCAGCATGTGGCCGCACTCATCATGTTGTGGGTGTTTACCGGATGGTTCCTGTTCCTGGCGGCTGCCGCTGTGGCGCTGCCGGATGCGATCCGGTGGCACGCGTCGGCACGGCATCTCGCTCGTCTGATGACCCTGGTGCGTGTGGCCGGCGTTCTGGTTATCGGCCTTCACTGGAGTCTGCCGGGGGAGGAGCCCTTGCTGACCATTTTTGTCCGGTTGGGGTTCGAGTTGGGGTTTTTGTGGTGGGCGCTGTCTGCCGGGCGGTGCCTGCAGCAGGTGCCCGATGAAAAGGCCGTGCGGGGGCAGTTGCGGTTCCTTGCCGCCGGATGGGTTGTCGGGATCGGCCTCATCGGCCTCATTGTGGAGTTGGCCGGTTTCGGCCAACTGGCGCAGCACTGGTTTCTTTCATGGGGCCGCACGGTGGTGGTCGCGCTCTGGGCCGTGTTGGTGTTCAACGCACTGCAGCAGTGGGAGCACCTCCAGCGTCAGACGGCGGGAACCGCCGAGGCGGCATCGATGCAGGCGCCGTTTCGCTGGCTGGCGATTCAGGCCGCCGAGCTGGGGTGGTTTCTGTGCGCCGTGCTGCTTTTGATCCTTTCCTGGGGCGGCGGACGGGCATTTATCGACAACCTTATGGTTATGCTTCGGATGCCGCTGTCGGCCGGCAGTCTCCGGTTCAGCCTGTTCAGTATACTGGCGGCGGTCCTCACCCTGTTGCTGACTCACGCCGTTGCCGGGGTTTGGCGGCACATGCTCAGGACACGGTTTTTCAGCCAAAGCGGTTTGGAAAGCGGCCTGCAGGAATCCATCGTGACTGTTACCGCCTATATCCTCTGGGGGCTGGGCATACTCGTCGCGCTCACCGTTTTCGGGCTCGACAGCGCCTCTCTGGCGGTGGCGTTCGGCGCCGTCGGCATCGGTCTCGGGTTCGGCCTTCAGAATATTTTCAGCAATTTTGTCTCCGGTCTGATCCTGCTCTTTGAGCGGCCCATTCAGGTGGGTGACGATGTGGAGATCGACGGCGTGTGGGCCACCGTAAAGAAAATCAATGTGCGCGCCACTGTGGTGCAGACCTATGACAATGCCTCGCTGATCATTCCCAATGCCGAGTTCATCAGCAAGCAGGTTACTAACTGGAGCTTTCAGGACCGCCGGGTGCGGCGCCGGGTCAATGTGGGGGTGGCCTACGGATCGGACCTTGAGCAGGTTCAGGGCGCCCTGCTCGAGATCGCTGCCAGCGTGGAACACGTGCTTAAGAACCCGGCCCCGGACGTTCTGTTTGTCGATTTCGGCGACAGTGCGCTTGTATTTCGGCTGCGCTTCTGGACCGATGTGGACAACATGCTTCGGGTGGAGAGCGCTGTGCGCTTTGCCATCGACCACATTTTCAGGGAGCGCGGCATCGAGATCGCCTTTCCCCAGCGCGATATTCACATTCGTACGCAGGTTCAGCCTTCAGGGGGTGCGCCGGCCCAGCCTTCAGGGGGTGCGCCGGCCCTTCTGCCGGAAACTTCCGGCGGCGAAGACTGAGACACGCCGACTCATCGGCGCAACGCGAAGAAAGCCCGACTGAAGAGTCGGGTTTTTCATCATGGCACTGCCATTTCCTCGCTAAAATCCAATTAAATATAAGAAATATATTGAATTATTCGATAGTTTATGGTTGAAAAGCCCACCGTTTGATCGTGGAATGCGCCGACCATTAGTTCGGCAGTTGTCTGGCAACCGCAATGGAGGCGATTGAATGGCGGCCGACGGGAGTCGAAAAAACGCAAAAGCCCAGGCCATTGCACGGGCGGCTCTGAATCTGTTCAGCCGCAAGGGCTATCCTCTGACGAGCATCGAACAGATCTCGGAAGAGGCGGGCATCGGAAAAAGTACCGTTTACGAGTACTTTGCCACCAAGGAAGCCCTTTTCGAAGCGGCCATCACCGAGGCAGTCGACGGCTGGATCGCGGGTATGGAAGCCGTCGGCCGGGAAACCGACGATGCGGTGGCACGGCTGGCGCGGATTGCCGACATGTTTATCGCGTACCATGATCCGGCCTGCAACCAGGAGCAGGGGCTGTTTATCGAAGTACTCAGCCAGACCCTTCGCCCCGGGGGGGTATTCAGCAACCGGCCCCATCTGATAGAGCAGATCTACCGGCGCGTGGTCAGGATCGTCACCGGCTACCTGCTGGAGGGTATCTCCAGCGGTCAGCTGAGGCCCGAGATCGCCCGCAACGCGGAGCACATCGCCATCCATTTTCTGGCCGGTCTCGACGGTATTCAGTTGCACAGCATGATCGCTCCGGGGGTGGTCGACCCTCGGGAGCAGGTCGCGTTTTTTCTCGATCAGTTGATTCCCACGCTGGTGGCCGCCAGCGGGGCGTCGTGACGTCTGCCGGCGACAACTCAATGTCAAAAACCATTTACCGCTTATACATGAAGCTCAAGCTACAACCGGATGCCATTGCAATCGGAAAGAATCATATCACTGCGAAGTTCACGGAGCAAACGGGGGTTTTTTAACCCAAGAAGAATATTTCTCGCGCAGAGGCGCGGAGACGCAGAGAACGGCGGAAAATTGAATTGTGCGAGTGCTTTTCCCTGCGCCTCTGCGCCTCTGCGGGAGATATGAATTATAAAATCTCCGTGCCCTCCGTGGTTCAACATCACTGTGGGAAGAGACCCACTGACATATTTTGCATAACCGGAAACAACAGGGAACAAAACCATGATGAATAATCCTCTGGGCGAAGATGTCGGGAATAAACCGCGGCAGTGGCTGCGGCGGTTGTGGGGCTTTTTACCGTCTGTCGCCATGCTGCTGCTGGTGGCCGTCATTTTCGTTCTGGCCGCTCGCATTCAGTCTGAAGGCGAGATCATCAAAGCCAAAAAGGCCGGTGAGATGCGCTCCGAGCGCGCCCCCACCAATGTGGTCGCAATGGCACTGGCCCCCCGGCCGCTGAAGGCACGGATCCAGTTGCCCGGTGTGGCCAAGCCGTGGATATCGCTGAACCTTGTGGCCGAGGTCGGCGGGGTGATCGTGGAAAAGCGTCTCACCGAGGGAAGCCCGGTCAAAAAGGGTGACGTTATTGCCCGGATCGATCCGCGCGACTACCAAAATGCCCTGGCCTCGGCCACGGCCGCCCACGAGTTCGCCGTGGCGACCCAGAAACGTCTGACTGCGCTGTTTTCCGAAAAGGTGGCCACGCAAAGCCAGATCGACGACATCGCCACTCAGGCACGCACCAGCAGAGCGGCCATGGACACCGCCGCGTTGAATCTGGAGCGGTGCAGTATTCGCGCCCCGATGGACGGCGTGGTCAACCGGGTGCGCGTGGACCCGGGCCACTACCTTGCCGCCGGAGACCCGGTGGCACAGGTGATCGCCATCGACCGGTTGAAGATCGAGGTCGGGATCCCTGAATCCGATGTGGACGCGGTGCGCCATCTGAAACGCTTTCAGATTACCATAGATGCGCTGGGCGGACGGGAGTTTACCGGGGACTATCACTACCTATACCGGACGGCAGACAATCTGGCCCGTCTTTATACCCTGGAGATTGCCGTGGACAACACCGCCGGTGAGATCCTGCCCGACATGTTCGCCCGGGTGGAAGTGGTCAAAAAGGAGGTCTCCGAAGGTCTGGCCGTGCCGTTGTACGCCCTTGTCGAGCGCAACGACACCAAGAACGTTTACGTCGTCGAAAACGCCCGCGTCCGGCTTACGCCGGTGGCCACCGGCATCCAGGACGGATGGCTGATGGAAATCCGTGGGGGGCTCAGCGCCGGCGACCAGGTGGTGGTCGTGGGCCAGCGCAGCATCGAAGATGGTGAGGCGGTCAACGTGGTGCGCACCGTTCGCGGCATGGAGGAAATCACCCAGTGATCGTTTCCGATACCGCCATTAAAAACCGTGTCAGCGTCATGGTGCTGGCCGTGATCATTCTGGTGGTGGGCAGCTACAGCTATATGGTGCTGCCCCGGGAGAGCGATCCGGACATCACCATCCCCCACGTTTTTATCAGCACCGACTACCGCGGGGTGTCGGCCGCCGACATTGAGACCAGCATCACCATCAAAATCGAAAAAAAACTCAAGGGGCTCGACCGGGTCAAGAAGATCACCTCGGTGAGCGCCGAGGGACGCAGCCAGATCGATGTCGAGTTCATCCCCGGCACCGACATCGACCAGGTGCTGCCCAAGGTCAAGGACAAGGTCGACGAGGCCAAGCAGGACCTGCCCACCGATCTGGAGAACGACCCTTCCGTGTACGAGGTCAACTTCTCGGAGCTGCCCATCATCGTTTTCTCCTTGTCTGGAACCTGCGGTCCCCGGATGCTCAAGGAAATTGCCGACGATTTGAAGGACGATATCGAGGCCGTGCCCGGTGTGCTCGAAGCCGAGGTGACCGGTGGTCTGGAGCGGGAAATCCGCATCGAGGTGGACACCGACAAGCTGACCTACTTTCGGATCCCCATCACCGCCTTTCAGCAGGTGGTGCCCAGCGAGAACCAGAACACCTCAGGCGGTGCCATCACCCTGGGCCAGGGACGCTATCAGCTGCGGGTGCCCGGAGAATTCGAAACACCGGAAGAGATCTTGGGGCTCATCGTTGCCACCCACGAGGGGCATCCGATCTATCTCAAGGACGTGGCCACCGTGGTGGACGGCGTCAAGGACGAGACCAGCCGCTCCCGGCTTGACGGCATCGACTCGGTGAGCATCTCCGTAAAAAAACGGGTGGGCGAAAACATCATCCAGATTTCGGACGCCATCGACCGGGTCATCGAACGCGCCGGCGCCAAATGGCCTAAAGATACCCGCATCACAAAACTCATGAACCGTTCCAACGAGATCCGGCGGATGGTGGCGGATCTGGAAAACAACATCATCAGCGGTCTGTTGCTGGTGGTGGTGGTGCTGCTGTTTGCCCTGGGCCTTCGAAACGCCATCCTGGTGGCCCTGGCCATTCCATTTTCCATGCTCATGAGTTTTTCCATCCTCCAGGCGCTGGGGGTGACGCTCAATATGGTGGTGCTGTTCTCCCTGACCCTGGCGCTGGGCATGCTGGTCGATAACGCCATCGTCATCGTGGAGAACATCTACCGCTACATGGAACAAGGGGTCCCCAGGGTGCCGGCCGCCATGAAAGCCACCAGCGAGGTGGCATGGCCGGTCATCGGCTCCACACTGACGACACTGGCCGCCTTTTCCCCCATGGTATTCTGGCCGGGGATCATGGGCGAGTTCATGAAGTATCTGCCCATCACGCTGATCATCACCCTGTTTTCAAGCCTGTTTGTGGCCATGGTGGTCAACCCGGCGCTGTGCGCGGTGTTCATGAAACCCAAGAAGATCGTCAGCGGCGAGGATGCGGTGAGTGCGGCGGCGCTGGAGGCCTCCGGCGAGTCGCCCATCGCCGTGGCCGGCCCGATCCTGCGATCGTATGCCGCCGTGCTGCGCGGTGCGCTCAACCACAAACTGGCCGTTCTGGGGATGGCCGTGGCCGTGATGGTCATCATGATTCAGGCATGGCAGCTCGTCGTGGGGCTGGAGCGGCCCATCGAGTTTTTCCCGAAAATCGATCCGAAAAACGCTTACGTGAACATCGATCCGCCGGAAGGGGCCGATCTCGACTCCGTGGATATGGTCGTGAAAAAGGTTGAAATGGCCCTGCTGGGCACACTCGGCGACGGCGCTGAGCCCCCCTTGAGCCGTTACAGCGAGGCCTACAGCCCCGTGACGAAACAGATCAGCGGTGGGGGGACCTTTGCAGGTCCCGGCGATTTGAACAATATCGAGCATGTCTATACCAAGGTCGTTCAGGGCAGCGGCGGGTTTTCCTTCGATTCCAACCTGCCCAACCACATCGGTATCCAGTTTCTCGATTTTCAGGACCGCCGTTCGTCGACTGCCAGCGACCTGGATACCATACGGCACCGGATTCGCAATATCGCCGGTGCCCGGATCACCGTGGACGAGCAAAAGGAGGGCCCGCCCACCGGTGCCCCGATCAACATCGAGATCGCCGGCGACAATTTCCAGCTTCTGGGGGCGATCGCCGAAAAGGTCCGGGCCGTGGTGGAAAAGATCCCCCACGTGGAAGACGTGCGTGATGATTTCGTGGCCGGGCTGCCCTCGGTGCTGGTGCGCATCGACCGCCAGAAGGTGGCGCTGTACGGGATGACCACCAGTACGATCGGTGCCGCCCTCAAGACCGCTTACAACGGTCTGGACATCACCACCTATTACGAAGGCGACAAGGACTACGACGTCACCGTCTCCCTCAGCGATCCGGACCGGCGGGTGACCGATGTGCTCAACAAGCTCATGATCCCCACACCGTCGGGGCAAATGGTTCCTCTCACCACCCTGGCGACCATTTCCTACGGCGGCAGTCTGGGCGATATCGTGCGCATCAACCACGAGCGGGTGGTGACGGTGCGTGCCAATGTGGATGAGCTCAAGGTGCCGGGCCCACTGGCCCGTGCCCAGGCCCAGGCCCTGCTGGACGCATTTCCCCTGCCGCCGGGATATCATCTGAAGTTCACCGGGGAAAACGAGTTTCAAAAGGAGAGCGAAGACTTTCTCGCCAAAGCCTTCATCGTGGCGGTGTTTCTTATTTTTCTCATTCTGGTGACGCTGTTCAATTCGGTGGTGCAGCCCCTGATCATCCTGACATCGGTGATCCTGTCTCTGGGCGGTGCGTTTTTAGGGCTTACCGTCATCAAGTCGCCGTTCGGGATCATCATGACCGGAGTGGGGATCATCTCCCTGGCCGGGGTGGTGGTCAACAACGCCATCGTGCTCATCGACTACACCAACAAACTGCGTGAGCGCGGCATGGCACTCGCCGACGCGGTGGTGGCCGCCGGCGCCACCCGGCTCCGGCCGGTCGTGCTGACCGCCGTGACCACGATCCTTGGGCTGATCCCCATGGTGACCGGCGTGAGCTATGATTTCCACGTGATGGCCATGTCTTGGTCCAGCGAGTCCACCCAGTGGTGGCGCTCCATGGCCATCGTGGTGATCTTCGGCCTGCTGGTGGCCACGTTGCTGACGCTTGTGGTGGTGCCCACCCTCTACGCGCTCATCGAGAACGCCAAAGAGCAGTCAGGGGCCATCCGCGCCCGCATCAAAGCGCTTTACTGGGCGCCGGTGGGCGGGCCGCCGGAGGAGGCGTGACGGGCGGCGCTTGTTCGGGTTGCCCGTGCCGTTTTCTCAGTGTGGCAAATGTATGTCCGGAAACCTTAGAAATGACTCTCGCAAAGCCGCCAAGATCGCAAAGTTAACACGATGATATTAAATAATTTTTCCTTGGCGTGCTTGGCGTCTTTGCGAGAAAATTGCTTTTTTACGAGTTTGTCTTACTTAAGGGCTATCCACTCGACTCCTTGGCCCCTTGAACCCTTGAACCCTTGACCCCTTGGTTTTCAAAGGTGCGCCCATGACTACTGATGCCTGCTTTCACGGTAATGTGCTGGAAGAACTGCTGGATCTGCTCAAACTGGAGAAGATCGAAGCCAACATTTTCCGCGGTCGCAGCCAGGATTTGGGTTTCGGCGCCGTCTTCGGCGGCCAGGTGCTGGGCCAGGCCCTCTCGGCCGCCTATCAGACGGTACCCGAAGGCCGGTGGGCCCACAGTCTGCATGCCTACTTCCTGCGGCCCGGAGACGCCACCCGGCCCATCGTCTACGAAGTGGACTGTATCCGTGACGGTAAAAGTTTCACCACCCGCCGGGTGAAAGCGATCCAGCACGGGCGGCCGGTTTTCAATCTATCGGCTTCTTTTCAGGTGGACGAGCCCGGATTTGATCACCAGCGTGCGGTGCCCTCCGATGTGCCCGGTCCAGAAGGCATCGCTTCCGAGAGCGATCTGGCCCGGCAGGTGGCAGACAAAATCCCCGCGGGGATTCGCGAAAAAATTCTGTGCCAAAAACCCATCGAGATCCGTCCCGTCAACCCCCTCAATCCCTTTGCCCCCGAGAAAATGCCGCCGGTGCGCTACGTGTGGTTCAGGGCCATCGACGCAATGCCCGACGACCCGTCGGCGCACCAGTACCTGCTGGCCTATGCCTCTGATTTCGGTCTTGTGACAACCTCTCTTTACCCCCATGGGCACAGTTACTTCGAACCCGGTATGCAGGTGGCGAGCCTGGATCATGCCATGTGGTTTCACCGGGCGTTTCGCATGGACGAGTGGCTGCTCTATGTCACCGAAAGCCCGAGCGCGCAAAAGGCACGGGGGCTCAATTTCGGCCACATCTACACCCGGGGCGGTGTTCTTGTGGCCTCGGTGGTTCAGGAGGGGCTCATCCGCTACCACGGATAAACCGTGGGCGGAAACAGCCCCGCCCACGGTTTATTTGGCGCCATCCGGCTGGCGCCGGACGAAAAACAAACGCTGAACGTCGAATGAAAACCCTATCGACAGCAGCCGAGTACCATTTCGCCGTTTGATTTTTCATTCATAATTCGACGCTGGATGTTTGATGTACGCTCTTTCATTTATCATTCGTCGTTGGCTGTAGAAAATAATTCGACTTTCTGGTTATGCACTATTCTCCAGTTGGGGTTTCGGCTGTTTCGTAGGGGCTGTTTATCCCCTCCCGCAATCGGCAAAGGTTACCCCAATCGGCTGTGTTTACCGATCACGGGCGGGGGTAAACCCCGCACCCTACCTGGTTGAGTGCTCTCCGGTACCCAGATGGAATGCAGCGATGGCCGCTTCGTTGAAACGACTAATTTCACATGTCCAATCTGCGTCTGCCCATTCACTTGAGAATAGTGCATAACCAGGTTCGACTTTTGACCTGACCATCCGACATGATGGGGGTGAACCATGAAGGTGCTTCTGGCCACCAGCGGCTCCCGGGGGGACGTGCAGCCCATGCTGGCGCTGGCGCTGGCCTTTCAGCGTGAGGGGCATGATGTGCTGCTCGCCGGGCCGCCGGAGCGGGCCGCGTGGGCACGGGCCTTGGGCTGCGCCTATGCCCCTCTGGGAGCCGATGCTACCGCGCTCATCGACAGTATGGGGGCGGCTCACACGCTGGCCGCCGCGCCGACCTTCCTGCGCTATCTTAAAAACGAAATCGACGCGCAGTTCCGGCGTCTGCCGGATCTGGCGGCGGGCAGGGAGCTGGTGATCGGCGCCTCCCTGTGCTTTGCCCTTTCCAGTATTGCCGAGCGCGGGCGTATTCCCTACCGGTTTATCGCCTTCACCCCGCAACTGCTGCCTAGCGGTGAGCACCCCTTCATGGCCTTCCGGAACCACCGGAGGCCGGCCTGGTTCAACCGATTGGGCTGGGACGCGGCGAGGATGCTGGACCGCTTTCATATGAATGCCGTGATCAACCGGCATCGTCGCCGGATAGGGCTGCCTGGGGTGCGCGACTGGTTCCGGCATGCCCAGGGTCACGAGTTGGTGGTCGCCTCAGATGCCGCCATTGCACCGCTGCCGACCGACATCGATCGCCCTGCCGTTCAGACCGGATACATGCACCTGAGGCAACCGGAGGCGGCGATGTGCGCCCTGGAGCGGTTTCTGGCTGCCGGCCCTGCGCCGGTGTATGTCGGCTTTGGCAGCATGCCCCGGCCCGATCAGGCCCGGCTGCAGCCTCTGGTGACCGCCGCCGGTCGTGCCGCCGGTCAGCGGCTGGTGGTGGCCCGGTTCTGGAACGTTGCCGCCGAGGCCGACGGCGATGTGTTTTTCATCAGCCGGTACCCCCACCGCCAACTCTTTCCCCGAATGGCCGCCGTCGTTCATCATGGCGGCGCCGGCACCACGGCCACCGCCGCCATCTGCGGCGTGCCCCAGTTGATCGTTCCTCATATTCTGGACCAGTATTATTGGGGAGAGCGGATCCGGCGCACCGGTATCGGCCCTGCACCGGTGTGGCGCTCGCGACTGAGTGTCCGCAGACTGGCCGCGGCCATTGACGCGTGCGTGTCGCAGGCCGGATACCGAAACCGCGCCGAGCGCGTCGGCCGGCAGATCAGAAGCAGCGACGGTGCCGCCGCGGCGGTCCGGCAGATTCTGACCGGGCTGGAGTGATGAGCGGGCGGCGGGTGGTTTCTGGCCGGCGGTTGGCGGTGCGCGTCTATAGTACTTGTCAGAATAATGTTCCGTTTCATCGCCAAGATCCTATCGGGGTCGGGATCGAAATCGGGATCGAAATCGATGTTTTCTGCGGTCGATACCGATCCCGATAGCGATTTCGATGTTCATACGGCGTTGTTGTTCAATCGGAACGTATTTATGACAATGGCTATATAAGCCAATGAGCGCCCGCAAAGCCGGCGGCTTTCAACTGCGGCCAAAGGCCGCAGTTAAGTTTGTTTTCGCCTCGAATCCACCGTGAAGCGCTGAATTGCTAAGACAGTCCGTGCGCCCGCGCGTCCCAGGCAAGGGTGAATGCCTTGCCGGTGACGATGTCCGCCGCCACCGTTGGTACCACCCCCGCGGCCGGTAAAATCACCCTCATGGGGCAGGCGTCCAGGATATCGCGTTGCAGATCGATTCCCGGCATGATCTGCTCCAGCATCATCCCGCGGGCGGTGAGCCTGAAGACGCCGACATGGGTGACGTAGTAAACGGCCTTGCCGCGCCGCAGCGCCTCGCTGCCGCACATGGTGATCTCTCGGACTTTTTTGACAAACTTGTGAGGGCCTCTCTTGAGGAACTTCAGCTTTCCATCGGCGACGCTCATGCGGGCGCCGTTCATCCAGGCGCCCACGAAGATGAGGGTTTTGGCGGCGGCGCAAAAGTCTGGAAATCCGCCAGGCCCGACATAGTCTATCGCCGCCTCACCGCGCCGGGAGACATTGACGTTGCCTTCCGAGTCGACTTCCAGCATTCCCAGGATGGCCACATCCAGGTGGTCGTAGCACAGCTTGAAAACCTGCGCCGAGGAAAGGATTTCCCTGGGATTGATGCCGGCGCCGAAAAAGATTCCGGGCGCGGGCAGACCGCCTTTGACCCCGGTTTCGGAGATGAAGGTGACATCGGCAAAAAGCCCCCCCTCGAAGATCAACCGGGCGACTTCTTCGGGCAGGCCCACGCCGATGACGACGTTGGCGCAGCGGTCCACGGTTGCCGTAAACGTGCTGGCCGCCAGGCGGGCCAGGGCATTGTCTACGGCAAACCGTTTCGGCGTAATGCCCAGCACCCGGTTGATAAACCGCAGTTTTTCCATGGCATCGGCCATATCGACCTCGGCCCCTTCGGTAAACATTTCCCAGTGATGGAGCTGCGGCACGGCGCCGGTCTGCTCGTTGAGCGGATGCACGGCGATGGCATCCACTTGATCGGCGCGAAGAAAAATCTCGGACCAGCCGGGTGCAACGATCCGGGCGACGCTCACCAGCACCACGCCCCTGTTGGCCCGCGCCGCCAGTGCCGATTCGTAGGCTTCGGTATGCATGCAGCAATCGCGCATGTAAATATTGCCGTCGGCATCGGCGGCAGGAGCGATGAAATAGGCCGCATCGATGGGCGGCAGACTGTATCGCAAACCGTTGCCGCTCACGCTAATGAGGCTTTCGGCGGTGGGGGGCGTCACGACCGAGCCGGCGCCCACCCGCGGATCAAGAAAGGTGCCGACCCCGGTTTCACTCGTTATTTCGAACGTGCCCTGACGCTGCGCATCCACCAGCAGGGCTTCCATTCCCTGGGGCATCGTGTGCAGTTCGATCTTGCCGGCATCCGCTTTCCGCAAAATAGATTTCATCGTTTCCAGATGCCCGCCGATGAAGCGTTTCAGGCAGCCATCGAGCGCGCCGAGTTCCTCGACGGTTCCGGGCACCCGTCCTCGCCCTCCCTGGGCGCCGACGGTGATGTGCGTCAAGCCTTTCGGGTGACCGGTGCGGCGAAAAGATTCCGCTACGGCCCAGAACCACACCGAGGCCCTGGCATTGGCGGCCATCCCTGAAGAGAGGACGACCGCCCCATCGGGGATCCGGCGAACGGCTTCCAGGGCGCTCATGAATTTGGGATTGGCAATGCCGGAAGGACGGTAATCGAGTTGCCGCCGATTCCAGGTCATGCGCCATTTGAGTACACGCCACAGCAATCCTGCGCGGGTCATCAGGTTCATTTCAGGCCTCCGGATAAACGTGGGCGTCGGGTCAGGTTGACCCAGATTCGGGTCAATACCCCAAACGCAAACCGCATGCCAGAGGCGTCGCAACGGTGTGATCGTAAATGCTGAATAAAAACATATAGATGGCATTTCGTTCAGAGGCGGAGGCCCCGTATCCGCTCACGCGCCACTGTCAGCGCGTTGTACAAAATGCAAAGAATTTCAAAGGGGGGCTGTTTTTTTTCTTGACCATCAAGACGAGATCATTTATTGAGGTGAGCACTCAGTGTAGTTATTTGGGAGAATCTATGGCCGGTAAGAAACTGGAAATCCTCCACGCTGCAACCATTCTGTTTGCGCAAAAGGGATACAACGAAACCTCCATCGCCGAGTTGGCACGCATCACCGGTGTCGCCGAAGGCACCATTTTTTATCATTTCAAGACCAAAATCGATCTGTTGCTGGCGATTCTGGAGGATGTCAAAGAAAACATCATCCGGGAGTTCGACCAATACATGGCCAGTCAGCAGTTCTCATCCGGCATGGCCATGCTGGATGAGGTGATCGCTTTCTACCTCTATCTGGTCGGTCATAACACCGAGTGGTTCATGCTCATTCAGCGTCATTATCCCCATGAACTGGCGCGCCAGAACGGCGAATGCCGCCGTCATCTCGAGAGCATTTACAACACCCTGGTAAATTTTTTTGAGGGCGCGATCCTCAAAGGGCAGCTGGACGGATCCATTCGCCCGGCACCTGCCCACAAGACCGCCCTGCTCGTTTTTTCCATGGTCAACGGCCTGGTGTGGCTCCGGTTCAACGATCTGTACGATACCGGAAGTCTGTATCGTGAGCTCCTCACCGCATGCCGCCATATGATGTCACTCTCGCCCACCGACCCAACTCAGGAGTAGCGCATGATCAAACGCATTTTTCCCTTTTTGGAGTGGTTCAGGGGTTACACGCTCGAGCATTTCAGAATCGACGCCCTCTCCGGTCTGACAGTTGCCCTGGTGCTGATCCCACAGTCAATGGCCTATGCCCAGCTCGCCGGGCTCCCACCCTACTACGGTCTTTACGCCGCCTTTTTGCCGCCCATGGTAGCCTCGCTGTTCGGCTCCAGCCGGCAGCTGGCCACCGGTCCGGTGGCGGTCGTATCGCTGATGACATCCGCCTCTCTGGAGCCGTTGGCGACAGCCGGCAGCGAGGCCTTTATCGCCTACGCCGTGGTGCTGGCACTCACGGTGGGGGTGTTCCAGCTGGCGCTGGGCCTGTTGCGGCTGGGGCTGGTGGTGAACTTTCTTTCCCACCCGGTGGTCAACGGATTTACCAATGCCGCGGCCATCATTATCGCCTCCTCCCAGCTGTCCAAGATGTTCGGCGTTTATGTGGACAATGCCGCGCATCACTATGAAACCATCGTGAGGGTCTGCCGGGCCGCCTATCAGTATACCCACTGGCCCACCCTGGTCATGGGCGTTTTGGCCTTCGGGATCATGTACGGACTGCGGCGGCTGAATCCGAAAATCCCCAACGTGCTGGTGGCCGTGGCGGTGACAACGGTGATTGCCTGGTCGACGGGGTTCCAGCACGATACCCGTGCGGACATCAGCGCCATTGAAGCGCCCCAGGTGGCGCAGATCGTCGCGCAGTTCAATTCCGCCGTAATGAAGATACCGTCCCTTTCCGAGGAGCGCACGGCCCTTTCCGCGGTGCTCGATAACGCCCGGCACGAAAAGGATCGCATTGCCATCATTGATGCCGAGCATGACATGGCGGTGGTGAACGCCCGGATCGATCGTGCCAAGCACGATGCCCACGTTTTCCGCACCCAGTTGCGCCAGATGTTTTTCACCGGGATCACCGTCGGCGACGCGCTGCATTTCGTGCCAAGGGACGGGGCGCCGAGCGGTAGCGACGGGCGCATCTGGCGAATCCGGGTCGGCAACAACCCCATCGATCTGGCGCGTGTCAACATGACCGGCGGCGGCGCGGTGGTAGGAACCATCCCCAAGGGGCTCCCGAGTTTCACCATACCGCCGCTGACGATAAAAACGTTCATGCAGCTGTTGCCTTACGCTGTCATCATTTCCCTGCTGGGGTTCATGGAGGCGATTTCCATCGCCAAGGCCATGGCCGCCAAAACCGGGCAGCGTCTCGATCCCAACCAGGAACTGATCGGGCAGGGGCTGGCCAACATCCTGGGCTCCATCGGCAAGAGCTACCCCACTTCGGGCTCCTTTTCACGATCGGCCGTCAACCTTCAGGCCGGTGCAATCTCGGGACTGTCGTCGGTGTTTACGAGTCTGGCCGTCGTAATCGTATTGCTGTTTTTTACCCCCCTGTTGTATCATCTGCCTCAGGCGGTATTGGCAGCGGTTATCATGATGGCCGTCATCGGGTTGATCAACGTCACCGGTTTTATCCATGCCTGGGAAGCACAGTGGTATGACGGTGCCATTTCCATTATCACGTTCCTTTGTACACTGGCCTTTGCCCCCCATCTGGACAAGGGGATCATGGTGGGTGTGGTCCTGTCGCTGATGGTATTTCTCTATAAGAGCATGCGCCCCACGGTGGCCTCCCTGTCCAGGACCGATGACGATGCCTTCCGATGCTCGATCACCCACGGTCTCGGCGAGTGCAAGCACGTGGATCTCGTTCGGTTTGACGGATCTCTTTTTTTCGCCAACGCCAGCTACCTGGAAGACAAGATCAACGAACGCCTGGTGGAGAAGAAAAAACTGCGTCACATCATCATTGCCGCCAACGGCATCAGCGATATGGACGCCTCCGGAGAAGAAGCCCTCTCGCTGCTCATTGACCGGGTGCGCAGCGCCGGTGTGGATATCTCTTTTTCGGGTATCAACGAGACGCTCATGAAGGTGCTCAAGCGTACCCACCTTCTGGAAAAGATCGGTTTCGATCATATTTACCCGACGATGGAGCGCGCTGTCTGCATGGTTCACGAGCAGTCCCACCACGGCAGCGAAGAAACCACATGCCCGCTCACGACCGTGTGCCGGATTGCCACCGAAGATATCAGTTAAGGAGATTTACGATGCCCGTACTCACAATTTTCAGCAGCACGTTTTGCAATAAAGAAAAGATTGTTGAGCATCTGGTAAAAACCATCGATTTGAACCGGGTCACCGATGATGATGTCGTGCGTCAGGCGGTTGCCCTTTCCGGCATGGGTGAGAAACCGCTTCGGGGGGTTTTCAGCGGGAAGACGTCGGTTTTCAATAAATTCACCCATGAAAAGGAGCGGGCGATTGCCTGGCTGCGTCTGGCCATCGCCGAGATGCTCTCCGACGGCAACTTGCTGGTCGATGGGTTCAGCAGTATGCTGATACCGTCCACCGTCGCACATGTCCTTCGGGTGTGTCTCATTGCCGACATGAGATCACGGATCCAGGTGGCCAAAGAGACGGCCGGTCTGAGTGAGAAAGAGGCCATTGCGCAGATCCACAAGGCCGATGAAGAGCGGGCCGCGTGGGTGTATGAACTCTTCAAGACACGGGACCCGTGGGCGCCGGCGCTCTATGATATCCTCATCCCGGTCGACAAACTCGATACCGACGCCGCGCTCAGCGACATCGTGGAGAACCTGCGAAGCGAAGTCATCCAGCCCACCGACGCTTCAAGGCATGCGGCCGCCGATTTTGTGCTGGCCTCGCAGGTGGGCGTAGCGCTGGCCAGGGAAGGACACAATGTTGAAGTCAGCGCCAGAGGCGGGGCGGTGACCATTACCATTCACCAAAATGTGCTCATGCTCGGTCGCCTGGAAACCGAACTCAAGAGTGTCGCGGAGACCGTTGAGGGGGTCACTTCCGTTGACACGCGTATCGGCAAGGGGTTCCACCGGGCGGATATCTATCGGAAATACGATTTCGATGTGCCCAAATTACTACTGGTGGATGATGAGCGCGAATTCGTTCATACCCTCTCCGAGCGGCTCCAGATGCGGGAAATGAACTCGGCGGTGACCTATGACGGGGAATCCGCCCTTGACATGGTCGCCGATGATGAGCCTGAAGTCATGATCCTCGATCTCAAGATGCCCGGCATCGATGGCATCGAGGTCCTGCGGAAGGTGAAACAGACGCGGCCGGGGATCGAAGTCATTATCCTCACCGGGCATGGGTCCGATGCGGATCGGGAGACCTGTATGTCGCTGGGCGCGTTCGCCTATCTGCAGAAACCGGTGGACATCGACGTCCTAACGGAAACGCTCAAGAAGGCCAATGAGAAAATGAAGCAGCAGCGGGACCGCCAATCATGAGCGGCTGCTCGGAAACGGCGCCGATTGATCGGGTGCGGCGCCGTCGCCGCGGATTCATCCGTGCGCCAATGGATGCCGCGGCACCCGGACCCGGCCGCGCTGCCGGTTTCTCGTGAACCTAAATTTGATGAATCCGTAATAAGAGGTTTTGAACCGCAGAGATCGCAGAGGAACGCAGAGAATATGTTCCGATGTGGCATTTGCGATAATGGGTTGTCGCTGCGTCCTCTGTGGTGATTTAAGACTTTCGGGCTTATCTACCAAAAAAAGGTTGCACCGAGTGGTGTCCGCCACATCCCATCGGCGGACAGGCCCGTTGCAACGAGCCGCTTTGCGATACTTTTCGTGTGTTTTGTGTGTTTCGTGGTTGAAATCAGTTACTGCGGTCAAAAGTGGAGATGGGATAGCGCTTGGCGCGCCCCCACAGCCAGAAACAGGTTCTTATCTCTTTTTTTTCTGCCAAAAAAAGAACCATAAACCACGAAACACACGAAACACACGAAAGAAAAATGGATAAACGATAACGGGCTGATCTACCCTAAAAAGAGTGCACCGGGCGGCGCCATGGCAACGGGGCCGCGCCTTTAATTCGTAGATAATTGCGAAGACTTTTTACGGGAGCATCCATCTTAATTCAGGCAAATCGTCACTTCGGGAGCCAAGATTCTATGTCGCTGCTCGACAATTTGAAACCCAAATTCTGGAATCACGTCGATATCGGCCTCAAAGCCGAATTGCGACCCTACAATTTCAGAAGGATCTGGCAGTTGACGGTGCTGATGACGCTCACGGTGGCGCTGATACCGCTGGTCTTCATATCTGTGATGGACTATCGGGTGACCCAGAAGGCCATCATGTCGGAGATATTGCTGCGCACCGCGCGGTTGGTCTCCAACACCCGCCGCAACATGACCTATTTTCTCGCAGAGCGCAGCGCCGCGCTCGATTTCGTCAATCGCAGCGTGCCTTTTGAGGATCTTTTGGTGCCGGGATCGCTGGAGCAGCTTCTGGAGCGGCTCAAAGCGAGTTTCGGCGGATTCGTGGACATCGGCGTCATCAACAATGACGGTCTGCAGGTGGCCTACGCCGGTCCCTACGATCTGGCCGGCAAGGACTACAGCGCTGCCGGCTGGTTCAAGGATGTCACCGTCGGCGGCGTGTATGTCAGCGATGTATTCATGGGGTTCCGAAATGTGCCGCACATGGTCGTTGCCGTGAAGCACAAGTTGCCGGAAGGGTGCTGTTATGTGCTGCGGGCAACGCTGGACACCACGCGGCTGAACGATCTGCTTTCCGGGTTGGAAGTGGGCGGAGACGGGGATGCCTTCGTGATCAACAAGGTCGGTGTGCTGCAGACCTTTTCGCGGTCTCACGGCAGTATCATGGACCGGATCATGCTCGATGTCCCGGCGTTTTCGGACAGAACCCAGGTGGTCGAAAGCAAGCCCCGTGGCGGCGGCACACTGATTATTGGCTATGCCTACATTCCGGAGACGCCCTTTCTCCTGATGATCGTCAAGGATAAAGACCGGCTCATGATACCCTGGCAGCGCAGCCGCCTGCAGATTATCGCCTTTCTTTCGATTTCCGTGTTTACCATCATTGTGGTTATCCTGGGCGGTATTACCTTTTTGGTAAACCAGATCTACCTGGCCGATATCCGGCGGTTGGCGGTGATTCACAAGGTGGAATACGCCAACAAGATGGCCAGCCTGGGCCGTTTGTCGGCAGGCGTTGCCCACGAGATCAACAACCCGCTGGCCATCATTAACGAAAAGGCCGGGCTGATCAAAGATCTCTTCCAGTTCAAACAAGAATACGCTAAGGACCAGAAGCTTATGTCCTTGATCGATGCCGTCATCAGTTCGGTGGATCGGTGTGCGGGGATCACCCGGCGCCTGCTCAACTTTGCCCGGCATTCGGACATGGCAATGAAAACGATCAACCTGCGCGATACCCTGTATGAGGTGCTCGGATTTTTAGGCAAAGAGGCCGAATACCGGTGTATCACGGTGTCGGTCTCTGTCGACGACGAAATTCCGATGCTGGAAAGTGACCCGGGCCGGCTGCAGGAAATCTTTCTCAATTTGATCACAAACGCCTTTGCGGCACTGCCCGACAACGGCTACCTCACGATCACAGCAGCTATGAGAGACGCGCAGCATGTGGTCATTTCGTTTACCGATACCGGCCACGGGATCCGGGCGGAGGATGTCGATCGCGTGTTTGAGCCCTTTTTTTCCACCAAAATCGGTTCCGGGGGTACCGGTCTGGGGTTGTCTATCACCTACGGGCTGGTTCAGGAACTGGGCGGGAATATTCGCGTGACCAGTGAGGTGGGCAAGGGAACCACCTTTACCATTACATTGCCGCTGGTTTCCCGGCCGAAAGGGGTGGCAGCACCCCCCGTGGCTTGCGACATTACAGAGGAAACAAAATGAAAGTTCTCCTGGTCGACGATGAAGTGGAATTCGTCAGCACACTGGCCGAACGGCTCTCGTTCAGGGGCATTGACGCCGATTGGGTCAGTGCGCCTGAAGATGCGGTCACCAAGGCCACGGAAGGGTGCTACGATCTGGCCGTGCTCGATGTGAAGATGCCGCGTATCGGCGGTATTGAGTTAAAGCGGCGGCTTCAGCAGACCTGCCCGTCCATGAAATTTATTTTCCTCACCGGGCACGGCTCCCAGGATGCTTACATGACCGGGGCGGCTGAAGCCGGATCAGATTACTATTTGCTCAAGCCGCTGCGCCTGGAGGATCTGCTGGCCAAAATCAGCGTGATTCAGGCTAAAATTAAAGAGGTGAATTAGCATGTCAGACGAGTTGACCCAGACCGGGCTGAAGTTCTTCGGGGCCATGACGGCATCCATTTCCCATGAACTCAAGAACCGTTTTGCGATCATCAACGAGCAGGCCGGACTGCTCACCGATCTGGTGCACATGTCCGAAAAAAGCGGCCCCATCGCCCCCGAACGCCTTGAGCGCCTGGCGGGTGCCGTTAAAAAACAGGTGGGGCTGGCCGATGACCTGCTCAAACACATGAACCGGTTTTCCCACAGCGTGGACCAGATCAGGGGCGAAACGGACATCAGCCTGGTGCTTGCCTGCACTGTAGCGCTCTCCCGTCGCCCTGCCGATATGCGCAATGTCAGCCTTGAATTGCGGCTGCCGGACACCCCGGCCATGGCCCATACATCGACATTCTGGCTGATGAACCTGATGTGGATTTTGTTGGATGCCACTATGGGGCCGGCCGCCACCGCGCGTCAGGTGACCATTTCTTGTGAGTCGTCGCCGGAAGGGGTTTTGATCAAGATCGCCGGCATTGCCGACGTCGTTGCCATGACCGGTGCCGTAGCAGCCGTTTCCGATCTTGCGACCGAACTTCAGGTCCAGGTGACGCACCGCGCGGAGCAGCAATCGGTAAGCCTTCTCTTACCGGCATAAGCACAACCGGCAATCGCGAATGGCATTATTGACGCATGCCGATGTAAACCATATCGCAGGAGGAAATCATGACCACAAAAGTGTTGCTCGTGGATGATGAGTTGGATTTTCTGGAAGTGATGCGTGAACGCTTGGCGAACCGGGGCATGCAGGTGTCAACGAGCACATCTGCCGTTGAGGCGCTGGCGCAGTTGGAAGTAGAGCACTTCGATGCCGTCATTCTGGATTTGAAGATGCCCGGCATGGACGGATTGGAGGCGCTCAACCGCATCAAGGAAAAACGACCTGAAATTCAGGTGATCCTGCTCACCGGTCACGCCACCGTAGAAAAAGGCGTGGCGGCCATCAAAGCCGGCGCGCTGGATTTTGTGGAAAAGCCGGCCGACATGGAATCACTTGCCGAGAAAATCAAGAGCGCCAAAGAAAAGAAAATGTTGATCGTCGAAAAAGCAGGCCAGGACCGCATTATGGATATCCTGAAGCACCATGGGTACTAGTCTGGTGTCATGGTTGTTTATATCCGTATGATACGGTCATTGTAACCGTATCGACAGGATGCTGCGCATGTGTTGTGCTGCACGGCGCTATATGATCATTTGATCCATGGCGGCCTCTGCGCTCAGTGGCGACAACCAGAGGCGGACACGTTTTCGAAATAGGCCCATACTGCTGATGATAGTGAGCGTTGGTTCCATATCGGATTCTGAAAATCCCGCTTCGGGTGTATATCGCCCAGACGACCCGTTTTCTGATGTACTTTGATCAGGCCGTGGTGCAGATCGACCTGGACGCATCCTATCTCCGGTCCCCGGTGCTGATCACCAGCCCTGCCTTCAAACCGTGGCAAAGCTTGGCGGTCCTGTGCAGCGGCGATGCGCAACAGGACCGGGCGCTGGATGCGGCGTTGTTTCTGAAGGCGCGTAGCGGACTGCCCCTGGATTGCTACCGGCTGGTGAACGGCGACGGCTGGGAGGCACCGGCCGCATCCGTTACTGCGGCCTTTCGGCACAACCACGAGCTGGAGACGAAATCACTGGCCGAAGGGCTCTACGAGATTCCGCACGATGCCCTTGTCATCATCAGCACCGGGAACCAGGTGCTCGTGAAAAGTCTGTTGTTCGGCTCGCTTCTGGAAAAAGTTCAGGCAACGCTCGCCAACAATCTGCTGGTGGTGGGGCCCAATGTGGCCGCCGCATCGGTGTGGCCGGTGTCGGTGCATCCGGCGTACGCATCGGTCGACGAAGCGCCGGAGCGCGCGGCGGCGTGGCGCTGACGCGTTAAAAGCCCTCGTCCTTCATCGCGTCCTTGAGGTGCTGCACGTAAATATCGGCCCAGGCGTCCACCTCACCGAGTCCCCGCAGCATCGGCGTTACAGTGATGCCTTTGGCTTGGATGCGCGTCTTCCACGAATCGTCTTCCGCTCCGGCCATGTCGTTTGCTGCATGGTCACCGGCCACCACCATGAGGGGAAACAGGGTGACGGTTTTCACTTTGGCGTGGGTGAGGGCGTCGATCACCCGTTCGAGCGGTGGAAACCCCTCAACAACGCCGACAAATACAGGAACCTCCGGTGCACTGTCTCTGAGCGCCGCTTCCAGTTCCATATAGACACCGGTGGAAAACACCTCGTTGCCGTGGCCCATATACACCAGTGCCGAGCGGTTCTTGCGTGCCAGGGCGATATCGGCTTCAAGCACCAACGCTGCGTGGGCGATGTCTTCGCTGTAGGGGTGACGGTCGCCGGGCGCCCCCAGGGCCGGGCGGCCCAGGACGATTTTCCTGAAGGGTCTGTCCCGATCGCGCAGGGTCCGGATGGCGGCCAGCGCATCGATCTCGGATTTGAGGTTTTCGTACTCCTCGCCGGGGAAGATGTGCGTCGACTGAACGGCGATGTACCGGTATCCCTGGTCCTGAAGATTGGCGATCGTCGCCAGCGGGTTTTTAACCGTGTAGAGGGCGTCGGGGACCTCCGGGTGCTGCCGGCGCCAGGCGGCGTCCTGTGCCCGCCCGGCCCATTTGGCGCGGACGATTTCACTGGTGAAGGCCAGGCTCACCGGCATGTCCGGAAAGGCCTGCGCCATTTTTGACTGGAGCGAGAGGATGGACTTCAGTGCCGCGGGGACTGTGGTTCCGAAAACTGCAAGAACGATTGCTTTTTTGACCGTTGCGGACGTGTGCATCGATGCCGGCGCCAAGCCGGCGGTGGCGACTGCAAGAACGGCAGCCAGAAAAAGGATACCCAGACGCTTCATTGATTTCTCCTTCCGATGATGAGAGCGGCCCCGCCCGCGCCAGCGACCAAAAAAAAGCCCTTCAGGCATTCCATGCCTGAAGGGCTGCACCCAGTTTTCTTGGCCCTTTTTGGTTATCGATGCCGCTTACTGATCAACCCGCAGTAACTCGGCAGATGCATTTGGCAGGTCTTCTGGCTTACGGATCATCCTACTTTCCGCGCCTTCCCGTCCCCTTGCAAGGGCAGTGGCTTTATGCGGATTTCGTCACCGATCACAGCGGCGGGACCACTCTCGATTTTAACGAGATTCCCTATTAAGCCTTTTCGGCACCAAACTGAGAATGGTGTAGAAGAATCGGATGAAGATGTCAACAGGGCGACTTGTCAGCGTTGCGTACCCGCGAGGGCGCATGGCCTGCCACCGTGAACAGGACAATCTGGTTGTTCGAAATAATTGAAATCGAAATCGAGCACCATGCCGCGTGGCCATGATGCTCCGTCGCCGGTTTGAGAGCGGCGATCGGGTCCAAGAAGAAACCGTGGCTTACGGCCACCTGGAATTCGATTCCGATCTGGTCCTGAGGATCAGGTCAGAGATATTTGGCTATGCCACAAAAACACATCTCGCGCAGAGACGCAGAGGCGCAGAGAAAACCATGAATTTTTCCGTCTTCGTCGGACATGACCCAAAGCTTCTTGTCGCTGTAAGCTTGAACCGGTTTTTCGCACGATAGTGCGACGAAATCCTGGTTTTGTTTTTCTCTGCGCCTCTGCGCCTCTGCGTCTTTGCGCGATGCAGGGTTCTGCCTTCGTGTTCTTCGTGGCGCTCATTCAGCGCTGGGGGGACAGCCAACCTGATCATTGCGCATAACCAGGCTGGCGCGATCCGGGCCATCACCGGCCAAAGAGATCTTCCACCGTCTTGTACTGGGCGGCGATGTCCGGGCGGGCGTCCAGACGGTTGCCCTCGGCGTTCTCTCTGGGGATGACCCGGATCTTGCCGTTGTTGAAGGCCGCGTAGATGCGGTTTCTGAGCTTTTCCGCAATCTCGCCGCGGCGCTCACCGTCTTTGACGGTCATGTTGGCGTTGAGAAAAGCCACGCGCGTGCCGTCCGATTTGAACACGCCGGCGGCCGGGTCCCAGTCCATGGCGGATGGAATGACCTGGATCCCTTTTCGCTTCATGTACTTGATGTCGATATCCAGAGGCTCGCCTTTGGTGCACGACCAGGGGTATCCCTTCTGGCCGTCGGGGCCGCCGGGGCCGGTCACCAGGGCCAGGCAGGCAGCGATCTGCTCGTCGCGCACTTCGGGTGCGACCGTGTCCAGCCGGCCTTCCAGGGTGGCCACGATGAGCGCTCCCAGATTGCGCACACGCCGGGCGACCGGCTGGGCTTCGGGCTCTCCGGGCCGGATATTGATTTCCGAAACCCGGATGCGGGTGGGGGCGTGGTTGCCGTCGAAGGAGACAAAGCACCCGGGGTAGAGGATGCACGGCCGCAGGAGGCCCCGCGCGGCCATGATCCGTACCAGGGGTTCGGCGATGGTGGCTCTGGCCATGGCCATCAGCGCTTCGGTCTCCATGGGGTGCGGCGATATGGCGCCGACCCCTCCGGTGATGGGATTGCCCTTTCCGGCAGGCCCTTCAAAACGCTCCGGGTAGTCCATGGCTGTGGGCAGGATCCGGGTGTTGCCATTTGCATCCACCAGGATGGTGAAACTGATCTCCACGCCGCTCATGAGCGATTCGATCAGCAGGGGCCATGGCCCCTTTTTGCCGAACATCTTTCGGTAGCTGTCCTTGTAATCCGCGAGCAGGGTCTCGTAAACTTCACGGATGTCCCAGGTGCTGCGGATGATGCGCGCGCCCTTGCCGCCGGCGCTGTAAGGGTATTTCAGCACGGCGCCGCCGAAACGGTCGATGTATTCGAGGCAGGTGCCGAGGATGGCCGTGTAGTCACGGGCGTCTACGGAGATCCATGCATCGGCCATGGGGATGCCCGCATCACGGCAAAGCGCCTTGCAGCGCACCTTGTCGCCTTCGATGAAGGCCCCTGCCCGGTCAAGGCCAAGGATGCGCTCCCCGTACCCGGCTTCGGCAACGGTGTTCACGATCCCTTCAAAGAGAAGGGCCTCTGGCATGGGTACCAAGTAGTCGATGGCGCCGCTGGCCATGGCGTCTATAATGGCCGCGGCGTAGTCGGCCACGGCATTGCTCGCAGTCGGGATAAACGTGACGGGCCAGTCGAGCTGCCGGCAGAATTCGGGCATGGCCGGTGTGCCGCGGACCACAGCCCCCCGGTAGGCGTCGGCATCGGTTTCACTGGTGGCGGTGGAGATGATATAGGCCGAGAGCAGGGTCCTGCCGTCGGTACCGGCAAAGGCGATGGTTTTCATGGGGAAGTATCCTTTCCGTAGCAGGATGCACCGACGCGCTGTGCATACCCATACCATTGCAAGGGAAACCACGAAGCGCACGAAGGCCACGGCGAAAACAAAAAGGGCCTTGAAATTAACACCTTGTGTGCTTCGTGAACTTAGCGGTAGACAACACCGTCATGGCGTTGGATCGCGGTTGTGACGCGACGCGGGTATTGTCGATCATCGAATTCATACCCAAGTCGGGCCGACCCTATCAAAGACATCCCACCCGGGTCAATTGGTTTGACTTTGACAGCGCATCCAATATTTCCTATAAGTGTAAGCACATATCATTGATCTCGTGCAGGTGATGGATATTTTGGCCCATGATTCCGGGATTCAATAAAATTATCGAAGAACGCATCCGGATGGCCCAGGAGCGGGGGGATTTCGAGGACTTGCCGGGGACCGGCAAGCCCATCCACTTCGACGACGACAGCCACATTCCCGAGGACCTGCGAATGGCCTATAAGGTGATGAAAAACGCCGATTTCATCCCCGAGGAAATCGCCTTGAAAAAGCAGATTCAGTCGGCCCAGGAACTGGTGGCGGGCATGCCGGACTCTGGAGAAAAATACCGCGCCATGCGAAAGCTCAACTACCTGGTTCTCAAATTGAATGCTATGCGCCAAGTGCCCATCGATCTGGAAACACCCCAGGTCTATACCGACAAAATCATTGACCGTCTGGACAAAAGCGGGGCCCCGACAACACCCGACGCCCGGCGCCGGTGACCGGCGTCCCTGGCAACATCCATGATCGATAAAAAAGACAAAACTGACGACGGCACCGTCCGCGGCGTGCTTCTGGCCTATCTGGTGCTGGTTCTGCATCTGGTGTTTATCGCCCTGCTGGGCATCCTGGTGCTGTTTTTCCGGGGCGTCGTCAATTACATGCTATGGATATTCATCGGCGGTTCCGCCGTGATTGTCATCGCGGCCTGGCTGTTTTACCGGCGCATGAAACGCGAAGGCAAATCCCTGGGGGAGATGTTGAGTAGTTCCGATTTCAGGGGGCGCTCGGTGGAGATCAGCCTTCTGGGCGGTTTCGCATCCATGAAAATCGGAGACACCGGGGCGCCGCCACTGCTGGACACACGGACGGTGAGGCCGACCTATCAACTCGAGGACGGCACCACCCAGCGGATCAGGGAATTGACGGAACTGGCACGGCTCTTTGAAAAAGAACTCATCACCCCCGAAGAATTCGAGTCGGCAAAGCAGCAGCTCTTGCGGCCATAGCAGGATGCCCATTATCCATAACCAAAGGCGGTCGCCATGAAAAAGCGTGTCATCGCATTGCTTTCAGGAGGCATATCCTCGGAGCGCGAGGTTTCCATAAACAGCGGAAACCAGGTGTATGAGACGCTCGACAAGGAAAAATACACCATCCGGCGCTATGACCCCAAAACCGATCTGTCCCGCCTGGTGGCCGAGGCCGGTGACATCGATTTTGCCCTGATCATTTTACACGGCCCCTTCGGAGAAGACGGGACGGTGCAGGGGATGCTGGATCTCTTGGGGATCCCCTACCAGGGGGCCGGGGTGCTGGGCAGTGCGGTGGCCATGAACAAGCTCACTTCCAAAAGGCTTTACGAGAAGGCCGGTATTCCGACACCCGCGTATATCGTCACCGATGCCCGCCGGCCGGTGACCGCCGGCATGGTCGCCGAAACCATCGGCTTTCCCGTTGTGGTCAAACCGGCGCAATGCGGCTCCAGCATCGGTCTGTCCATTGTTCGCGATGCCGGCGCGCTGGCCGAGGCTTTGAAAGCCGGCTTTCGCCATGACAACACCCTGCTTGTGGAGGTCTGCATCGATGGGACCGAACTGACCGCCGGCGTCATCGGCAACACCGGCCTGGAGGCCTTGCCGCTCATTGAAATCGTTCCGGGTGAGGGCTACGCATTTTTTGATTACAATGCCAAGTATCTGCCCGGGGCCACCACCGAGATCTGCCCGGCACGGGTGTCAGAAGAAGTGACCGTTCGGGCCCAGGCGCTGGCCATCAAGGCCCACGAGGCGCTTTTTCTGAGGGGCTACAGCCGCACCGACATGATCCTTCGGGGAGAAGACTTGTTTGTCCTGGAAACCAACACCATCCCCGGAATGACCCGGACCAGCCTCTTTCCCCAGGCCGCTGCAAAGGCCGGCCTGTCTTTCAGTCAGATGCTGGACCGGTTGATCGATCTGGGGCTCGAGGATGAGCGCAGCGCGCACCGGCAGCCGAGGTGATGGGGGAGAGACACGGACTTGCACGGACTGACACGGACGGGCACGGACGGACACGGACTGACACGGACGGGCACGGACGGGCACGGACATGAGATGGGCTGCCGAACACACGTTATGCTTTTGTTGAATCCTGTATCTTGAATGTGGAGAATCTAATGACCGATACCACCCGCCCCGCACTTGTCGGCATCGTCATGGGCAGCGACTCCGATCTCGGGGTCATGGAAGCTGCCGTGGCCATGCTCAAACATTTTGACATCCCTTTTGATATCACTGTGGCATCGGCCCATCGGAGCCCGGCGCGCGCCGTGGACTACGCCTCGGGTGCTGCCGCCCGCGGCATGAAGGTCATCATTGCCGGCGCCGGTCACGCGGCACATCTGGCCGGCGTGCTGGCGGCCCACACGATCCTGCCGGTTATCGGCGTGCCCATCGACAGCTCCTGCCTTCAGGGGATGGACGCGCTGCTGTCCACGGTCCAGATGCCGCCCGGCATTCCCGTGGCAACCGTGTCCATCGGCAAATCCGGCGCCAAGAATGCCGCCATCCTTGCCGCCCAGATGCTGGCCCTGGCCGATCCGACTCTGGCCGGGCGATTGGCAACCTATAAAAAAGAAATGGCCGAGCAAGTCGATGAAAAAGCCGCAAAGCTCAAAGCGAAGTTCTAAGACGCGGGTGGTGGATGCCGCAGCCCCGGACAGTGGCATCATCAATGAAGCACTCCGGGTGCTCAAAGGCGGCGGAATGGTGGTGTTTCCAACACGCTGCCTTTACGGCATCGCCGCGGATGCCGCCAATATCCGTGCGGTCGAGCACCTCTACCGGGTAAAACACAGGCTCGCCGACAAACCGATCCCCATACTTGTGGACGGCTACGGCATGCTCTCACGGGTGGCTCAGGACGTCCCGCCGCACACCCGTCAATTGCTGAAAACCGTCTGGCCGGGACGGCTGACCGTTGTTTTGTGGGCCCACCCACGGGTGCCCGATATCCTCACCGCCGGCACCGGCAACATCGGCGTCCGGATGCCGGGACATCCGGTGGCGCGTGCACTGGTTCAGCGGTTCGGGCGCCCCATCACCGCCACCAGTGCCAACATCTCCGACCAGGCGGGCTGCAATGATCTGCGGCAGCTCAACCCAGTGCTCTATTCCGGAGTCGACATGGTGCTCGATGCCGGACCGTTGGAAGGCGGCGTGGGGTCCACCGTTCTCGATCTCACCGTTACCCCTTACCGGATCCTGCGGGAGGGGGCCGTCAGCCGGGCGGAACTCTCGCGCATTCTGGGCCCTGGCGGATTGGCATAGCCCATCGCCGTCATGCCGGCGACCTGTCCGCCATTTTATCCGCCATAGCGCAGCGGCGGCGGAAGCACAGCGACGGCGGACGGCCGGTATCCAGAAGTCTTTGAATTTATGTAGTTGTTTTCATTTATTGACAATTGCCGCCAACCTTCCTATAAGAAGCCCTCATTGCCGGGGTGGTGAAATAGGTAGACGCACTGGACTCAAAATCCAGCGATCTTATGATCATGCGGGTTCGATTCCCGCCCCCGGCACCAAATGAAATCAAGGGGTTAGCCACTTTGGCGGCCCCTTCTTTTTTGGTCAAATGGGTGCACTGTGCCCGAAATTGTGCCCGTGAGCGAATTCAGGTATTTTTCCTGCCGTTTGGCCGCGATTTCCAGATCCTTGTCGTCGACGATGTTGTAGCGTTCGAAGACCGACCGGGTCTTGTGACCGGAAATCCGCATGGCCACTTTCTCAGGAATCCCGGAACGGACCATATTTCGGATTGCGGTACGCCGCAGGTCATGAAACAGGCGGAAGGAGATTTCGCTTTCAGTGAATGCCTTTTTCCAGGCGCCCCTGATGTCCCGAATCTTTCCATTACCCCAGCGGTTCGGAAAGACGAAAGGCACAAGCTTTTTCAGGAGCTTTCGCTGTTCCCACTGACGCTGAAAAACCGCCTTCAGCTCTTCATCGAGAGGCACCTCTCGGCCGGCATCGTTTTTCGTGGTTCCGACTTCTAACCGGACAGTCCACCGCTCTCTGTCGATTTGCGCCCAGGTCAGTGATGCGATTTCCTCGAACCGCCAGCCGAATTTGTAGGCGAAGGTAACGAACCCTTCCAGATATGCCGGCAATTCTTTTCGGAACTTCAGAAACTCCTGATGCTCAAAGAACCCGGTCCGGACGTTGTTTTCCTTCAGCATGGGGATGTAGGGCACCCGGTCGACGCGGGGCGGCGTCTGTCTTGCTCCGAGGTTCAAAATACGCTTCAGGGCTGACAGCTCGCGATTGATGGATGCCTTGGCAGCCTTTTCCGCAAGCCGGTCCTCAATGTATTGCTGAATTCTTGGTGTTGTGATCGCTGGCACCTTGACCCCCTCAAATTCTCCTTTAAGCAGCGTAACGCTTCTTTCCGCCCTTTCGAGTGATTTTTTCTGGTTGATCCGGTAATCCCGCAGGAAGTCCTCGGCCAAATCATCAAAAATCACCTTATCGAACACGATGCTCGGCACCTTGCCCTGTGCGATTTCACCTTCCTTTCTGTCCAGCAGCTTCTTGGCCACCATTTTCTTGGTGCTGCCTGAGCTCTCTCGGTAGGACTTGCCGTTGCGGTAATACTTGATCCAGTAAACTTCTCCACGTTTGTAAATACTTCCCATGATACACCTCCATCCAGCCTTGACGGGCACCAGATGGGTGGGGCGGAGTGGTGGGATGCAGCCACCCGCCTTACCACTTATCTCATGCCGGTTGTAATGCTTCAAGGTCGAATCCAGCTTCGACCAGAGTCCGGTAATAAAAATGCCCCCGGAGGATATCCGGGGGCATCGAGTTCGGGTCATACTGTTTTGCTTCAGCCATCACTTATCCAATTCCCCCGGAAAATAAGGAACCCAATCAATTCCTCGCGTGCCTTTAGGACACCAACACCGTCTGGGCGACGTGTGGCGCTTTCTATGCTCCCAAGGTTCAGCCTCAAGACCAGATCGTTGATTGCGGTGGTTTTTCCTTCGATGCTGAGCGTGGACATGGTATTTTCCCTTTAATTTGAGTGCTTGTTTTTGGAGATGAATCGTTCGACGTCCTCCCGGTCGACAAACATTTTCCGGCCGACCTGGACGAAAGGGAGCTGGCCGTCCCAAATCTGCGTCCGCCAGTACCACTCGGTAGCACCGATTTCGGCGACCAGTTCCTTGATTGTGTAGAGCCGCTTTGTGGGCACATTCTGGGCACAGCCGCTGCTAACCATTTTATTTTCCTCCTAATATTCCGGCTCATTGGATGTCATATCCAATGCTCCCTTAGCCCGCCTGCAGGGCATTCTGCGGTTTGAACTCTTCAATCCGCACGGTCATGCCAATGGTGCTCTGGCCGGGCGCTCGATTGATCTGGACGAATTCAGCGACGAATTCGCGCCCCTGGTCCATAAGTGGTGCCAACGTGGCGGCGATTGGTGCGGAGATGTATCCCATGAAAATCTCGCCCAGGAAGGCGACGCGGATGGCATTGGGATCGTGTGGGTTGTCCGGCTCACGAACCAGGTCGTAATGGCCGATGCCGGGCCCGCCGTATTTTTTAATATTGGCCTGGGCATCGCCGTGTGTGACACCTGCAAGCCTTGTGGTGATTGGATTCATTTTCGATCTCCTTTCAGGCCGGGGCGGAGGTGAATGCCCCCGCCCCGGTTCTGGTTAATGGTTTAGGCTTCAGCCCCGACTTCGGCGGCCAAAGGCAAGGCCTCCTCGGTCTCCTGATCCTCAGCCACTTCCGTAGAGCTGTCCTCGCCGGACAGATCCGGAGCCCAACTGCCGGCGCTCAAGGTCTGCTGGACGTTTTCGAGCGTGTCCACGATGGGCAAACCCAGCTTTCGCATGATGGCGGCCTTGTACTGGAGTTCCCGTTCGTATCCGATTGCCTCTCGGCCCATTTCTCGAGCCGCATAGACCGTCGTTCCACTTCCGCACATCGGGTCAAGAACTGTATCGCCAACGTAGGAGAACATCTGGACAAGACGCCTGACCAGTTCTTCCGGGTATGGACAGGGGTGGTCTTGGTGAATGTTGTGATCGGGCTTGATGTCCCAGATGGCGTTGACGTAGGTCATCCACTGCTCGCGTGTGAGCTTGGACTGCAGAACGATGTCGTCGGGTGGGACCTGCCTTTCACCTTTTTTGCGGAAAATGTAAATCGGCTCCCAGTTGCTCAGGATTTTGTAAGAGCAATGGGGTGTCTCATCCCGCAGATAGTTGTGCTTTGTCGACCATGCAGGCTGCTTGGTCCAGATGATGGTATCAGTGAGCAGGATGCTGTGCTTGCGGAGAAAGCTCTGATACCGATGGGCCATTAGTTCGGTTTGTGACCGTTCGCTTTGACCCTTCGCTCCTTTGAAGTTGGTGATGTCGCCGACATTGATGGCCATGATGCCGCCGGGGACCAGCACTCTACCACATTCGTTCATCACGGCGCCGACATTGGCCAGATGCTCCTTGAATGTCTCGCCAACCTCAAATTCCATCCCGACATGATACGGCGGGCTGGTGACGATGAGGTGAACGCACTTGTCAGGGAGTTCAGCCATGTCGCGAGCATCCTTCATGTAAACGCCCGGGATGTCGCCTACAGGGATAATCTCCTTGGGACGATCCTTTTTTTCTTTCCGCTTCTTCGAGAGATAGCGGTCGATCCGGGCACCAGACACCCGGACGTTCAGATCGTGATCAACGATCTTGATGGCCATCCGTTGTTGTTCTTCTTTGGTGGGGAGTTTGACCAACTCGCGACCGTGAGCGGCGGAAAGCTTACTCTCTTGAATCAGCCCCTGAACCTTTTCGGGAAGATCAAGAAGTTTGAGCTTGTTGGAAATGGACGCTGGCGACCCATAGCCTTTCAACTCAAGCTCTTCGAGGGTGTAACCGAAGGTGTCCCGCATCGATAGGATGTGCCGGGCGATTTCAATCGCACTAAGAGTCTTTCGCTCGACATTTTTCACATAGGAGAGATGGGCGGCCTCGGCCTCGCTGATTCCTTTTTTGATCAGGCAAGGGATTCGCTTCCAGCCGAATTCCTGAAAAGATTTCAGTCTGCGTACCCCGTCGTATACGCCGTATTTGCCGGGCTCGATCTCGTAAACC